>CAZQBS010000005.1:2302-86777 GCA_964591835.1 uncultured Sphingorhabdus sp. | reverse complement strand
GCATCACACTGGGGGTGTGGGGGTCGCAGGTTCGAATCCTGTCGTCCCGACCAATTAGTCCTCACAGGTTTAGCCCCTTGCCAATCGAAGGCTGCACGGCCAGTTATCCGCTGTGGAAACTTTGCCGACAGCAATCGTCCTAGGCGTCGATACGCCCATTGGGCTGACGGTTGTCCGCGAACTTGGGCAGCACGGGGTGCCAGTCGTCGCGATTGGCCGGACGCGCGGAGCGATTGGCGGCGCGTCGCGCTTTGCGCAACGGTTATTGATCCGACCTAGCGACCGCGCAGTGGCCGAGTGGCTGCCCGAAATGATCCGCGACACAGGTGCAGCGGCGTTGTTTGCGATCAGCGAAAGCGATTTGCTCGAATTGGCCGAATTGCCCCCGCTGATCGAAGGCTGCCAAATATTGACGCCGCGAAAGGAGCAACTTGATATTGTGCTAGACAAGGGCCGGACCATGGCTGTTGCCAAAGCGGCAGGTCTGTTGACGCCCGATAGCTGGCAACCGTTCGCGACCGACGATATGTGTGCGCATATTGCCGCGCTCAACTATCCGGTGGTTCTCAAATGGAGCGATCCACCGCGGGTAATCGCCGCCCTGGAAGCGGCGGGGCTGAGCTTCGAGAAAGTCGAATATGCCGATACGCCCGACGCGCTGCGGGGGATATTGCGGCGTTATGAGGCGTTTGGACAATATCCACTGGTGCAAACTTATTGCCCAGGCGAAGGGCTTGGACAAATGTTGCTCATACAGAATGGAAAGGCGATTTTGCGCTTTCAGCACCAAAGATTGCGCGAATATCCGGCCAGCGGCGGGGTTTCGAGTTTCTGCCAGTCCATCCCGATTGCCCGACATCGGGCCCAGATGAAAAAATCCGAGCGGCTGCTCCGGGCCATCGGCTGGGAAGGCCCGGCTATGGTCGAGTATCGTTATCACGAAGCAACCGGCAAGTACTGGTTGATGGAGGTCAACGGCCGGTTCTGGGGCAGCCTGCCGCTCGCCAGCCAGTGCGGCGCGCATTTCGCGTGGGCGCAATATCGCGGTGCAGTGCTTGGCGAAACGACGGGTGCGCCGACGGGGTATCGCCAGCGGCGCGCGCGCTATCTGGTCCCGGACACAAGACGACTGGTCGAATTATGGCGTTCGCGATCACCCTACAGCGCCGACGCGTTGGTCGATTATGTTGCAGATTTTTTCGATTCCGCCACCGGCTATTATGTCTGGTGGTCGCGCGATCCCGGGCCGCTCTGGCAGGACGTGAAAAATAACTTCAGGCGATTGCTGCGTTTGGAAAGCTAGCTTTCAGCTTGGGAATAGAGCGCTCGATCCGGTTCAGGCAGGTGCGCATCCAGCCGAATACTCGGTGTCGGCAGCGATATACAAGCGCAACATCGTACCCGATTTGCGCAATAACCCTTAAAAAAACCGCTATTCGTCAGCCTCGTAGGTGGGCGCTTCCAACTTTTCGGCCTCTTTGGCTTCAGGCACCAGTTCGATTTGCGCCTTTATATCGCGCTCTAGCTTCTCCGCCTTGGCCTCGATTTCTGCGGCGTGCTTTTCGAATTCTTCGTCGAAGGTTGGTTCCTTCGAACATGCCGCTAGCATCACGCAAAGGAGAATCGCCGAGCGCATCAATAATCCTTCCGGTATCGAATATTGATATTCGATCCGCCAAACGAGCCGACCTGGCTAAGCACCGAAAGCGCGGGTGTCAGGCTGATTTCAATCTGGCTGGCGGTATAGCCGCGCGCGTCGGTTACGATTTCGACGTAGATGTCGTTCGAAATATACTGGCCGATGGCGACGGCATTGCCCCTGCCCGTCTTGTCGTCGGGGCCGAGCAAGCGCAAACGGTCGATACCCGACGCCGATTGCAGGACGCCCAGCGGGTTCAGCCCGCCGCTGCCGCCCCGTAACGCGTTCAGCGAGCCCGCCAGCTGCACCGCCTGGATTGCCGACAGCTCGGCGATACTGTTTCCGAACAGGATGCGCGCCATGACTTCGTCCTGCGGCAGGTTCGGGATAGAGCTGAACGCAATCTGCGGATCGTAGGCGCGTCCGGAGATGATGATATTTGTGACTACGCCGTCGGCTTCGCCGGACGCGACAATCCGCAGAAGCGGATTGTTTACCGCAGCCCCCTCGAAATTGATCCGCCCGCTCTGCACATCGAACGAACGACCGGCAAAGCCAAGATCCCCGCGGATCAAATCCATCTGTCCCGATATGCGCGGCGCACCCGCAATGCCGGTAAACTTCAACCGAGCCGACCATTCGGAATCTAGGCCCATTCCGGTAACATAGAGTTTCTCGTCGGCTATGATGTCGATGTCCAGCTTCCAGTTGGTCGGCAGCCCTTGTATCGGATCAGCGTTGCCAGCCACGCGTGTGCGACCGACAGGTGTTTTGCGCCGGACACCGGTCAGCGTTGCGACCTTGACCGAGCCTTGCCGGACGATGCGGTATTTGGTTTCAGGTAATTGCAAGGTGCCGCTGATTGTCGGCGGTTGGTTTAGGCCGTTAACGATATTGAGCGTCCCCGTAGCCGATGCCGCAAGATCATTATTGTTAGCAAGCCGCGCGTTTTGCAGATCAAGCTTCAACTGGACAGGGAAGCCCTTGTCAGAACTCAGGCTCACAGAACCGCTGCCGCTGACCGTGCCTTTACCCGCTTTGGCGGTCAGCTCCTCCACATCCAACCGGTCGTTGGTGAATGTCCCACGCAATTTCAGTTGCGTCAATTTGGTGCCGTAAGTGCTGTTTTCGTAGACAAGGTTTGTGGCGCGGACGACGCCGCTCAATTGCGGGGTCTGCACCCGGCCGGAGAAGTCGGCAGCGATACCCAAGGCGCCTTTCAGGTTTTGGTCGGGAAGGGCAACGAGCGAGAACAAGGTTTCGGCAGGGCCATTGTAGCGCACGCCGCCCGACAGCGGTGCCGCCCACAAGCGCGTTGTCCAGCTTCCTGCAGCAGGCGGCAGCGGGGTTAAGTCGGCATGAACCCTGCCAATCACAACGCCACGCCGACGGACAATCGCACGCAGGTTGCCGCCGTCGGGCAGCAGCCTCCCGACGATGTTCATATCGACGGGGCGCGACACAGCCGCAAGCGAACTCCGCGTGAAATTATTGATCGTCAGCCGCGCATCGGCTTGCGGAAAGGCGTTCGGCGAACTTTGCGCGAAATCGAGGCTGCCGGTCGCGGTGCCGCCCAGGCCGAGACCCGAATAAATGGGATTGAGGATGGCGAGATCGACGCCGTTCAACCTGCTCTGGATATTCAGCCCGCGCCCGTAATCGCCCGCTAGCTGGATCGACCCCTTGGACAAATCGAGCGTTGTGGGCTCAAGCCGGTAACTGCCATTGCCGGGAATGATGCGGGCCGGCTGGCGGGTTTTGAAGTCGATGCTGTTGGCGCGACCGTTCAAGGCAACGCGCCACAGCGACGGGGTTAGCGCGGCATTTGCCGCGACGCGGAACGGAACGCCGTTGCGGCCCTCCGCAAGCAGTTTCGCGGTACCGCTGCCGCCGCGATAGTCGATTTTCGCGCGTGCAGCTGCGATGCTGAGCGTTCCGCTGGTCGTGTCGGCAAGCTGGACATCGGCGGTGATCTGCGGACGGTCGTAGAGGATGATATCGGCGTCGATAATCGCCTGCCCGATGGCCAGTTTGGCCGGACCCGGGAATACCGCGTTACGCGCAGTGGCGTCGATGATCGCGCGCTGTTTGTTACCGACCGCCGCGAGCTGGACAAAGCCGGTCACGCCCGAACCGTTCGCCGACAAACGGCCGACAAACGGCCCGGCAGGGCTTTGCTGGATCTGGCCAGCGAGATCGACCCCGGCGAAATTTGCGGTTTTAATGTTGATCGTCGTTGCCCGCCGTCCCGATAACAGATCGAGATCTGCGGTGAACGGCCCATAATCGCTCTCGCCGCGCGCGATGATACCGAAGCCGAAGCGGTTTCCGCGAATTGTCGCCGCGACATTGGCCAGCCCGACGCCGAACCCCGGGCGCGAAGCGAACACCTTGGCGACAGGGGTCGCAAACGAACCCGACAGGTCAACTGTCAGCGGCCCGTACTGGTTTGAATAGCCTCGTCCGGAAAAACGGATTCCACCACCCGAAGCATAGCTGCCCTGCCCGCTGGTCAGCCTGAACTGAGGCGACGAAACATTTACCCTGCTCACCCGCGCGACACCGTCACTGCCATAGCTGACATTGGCGGCGATAATCGCGTTACCGCCGAGGAAATCCTGCACCCCGCCATTGAACAGCCGCGTCGAACGCGCGCGCACTTTGCCCGACAGCACAAATCCGCGCGCTTGCGTTTTCAGGTCGATATTGGTTTCGACGTTGAAAATGCCGAAGCTTTCCACACGGTAATCGTTCACGCGGCCATTCAGGGCACCTGTGTAAAGCCCGGTATTCAAATCGGCGACGAGTATCGCTGTGGCGTCGATGCGGTCGGACCGGACCTTCATATTGTCGGACAATATCCGCCCGTCGGCAATCGCCAGATCGCCATCCAAGCGCACGTTGGTGAGCAACCCGCCCGCTGCCGCGTTTAATCCCGACACGCGCCGCGCCCTTGCAATCACCGGAACGATGGTCCGATCAGCACCCATCGTCGCAAGGCCCGTCGCGCGCAGGCCTTCGACGACCGTTCCGCCAAAGCCCAGTCGCGCGGCGTTAAGCTGATATGCGATTTGCGGCTTCCCCAACGCACCGTTCAGTAGCACATTCGCGGTAACGCCCTGCCCCACGAGATTTTCGGCGATCACCGCGTTGGGTTGCAGCCGGAATTCGATATTCAGGTCGCGATACTGGCTGGCGGCCATGTCGACCAAGCCGTTGGTCGTAAGCACGAAATTGCTGTTGCCGATGGTGCCGTCGATGTCCGCCCGGCGCTCGTCCAGCGTGAAGCCGAGGTCGATTGCCGTCGTCGGCGTCAACAGGTTGCGCCCCATGCCGTCGCTCAAAAGGCCCGCCAGTTCCGCATCGCCCTTCGCGGCAAATTTGCCGTCGCGCGCGCTGAGCGCAAAATCGGCCAACGGCTTGCCGTCGACCAAGGCGGCGAACTGCCCGTTCCAGACCTTCCAGCTGCCTTTGCCGCTGAGCGTTACCCGGGTCGGTGCGGCATAATTGGTATACGACGCCAGCATCCCGTCGGCTGGCGCATCGAGGCGGGCGCGCAGGTCGAGCTTGTTCTGGTCGGGCACCGCGTCGATCACCAACGCGAGCGTATCGCCACCCGACAGCCCCGGTCCGCCCAAAGCATTGGCCTTTACGTTAATTTGCGCGCGGCGGTCGGCGATATTCACGCGGCCGTTTAACGCCAGCATGTGCCGCTTTCCGGTAACAGCAGGTTCGATGATGAAACGTTTGAGCGAGAGTTTGTCGATATCGATATCGATATCGGGAAGCAGCGGCTCGTTGCTCGGCGGCACCACCTTCAGCAGCGGCTGCCGAGTCATCCGCGCCTCGGGGATGTCGAGCCCTGTCACTGTGAGGTGACCGTATACCAGAGGCCACGGACTCCATTCGACATTGACCGTCCTTGCCGACGCAAACACGCCCTTGGCATCCGAAAATGTCAGGTCGACCAGCCGCATATCCCCGTAAACCGACCCCTCAATCCGCGCGGCTCGAATCTTGATGCCGTTTTCGAGCTCGAACGAAGCGATATTATTCGCGATGAAGCGGTGTCCGCTTTTCGTATCGAGCCAGATATAGGTGCCTACGGTGACCGCTAACAGCACCGCCAGAACCGCGCACAGCCCGATCAGAACCCTGCGCATTACCATCAGAATGCTTGCCCGATCGAGACATAGACCGAGACCAGCGATTCACCCGGTTTGCGACCAATCGGCGTGGCTATGTCGAAGCGGAGAGGCCCGAAATTGGTATAATAGCGTGCGCCGACGCCGACGCCGAAACGTGGGCTGTCGAACTTCGGAATGCTGCTCTCGTAAACTTGTCCGGCATCGACAAAGGCGACCGCGCCAAAATTGCCGAAGCGGTAACGTCCTTCGATTGCTCCCTCGACAATGCTTCGCCCGCCGATGGGGTCGTTATTAATGTCCTTCGGTCCAAGCTCCTGATAGCCAAAGCCGCGCACCGATCCGCCACCTCCGCCATAATAGCGCCGCGACGGAGCAAGGTCGCTTCGCTCGATACCTGCGATAGCACCGACGCGGGCGCGGCCTGCCAGTACAAACGCATCGCCGATGCCGTAATAAGCGGTCCCCTCGATCATACCGCGCGCATAAAACTGCTTGCCGCTGCCAAGCGAAGCTTCGGGTGATAGTTTCAGGTTGATCCGGAAACCTTTTTTCGGGTCGAGCAGATCGTCCGAGGTGTCGAAACCGACCTGGGCGGGCAAGGCGGCTACAGCAAAGGTATTGCGGTCGCGCACGCCTTTGACGAAATCGAAATCTTCCTCGTTGGTGCCGAGCAATTCGAAGCCGACACCATAGGTGAATGTTTTTTGCCAGATCGGTGTTGAATCATACGAGATCCGTCCGGCGAGGCGGCTGGTATACGCTTCATATGCCGCAAAGTTGCTGTGCAGTGCCGATAGCGACAGTTCGACCGTCCGGTCGCGCTGACCGGCATTGGCGCGGCGGAAGGTTACACTCGCGCCCTGCTCGCGCGTGCCGAGTATTCCTGCGACGTTCAACTGGCCCTCGGGCGGGAACAGGTTGCGGTGGGTCCAGCTCGCTTCGGCGCGAATGCCTTGTCCGGTGCTGTAGCCAGCACTTGCTGCCAAGGTGCGCGCTGGCCCTGCCTCCTGTGTCACCAGCAGATTGGCATATTCGGTGCCGTCGGGCGCGAATGTGCCGGTTACCTTCGGCTCGACCGCGACGCTGCCAAACAGTCCTGTTGCGACCAAAGCCTCGCGCAAATCGTCAAGCTTGCGGCTGTCGAACAATTCGCCCTTTTTGAACCGCCGAAGCAGCTCGATATGATCGGCGTCGAAGGCCTGCGTGCCGACGGTTTCGATATCCCCGAAGCTGCTACGGTTGCCGGTCGCAATAGGCAACGTGTAGTCGCCGGTCAGCTTCTCACTATCCAGCAATATGTCGCGGTCGCCTATCTCGGCGAAGGGATAGCCCTCTTGCGGCAACGCAAGCGCGATATTGGCCTCCGCCGCCAAGATCCGGTCGGCAATGATCGGTTCGCCGGGTTTGGGCACGAAATTGCGGGTGATGAGATCGACAGGATCAACCGCGCCGGCTGTAAACAGGATCTCGCCAAGCGCGTAACGCTGCCCCGGATTGGCGATCAGGACTGCGGTCACCCGCGACGTTTCGCCCTGATCAGGAAGGTCGATCCGATGTTCAACCACAGCATCGAAATAGCCCTGGCTTGTCAATATGTCGGTCAGCAGCAGCTGATCTTCACGCAGACGGGCAGAAATTATGGCGCCGTTTCCGGCCCGCCCGTCGCCGTCTTCAAGTACAGAGAGTTCATTGAAGCGTGAACGAATTTCGCTTTCACTGGTCGCCAGCTCATCGTCCAGACCGGGCTGCGCTTCAATCTTGTCGAGGCCTTCGATGCGATAGTCATAACGAATACGTGCAGCATCCTCGTCTTCGTCATCGGCGGCAAGGTCTTCGCTGAGCGGCTGGACGTCGAAGCCTACTAACGGCGGCAGCGGGTCGTCGATTTCAGGATCGGTCACCGGGGCATCCGCCAGCGCTTCGACGGCATCGCCATCCTGCAACGCCGGGATCGGCGCTACGCCCGCGTCCTGCGTTTCGCGCTCCGCCTTCTCGCGTTCGGCTTGCTGCTTTTGCCAATCGGCGACGCTCTCCATCGGCGCGTCGATATCGTCGGACAAAGGCGGGATCGAACGGTCGAATTCCTCGTCGGTGATAATCGGCCCTTCGGCCTGAGTGGTTGGAGGCGTCTGGGCGATAAGCGGAGATGCTCCCAGCCCGTAGACACAAACGCCCGCCGCCAAGACTACCTGCAATTTATTCGGAAAAGTGATTTTACGAAACCCCAACCACTTCATCCTCAGCACACGCGCGCTTTAAAACCAATATGCAACCATATTGTTCCGGCTTTGCCCAACGGCTGGAGCAAAGCCGCTTCTCGGTTGTTCTGACCTTATCCCACTGGAGAATTACCCATGTTTACTCTGCCTCCTCTTCCGTATTCCAAAGACGCCTTGGCCCCGCACATCTCGGCGGACACAATGGATTTCCACTACCACAAACACCACGCGGGATATGTCAAAAAGCTGAACGGGCTTGTTGCGGATACGCCGATGGCAAAGATGACGCTCGAAGAAATCATCTTGGAAACGAACGCGTCGAAGGCTGCGGATCACAAGAAGATTTTCAATAATGCGGCGCAGTGCTGGAATCACACGTTTTTCTGGTCATCGATGACGCCAGACGGTGGCGGCGATCCGACAGGCGATGTGGCCGAGTTGATTGAGGAAGCCTTTGGCGATGCCAAGGGGTTTGGCAAGATATTCAGCGAAGCTGCCGACGCGCATTTCGGCTCTGGCTGGGTCTGGCTGGCAGAAGACAACGGCAAGCTCGAAATCCTGACAACCGCCAATGCCGGGCTTCCCATGACTTCGGGCAAAACCGCATTGCTGGTCTGCGATATCTGGGAACATGCCTATTATCTGGATTACCAAAATCGCAAACCCGACTTTGTCGAAACCTATCTCAGCGGCCTGATAAACTGGGATTTTGCCAACGCCAATCTGCGCGCTTTGGCCGCTGTGTGATACTTCGTTGGAACGAAAAGCGTGAATGCCTGTTCTCCCTTTACTAGTAAGGGAGATTATCAAATGAATATCATCATCATGCTTATCGTCGGCGGCGTCATTGGTTGGCTGGCGAGTATTCTCATGCGGACCGATGGCCAGCAGGGCATCGTCCTCAATGTCGTGGTCGGCTTAATCGGTGCCGTTCTTGCGGGCTTTTTGATTACACCGCTGATGGGCGGAGCGCCGATCACCAGTGGAGCATTCGATCTGCGGTCGTTGATTGCATCATTCATCGGTGCGGTTGTGTTGCTGGCGATTGTCAATCTGGTTCGCCGCGGTTCGGTGCGTTAAGTCAACACGCTGATCGCCTTTCCAAGTAAGTAGATGAAGGCTCGGATCGCTAGCGGTCCGGGCCTTTTTCATGTCCGTCCACCGCCGACAGCGGCCTGCGCTGGAACAAACATAGTTTATGGCGGGTTGTATTTATTCGACAATAATCGATCAAAAAGGCGTATGATGACATTGAGCAGCATTCCAGTGACGCGCGCCGAGTGCCAATCCGCAAAGATCATTATGCCTGGTCCTCAACCGCTTATTTTGGACAAGCGGCCCAATCGAAGCGAAAGCTGCGGGTTCGCTGCAAAAGTTGATATGAGCGACTTGATCGTCCAGGAAAGTGTAAACACGACGACCATCGCGCTGATCGGAACTTTTCCGCCACGCCAATGCGGGATCGCGACATTTACCGATGACGTGCGAAGCTCGTTGCTTGGCGAATATCCCGGCGCGCAGGTCGATGTTTATGCGGTTACGCGGCATGGTGTGGACGTCCGTTACGGCAACGCGGTTAAAGGGACCGTAGTTGAAAGTGATCGAGACAGCTTTGCAACGGTGGCGCGAAATATCAATCGCAGCAACCCCGATGTCGTCTGGATACAGCATGAGTTCGGGCTTTACGGCGGACTGGCCGGTGACAATATCTTAGCGCTCGTCGATGGCGTCGCGGCACCGGTCATCGTTACGTTGCATACAGTTTTGCCAAATCCCGATGCCGATCAGCTGCGTGTCATGCAGCGTCTGGTCGCGCGCGCTTCCCGGCTTGTGGTGATGTCGGCGGCAGGCCGCAAGCTGCTGCTCGATTTCTACGGCGCCGATCCGGCACAGGTGGCCTTGATCGAGCATGGCGTACCCGACCGTCCGTTTGGACGCAGCGCGATGTTCAAGGCGAAACTGGGATTGGACGGCCATAATGTCTTGATGACCTTCGGCCTGCTTTCGCCTGGCAAGGGCATCGAGAATGTCGTGGCGGCGTTGCCCGATATCGTGGACAGATTTCCCAACACGCTCTACTGCATCGTCGGTGCGACGCATCCCAATCTGTTCGAACGCGAGGGGGAGCGTTACCGTGACCAGCTAAAGCGGCAGATCGGCGATCTGGGCATGACCGAGCATGTCCGCTGGTTCGACTCATTTTTCGACCTGCCCGATTTGCTCGATCTTATAGAAGCAGCTGACATATATGTGACGCCCTATCCCGGGGCGGGGCAATCTACTTCGGGTACATTATCCTATGCGGTCGCCCTCGGTAAGGCTGTGATTTCAACGCCTTATATCCATGCCTGCGAGCTGCTCGACGATGATCACGGGGTTCTGGTGCCTTTCAACGACGGTCACGCCATCGCGCGTGCGGTCAACAAACTGCTCGGCGACCCCGAGGAACTGAATGCGCTGCAGAAGCGCGCCTATTTGCGCGGTCGCGAAATGCTGTGGTCGACATTCGCCGAGCGATCGATGAATCTGGTCCGCGACGCCCGCATATCTTACAGTTCCGCGCAACGCGAGCAAGCACGCGTGATGGCCGGGAAACCGCTCGGGTTCGAAGGAGTGAGGAATTTCTCCGACGACACCGGCATGTTTCAGCACAGCAGCTATGCCGTTCCCGACCGCAACCACGGCTATTGCGTCGACGACAATGCCCGCGCGCTAATGCTCATGCATTATGTCCCCGAACGCCACCGACAAGAGGCCGATCATCTCGCGCTGATCTATGCCGCCTTCGTCAATCACGCATGGAATAATGACGCGGGACATTTCCGGAATTTCATGGGCTATGACCGGGGCTGGCTCGAAGATGTCGGTTCCGAAGACAGCAATGCGCGGACATTATGGGCGCTTGGCTGCACCATTGCCGATGCACGCAACGAACGCTTGCGCGATTGGGCCGATTCGTTGTTCGACCGCTCGGCAAAATCGGCACTTCGTTTCGACAGTCCGCGCGCGTTGGCCTTCGTCGCCCTCGCCGCGCTTAAGATACTAGAGGTCCGACCGCGCGACAAATTGGCGCATGCCATTCTCGAACGCGCCGGCAACCGCTTGGGCGCCGTGCTTGCCGCCACGCGGCGCCCGGACTGGACATGGTTCGAAGTCGTGCTGGCCTACGACAATTGCAGGCTGCCAGAAGCGCTGCTCAGAATGGGTCATGTGCTAAACCGGCCCGAATACATCGCCTGCGGCGTCGAGACCCTTGATTGGATCATCGGCCAGCAAACCGGCAAAAGCGGCCATTTCCGCCCCGTCGGCTCTGACAGCTTCTACCGCGAACAGACAGGTGCGCTGCCGTTCGACCAGCAACCGGTCGAGGCTTGGGCGGCAATCGATGCTTGCGACGCGGCGTTTCAGGCGACGCGAGAGCGGCATTGGCTTGCCGTTGCCAACAATGCCTATGCCTGGTTTTTCGGCAACAACGACCGTGGTGTGGCACTGGCCGATCCGGCTAAGGGTATTTGTCATGACGGCGTCACCCCGCGCGGGTTAAACGCCAATCAGGGTGCCGAGTCGATATTGGCACTTCATCTGGCATCGGCGTCGCTGAACCGATTGCGGAATTCTGCAGGAGAAAGCGATGCAGCGCCCGAGCAAACCAAATCGCCGATTATCCAAGCCAACACCGATCTGGTTGCGTAAGATCTGCTCATGACCGGTTTTGAACAACATGAATTGCGCCTTCACGCCGATCCTACACGCGTGGTGGTGCGTCCCTTCCACCTGGCTTGGCAGGCATCGGGTGCCGACCTCGGCCGTGTGCAGAAACTGGTACAGGATATTGTCGCGCTCGACAACCGGACGATCCGCGGCGAACTCGGCGTCGTCCTCGCAGACTTTGCCGACCGGCATTGGCAGATCGAAAAAGTTTTCGACCAGCGCTTTCTGGAAATGGAGCCCAAGCTCGGGTTGAATGGCACCAAGCTCAACCGCGATACCAAACGCCTGATCGCCGCGTATTTTTGCCACGAATATAGCTACTCCGCAGCCGCGTTAATGAACCCCAGCGTGGTCCGGCATCCCGACCAGTCAGGGTTGCGCGACGACAGCGTCCGCATCTTGCTGTCGCTGCGCGCGGTCGGTGAAGGCCATATTTCGACGATTGCGTTTCGCGAAGGTATAGTCACCGCCAAACGCAAGCTGGACCTTTCGCCACAGCCAGCAACCGCCACCGCTGCGATGCTCCGTCAAAATGGCGAAACCACGGGCAATGCGACCAAAGTATATCGTCACCCCGATAGCACTTTGTCAGGCACGGTCATTTTCCCTGTAACAGAAGCGCAGCGAAACGGTCTCGAAGATTTACGCCTCGTCGAGTTCACCCATGACGACCGCGAGCAGGAATGGATCGGCACCTATACCGCCTATAGCGGGCGCGACATCGCTTCGGAATTGATGCGAACCAACGACTTCCGCGATTTTACGCTTACACCGATGACGGGCAAGGCATCACGCAACAAAGGCATGGCCTTGTTCCCTCGCAAAATCGGCGGACAATATTGCATGATCGGCCGTCAGGACGGCAAGAACCTGTTCTTGCTCCGATCAGACACGCTGGAAAACTGGGACAGCGGCACGTTGTTGCTCGAACCCGAATATCCGTGGGAATTCATCCAGATCGGCAATTGCGGTGCGCCTGTCGAACTCGATGAGGGGTGGCTGCTATTGACGCACGGCGTCGGGGCGATGCGCAAATATTCGATCGGGGCCGTCCTGCTCGACAAGGATGATCCGAGCATCGTGCTCGGCCGCACGCGTTCACCGATATTGTCCGCTGCCGACGAATATCGCGAAGGCTATGTGCCTAACGTCGTCTACACATGCGGCGCGATTCGCGTCGGCAACGATCTTTTCGTGCCTTACGGGGTTGCCGACAGCGCGGTGTGCTTCGCGTTTTTCTCGATCGAGCAGATGCTTGCCAGCATGTCGGGAAGCGGGCGCAGTTAGGGCAAACAGTTGCCGTCGAAATAGCTCGATTTAGCGACAATTGCCGGAACCAAAGCTGCATCCGACTGTTGTTTCGGGACAAGCAAAAGGAGCTTAATCATGGAACGTGACATCAAGATACTGAACAGCCTGATCGCTACCACCATCGACAGTGTCGACGGTTATAATGCCGCTGCCGACAGCGCGGACAACACCGATTTTCGGCAGATTTTCCGCGAGCGCGCCAATGAGCGCGGCGAGGTCGTGTCCAAATTACAGACCCAGGTCAAAACCCTTGGCGGCAATCCTGAGGACGACGGAACGGCGATTGCAGGCGCGCACCGCTTCTTCATGAACCTCCGCGATTCATTGACCTCGACCGACGACGAAGCCGTTGTCGCCGAAGTCGAACGGGGTGAGGATGTAATCAAGGCAAAATACGAAGCGGCACTCGATGAAGCCGATCTCTCGCCCGCCAGCCGGGAATTGGTGCAGGGATGCTACACCTCGGTCAAACAAGGCCATGACCAGATGCGCGACCTGAAGCATGGTCTCGCCGGCGTCAACGCGCTCTAACGAAAGAGGGTCGGGTGGAAACATCCGGCCCGTTTCTTATGATCCATTCACTCGATCAATCACGCCACCCGCTGGCGCAAAAATTCATGGCATTCGTCGGCGATAACGACTTTCCTTGCGTCGGTGCAAAATCGGCGCGGGCGAAGGACCATCTGCACTGCATAGTCGCGGCGGATATCAACTCGACGTGGGACGATTTGCGGGTCCATCGTGAAATTGCGCGTTTCGTGCGGATTGCCAAGGCCGACCAGAGCGGTTTTTGGAGTTGCGTAATCTTGTTCGAAGATGCGTCGCCTCTGACCGAAAAGCAGTTCGAACGTGCATTGTGGACTCGACTGCAATCATGGTCCGACAAGGACGAATGGCTTGGTTTCGACGCCGGTAGCGACATCAGCACCGATATCGCCGATCCCAATTTTGCGCTGAGTTTTGCTGGCGAAGCGTTCTTCGCGGTCGGGCTTCATCCAGGATCGAGCCGTGTGGCGCGGCAGTTCGGATCGCCGGTGATTGTGCTGAACCCGCACTGGCAGTTCAAGGAATTGCGCGCAACCGGACAGTACGCCAAGATGCGCAACGTTATTCTAGACCGCGACGAAAAAGTTGCCGGTTCGATCAACCCGATGCTTGCCGCACATGGCAGCATTTCCGAAGCGCGCCAGTATAGCGGGCGGGTGGTCGAAGATAGCTGGCACTGCCCGTTTGCCCGAGGTGCAATGAAAGACCTCGATGCTGCATAAGATCGAACCGAAAAGCGGTTCCGGATTTGTCTTACTCGAAGGCCAGGAACTGCTGGTTATCGATCCTTTGGGCGAGCAAGTTGCCGATCTTGTCGCGTATAATATGCACGACTGCGATGAACTGCTATCGAACGGGCGAAGCCTCGATTATGCGAACACGATCTATCTAACCACTGGTCACAAACTATATTCTAACAAGAGCAACGTAATGCTGGAGATTATAGCTGACGATGTCGGTCGCCACGATTTCCTGCTGACGCCGTGCTCGAAAGACACCTTCCGGATCATCTACGGCGAGCCCGATCCATGTGGCGGGTGTTACGAGAATTTGAGCCGGTCGTTGGCACCATTCGGGATCAGCGAAGCGAGCATTCCATGCGCATTCAACTGCTTCATGAATGTTACAGTGAACGGCGACACGGGCGAGATCGCGGTACTGCCTCCGCTCAGCAAAGCCGGGGACAGCATCCGCTTTCGTGCGGTTATGGATTTATATATAGGCCTGACCGCCTGTTCGGCGCTGCAATCGAACAATGGCTCGTTCAAGCCGATTCATTATGAGATTTTTTGAGGACGCCTAGAGTAATTTTCGTTAAAACTGGTCCGCTCATTCTCAGGAGCCGTTGAGCTTGTCGAAACGGCGTCTCGAAGAACTGCGACGGTGCTTCGAGACGGGACTTCGACGAACTCAGTCCCTCAGCATGAGCGGGTTGGGGATCTTAACTCAAACTCTTAAGCGGCAGCAGCCTGCCGCCCGCTTGCCTGTTCACGGTGAACCAGCAGAGCCTGCGCAATCGTTGCGGTCAGCATCACCGGTTCGAACGGCTTGGTAATCAGATAGGTCGGCTCGGGCCGTTCGCCGGTCAAAAGCCGCTCGGGGAAGGCCGTGACAAAAATCACCGGGACATCCATCTCCGACAAAATTTCGGCTACAGCGTCGATTCCGCTCGAACCATCCGCCAGACTGATATCGGCTAGCACCAGTTCGGGCGACGTATCACGCGCCATTTGCACCGCTTCGCTGCTCGTCCGTGCAACACCGACCACAGTGTGACCGAGCGATTTGACGATCGACTGGATATGGAGCGCGATGATGGCTTCATCCTCGATTACCAGAACGTCGGAGGCCAGATGGTCGGCTATCAGCAAACGGGCATGTTCCAGCTCGGCGGACAGTTCTTCGACGGGCGTGTCCAAAATCTTCGAAGTTTCATTGATGCTGAACCCTTCGACCGACGCCAGCAACAACGATTGACGCATCCGCCCGGTCATTTGACCGATGTCACCCATCGGTGCCAGCGCCGACAATATTTCCGGTTTCCAGAGTTTGTGAAAAATCCGGTATAGTTCAAGACGTGCAGGCGCGTGCATATCAAACTCGCCTGGCGATTCCAGCAACGCCTCCAGAGTTTCACGGACGGCTGAATCGCCCATAGCCTGCGAACCGGTTATGGCGCGGGCATAACGCCGAAGATACGGCAATTCTGGTGCAACAGCTTCACTTAGTCCCATACGATCTCCCATGACTTTAGGCGAAACGCATATTTCGCTATTAAGTTCCAAAGCTTGGAACATTTTTAGAGGTCGCCCGTTTCTCCATACTTCAGAAAAAAAGTTTATCCGGTGGTCACGGTAGAATAAGCCACTATGAACCACAAACACAAGGATTACACATAGTGGAGCTCCGAATGGCGCAGAGCGGAAAAACTCAACTACCAGGAATGTCGGCAATCAAACCCTTTGACACACATTCCGATCCCATAGCTATAGCATTGAAACGATTGCACGACGAAGTCGAGGCCGAGGAAATTCCGAGCGAATTTCTTGATCTGCTTGCCCAGATAGATCGCAAGATGGACGCTAAGGCGAAAGGTGAATGACCGTGGCCGAAGCGGTGCAAAAACCCGCTGCCGACAGCAGCGATACCGAAGCTTTTCGTGAGCAATTACTGGCAGTAATTCCTGCGCTTCGCGGCTTTGCCCGCGGGCTATGCGGTAACCGCGAGCTCGCCGATGACATGGCACAGGACGCGATGATGCGCGCTTGGGCGGCGCAGACCAGTTTTACCCCCGGCACAAATTTCCGAGCATGGATATTCATGATCCTGCGCAACCAGTTCTACACCACCATCCGCCGCAATTCGCGCATGGTTTCATGGGACCCGGAAGTTGCGGAACGCGTGCTAGTTGCAGAGGCTGCCCAGCAGGACGGACTGAATTTGCAAGACGTCCAGACCGCGATGCAGAAACTGCCGGTCGAACAGCGCGAGGTGCTGATTCTGATCGGTGCCAATGGGCTGTCTTATGAAGAGGCGGCCGAAGTGATGGGCTGTGCGATCGGAACAATCAAAAGCCGTCTGGCGCGCGGTCGGGCCGCGCTCGCCACGTTGATCAACGGCACCGAGGAATATAACGCCGAACTCGATCAACAGCCTTCGCTGTCCGTGCCAGGTGATGGTACCAGCAAAGAAAAGACAGGGTGCGTGCCACGATTGGCCACAAGTCGGACTTGAGTGGGATCGGGGGTTTCGGGGGGTGTTCAAGTTAAACCTGAATCAACGGTTGTTACTCGCAGTTCTGGTGGCATTGCTGCCGATTACAATTTTCAGCATCTATCAGGCGATTGCCAACCGTGAGTATAGTCGGCAGCTTATCTCCGACCGGTTAGCTGTGAGCGCATTGGCGGCGGCATCCAAGCAACGCGAACCGCTTAATAGTGCGCAATTGACCGTTGCCACGCTTGTGCAAAACCCCAATGTTTACAACAATGAGCCAGCTTGCGTCGAGATTTTCAAGGAGAATCTGCGCGCGCAAAGTTCGCTGGTCAACATCATCTGGTCCGATCAGCAAGGCGTTCCGTTATGTTCGGTCCTGCCAATCCCGCCGGGAACGACGTTTGTTAACGAAGAGTGGTGGCAACGCGGTGTCGCCACCAAGCAATTCACTTTGAGCGCACCCCATCTAAGCCCGATTTCAAAGCGACGGGTGATTGTCGCGATGCAGCCTTTATTCTCTTCGAGCGGAAGCTATATCGGCGCGGTGTCTGCGGGCATCAATATGGCCTGGATCGAAACAGCGCTGCGCGATGTAAGCGCCGGCACCGATGGGCTGGTCGGGATTGCCGACGCCAGTGGCTCAATGGTTTTATCGTCCGGCCCGAGACGGTTTCAAAAAATAGACCTGAAAAGGTCCTTTGGCTCGGCGCACAGCGTTGAATCCTATGACGGCGAAGAATGGCTGTATTCGTCGGCACCTTTATACGGGAACCAGCTTCACGTCGTCTATGCGGAACAGGCGCGTCCGTTGATCGTTCCGATGCGCGATCAGTTGCGCGCAGGGATTGCGTGGCCGGTATTGGCGATCATGCTGACGCTGCTTGCGGTCTGGCTGGGTGTAAATAAGATGGTGGTGCGCTGGCTAAAGGAACTCGGCCATCTTACCCGCCGGTTTGCAGGCGGCGACTATTCCGAAAGTCGCGGGCGCTTTGCCAGCGCACCGCCCGAAATTGCCGAAGTCGGCGCTGACCTGCATAGCATGGCGGCCGCCATTGCCGAACGAAACACTGCGCTCGAAGGGTCGCTCAAGGCCACACGCTCGATGGCGCGCGAGGTTAATCACCGGGTCAAGAACAACCTGCAAATGATCATGAGCCTGCTCGCGCTGCAAGCGGCGCAGGTCAAGCACGACGAGGCAAAGACCGTCATCAGCCAGACCCGTGCAAGGATGGCCGCATTGTCGCTGATACACCGTTTGCTTTATGAGAAGAGCGATATTGCGGATCAGGGCGAGGTAGATCTGGACCGCGTTTTCAATGAACTGTGCAGCCAGCTTCATGGCAGCGTTGGTGCCCGCGGCAGCGCCACCCTCCATTGCCACAGCTCTGTGGGCAGCCGGCCAGCAGATGAGGCAGTCCCGGTCACGCTGTTTGCAGTCGAAGCGATTACCAACGCCTACCGCCATGCCTTCCCCGGCGACCGCTCCGGGCGGCTATCGGTTTCACTGACCAGGAGCGGCGATACAATCAAGCTCGAAATTTTAGACGACGGCGTCGGTTATGACGAGCAGTCGAACCGCAACCTGATGGGAATGGATTTGATCCGGGCGTTTGTCGAGCAGCTCAACGGCAATCTGCACATCGATGCGAAACCGGGCGAAGGGGTTTCGGTAACCATGACATATTCCGCCGCGCGCGTTATGAAGATGACGGATTAGCTTTGTGTTAAATCAGGTCTTCGTGATCTCTGGTTGGACCGCATCTGCAACCGCTTCGCGTTGCCGTTTAGGCAGCATGATCATGGCCGTGATGAAGAGTGTCAGAAGCAGACAAATCGCGTTGGGCACGATCAACGCCCAGTCGCTTTTGCCAACGCCGTAAGCCGTCCAAAGCACAAAGCTGGTGACGGTCAAAGCGTACATGCGAAGCGACAATCCTTCGACATCGCGCGACGATATGATTTTCCATGCCTGTGGCAAGAAGCTGACGGTCGAGGCGATAGCTGCCGTGATGCCGATAATTGTGATCACTTGTTCGTTGAACATGAAGTTTCAATTCCTACAGTCACAGCATCAACTTTTTGCAGTCCTGCAAGTTCCTACAACGCCTCTGGCGAATCCTGCTATGCTGCTGTAACGCAACTCGGAGTTGCCACTAAGGGGGGCATATGTCGGGCGAATATCTGATCCGCAAATTGCAGATTTTTGAGCAGCTTCCGCCGCAAGCGGTAGACGCGCTGGAAGCATTGGGCGGAAACCGGTTGCAAGCAATAAGAGCGCGAGACGACGTGATCAGCGAGGGCGACGATCCACGCGAAGTCTATCTCATCGCTTCGGGATGGGCGTGTCGATACAAGTTTCTGGATGACGGCCGCCGTCAAATCATGTCGTTCTTCCTTCCCGGCGATATTGCCGACCTCCACGTCTATATTTTGCACGAGATGGACCATTCGATCGGTGCGATCACGCCACTCAAGGTCGCGCGGATATCCGCACGCGATCTCGAAGATATCGGCGACTCGCACCCCCGGGTGCTGCGCGCATTGTGGTGGGACACGTTGGTTAGCGCATCGATCCAGCGCGAATGGACGGTCAGCCTGGGGCAACGCGACGCCGTCGAATCGCTGGCGCATTTATTCTGCGAACTGTATTTGCGGATGCACGCCGTCGGCCTGTGCGAAGGCAATAGTTGCGCGCTGCCCTTGACCCACCAGCATCTGGCCGACGCGCTTGGGCTGACCCAGACGCACATCGGGCGAGTGCTGGGAAAACTGCGCGGGATGAAACTGATCACGTTCGAAAAACACCGCCTTACTATGCTCGACCTGCCCGCGCTCAAAAGACTGGCGGGTTTCAACCCGAATTATCTGCACCACAATGCCGCGCAGAAAAAATAATTCGACGAGCCGGAACCTTTATCTGCGTTAACTGTTTCTGAGACGGGCCTGCTGCTTCACGAGATCCCCCTCTCCTCCCCCGAAGATAACAGCAGGCCCAACTTTTTCCAAACATTCAGTGAGTTGTCCTCGGCACAATCTGCGCGCTCGACGGTTAGCCAATGAAGGCTGAGCAGGAGGGTTTGGTGCCAACAATTGACACGACGTTTTTATGACCAGGTTGCGCTATATTGAGCGTTTTGACAAAGGCTACACACGTAAGCGCGAGGGTGATAACTGGCGCTATTTCGAACCCAATGGTCGTCCCGTCAGAGCCAAAAGCATAATCGCCCGGTTGAATGCCCTGGCCTTGCCTCCCGCGTATGAAGACGCTTGGTATTGCCCTTATGCCAATGGTCATATCCAGGCGGTCGGTACCGATGCCAAGGGTCGGCGACAATATCGGTACCACCCCGATTTCAGCGCGCGCAAAGACGCCGACAAATATGCGCGCGTTCTGGCTTTCGCGGTCAAGCTGCCTACCATACGAAAGCAGGTCGAAACCGACGTCCGACGCCGCGATTTGTCGGTCGACCGGGTAGTTGCCGGAGTCATTCGTTTGCTCGATGTCGGCAAGATCCGCGTCGGCAACGCGCAATATGCCCGCGAAAATAAAAGCTTTGGCGCAACGACGCTTCGCAACAGACACGCGACGATACAAGGAAGCCGCGTGATGCTCGAATATATGGGCAAGTCGGGCAAACCGCAGCGGATCAGCATTACCGACCGCCGATTGTGTACGATCGTAAAGCAGTGCCACGAACTGCCCGGCCAAGCCCTGTTCCAGTATCTCGACGACAATGGCGACAGGCACGCCGTGACCTCTGGCGATGTGAACGATTATCTGAAACACCATGCAGGCGAATTTACCGCAAAAGATTTTCGCACCTGGGGGGCGAGCGTGATTGCTTACGCTGCCCTGGCGCAGAGCGAGGGTGAAATCACGCTGAAAGACATGCTGGCGGAGGTTTCGGCGGAACTCGGGAATACGCCGGCGATTGCCCGCAAAAGTTATGTCCATCCGGCGATCATCGAGGCGGCGCAAGCCGGCGCCAATAAACGGCCCGATTGGAGATTGCCGCGCGCAACCAAATATCTGACGGCGGAGGAACGTGGTCTGCTGCAATTTCTGAAGAAGGCGTAGCGCAAAAAAATGGGGCGGCAAAAACCGCCCCAGTCTGTGGGAGGTGTTCCCAAAATTATTATTTGTCTTCGGCGTCGGCCTTGTCTTCCATTGCGTCGGCTTTGGCTTCGCCTGCTTCACGCACGGCCTGAGCCTTGTCTTCCATTGCGTTTTCTGCCGGAGTATCCACGCCATCGGTTTTCGTGTCCATCGCGTCTGCCTGATTTTCCATTGCATCAGCCTGCGTATCGGCGGCTTCTTCAACGGCTTCGGCTTGGTTTTCGGTGGCATTTTCAGTCGAGCTGTCACAAGCCGAAACGGCAAACGCGGCCGCGAGCGCGATGAGTGACGAGGTACGCATAGATTTCTTCAACATGAGCCTTCTCCATTGTGTAATTGGCGGCAGGTAAACCAGCCTGTTGCAACTTCGTTCCCTGTTGCGGCCAAGCGATAGAATTATTCGGTTAGCACCGTGCGGACAGCCGCACTGGGCGGAACATTCGCAGAGTGCGTCTGTTGACTTGTTGTTCAACTCAATGGCCCACACGGCCCAAACGAGGATCATCATGGCAACCGCAGGAAACAACAGCACCGCAGCCCGTAAACCAGCGGCGCGTAAAACAGCACCAAAGTCACGAGCCGCAAACGCCGCAAACGGAGCGGCGCCTAAGCGTAAATCTTCGTCCGCCTCGCGGCGTCAGACGCCGCAAGTCCCAACTTGGGTGGGCGTAACTGCATCTGTCGTCGGCGCCGGTCTGGCAGCCGGCTACTTCGCGTGGCGCTATTATCAGAGCCACGGCCACTGGCCCGATAGTTTCAACGCGGCATTTGCAGATGGCGAAACCGACTCGGAAAATTTCGACCAGACCCGCAATGCCGGTACGTCGTCGATGAAGTCCGACCCGGACGACTGGGAAGATATCGACGATATGAGCGACGCGTCCTTTCCGGCAAGCGACCCGCCTTCGTTCAACCCCGGCACCGCATAATCGCTTTGCGCTTCTCACCTAACTAATATCCCAAAAAAAGCGGGGTCAGTCGATTCAGTCTGGCCCCGCTTTTTTTCGGGATTTGTCGCCGAAAGCCTCGCTCACTGCGGCTTCGCATTTTTTACTGTCCTACAACAAACCATATTGGTTATCATGATTCGCGAAAGTGAGATTATGATGACCAAGCCGAATATTGACGAACTGATCGAAGACCTCATCGAGCGCGAAGGCGATTATGTCGATCATCCGGCCGACCGTGGCGGTCCGACGCGCTGGGGCATCACCCACGCGGTAGCCCGTCGCCAAGGCTTTACCGACGATATCCGTCGCCTGCCAAAAAGCGACGCGGCAGCCATCTACAAACGGCTGTACTGGCTTGCGCCAGCATTCGACAAAATCGCCGACTTTGCCCCAAAACTGGCTACAGAACTTTTCGATACCGGCGTAAACATGGGAACAGGCACCGCCATCGGCTTTTTGCAGCGGGCCTTGAATGCCCTAAACCGCAACGGACGCGACTATGCCGATCTGGCGGTCGATCGCCGGATCGGTCCCGCAACATTGCTGGCGCTCGCTGCCTTCTTTCGCCAGCGCGGCCCATCTGGCGAAACGGTCCTGCTGAAGGCTGTCGAGGCGCTTCAGGGCGCACATTATGTCCGTCTAGCCGAAACGCGGCCTTCACAGGAGGCCTTCCTTTACGGGTGGCTTGCGAACCGTATCGGATAATCTTCTCGTTCAGGCGAGACCTGAATGTGACTTTCCAAATCTTAAAGGAGAACATGATGCCGCTTATCGAAGCAATCGTCGGTCCAATCGCGAGCTTGATCGACAAGATCATTCCCGACCCCAAAGCCCGCGATGCAGCCAAGCTCGAGCTCATCAAGTTACAGGGCGGACAGGAGATGGAAGCGCTGCGCACGCAATTGTCGGCAATATTGGCCGAGGCAAGTGCCAGCGACCCTTGGACCAGCCGCGCGCGACCAAGTTTCCTCTACGTCATTTACGTGATGATCCTGTGGGCCATCCCGATGGGTCTGATTGCCGCCGTCCGCCCCGAAGCCGCCACGCAGATCGCAGCGGGCATGAATGCCTATCTGAACGGGCTGCCAGAGCCGCTTTATGCATTATTCGGCACCGGATATCTTGGCTACACAGCGGCGCGGCAATGGGGAAAGGCGAAGGGCATCGAAAAATAGTTGCCACCACCCTCCGATATCCGGTATCCCCAAGCTCCCGCTAGGGGATTTGGAGAATCGATAATGAAGAAATTGAACAAAGCGGTCGCAACTGCTGCCGCCCTGATGATGGCACCGCTTGCCGGATGTGGCGAAAAGGCTGCGGAAGAAACCGCCGAAGCGGTTGATGCAAATGCCGAAGCTGTGGAAGCCGGTGCCGACAATGCGATGGACGCCGCTGAAGGCGCTGCCGACGCAACTGCTGAAGCTGCAACTGATGCCGCCGACGCAACCGCCGGTGCTGCTGCCGAAGCCACTGATGAAACTGGCAAAGCTGTCGAAGCAGCTGGCAAGGAAATGCAGGACGAAGCGAAGTAATTCGCTAGATCCGAGATTGACAATTGGCCCGCCCTGCCCACCGTTTTTACGCTGGGGCAGCGGCGGGCTTTTTGTTGGGCTTTGCGGGGTTGGTGCACCCAACTGGATTCGAACCAGTGGCCCCCAGATTAGGAATCTGATGCTCTATCCTGCTGAGCTATGGGTGCGCCGGGGCTAGCCATAGCTGCGCGCTTTCAAGCGGTCAATTTTTTGCCTCGGGCGGGATGAACGGGATGAGCAAAGGCGCGACCGCGACGCCCTCTTCGGCCAGAGCTTCGGCTTCCTGACGGCTGGCCTCGCCGTGGATCAGCCGGTCGTCGCTCTCGCCATAATGGATCGCGCGCGCAGTTTCGGCAAACTGGCGCCCGACCCACTGCGAATTTTCCAGCATCTCGGCTTGTGCCGCCGCCACTTTCTTCACAATTTCGGCCATCGCCTGCGACGAGACTGGTGCATTGACCATCTGGCCGCGCGCTGGCGCAATTTCAGACAACGGTGTTTCGGCAGATGTCGGCTGGCTTTGCTGCACCGGTCGATTGCCTTTTCGCCCGATATTGGGGACCGAGAGCATCTTCTCCACTGACGCATCGTCGCACAGCGGGCAGGTCAGCAATCCCGAAGACTTCTGGGCATCATAGTCGCTTGAGGACGCAAACCAGCCTTCGAAGCTGTGGCCTTTGGCGCAGCAAAGGTCGAAACTTATCATGCCCCCGCGAGCAACGCATCGAGTTCGCCATTGCGCTCCAGCGCGCTCAGGTCATCGCTGCCGCCAATAGGCCGACCGCCGATAAATATCTGCGGAACTGTCCGCGCTCCCGGCGCGCGCTGGACCATCTCGTCCCGCTTTTCGCCGCCGCTGATGTCATACTCGACATATTCGATGCCCTTGCCGTCGAGCAAGGCCTTCGCCCGGTAACAAAAGGGGCAGGCAAATTTGGTGTAGATTTCAACTGTCGCTGTCATCCAACAGAAATGGGATTGGCCGGGTACGAAGTCAAGCATCGATCGTCACCGGCTGGCCGTCAACTATCGCCTCCCCGCGCAACGCCCGCGCCCAGCAAAACAGCTGGACCCACCCGGTACCGGCGTTCTTCAGCACCGTAACGCACCCGTCGCTGGTCGCCCCCGTGGTCAGGACATCATCGACCAGAATGATGCGTGAGCCGTCGATCCGGCCTTTCCAACGCGGGTTGAGACTGAACGCCCTGCTTACAGTCTGGCGACGTTGTTTGGAGGCAAGGCCGCGCAGGCTTGGTGTTCGCTTGGTCCGTAACAGCATATCGGGCACAAACGGCAAGTCGGCCAGCGCAGCGAGTTCGCGACCGATGAGCGCCGACTGGTTGAAGCTACGCGACCAGAGCCGCGTCCAGTGGAGCGGCACCGGCGTCACGATCAGGCGGCTCCGGTCCTCGGGCAAATGGCGCAGCAGTTGCGCGGCGATCATCTTTGCCATGCCGATCTTGCCGCCATATTTGAGTTTAAGCACGACCTGCCGCGAAATATCGTCGTAGACGACAGCAGCCCTGATCCCGTCATGGCGCGGCGGCTTTGCGAGGCATTCGGCGCAGCGCGCTTCTTCGCGCTGGTCATAGGCATATGGCAAGGCGCAGGCCGAACACCATGGCGGCCCCAGAAAATGCATTTGCCGCCAGCATGAGCTGCAAAACTTGCCACTTTCGGGCGTGATCGCACCGCAACCCGGGCAACGCTCGGGCAGGACAAAATCGAGCGCCGGGCGAAACATCTGGGCAAAGGAAACCATATCGGGCTTGTCGGAGAAAGCCGTCACCGGCACAAGGCGCAAATGCCGACCGACGCTGCACCTTCCGAGATATTCGACCGCAAACGACGGCGGGCGCTGCGCCAACGCGCGGGGCAGCGCAAAGGCGCGCCTTTTCTATGGGAATATATCGCCGAAGAACTCTCCGACCGGCTGGTCGACGTCCGCCGCTCGTTCCGCGATGTGCTGATAATCGGACCGGTGGCTGCTTATGCGAACCGGATATTGCGCGACCGCGAAGCGCAGGTGACACTGGCAGCTTTAAGCGATGCCGAACGGACCGAGGGCGCGGCTGTCGTGGTCGAGGAGGACCAGCTGCCGTTCGCACCCGCCAATTTCGACCTGATCATCGCCGCAGGCACGCTCGACAGCGTTAACGACCTCCCGGGTGCGCTTGTGCAAATCAGACGTTTTTTGCGACCCGACGGTCTGTTTCTTGCCCATATGTTCGGCGCGGGGACGCTTGGGCAGTTAAAGGCCGTCATGCTTGAGGCGCACGACACGTCGGCTTCCGCCCATATTCACCCGCAAATCGATCTCCGCACGGCCGCCGACCTGCTTGGCCGCGCCGGATTTGCCCTGCCGGTAGCCGACACCGACGCGACGACGGTGCGCTATAGCGACTGGCGGCGGCTGGCGGGTGATCTGCGCGACATGGGCGTCGGCAATGCGCTGGCGGGACCGCGCAGCTATCTGGGGCGTGATTTCATTCCCCGGTTGGACTCAGCCTGGCAGAGACGGACGGCAGATAACCGCAAGGTCGAGGAACGATTTGTCCATATCCACCTGAGCGGCTGGGCGCCTTCGGCAGACCAACCAAAACCAGCAAAGCGCGGCAGCGGTCAGGTCTCGCTGGCCAACTTCTTGTCCTCAAAGCCGCTAAAGGGCTAAATTTTCTTTCTTTCTTGCAGCGCGCGCACCAGCGGTTTGTCGGCGGGCGGCATCGGCAAGTCGTCCATATCGACCGCTTTTACCCAGCGCAGCTCGGGGCTCTCCAATGCCGTTGGCTCACCGCTCCACCGTGCACAGGCATAAAGCATCAACAGCAGATGCCGGTCGCCCAGCGGCTCGCTGGCGAAGGCAAAAGGCACCAGATCGGCAGGCGAAACATCCACCCCCAATTCCTCTTTCAACTCTCTCACCAATGCCGATTCAGGCGATTCGCCTGCCTCGACCTTGCCGCCGGGGAACTCCCAAAGGCCAGCCATGGACCGACCCTCGGGGCGCAATTGCAGCAAAATTTCATCTGCTTGGCTGGTTAATGCAGCCGCAACCACAACCAGCATTGTCGGTTTTTTTTCCATTTTCTCATTCTATCACAAGGTTTTGTTAACGCTTCTGTGAAAAATTAAGGGAGCTCGCAACCAAGTAAATGAAGTGGGGCCAAATATGTTGGAACTAATTCGGCGCATCACCCGATGCGAACACGGTGCGACGGCAGTGGAGTATGGTTTGATTGTCGCGTTGATAGTTGTCGCAATGATGGTGGCATTTAGCAACGTAGCCGGATCGACCGCCAATATGTGGAACGGTGTCAGTAACAAGGTCATCGAAAATAGCCCGGAATAATCCGGTGTTAACAGATTGGTAGGAAGTTCGGTTTATCAGATCAAGGTCGGTTATTTGGCTTGTTGAACGCGGTAACCGCCCGGGTGTTATGAATACAGCAACAGGAGACCTAAAATGAAAATTTTGTCGAAAATCATGAAGAATGAAGATGGCGCGACCGCCATCGAATACGGCCTGATCGCCGCTCTTATCGCAATTGCAGCAATCGTCGCAATGGGCAGCCTTGGCGAAAACCTGAGCAACACCTTCAACGAGGTGAATAACGAGCTCGAAACAGCCAACGCAGCTAACTAAGCCGTGGCCGACCTTCTGGTCGGCTCGGTACAAAAAAGGGCGGTGGCCGATGGTCGCCGCCCCTTTTTGTGTAAAATGAACGCGGTCAGTACGTTACAATTTTCACTTTCTGCCCTGCAACTACCCGACCGTTGCTCGTCAGGCCGTTCAAGGCAAGAAACCGCTCCGTCTGAAGCGACGAATACGCCATTTTCGCTGCCAATGTCGCCACGTTATCGGTTCTTGCGACCGTCACCACCCGCAGTTTGCGCGGTTTGATCGATGCAGCCTGCGTCGAAGTCAGCCGCGACATGCTTGAGAACATGCCATCGAACGGACTGGCATTGGCCGTCGAAATGGTGATGAAATGAAATGCCGTTCCCGCTGACCATTCATAGGCAAAAACCGTCACCCGCCGCTGGCCCTGCTGCGTGTTGACCACGGCTGCGGAATAAAAGGCAGGGATGCCGTTGACGGTAGTCTGGCGGATCTCGCCAGCCGGAATGGTTTGCTGATTACCGGAAATGCTTTTGAATGCAGCTGCGATATAGGCCGCTCTGTCGCCATTATAAGCACCTTGGCGAAACACCGCTTGCCCGCCATTGCCATTGATCGAGACAGCGGCGGTGCCATTTTGCATTCCGAAACCCGTCGGGGCGGTAAACTTCATTCTGAGACCGGGGTGAAGGAAATCCTGCCCTTCGATTACGCCCTGCTCCGGATCGTCGCCGTACAGCATCCCGTTGATAGCAGCGAAATGGGTATCGGCCTTTCGCACCGCATTTGCCGGATACGCCTTGGCTTTGGTGGCGGCGCGCACGACGCGTTTTGCGGGATCGGGATGGGTGCTGGCCCATTCGGGAATCGCGCCGCCCGTCTGCCCCGACAGGCGCGCATCGACTGCGGTTTGCAGCGCAAGCGAGGTCAGCATCGACGACAAGGCTGTCGGATCGTAGCCCGCCTTGCTAAGATAACGGATACCGTAATCGTCGGCCTCTTCCTCCTGTCCGCGCGAATATTTCAAAGTGAGGACTTGAGCCAGAGCGCCGGAATATTGCTTCAGACCACCACCAATAGCGCCTAAAAATCCCCCACTGTCACCGAGCAAACCACCAAGCAACTGCCCCCCAACGCCCAATATGCTGGCGATAGTTGACTGTTGTTGCCGCTTCTTGCTGTGGCGCGCTGCGGTATGGCCGACTTCGTGACCAAGAACCCCGGCCATCTCCGCCTCGCTATTGCACAAAGCCACGAGCTGCCGCGTGATGTAGACATAGCCGCCCGGAATGGCGAATGCGTTGTTCACCGACGAGTTGAGCAGCGTTACGTTGAAATCGCTCTCGGCATTGCCCAGACCGGATTGAACCGCGATATTCTTCCCGACACGCACCACATAAGCTGTCTGCGGACTTTGCAGGGGGTCGCCGAATTCCTTCAGGATTTCAGTGTGAAATTTCGCACCCTCGGCTTTCTCGCTGGCTGAAAAAGGCTTGGGCGTCGTAACCTTGGTTGTTTTTTGAGCAGCAAGGGGTGCCGCCATGTTCAAACCCGACAGCGCCAGCGTTGCCGCGCTCAATACCAATATTCTCTTTGCGTAGATCATGTCAAAATTCTCCAGCCAGTTAAGCCGGAATCAGCACAATTTGTTCCCTGCCCACGTAGAATCTGGAAAACTGCGGCCTTACGCCCCCATCGCCAAAAACTTTTCGCGGCGCTGGCGTTGAAGCTCTGCCGCCGATGATCCTGAAAGCGATTTCAGCTCATCCGCCAGCGTCTGCGCCAGCGTAGCCGTCGCAAGCGCATGGTCGCGATGTGCGCCGCCCATTGGTTCGGGAACGATCCGGTCGATGACGCCAAGCAATTTGAGATCGGAAGCGGTCATTTTCATCGCCTGCGCGGCATCTGCGGCTTTGTCGCCGGTGCGCCACAAGATCGAAGCGCAGCCTTCAGGCGAAATCACCGAATACACCGCATGTTCGAACATCAAGACCCGGTTGGCCGCCGCCAGCGCGACGGCACCGCCAGAGCCACCCTCGCCGACGATGCATGCCACCATCGGCACGCCCAGCGTCAGACAGCGTTCGGTCGAGCGGGCAATGGCTTCGGCCTGCCCGCGTTCTTCGGCCTGAACCCCCGGAAACGCACCCGAAGTATCGACCAACGTCACCACCGGTAGCCCGAACCGGTCGGCCAGATCCATCAGGCGAATGGCTTTGCGATAGCCTTCGGGTTTGCCCATGCCGAAATTATGGTGGAGCCGGCTCTGCGTGTCGTCGCCCTTTTCATGACCGATCAGAACGACCTTGCGGTCGCCGATCCGCGCAAGCCCACCAATTATCGCCTGATCGTCGGCAAATGCGCGATCTCCTGCAAGCGGCATGAAATCTTCGCACATCGCTTCGACAAAATGCTTGAAATGCGGGCGTTCGGGATGCCTCGCTACCTGCGTTTTCTGCCACGGCGTCAGCTTGGCATAGGTATCCTTAAGCTGTTTGTCGGCCTTGTCGCGCAGCTTGATAATCTCGGCGGCGACATCCACTTCGCTCTCGTCGGCGGCCTCCTGCAGTTCGATGATACGCGCTTCCAGAGCCGCAACGGGCTTTTCGAAATCCAGATATACAGTCATGTTAGAGCCTTTCCGACCTAATTTGAGGCATCATGACGGAGTCGATTTGGGTGCGAGGCAAGGCGCGAGGAGGGAAAGATGCCGATGCATCGTGACCGACGAGCAACGCAGCATTCGCGCTCAAATCGGCCCGCCCCTGCGGGGTCGCACACAGAAGCAAGCTGCCCGGCGTCGCAGACCTTGCTCGGGCAACCAGCCCGCGCTGCGGCCTGCTCCTATCCAGCGTGCTTCTGTGTGCGATCATGATACCTCAAACTAGGTCGGAAAGGCTCTGGGCGGGTTAGAGCGTGAAGCGCCACGGGTCAACGTGCGCTTTGCCAAAGGATGGCGCTGGTTGACCAGTTCAACCAGACGGCTTGCGTCCACATGCGTGTAGATCTGCGTGGTGGCGATATCGACATGGCCGAGCATCGCCTGTAACGCGCGCAAATTTGCACCGCCAGCAAGCAAATGCGTTGCAAAGGCGTGGCGCAGCACGTGGGGGCTGACCTTGACCGGATCAATGCCCGATTCCACCGCTAACGCTTTGATAATTTGGAACAGCCGGATTCTGCTGATATGCTTGGCGCGCGACGGAAACAGAAAACGCGATGTTTGCGGGACGAAGGCGTGCCAAATAGCGACCGCATGGCGCGCCCGGTCCGAGATCGGAACCAACCGTTCCTTGCCGCCCTTACCCGTCAAGATGATGTAAGGCCGGTCGGCAACAACCGAGGTCCGAGGCAAAGCCACCAGTTCGGACGCACGCAACCCCGAACCGTAGAGCAACTCGACCAAGGCGGAGAGACGGTAATCGTGTGCGGAGGGATTTGGCTGGGCCAGCCGTGCCTGTATGCTGGCGAATAGCAAATCGACCTCATGCTGGTCGAGTATCTTAGGCAAACCGCGCACCTGCGTCGGCTTTGGTAGCGCGGATGACGGATTGTCGGCCCGCAGACCTTCCTCGTGCAGAAACCCGAAAAACCGTCTTAAAGCCGAGGCTTTGCGCGCCACCGAGCTGTTCGCAAGCGCCCCCCATTTGCTGGCGAGATCGACCAGCATTGCGGCATTGGCATCCGCGAGCGCGCCGCCCAGCAGCTTCGACGCAGATCTCAGGTCGCTTCGATAGGCGCTCAGCGTGTTGCCAGCGACGCCGCGTTCCGCCGCCATCATTTCCAGAAACCGGTCGATCAGCCCCGGGTCAGATGAGCCCACAGGACCGCCAGCGATCATCCCCGGTTAGCCAAAGGTGACTGCCTCGGCGGCGATCATGCGTGCCTCCGGTTCGAGCCCGACAGCGCGAAGCGAACGGACGATATGATACAGATGGTGCGCTGGAACCCGAACCCAATCCGGACCTTGCAATCCTGCGAGTGCGAGCAACGCGACTGTACCGCTTTCCCCGCGCGTTGCCGCAGCCGTTATTTCCCGCGACCAAGCCGACTGCCGCGATATGTTGACGCCCAGATCGCCGCCAAAGTCAGCCTGCGCCTCTGCATCGATACGGCCAAGCCCGACAAGTGCCGCCAGCAGCAATGCAGATTTATGCTTGTTCTCGCTATTGTCGTTGCCCGAAAAATCATCGAGCGGCCCATATTGTACGGCTGCTATGCGACCGGGAGCACCCGCGACAATTAGCGCCCAACCCAGCGACCCCTCATCGACCACATTGGCCCAAGCCGCCGCCGAGCGATCAAAGCCCGCAGTCATCATCGACGCTATCAGCCGGTCTGCGGCGAGGGAATTGTCCGACGACGGCGCGATCAGCGCAGCGGCGCGGGCAGTCAGCACCAGCATGGCGTGCGCATCGGCACCCGCAGCGGCACCGTCCCAAAGCTCTGCCATGGCCGAAACCTTGCCGCTGTCACCTTCGGCCGTATAGGCATTAGCCAGCGCTTCGGCGCGGGTTTTGGCGGCATCGGGCGCATCGCTGTCATCGGCGACTTGCGCGTAAAGATCGACCATGTGCCGGTTCGACAGCACGCCCAATGCCGCAGCCTCCGGCGCTGAATTGACACGGATTGCCGGACCGTACATCGGCAACTGTGCGCGCCATCCGGCAAGCTGGCGGCCGGACCCTGCAAACAAAGTTTCGGGTGGCTGGAGTCCTGTCGCGGCAGACAAGCCAAAGCGCCAGGCATTCATTCCGGTCACATTTTCCCACTCGATCTTGACCGATCGCCTGCCGTTGATCCCTGCACCAACCGCCTTTTCGGTCAGCAAGTAATCGACGCCCTTCATCCAACCCTGATAACGGCCCTGATTCAAAAATGCCGTTGCATTGCCTTGGTCGCCGGCAAGCGAAGCACAGATCGTCCGCGACATTTTCCATTTTCCGTCGCCGACCATACGAACCCCGCTTTCGCTTAAGGGGCACATACCGGCCAGGTCGCCATTGGCGAGAAGCGCCTGCATCGCGACTTCATGCAGCCGCTTCGAATAGCGACCCGCATCGACCTCTTGGACCAGCTGCCGCGCAATAACCGAATCGCCCATGCGCAGCAGCAGCCACGCGCGCTCGGCGGTCCAGTCGGCACCGTCGATGCCCGCAGGCGTATCGGTGCGGCTGGCGAGAAGACGCCGCGCCATGATCGTACCCCAGCGCGACGCCAGGGGGCCGTCGGTCCGCTGCAATACCTGTTTGAGGAAGCTGCCTTTGGTAACGCCGAATGCCGCCGCTGGATATCCGCCAGTGGCCTCCGATATGATCCCGACAGCGCTCAGCGAACGGCGGGCGGCGGGCGGCACGTCATATCGGATGACCAGTTCTTCCTCATCGTCATCCTCGTCATCGTCATCCTCGTCGTCTTCATCCTCGTCAGTGTCGGCGGGGTCATTGGGTGCGGTCGGCGGGACGGTTCCCGGCATTGTCGGATCGCCGGGCAAAGCGGGGCCGGTTGTCGGGGGGCGGGTGGTGGCGGGCGGGGGCGGCGGCGGTGGATCGCCGAAGCCCGGCGGCAACAAGGATTCCGGGCCCTGCTGGCCGATAGCAGGCAGTGCAAAAATGACGCTCGCCGCGCCCGCGACCAACAATCCAACCTTAATTGCTTTATTTTTCAACATGCAAACCCGTCTTCTGATTTGTAACCGGTTGCGACACCGGTACCTCGGTCGTTGTAATCGGCCGTTCGCTGCCCAGCCACTCGAGCCAGAACAGCAACGCTACCGCCAATATTGCTGCACCGGCACCATAAATCCACATGGTCTTCCGCGCGCGCCTTATCTGCATGTCGAATCCAGCCGATTGGCAAAAAACTTTCCGGCATCGTCTAGCCGATATATAGGCCTCCTCGCAATGGCTTCACAAAACGATCACCAGAATGAACCAGTTGCGGTTCGGCAGGGCGCGACCGCCGCGCGGCCAATCGTGCTGGTCGGGATGATGGGTGTCGGCAAAAGCAGCATCGGCAGGAAGCTTGCGACCCGTCTTGGCCTGGGATTTGTCGATGCCGATGACGAAATCGAGTCGGCCGCTGGCATGACGATCGCCGAAATCTTCGAACGCTTTGGCGAACCCTATTTTCGCGATGGCGAACGGCGGGTCATCGCGCGGCTGATCGAAGGCGGCCCAAAGGTGATCGCCACTGGCGGCGGCGCGTTCATCAACCCTGAGACGCGCGCGCTGATTCTCGAAAAGGCGCGTTCCATCTGGCTCGATGCCGATATCAATGTCCTGGTCGACCGCGTCGGCAGGCGCAGCCACCGGCCCTTGTTGCAGGGCAAGGACGCGCGCACTGTCCTCACCGAACTCGGCGCAGTGCGCAATCCGGTCTATGCCGAGGCCGAACTTCACATTCGAAGCGACACATCGCCGCACACCCGAACCGTCGATAATATCCTGAAAGCATTGAACCCATGAAAACCGTAACCGTCGATCTGGCCGAACGTCCGTATGACATTCACGTCGCAGCTGGGTTGCTCGGTAATGTCGGCGGTTTCGTCGCGCCTTATGCGCGCGGTGGCCGGTTGCTGGTGGTGACCGACGCAAATGTAGCGGAGCATGTTTGGCCGAAAATACTTGCTGCGTTGACGCTTTCGAACATTACTGCAGAGGTTTTTGCCCTGCCGGCCGGGGAGGATGGCAAAAGTTGGGGCCAGCTTGAGAAATTGACTGACTGGCTGCTCGCCAACCACGTCGAGCGCAGCGACCATATCGTTGCGCTGGGCGGGGGCGTCGTGGGCGACATTACCGGCTTTGCGGCGCATATCGTAAAGCGCGGCTGCGCCTTTATCCAGATCCCGACCTCTCTTCTTGCCCAAGTCGACAGCAGCGTCGGCGGCAAGACCGCGATCAACAGCGCGGCGGGGAAAAATCTCGTCGGGGCGTTTCACCAGCCTTCATTGGTGCTTATCGATCCGCAAGTGCTGGCCACTTTGCCCAGGCGTCAACTGGCCGCGGGATTTGCCGAGGTGGTCAAATACGGCTTGATCGACGACGCGGAATTTTTCGCTTGGTGCGACGCCAATCTGGAAGCGTTTTTTGCGGGCGACCCAACGGCGCGCGAATATGCGATTGTCCATTCGGTGCAGTCCAAGGCGCGGATAGTGGCAGCGGACGAGAAGGAACTGACCGGAACGCGCGCATTGCTCAATCTGGGCCACACCTTCGGCCATGCGCTGGAGGCGGACACCGGATTTTCCGAACGGCTCTTCCACGGCGAGGCCGTTGCAGCAGGGATGGCGCTGGCCTTCAGATATTCGGTGCGGCTCGGGCTGTGCCCCGAGAACGATGCCGCGCGCGTTGCGTCGGTTCTGAAACGCGCAGGCTTGCCCACCACCCTCGCGGAAGCCAATGTAACCGCTGACGGCGCGAAACTGGTCGATTATATGCGCCACGACAAAAAGATGACCGGCGGCACACTGCCCTTTTTGCTGGCACGCGGCATCGGGCAGACTTTTCTTAGCAACGACGTCGCGCTTGACGATGTTGCCATGTTTCTCGACGCCGAACGTCAATCCTGATCGAACAGATAGTCGTCCGATTCTTCGCCGCCAAAGCTATGATGCTGTCCGGCATGCATGTCGCCGCTTTCGAACTGCGCCTTCAGCCGCGCCTTGTCGCGACGGCGGAATTCCTTCACAATCGTTGTGATGGCGTCCTTGGTTGTGCCGAGCGACTTCAGCCCGTCGATAGCCATCCGCACCGAGGATTCGAAGACTTCGCGTATCGTGACGATTTCGCTGTCAGGCATTAGCCCCATGAGCTGCTGCCGGTCGTAAGCCCTCGCAAAAATCCTCGTCTTCGGAAAAGTCTGCCGCACCGGTGTGAGGGAGTCGGCATCAAGATCGCGGTCATCGATGCAGAAGAAAATCGCGCACGCCTTGTCCGCGCCCGCGCGCCGCAAAAGGTCGATGCGCGTTCCGTCGCCATAGAAAACCTTACGCCCGAATTCACTAGCGACGTCGATGGTTTCGGGTTTGATATCGATGAGTGTCACGCTCCGCCCGGCCGCCTGCATGATTTGCGCGACGTTCTGCCCGAAGCGGCCGTGCCCGACAACGATGACATTGGCTTGCGCGGCAAGCTCGGGATCGTCTAGTTGCACCTCGCCCTTCCACGTGCGCGCAGCTAGCCTGCCAGCGAGCATCATGAGAAACGGCGTCGATGCCATCGACAGCGTAACCACCGCACCGAACAGGCTCGATGCCTCTGGCTCGATGAGCAACGCCTGTTGCGCCGCTGCGAACAGCACAAAGCCGAACTCGCCGCCCTGGCTCAACAACAACGCCATGACGATCGACGCCTTGCTGGTCAGCCCGAATACGCGCCCCAGCAGAAAGATGACGCCGACCTTGACTGCGATAAGCGCCGCGGCCAGCCCGACCACAAGCAGCGGCTGGGCTATGATGACATCGACGTCGAGCAACATGCCGACCGCCAGAAAAAACAACCCGAGCAGGATCGACCGGAACGGATCGATGTCCGCCTCCAACTCATGCCGGTAGGGCGATTCCGCCAGCATCACGCCCGCGATAAACGCGCCCAATGCAGGCGACACGCCGATCAACTGCATCACCGCCGCGCTGGCGCAGACGGTGAAAAGGCCGGTCACGATGAACAGTTCGCGTTCGGAAATCTTGCCGACCAGTTTGAGCAGGGGCGACAGCAAATATCGGCCGACCAAGACGAGGACGACGATTGCCAGCACCGCATAAACCACCAGAAGCCAGCCGCCGACTGCGCCTTCTTCGGCAGGCGCGCGCGACAATGCAGCAACTATCGTGAGTAGTGGAACAATCGACAGATCCTGAAACAGCAGGATCGAAAAGCTCTTCTCGCCGTAATCGGTATTCATCCGCCCGCGCGATTGCAGTAGCGGAAGCACCTGCGCCGTCGAGGACAACGCCAGCGGCAGGCCGAGTACCAATGCCGCTTCCCAACTAAAACTGGGCATTGCCGCCAAGATAACACCGAACATTGCAAGTCCGCACAGCGCCACCTGCAACGGCCCGAACAGGAAAATATCGCGCCGCATCACCCATAAACGGCTGGGAGACAGCTCAAGTCCGACAAGGAACAGCAGCAGGATGATGCCGATTTCCGAATAAGCGAGGATTGTTTCGGGTTCACCAACCAGGGCAAGCCCATCCGGACCGATGGCAATGCCCGCGACCAGATAGCCCAGCACCGCGCCCAACCCTAGGCGTCGGAAAATGAGCACCGCAACCAACGCTGCGCCAAGCAGCACCATGCCGCCGAACATCACGTCGGCGACCAGATTGTGCGAGGCTTCTTCCATCAGCTTGCCAGTTTCAGGCTTGCAGCCGCAGCGAGCAATGCGTCATAGGGCAGCAATATCGCGGCATGGCGCGAGGGGTAAGCCTTGGCCGGAGTCAGCAGCGCCAGATCGGGCCACCGGTCGGGCATGTTCTCTGTTCCGCGCAACCCGTCCGCAATGCCAGCGCGTATTTCCATTATGGCGGCAAGGTCGGTTCCCACCGCATTGGCGCGCAATATCGCTGCAGAGGCCTGCCCAAGCGCGCAGGCATTGGCGCGCAAGGCTATCGCGGCGACGGTGCCGTCGGCTGCCAGCGCGACATCGGCCTGGATTCGGCTACCGCAGACCGGCGAACGCGATTCTGCGCTGCCGTCAGGATTGTCCAACCGGTCGCCAGCGATCAGCGAGGCCGCCAGCCGCAGTATGTCGCGGTTGTAGAGCGCCGAGGCCATCAGGGCACCTCTGCTTGCGTCTCAGCTGCCTCACGCCGTTCGCGGACAAAGGCCGACATCGCGTCACCGCTGGCGTTGAGTAGCGGATAGGTGCGCGACTTTGTCATCCATTCGGGGCGCGGTTCTTCTGCACCGAACAATGTTTCATAGCCCATGACCATCAAGAGGAAAATGAGTGTCGCAAAGATCAGCCCCTTTAACAGTCCGAAGCCGAAGCCCAGCACACGGTCGATGGGGCCCAGCTTGGATTTGCGCGATTTTGCCCCGATGGATTTCGATATCCATTTGCCGAGCGCAAAGATGACGATGACGATGGCAAGAAACGCCAGCACCGCCGCTCCGGATTCGGTGCCGACTGCCTCACTTAACGCCGCAGTCGCAGGGGCATGAAACAGTCGGATCGCGACGATGATCATCAGCCATGCGATCAGCGACAACGCCTCCTGCACAAAGCCACGCATGAAGCCGAAAACAGCCCCGCCGCCGAGCAGGAAAAGAACGATTATATCGAGTGCGGTCATGCCGCGTTAGCTAGCTTCGCCCAAGCATATGGTCAACGAGATTGGCGAGCGTGCGGAACTCTTGCGTCGAAATGCCCGCCTGCCCCTTCACCGAAGGCGGCACCAGCGCGCGGCTGAAACCGAGTTTAGCCGATTCCTTCAACCGCAGCCCGCCATGCGCGACAGGGCGGATTTCGCCCGACAACGCGACCTCGCCGAAGAGTACTGCATCCGAAGGTAATGGCCGCTCGGCCAGCGCCGACACCAAGGCCGCCGCCACCGCCAGATCGGCAGCTGGGTCGGAAATCCGGTATCCGCCAGCGATGTTGAGATAGACCTCGGCTGTGGAGAAACTGAGGCCACACCGCGCCTCAAGCACCGCCAGGATCATCGCCAACCGCCCGCTGTCCCAACCGACCACTGCACGCCTCGGCGTTGCCCCGCTCGACAGCCGGACGGTCAGCGCCTGTATTTCGACCAGCACGGGCCTCGTGCCTTCCAATGCCGGAAACACCGTCGCGCCGGTCACCTGTTCGGCGCGGTCGGTGAGGAACAATGCGCTCGGATTGCCGACCTCGGTCAGCCCTTCCTCGGCCATTGCAAACACGCCGATTTCGTCGGTCCCGCCAAAGCGGTTCTTCGACGCGCGCAGGATGCGATACTGGTGGCTGCGCTCGCCCTCGAATGACAGCACGGTATCGACCATATGCTCAAGCACGCGCGGCCCAGCGATAGTCCCGTCCTTGGTCACATGCCCGACCAGCATCAAAGCGGTGCCGCGTTCCTTGGCATAGCGGATCAGCTCCTGCGCCGACGCGCGCACCTGGCTCACCGTCCCCGGCGCGCCTTCGATCAGGTCACTGTGCATCGTCTGGATGGAATCGATGACCAGCAGCGCAGGAGGCTTAGCCCCGCCCAAGGTAGTCAGAATATCGCGCACCGATGTCGCCGCCGCAAGCTGCACCGGCGCATCGCCAAGTCCCAACCGCCGCGCACGCAACCGCACCTGATCGACAGCCTCCTCGCCTGAAATATAGGCCACGCTAAGCCCGCGCCGCGCCAGATTGGCCGCCGCTTGCAACAGCAAGGTAGACTTCCCGATCCCCGGGTCGCCGCCCAGCAACGTCGCCGAACCCGCGACCAGCCCACCTCCCAAAGCGCGGTCGAACTCGGCGATTCCGGTCGAGGCGCGATCGGGCAGCCTTATCTCGCTGTCCAGACCATGCAACACCACCTCGCGCCCGCCCGAGCGCAGATGATGCTTCATCTCGAACACCGTAGCACTCGCCTCCTCGGCCAGCGTATTCCACTCGCCGCAATCGTCGCACTGCCCCTGCCACCGGTTCGCCTGCGACCCGCAAGCCTGACACACATATCTGCGCTTTGCTTTTGCCATGCGCTGACCATATCAGAACAAATAATGAACACAAGCGACGAATTCCCATTGTAATGGGGGAAATATTAAATTGTAAAAAGGCGCAAAGACACGAAAGCGTCAGTCAATATCGGCGAAACCGCTTTGTATAGCTGGTCGGGAATTGACGGCTTCGCCGGGCGGAGTGTCCCGACATCTTCGCGCCTTTGTGCTTTTGCGCCTTTTTTGACATAAATCGTCCCAACCTCCCCGCTTGCGCGCGTCGCTTCCCCCTGCCACATCGTTGCCATGCGGGAAAAGGAACTCAGGCTGGCGCTGATCTGCTATGGCGGGGTCAGTCTGGCTGTTTATATGCACGGCGTCACGCGCGAGATCTGGCACCTGCTTCGCGCCAGCCGTTTTTATCATGATGGCACAACGCCGGGGGCCGGCAGCGAAGGCATCTACCGCGATATCATTGCCGATATGGAGGCGAAAAGCGGCGTAAAACTACGCGTGCTGGCGGATATCATCGCAGGCTCCAGCGCTGGCGGGATCAACGGCATTTTCCTGAGCCAAGCCATAGTCACCGGTCAATCGCTCGAGCCGCTGACCGAGATGTGGCTGGAAACCGCCGATGTCGATATTTTGCTCGACCCCGATGCGCGGCCCTTGTCGCGTTTCACCAAATTCTGGGCGATCCCGATTGCGTGGTTGATCCTGCGGCGGCGTGGCGGGGCGATCGACCGGACGGTAGCGAAGGAGGCGCAGGACGAGGTCGCACTGAAGCTGTCACGCTTCGTCCGCGCCCGCTGGTTTGCGCCGCCCTTCGGGGGGCGGGTATTTTCCAAGCTGCTGCTCGATGCGCTGGAGGCGATGGCGGCGAGTGATGCGGGTGCCAAGCTGCTGCCCTATAACCAGCCGCTCGACCTGTTCGTGACCGTCACCGATTTTCACGGCCACGACCAGATGCTGCGGCTCAATAGCCCGGCGATCGTGGCCGAGGCCGAACACCGGCTGACCATCGACTTTTCGACGCGCGGGCGGAGTGACCTTGCCGCCATCCCCGAACTGATTTTCGCGGCGCGCGCGACCGCCAGTTTCCCCGGCGCTTTCCCGCCCTTTTCAGCGCGAGAACTCGACCGGTTATTGGCCGACCACGATATCGAATGGAAGGGCCGCGAGGCATTCCTGAAACGCATCCTGCCGCAGCAATTTGCCGCAGGCGTGGCCGAGGATACGATGCTGATTGACGGTTCGGTGCTTGCCAATGCGCCGTTCAACCAAGCCATCGGTGCGCTGCGCAACCGCCCGGCGCGGCGCGAGGTCGACCGGCGGTTTGTCTATATCGACCCCAAGCCGGGGCGGCCGAGTTTCCGTTTCAGGCGGAAGAGCGCAGAAGAAGGGCCGAGAAAGCCGCCCAGCTTCTTCGCCACCATTTTCGGCGCGACATCGAACATCCCGCGCGAACAGCCGATCCGCGACAGCCTCGAAAAAATCACGGGGCGCTCGGACCGGATCAAGCGGATGCGGCATGTGATCGACAGTCTGCGGGCGGAGGTCGAGGAGACGGTCGAGGATATGCTGGGCAAGACCTGGTTCCTGAGCCAGCCGACGCCACCGCGGATGCAGAAATGGCGGCAATCGGCGCAGGAAAAGGCGATATCGGCGGCAGGGTTCAGTTATCAGGCTTATGGCCATTTGAAAGTCGCGGGCGTGGTCGATGACATCGTCGCCACCGCACGGCGGGCTTGGCCCGAAGGCTCGCCCGAGCATTACCACGACCTGCGCACCGCGATCTGGACCGAAATACGTGGGCGCGGGCTGGACCATGTGGCGAAGGCAAGCGGCAAGGGGGCGTCGGCCGAAAGCATCGACTTTTTCCGTCATCATGATTTGCGCTTCCGCATCCGGCGGCTTCGTTTCATGGCGCGGCATCTGGCGGAAGAAGTCGAAAATGTCAGCGATACCCCCGCCGATACGGTCGCCATCATGCGCGATGCGATTTACGCCAGCCTGGCGCGGTTTCTCGATCTCGAAACCGCCGAGCATCTCGGTGTCGATTTCGCCGTCGCGGTGCAGCAAGGTGTCGGCAATCCCGCTGGGCTTATCGACTTCCTCTCGGCCCAGCGAGATCTTTTCGCCGCGGATACCGACACAGACAATGCCTTGTGCGAGGCAATGCTCGAACTGCCCGCCGAAGCGCGGCGGACGATGATGCTGGGTTATCTTGGCTACGCGCTATACGACATCGCGACGCTGCCATTGTTGCAGGACGAGGGCTTCGACGAGTTCGACCCGGTCAAGGTCGACCGCATCTCCCCCGACGACGCCCCCACCATCCGCAAAGGTGGCGCCGCTGCCACGCTAAAAGGCATAGAGTTCAACAACTTCGGCGCGTTTTTCAGCCGCGCCTACCGCGAGAATGATTATCTCTGGGGTCGCCTTCACGGCGTAGACCGGCTGATCGACATATTGGCCTCGTCGCTGCCCGTCGGTCACGAGATCGCACGCGAGGAACGTCTCCGCTACAAGCGCCTGGCCTTTCACGCGATCCTCGATCAGGAGGAACCGAGGTTGGAGCGCGTCAAGCCGCTGATCGACAGCCTGCGCTCCGAAATCGACGCGATCGGCGTTACTTCACCATAGCGTAGACGGTTTCGACGAAACGGTCGGCAGTGATGAAGCCCTTGGGATTTACACCAAAACCATCCGTCGGATTTGAAGCCTTTATCTGATCAAGCGTCTGGCCCGCCTTGATGCCTGCTTCGACCTTGGCGATTACAGTGGCGACCATATTTCGGTGGTTCTGGAGATCGGCTTTCGTCGCCATTGCGCCGTGGCCCGGGATGATTTTGGTCTGGTCGTCGGCGATTGCCAACGCCTTGTCGGCAGCGGTGACAAAGCCCCTGACATTGCCGCCACTGCCCCTGTCGACAAATGGGAAACTGACACCGAACATGAACAGATCGCCCATGTGGATGACATTGGATTTTGTCCAGTGGATGAACGAATCGCCATCAGTGTGCGCCGCAGGAACGTGAATTACGCGGACTTCCTCGCCATTGAGATGCAGTTTGAGGCCGTCGGAATAGGTGATAACCGGAAGCGCAACCTTGGCGGCAGGCGGCGTTACATTTCCTGCAACGGTTGCTCCCGCAGCCATACGGACACGGACATTATCGTGCGCCATAATGACCGCACCTGCTTTGCCAAGATTCTCGTTCCCGCCTGAATGGTCGAAATGCCAGTGGGTGTTAATCAAGAACTTGACTGGCGTTGCCCCTAGCCCGGCCACCGCTGCCTGGATTTTCCCGGTTAATGGTGCAAACTGGTCGTCAACGAGGATAGTGCCGTCCTCGCCGTACGAAACGCCGATATTGCCGCCCGCCCCGAACAGCACGGCCACGCCGGGCGCGAGTTGCTCGGGCTTGATTTCGACCTTGCTTAAGTCCTGTTGCGCAAAAACCGGACTTGTCAGTCCCAACGCCAACAGCGCTATCGCATATTTCATGGTCATCCTCCGTTTCGCGCTGCGTTATTGCGACAAATTCTGCAGTGCGCAAGCCGGGATTAGTCGGCGATGCCGTCCCAGATGCCCTTGACCTTCTCAAAAAAGCCCCGCGACTGCGGGCATTCTTCGCCGGTTTCGGTCTCGCGAAATTCGCGGAGCAATTCCTTTTGCCGCGCTGACAATTTCGACGGCGTCTCAACGTCGATCTGGATCACCATGTCGCCGCGACCGCGCCCTTGGAGCACTGGCATCCCTGCCCCGCGCTGGCGAAGTTGTTTCCCCGACTGGATGCCTTCGGGAACGACGATGATATGCTCAGCGCCGTCGAGCCCGGGAATCCGGATTTCGCCACCAAGCGCTGCAGTCGTGAAGCTGATTGGCGCGCGGCAGAACAAGGTCGTGCCGTCGCGTTCGAACATCTTGTGGCGCGACAGGTGGATAAAAATGTAGAGATCGCCTGCGGCTGCACCATTGGGACCGGCCTCGCCTTTGCCTGCAACACGGATGCGCGTGCCTTCATCGACGCCGGGAGGAATATCGACCGATATCGTCTTGCGCTCGTCAACACGGCCTTCGCCTTGGCACGACGTGCATGGATTTTCGATGACCTCGCCGCGTCCGTGGCAGGTCGGGCAGGTCCGTTCGACCACGAAAAAGCCCTGCTGCGCACGAACCTTGCCATGGCCGCCGCACAGGTTGCATCGCCGTTTGCCCGACCCCGGCGTCGCGCCGCTGCCTTCGCAGGTGCCGCAGGTCGAGGCGACGTCGATGGTGATGTCGGCCGATTTGCCGTGGAATGCCTCGTCGAGCGAGATTTCGAGGTCAAAGCGCAGGTCGGCGCCGCGCGCCGGGCCGCGTTGCCTCCCCCCACCAAAGGCATCGCCGAAAAAGCTTTCGAATATGTCGGAGAAATCGCCGAAGCCGGCTCCGCCCTGCGCACCGCCGCCCATGCCGCCATTTTCGAACGCCGCCTTGCCGAACCGGTCATACGCCGCGCGTTTTTGCGGGTCTTTCAGGACGTCATAGGCTTCGCTGATCGCCTTGAACCGCGCCTCGGATTTGGCGCAGCCAGGATTGCGGTCGGGATGGCATTCCATCGCGATCCGGCGATACGAGGTTTTCAGCGTCTTTTCATCCGCTGTCCGCTCGACTTCCAGTAATTCGTAATAATCGCCGTCAACACTCATGACCGATTAGCCCCTCGGCTCCCGACCGTCGCTGCGTTTCGGTGAGCGACGGCCGGAAACTTTCATCATCAGTCTTTCTTGTCGTCTTCGACTTCGGAGAATTCGGCATCGACGACATTGTCGTCGGCCGGTGCTTCGTCGGTCGAACCGGCATCCGCCGAAGCACCCGAAGCCTGTTCTTCCTTATAGATCGCTTCGCCAAGCTTCATCGCGATTTGGGCCAAGGCAGTTGCCTTTTCCTTCATCGCTTCGGGATCACCGCCTTCGATAGCTGTCTTGGTTTCGGCCACCGCCGCTTCGATTTCGCCCTTCAAAGCACCGTCAATCTTGTCGCCGTGCTCCTGAAGCTGCTTCTCGGTTGTGTGGACGAGACTTTCCGCATTGTTCTTGGCTTCGGCTGCCTCGCGCCGTTTCTTGTCTTCCTCGGCAAAGGCTTCGGCATCGCGCACCATCTGATCGATGTCGGCGTCGGACAATCCGCCCGAAGCCTGGATCTTGATCTGCTGTTCCTTGCCGGTGCCCTTATCCTTCGCGGTGACGCTGACCAGACCGTTGGCGTCGATATCGAAGGTAACCTCGATCTGCGGAACGCCGCGCGGCGCTGGTGGAATGCCGACCAAGTCGAAATTGCCAAGCAGCTTGTTATCCATCGCCATTTCGCGTTCGCCCTGGAACACCCGTATGGTGACGGCATTCTGATTGTCGTCGGCGGTCGAATAGACCTGGCTTTTCTTCGTGGGGATTGTGGTGTTGCGGTCAATCATTCGGGTGAACACACCGCCAAGCGTCTCGATACCCAATGACAACGGCGTCACATCAAGCAACAACACATCCTTCACGTCGCCCTGCAACACGCCTGCCTGAATAGCGGCGCCCATCGCGACAACTTCGTCAGGATTGACGCCGGTATGCGGTTCCTTGCCGAAGAAGTTTTTCACGACATCGCGCACCTTGGGCATACGCGTCATACCGCCGACCATTACGACTTCGTCGATCGCGTCGGCCTTGAGACCCGCATCGGCAAGCGCCTTTTTGCAAGGCTCCAGCGTGCGCTTGATCAGGTCGTCGACCAGCTTTTCGAGGTCGGCACGCGTGATCGTCTTCACCAGATGCTTTGGACCATTTTGGTCGGCGGTGATGAAAGGCAGGTTGACTTCGGTTGTCTGCGTCGAAGACAGCTCGATCTTCGCCTTTTCAGCCGCTTCTTTCAAACGCTGCAGCGCCAGCTTGTCCTTGGTGAGGTCGATGCCTTCGACCTTGTTGAAATCTTTCGCGAGAAACTCGACCAGTACGCTGTCAAAATCTTCACCGCCCAGGAACGTATCGCCGTTGGTCGATTTCACTTCGAACACGCCGTCACCGACTTCGAGGATCGAGATATCGAACGTGCCGCCACCAAGGTCGTAGACCGCGATGGTCTTGTTCTCGTCTTTGTCCATGCCGTAGGCAAGCGCAGCCGCAGTCGGCTCGTTGATGATGCGCAACACTTCAAGCCCGGCAATCTGGCCGGCGTCTTTGGTTGCCTGGCGCTGCGCGTCGTTGAAATAGGCCGGAACGGTGATGACTGCCTGCGTTACCGTTTCGCCCAGATAAGCCTCAGCGGTTTCCTTCATCTTTTGCAGAATGAACGCGGAGATTTGCGATGGCGAATATTCTTCGCCGCCTGCCTTAACCCACGCATCGCCGGTCTTGCCCTTGACGATGCCATAAGGAACGAGGCCCATGTCCTTCTTGGTCATGGGGTCATCAAAGCGGCGGCCGATTAGGCGCTTCACCGCATATATGGTGCTTTCGGGATTAGTTACCGCTTGCCGCTTGGCGGGCTGCCCGATCAGGCGCTCGCCGTCCTTGGCAAAGGCAACAATAGACGGTGTCGTACGCGCGCCTTCTGCATTTTCAATAACCTTGGGCTTGCCACCGTCCATAACCGCGACGCAGCTGTTGGTTGTACCCAGATCGATACCAATAACTTTAGCCATAAAACTTACCCCGAATTTTAAACTTGGATATTGAGGAGCATCCCGGAACCGGCCCTGTCAGGCACCGGCATTGCCCCGAAATGCAAGTTGTAGCGGCGATATAGGTGCCAAATCGCTTGGCACAAGGCTTTGGCGACCCTAGAATGGCAAAAAGTGAGGCAATGCCCCGCTTTCGGACAGAATTTTTGACGGGATCAGTTAATGAAAAAGCGCGCCTTCAATATCGGTTTGAGTGCATCGGCGGCAATATTGCTAAGCTCGTGCAGCCCGACGCCGCAACTTCGCGTGCATGATGCCTTGCTGACGCTTTCGCCGGTCGACAGCAATCCCTCGTCGCTTCATTTCACCGTGCTCGGCGGGCCGAAGGACGTCTATCTGCTCTCTGTCGGATCGCCGTCGGTCATTCGAAGCGAAATGCATGATGTCGGTGTCGATCCCAAAACCGGCGCGGTGACGATGAAGCCGCTGGAACGGGTCTTGATCCCCGCCGATGGCAAGATAGAATTCAAGAAAGGCGGCAAGCATGTGATGATGTGGGGGGTCAATCTAGTGCCCCGCAGGCTCGGCATCATGGAAACCGAACTGGTCTTCAACAGCGGCGACCGCATTTGGGTGAAAGCGTTAGTCCAGGAAGCCGACGGCAGCGAACCCGATGAAAAGAAGGCGCTCGACTAGGCGCATGTTTGGACCGCATCATTCGGGCAGACACTTGAGCGTCAGGGAGCGCGGGCTGGCGCAATCGGTATTCGGCGAAGCGCTCGATCTGGACAAGGTGCGGATTCACAACCGGCGCTGGTGGTGGTTCCAACCAAAACGGGTTACCATGGCCCCCGACGGGCATTTGTGGTTCCACCCCGGAAACGGCCTGTTCTGCGAAGACTTCTGCGACCGCGAGGTTGCATTGCAAGGTCTGTTCATTCACGAGCTGGTCCATGTCTGGCAGCACCAGCAGGGGATATTCCTGCCGCTCAGACGCCATCCGTTTAGCCGCTATGACTATAGCCTGAAACCGGGTTGGAAGCTTCATCAATACGGTATCGAACAACAGGCGGAAATTGTGAAGCACGTCTTCCTGCTGCGCAACGGAGTGAAGGTCGCTGGCGCCCCGCCATTATCGCAATATGAGGGGATATTGCCATTTTAGTGCCTATAGCTAGACTTAGCTTTTCGTCACCCCAGCGCAGGCGGGGGTCCATCACGTCCATCCGCTGAAGCCGCAAGGAGGGATAGGCACCAGCCTTCGCTGGTGCGACGGTGGCCCCGAGTTAAAGCGTTAGGCCAAGCGCAACTGCGCTTGCGCCAAATGATATCATTTGATACCAATTGGCCAGAGGCGGCCCAACCCGCGCCTCGCCCAAGAGCAATCCCATGAAATTAGAAGATTTTGGCCTGTCCGCAGAGCGCGGCTATCTGTCATCTTACGAAATCGACTCAATCGAGTTGCCTGCTGGCTTTGACGAAATGCTCGATGCCGCAGCGCAGTTGTCCGGCATCTTGACCACCGGGCGCACGCGTCACTGGTTGAAGCAGGTCGGCCATCCCGACATGGCGGCCTTCCTTGCCAGCGCCAGCGAAGAACAGGTTCGCACCGCGATGGTGCATTACAGCTTCCTCGTGCAAGCCTATGTCTGGGGCGAAGCCGAAGCGCCGACAACGCTGCCCGCCAATCTCGCAATCCCGATGGTCGCGCTCGCCGATCATCTCGGCCTCGCGCCGTTGCTCCCTTATTCGGGCTATGTGCTCGACAACTGGTACCGGCTCGACAAATCGGGTGGCATCACTCTCGACAACATCGCAATGCACCAGAATTTCTTCGGCGGTCAGGACGAGAACTGGTTCGTACTGGTCCACGTCGCGATCGAAGCGACCGCAGGCCGTGCGTTGCAACTGGCGACCGAACTGGTTGCGGCGAGCAAGGCCCAGGACGCGGCCGAAGTCGAGCGCCTCCTTGTCGAAATGAACACGGTCTGGGACGCGATGAACGCACATTTCGACCGGATGCCTGAACGCTGCGACCCCTATATCTATTTTAACAGGGTGCGCCCGTATATCCACGGCTGGAAGAACAATCCCGCGATGCCCGATGGCTTGATCTATGAAGGCGTCGAGCGCTTTGGGGGCAAACCGCAGGCTTATCGCGGACAGACAGGTTCACAAAGCTCGATCGTCCCCGCAATGGATGCGCTGTTTCAGGTGGTGCACCAGAGCGATCCGCTGCGCGAATTTCTCGACGAGCTTCACGCCTATCGCCCGCCGCAGCACCGCGCGTTTATCGATGCTTTGCGCGAGAAAAGCGGTCTCCGTAATTTTGCCCAGACGCAGAGCGGCGGCGTGAAGGGCGCGTTCAACGCTTGCGTCGAACAGGTCGCCCGCTTCCGCAGCCGCCATCTGGAATATGCTGCAAGCTATATCAATAAACAGGCGCCCAAGGATGCTGGTAACGACACCGATGTCGGCACCGGCGGCACCCCATTTATGAAGTATCTGAAAAAGCACCGCGACGAAAACCGGGCGCAGACCATATAATTAGGGACAGTCCCTAATTATACCTTCCTTAATCATACTCCGTTCGTGTCGAGCGTAGTCGAGACACCCATAAGGCGCGCGCGACCGGTGGGCCTCTCGACTGGGCTCGAGGCGAACGGATTTTTTGATTTAGGCTTTAGGCAACAATCCCAGCCGGTCTCGCATCGACCAGCGGAGGAGCATCAGCACCGAGACGATGGCAAGCCCGGTGGCAAGCCCCGTCCACACGCCGATGCCTTCCCAGCCCTGCCGGAACGCCAGCCACGCGCCGACACCGATGCCGACGACCCAATAGCCGAAGGCGGCGAAGAACATCGGCACTTTGGTGTCATGCAATCCGCGCAGCATGCCAGCGCCCACAACTTGTGCGCCATCGACAATCTGGAAGATCGCGGCAACCATCAGGAAACCTACCGCGAGGTTGAAGACCTGCGTCGTTTTCGCATCGACCGGGGTGATGAAAATGCCGATCAATGCCTCGGGGAACAGATAAATCCCGAGCGCCATCAACGCCATGAAGCCGGTGCCGAGCACAAAGCCGGTCCATCCGGCACGGGTGATGCCGGTCGGGTCTTTGCGGCCATAAGCCAATCCAACGCGCACCGTCGCCGCCTGTGCCAGCCCCATCGGCACCATGAAAGTCAGCGACGCGATTTGCAGCGCGATCGCGTGCGCCGCGACAGACGCCTCGTTAATCAGCCCCATCAGCAAAATTGCCGCCGCGAATACCCCACCTTCGAAGCCCATCGTCACCCCGATCGGAAGCCCCAGCCGCCAGATTTCGCGGAACCGCGCCCAGTCGGCGCGCCAAAAGCGGCCGAGCAGATGGTAGCGGCGAAACTTCGGATGGAAGCTGACGACCGCCAGCATCACGGCGAGTTGCAGCACGTTGGTGACCGTGCTGCCGATGCCCGCGCCTAGCAACCCAAGTTGCGGCAGGCCGTAATTGCCCAAAATCAGCCCGTAGTTAATGACGGCATTGGCAATGACCGCGCCGAGGCTGACAATCATCGCAAAAATCGGTCGTTCGAGCGCGGCAACGAAGTTGCGCAGCACAAGGAAGCAGATAAACGGCAGGATCGACCACATATAGGCGCGCACGAAGATCGCGGCGTCCGCGGAGAGATCGGGCTGCTGTCCAGCCAATATCAGGACGGCTTCGGCATTCCACAGGAACGCCCAGATCGGAATCATCACCGCCAAAGCGGTCCAGAACCCCTGTCGCACCGTGCGCCTGATGTCGCGCACCGAATGCGCCATGCGGCCCTTTTCAGACGCCATCATCGGCGCGGTCGCGGTAACCAGCCCCATGCAGAAAATCGCGAAGATCATCGCAAGATTATGCCCCAATGCCCCTGCCGCCAACTCGCGCGGCCCCAGCCAGCCGAGCAGGATGACGTCGGTAACGCCGATCAGCATCATCGTCAGGTTTGAAAGGATCATCGGCCACGCAAGCGTCGCGGTCGCACGTAGCTCGTCGCGCCAGGGGGTTGGTTGAGATGAAGAGATTGCCACTGTAGCCATATCAGTGGGGCGTAGCCGATTGGGAAAGTTGGGGCTAGGGGGCTACTCCCCCTTCTTCGCCACCCCAACCAAAGCAGGCCGCAACAGCCGGTCCTTGATCATATATCCCGCCTGCATTTCGGCCACGATCGTCCCCGGCTCGGCATCGGCGCTCGGAATTTCCACCATTGCCTGATGCTGGTTCGGGTCGAGCGGCATTCCCATTGCGGCAATCCGCGTGATGCCGTTTTTGGCGAATACGCTGTCCAGTTCGCGGCCGGTGGCCTCAAGTCCCGTGACCAGCGGCTTCATCGCGTCGTTCTCGCGCATTTCCGCCGGAATCGCCTCAAGCGCCCGGGTCAGGTTGTCCGACACTGATAACACGTCGCGGGCAAAGCCGGTCGCCGCATAAGCGCGCGCATCGACGGCTTCTTTCTCCATCCGGCGACGCACATTCTGCGTTTCGGCCTGTGCGTAAAGCACTTCCTGTCTGGCAGCGGCAAGCTGGTCTTCCAATATCGAAATTCGCTCGGCATCTGCGGTCGCCGCAATGTCATCGGCATCATCGCGCAAATGCTCGGGTACGCCGTCCATTTCCTTGATCGCCGCCTCGTCTGCAGCTTGGTGTTTGTTTTTTGTCATAGCCCTGTTTAACCTATTCATTCACTGGCAAGTTCCAGTGTGCGTTGCTTTGCGCATATAGAAACAGTTTTGTTTTCATCAAGCTTTGTGCGCACTAACACCAATGTTGATGTTTGCGCAGAGGCGCAGAGTGATAGTAAGTTTCTTCTCTGCGCGAAATTTTCTTACTTCATCAAGCGCGACAGTGCTTGCGCGGTGAAATCGACCATCGGCACGATCCGCGCATAATTGAGGCGTGTAGGGCCGATCACGCCGACGACGCCGACGACTTTGCCGCCCGCCTCGCGGTAAGGCGCAGCGATTATCGACGAGCCCGAGAGCGAAAACAGATTATTCTCGGAGCCGATAAATATCCGCGTCGATTGCGCTTCGCGTGCGCTGTCGACCAAGCGCGCGATTTCTTCCTTGCTTTCCAGTTCGTCGAGCAATTGCCGGACGCGGTCGAGGTCGGCGGCGGCGGCCTCGTCGATCAAGTTAGATTGCCCGCGCACAATCAGCACAGGACGCTCGTTGGCGTCCAGCGACCATATCGCGAGGCCACTTCTGACAAGTTGCTGGCTGGCGCTATCGAGTTCGGCTTTTTCCGCGCGGATTTCGCTGTCGAGGCGCACCAGCGCGTCAGCCAAGGTGAGCCCGGATAGGCGCGCAGACACATAATTCGACGCCTCGACCAGTGCGCTGTCGCTAACCGACGGGTCGATGCTCACCACACGGTTCTCGACGCTGTTGTCCTGGCCGACCATGATCGCCAGCACTTGGGTTGCCGACAATCTGGCAAAGTTGAATGCCTTCATCACCGTATCACGCTTGGGGACCAGCACGATACCCGCACAGGCCGACAGTCCTGACAAGACCGAAGTCGCGGCCGCCAGCGCCTCCTCGATCGGTCCTTCGCTTTTGATCTGCGATTCGATCGCACGGCGCTCCTCGGCAGACGGTTCGGCTGCCTGCATCATACCATCGACAAACAACCTAAGCCCGCTTTCGGTCGGCATCCGCCCCGCGCTGGTGTGCGGTGCGGCGAGCAGCCCCGCTTCCTCGAGATCCTGCATGACATTGCGAATCGACGCTGGCGACAGGTTCATGCCGCCGATTTTAGACAGCGTCCGCGACCCGACGGGCGCGCCCGATTCAAGATAGCTCTCCACCACCACGCGAAAAATCGTCCGCGTCCGGTCGTTCAATTCGTTGATCGATACCGCCATAGGCAGATTATTTCCTGCGCGACCACCAGATGAGGGCGATGCCTGCAATCGCAAGGAACATCCCATTCCAGCTCCACATGGGGACGCCGATCATGAAGCTCGTTTCGGGCCATTTGATGATGTTCAGACCCTGCCCGATCCACAGACAGCCCATCAGGACCATCAGCACGCCCAATATCGTCAGCAGCAATTTCACAAATTTCACAGGGCCATCTCCCTTGGCGCTAGCCAGTTGCACTTCGCGCCGTTAGATGCACCGCAAATCAACAAAAGGAAAACCGAAAATGCGCCCATCAGGACGCGCGCCCGACGAGATGCGCGCCATCACCATCGAAACCGGCTTCACCAAACACGCCGAGGGCAGCGTGCTGATCGGTTTTGGCGACACCCGGGTTCTCGTCACCGCAAGCGTCGAAGATCGCCTTCCGCCATGGTTGCGCGGCAAGGGCGAGGGCTGGGTGACTGCGGAATATTCGATGCTGCCACGCGCGACGCATACCCGCGGGCAACGCGAGGCGGCTAAGGGCAAGCAGTCGGGTCGGACTCAGGAAATTCAACGACTTATCGGGCGCTCCTTACGCGCTGTCGTCGATTTGAAGAAACTGGGTGAGCATCAGATTACGCTCGACTGCGACGTGTTGCAGGCCGATGGCGGCACGCGGACGGCGGCAATTTCGGGCGCATGGATCGCGCTTCGGCTCGCGGTCAACGGCCTGATGACCTCAGGCGCGGTCAAGGAAGATCCGATTACGGCGCGCATCGCTGCGGTCAGTTGCGGGATATATCAGGGCACACCAGTGCTCGACCTCGATTATATCGAGGATTCGGGCGCCGATGCCGATGCCAATTTCGTGCTGATCGAAGGCGGCCAGATTGCCGAGGTGCAGGCCACCGCCGAGGGAGCGACTTATGACGAAGAAGGGCTGTTGCGGCTGCTCCGACTGGCGCGCATGGGGACTGACAGGATTTTTGCCGCACAGGCGGACGCTGTGAAATGAAACCCTCTCTCCTTTAGGGGAGAGGATAGGTAGACTTGGTGACTTGTCACCTAGTCGAACTTGGAGAGGGGCCAGCGCGCTGCCCCCCTCTCTGCTGCGACTAAGCGCCTGCGGCACTAAGTCTCGCTTCTCTCCCCTAAAGGAGAGAGAGTAAGGAAATGACATGACCCACCGCAAACTCCTTCCCGGCACATTGGTCATCGCCAGCCATAATGCGGGCAAGGTGAAGGAAATCCGCGCGCTGCTGGCACCGTTCGGCATCGAACCGGTGTCGGCGGGCGAACTCGGGTTGCCCGAACCGGAGGAAACCGGCACGACCTTTGCAGAAAATGCGCTGTTGAAGGCCCATGCGTCGGCGCAAGCCTCCGGCCTGCCAGCTTTGGCCGATGACAGCGGGTTATGCGTCGCTGCACTGAACGGTTCGCCGGGCGTTTACACCGCCGACTGGGCGGAAACGCAAGCGTTCGAAGGCGGCCCGGGGCGCGACTGGTATATGGCAATGGGCAAGGTCGAGGGCAAACTCGCCGAGATCGGCCCCGATACCGACCGCAGTGCGTTTTTCACCTGTACCCTCGCGCTGGCTTGGCCCGACGGGCATGAGGAAGTGTTCGAGGGCCGCGTAAACGGAACGCTGGCGTGGCCACCGCGCGGCAAGCTCGGCTTCGGTTATGATCCGGTGTTTGTCCCAAACGGCCGGACACAAACTTTTGCCGAACTTGATCCACCCGACAAACATGCCATCAGCCACCGCGCAGATGCCTTCAAAAAACTGGTTGCGGCGCTGTTTTGAGCGAACCGCTGGCCCTCTACATCCATTGGCCGTTCTGCGTCTCCAAATGCCCCTATTGTGACTTCAACAGCCATGTCCGCGAAAGCGTTGACCAACAGGCATGGCTGGCCGCACTGCTTGCCGACATGGCGCATGAGGCGACGCTGACGGGCGGACGACCGCTGACCTCGATATTCTTCGGAGGTGGCACGCCGTCGCTGATGCCACCAGCAACGGTTGCGGCGCTCATCGAAGCTGCAGAGCGGCACTGGGGCTTTGCGGCTGATATCGAAATCACGCTTGAGGCCAATCCATCCTCGGTAGAGGCAGCGCGATTTGGCGATCTCGCTATGGTTGGCGTCAACCGCGTGTCGCTCGGGTTGCAATCGCTCGATGATGCCGCGTTGGCCTTTCTGGGCCGTGCGCACAGCGTTGCGGAAAGCCTCAATGCACTAAGCATCGCGCAGCGCCATTTTGGCAGGGTGAACATCGACCTGATCTATGCGCGACCCGACCAAACTGCGGGCCAATGGGAAGCAGAACTCAGGCGCGCGCTGGGCTTTGGCACCGACCATATGTCGCTTTACCAGCTGACAATCGAAGCTGGCACCCGCTTCGAAACGTTGGTGCGCACCGGCCAGTTCGTGCCCGCCGATGATGACGATGCGGCGGCGCTTTACGAGATAACGCACAGCCTGACAGCCGCAGCCGGCATCCCCGCATACGAGATCAGCAACCACGCCCGGCCGGGTTCGGAAAGTCGCCACAATCTGAGCTATTGGCGCTATGACGATTATATCGGCATCGGCCCCGGCGCGCATGGACGGCGGCTTAACTCTGCGACACAACGTCATAAGAAACCAGAAAACTTTCTTTCAGCAGTCGAACGAAACGGGCATGCGATAGCCCGCGAAGAAGCACTCGATCCGCCTTCGCGTGCGACCGAAGCCTTGCTGATGGGGCTGCGGCTGGCGGAAGGTATCAGCCTTGAGCGCCTGTCCGGAAAAACCGGTGTCGCGCTAGACGCGCTGCTCGACGAAACCGCCGTCGAACGTATCGCCGCATTGGGCCTGATCCGCCGCGACGCCGACCGCGTTACGATCACGCCGCAGGGGATGCCACTGCTCGACGCGATCCTACCGGAAATAGTAGCGGTTGAGGCGGACGCTGTCGCCTGATAACGTCACGCAGTGGCCTCTTTACTTGCAGAATATAGCGCATATCTGACCGACAATCGCCGGATGTCGGCGCACAGCGTGCGCGCCTATCTGGCTACTGCCGAGCGGCTAAACGGGTTTCTCGAGACGCATTGGGGCAATATGGTTGACAGAGCGTCGCTCGCGAAAATTGTTGCCGCAGACCTCCGCTCGTTTCTGGCCGATCGCCGCGGCGACGGCCTGACCAACCGCTCGACCGCGCGCGAACTGTCGGCGGTCCGCCATTTCCTGCGTTTTGCCTTGGGTGATGATGCCACGTTACCAGTTCTGAAAGGCCCGCGTGTCCAGCGCAGCCTCCCGCGTCCCGTCAACCCCGACGATGTCATTGCGCTGGCCGAAGAGGTGGCACACGGCGCAAAAGACGGCTGGATCGCGGCGCGCGACTGGGCGGTGTTGCTGTTGCTCTACGGAAGCGGTCTTCGGGTGAGCGAGGCGACCGGGCTAACCGGCGCGGTGCTCCCGCTGGGCTCCACGCTGCGCGTCACCGGCAAGCGCAACAAGACACGGATTGTTCCTCTTATAGAACAGGTTAAAGTCGCAATCGAAGATTACCTTTCGCTTTGTCCTTATCCGCCGTCGAGAGAGCAGCCACTGTTCAGGGGAGCGAGAGGAGGCAGCCTGTCTCCCGCGCTCATCCGTCGTGCTGTGCAGGGTGCGCGCGGACGGCTCGGTCTTTCGGATCGCACGACCCCGCACGCGCTACGCCATAGCTTTGCCACGCACCTGCTGGCCGGAGGCGCAGATTTGCGAAGCCTGCAAGAACTGCTCGGCCATGCCAGCCTGTCGTCGACACAGGTCTACACAGCGGTCGATACCGCGATGCTGCTCGACGAATATCAAAACGCCCACCCCCGCGCCTGAGTCGCTCCAAGGGATAAACCGCAACTGGAGCCGTGGTCAGGCAGGCTGCTTCCACTTGAGCAGTCGCCACAGATAACCGATAATTATCAACACGATTATTCCGGTCGAAAGCGGTCCCAATATTTTCTCTACATCGGCAAATTGCAAACCCAGCACATAGCCGGCACCCGCAAGCGCTGCGCTCCAGCCTGCGGTGCCGATGGTCGAGAACACCAGAAAACGCCGGTGCGACATTTTGAACAGGCCCGCCGGGATCGAGATCAGCGATCGGAATGTGGGGAGCATCCGCGCGATCAGAATGATGACCGAGCCATGTTTCTTGAACAACAACTGCCCGCGTTCAACGTCGGTCCAGTGGAGCGTCAGCCAGCGACCGTGCCTCTCCAGGAAACGCTGCAACCTCGCCTTGCCGAAGCGACGGGCGAGCAGGAACCAGAGATAATTGCCGAGCATCGCGCCCGCCGTTCCGCTGGCGACCACACCGCCGAAGTGCATGTTACCGCGCGCCGAGGACACGCCTGCCACGGTCATGATGACTTCGGACGGGACCGGCGGGAAGACCGTCTCCAGAAACATCAGCAGCGCCACACCCCAATAGCCGCCGTCCGCGACCAGCCTGATAATCCAGTCATCCATCAGACCGAAAGGCGTGCCTCGATGGCGTCCCAGATCAATCCCGGCGTATCGGTCCCGTTGAACCGGTCGATGGCGACAATGCCGGTCGGTGACGTGACGTTGATTTCGGTCAGCCACTCACCACCGATGACGTCGATGCCGACGAAGATGAGGCCGAGCTCCTTCAGCCTCGGTTCCATTGCGGCGCAGATTTCCAGTTCGCGCGTCGTCAGTTCGGTTGCCTCGGCGCTGCCACCGACGGCGAGGTTAGATCGGAATTCGCCCTCGCCGGGTCGCCGGTTGATGGCCCCTGCAAATTCACCGTCGATCAGCACGATACGTTTATCGCCCTTGGCCACATCGGCAATAAACGGCTGCACCATGTGCGGCTCGGGCCAAGTGGTGTTGAACACTTCTATCAATGCGCCAAGATTGTCGCCTTCGGCTGGCACGCGGAAGATCGCCTTGCCGCCATTGCCGTGCAACGGCTTTATAACTACAGCGCCGTGCTCTTTCTGGAAGGCGCGGATTTCGTCCTGCGACCGCGTAATTAAAGTCGGCGGCATATATTGGCGATAGTCGAGCACCATCACCTTTTCGGGCGCGTTGCGAACGCTCGCCGGGTTGTTGACGACCAAAGTCTCGCCCTCGATCCGCTCGAGCAGATGCGTCGCGGTGATATAGCCGACATGGAAAGGCGGGTCCTGCCGCATCAGCACAACGTCGATGTCCGAACCCAGGTCGATACGCTTCGGCTCACCAAAACGGTAATGCACGCCTTCGATCCGCTGCAAATCATGCACCTGGTGCGCCCATGCGGTCAGCCGGTCACCCGCATCGAGGGTGAGCGTCCCGACATCATAATGCCAGACATCATAGCCCCGCGCCTGCGCCGCCAACATCAGCGCAAAGCTCGAATCCCCTGATATGTTGATGCCCTCCATAGGGTCCATCTGGACTGCGACTTTTATGCCCATGCTGTCATCCTTATCCGTGCCAGACATTGCGCAGATGGTGCGGCCAGCGCCACGGCGCAACCAATATCACGTCGATCTGCATATTTTCGGTGTCCTCGCCATATTTGGGCAGCAGGATTTCGGCAGCAGCGGCAACACGGCGGAGGCGGTAGCCGTCGATCGCTAGGGCGAGATCGCTGTCCTTGCGGCGCGCCTTGACCTCGATGAACGCGACCGTTTTACCGCGCCGCGCGATCAAATCGACCTCGCCGCGTGGGGTCTTGACTCGTTCGGCCACGATCCGCCAGCCGTGCAATCGCAGGAACCAAGCCGCTATCGCCTCACCCCGGCGACCGCGGACCTCGGCTTCGCGGCGGTTCATTCGGCCTTGATTGCGGTTGCCCGCGCATAGACCGCGCTTCGTTCAAGCCCGAAGCGCTTGGCGATGGCACCAGCGGCCTTTGCGGCGGGCATCGTCACCAGCGCCTCACGCAACGCCGCCTCGACATCGCCGGTTTCAGCGACGGTCTCTTCGGAAGGTGGTCCGATGATCAGCACGATTTCGCCCTTTGGCTCCTGCGCCGCGTAGCGACCGGCAAGTTCGGCCGCGCTGCCGGTCACGACTTCCTCGAACTTCTTGGTCAATTCCCGTGCGACCGCCACTTCGCGCTCGCCATATGCCTCGGCAATCGCGGCCAACGTGACGGCCAGCCTCGGCCCACTTTCGTAGAATACCAAAGTCGCCTTCACGCCGCCAAGTTCCGCCAACGCCTCGGCCCGCGCCTTGGCCTTGCTCGGCAAAAAACCGGCAAACAGGAACCGGTCGGTCGGCAATCCGCAAATCGACAAGGCCGCAATCGCTGCACTCGGCCCCGGCGCGGTAAAGACCGCCACCCCCGCCTCGCGCGCCGAGCGCACCAGTTTATATCCCGGATCGGAAATCAGCGGCGTCCCCGCATCCGACACCAGGGCCACCACTCCGTCGCGCGCCGCCGCGACCAACCCCAAGCGGTCAACCTCGCTGCTATGATCATTATAGCGCCGCATTTTCTTCTTGAGACCGAGATGATACAATAATTTACCCGTCACCCGGCTGTCCTCGACCGCCACGATATCCGCAGCTTCGAGGATCGCCACCGCCCGCTGTGACATATCTGCAAGGTTGCCGATGGGCGTCGCAACCACGTATAAGCCCGACTCGAAGGCCATCAGAACAATGCGGGCTTGATTAAGGGACGGAACATGAGCGCAACCTTTGCAGCAACCGGCGCGCAGCCGCAAGCCACCGCGAACCGACTGAAAAAGCTGCTGGCGTTATTCATGCTGACGCTGCTGGCCGCCTGTCAGGCAGTCCCGCGCGGCGCTGGCCCGCCGGACGTGGTCACTCCCGATCCGCTCGACAGCCTTCACCGCGTGGCCTTGCTGCTGCCGGTGACCGGCCCTGACGGCGATGTCGGCCAGTCGATTGCCAACGCCACTGCACTCGCGATGGCTGATACCAAGACCACTAATATCCGGCTGATTACCTACGATACTGCGCTTGGTGTGGAAGCCGCCGCGCGGCGCGCGATTGCCGATGGGAACAAGCTGATCCTCGGGCCACTGCGCGGTGACAATGTACTTGCGGCGGCAGCAATAGCGCGCCCCGCAGGCGTTCCGATCATCAGCTTTTCGAACGATGTCGGCGTTGCCGGACAGAATGTCTTCCTGCTCGGCCATCTGCCCAATCAGTCGATCGACCGCGTCGTGCGCTATGCCAAGGCACAGGGCTATAACCGTTTTGGCGGGATCGTTTCGAAGAATGTCTACGGCCAGCGGGCCTCTTCCAACCTTGCCAATTCGGTGCGCAGCGCAGGCGGTACGCTGGTCGGTGTTCAGGAAAGCGACGGATCGGCGGCTTCGGTCGATGCAGCTACGCGCAGGCTGGCAGCGATGGGCCAGGTCGACGCGGTGCTGATTGCAGACAGCGGTCGCGTGGCTGTCATCACAGTGCCGTCGCTTCGCAAGCACGGCCTTCGGGGTGCCAAGGTCTTAGGCACCGATCTATGGAACATCGACGGTTCGCTAGCCAACAGCAAGCCGATGTACGGCGCATGGTTCGCCAGCGTTTCGGATACGCTCTATAACCAATATGCGACCAAATATCGCGTGCGATATGGCCGTTCGCCGCTCAGGCTGTCGAGCCTTGGTTACGATTCGGTGCTGCTCATCGCCCGCGTCGCGCGCGAGTGGCGTCCGGGCGCGCGTTTTCCGGTATCGCAATTGACCGACCCGCAAGGCTTCATCGGCGTCGACGGCTCGTTTCGCTTCATGCCCAACGGTTTGACGGAGCGGGCGCTCGAGGTTCACGAAATTCAGGCGGGCAAGTTCGTGACCATCAACGCCGCGCCCAGGGCGTTTGTGAAATAACCCACCCCTCTCCCCTTCAGGGGAGAGGATACGTAGACTTGCAGGCTTGCTCGCTAGGCGTAGTTGGAGAGGGGCAGCGCCCTATCGAAAGGGTAGTTCCCTCTCCGCTGCGACTAGGCAGCAAGCTGCCAAGTCTCGCTCCTCTCCCCTAAAGGAGAGAGGGTATCTAGTGGTTGCAATGCTCGTCATGCACGTGACCGCCGCCTAGTTTGCGGGCTTTTTCGATCTTCTTCAACACCATCTGCCGCTTCAAGCGTGAAAGATGGTCAATGAAGAGAATACCCTCGAGATGGTCCATCTCGTGCTGCAAACAGGTCGCCATCAAGTCGTCCATCGCCTCTTCATGGACCTTGCCGTCCAGATCCTGCCAGCGAGCGCGGACCTTGGCGGGGCGTTCGATTTCGGCATATTGGTCGGGCACCGACAGGCAGCCCTCGCTGTAGATCGAATGCTCTTCGGATGGATCGAGGATTTCGGGATTGACGAAAATGCGCGGATTTCTGACGGTTTCGCCGTCCTTCTCCTCTTGCAGGTCAATCACCAGCAACCGCTTGGGCACACCCACCTGGATGGCCGCCAAACCGATACCCGGCGCGGCATACATCGTTTCGAACATGTCCTCGACGAGCTTTTTCAGCTCGGCGTCGAACGTCTCTACTGGAGACGAAATGGTTTTCAGCCGCGGATCGGGCACTTCAAGAATGGGTAATAAGGCCATGGCGTGCAGATAGGGATGCGATCGGCGAAAATCAACCGACAGGACGGCGCGCCCGCAAAGCCTGCGCCAAAGTGCCATCGTCGAGATAATCGAGCTCCCCGCCAACGGGCACACCGTGCGCAAGTTGGGTCAGCCGGATAGGATAATCCTCAAGCCGCTCGGCCAGATAATGCGCCGTAGTTTGCCCCTCCAGCGTCGCGTTCATTGCCAGCACCACTTCGTCGATCCCGCCCGCCGCGACACGCGTTATCAGGCTGTCGATGTTCAAATCCTCCGGCCGAATGCCATCGAGCGCCGACAGCCGCCCGCCAAGCACATGATATTTTCCAGGAAACAGCCGCGACCGGTCGAGCGCCCACAGGTCCGACACATCCTCCACCACACAGATCGATCGGATATCGCGGCGCGCATCGACGCAAATCCCGCAAGGGTTGCCGGTATCGATATTGCCGCAGGTTTCACACACCACCAGCCGCTGCTCGACATGTTCCAGCGCCCGTAAAAGCGGCTGCAACACACTCTCGCGCTTCTTCATCAGGTGAAGCACGACGCGACGCGCGGAGCGGGGACCAAGCCCCGGCAGCTTCGACAGCGCTGCTGCCAGCGCGTCTATTTCTTGCGATGCCATGTCGCCAGCCTTAGGGGGCTTTCAAACAAAGGAAAAGTCACGATGCGCCTTGCCTTCATGGGAACGCCCGAATTTGCGGTGCCGACGCTCGATGCGCTGGTCGCGGCCGGGCATGAGGTTGTGGCCATCTACACCCAGCCGCCCAGACCGGCCAATCGCGGTAAGAAACTGACGCCCTCGGCGGTGCAGGCGCGGGCGGAAGAGCTTGGGCTGCCGGTGCGGACGCCGGTCTCGTTGCGGAATGCGGAAGCGCAGGCAGAATTTGCCGCGCTCGACCTCGATGCGGCAGTGGTGGCGGCTTACGGGTTGATTTTGCCGCAAGCTATACTGGATGCACCGAAACATGGCTGCCTCAATGTCCACGGCTCGCTTCTGCCCCGTTGGCGCGGCGCGGCTCCAGTCCAGCGGGCAATACTGGCTGGCGACGACAAAACCGGGGTGATGGTGATGCAGATGGAGGCTGGGCTGGACACCGGCCCCGTGCGGGCGACGACCGAACTCGAGATTGGAGGCAAGACGACCGGCGAACTGACCGCCGAACTGGCCGAGCTTGGCGCCGAACTGATGGTGGCGGTGCTGGGCGATATATCGGCCTATCCGGCGGTGCCGCAGCCCGGTGAAGGCGTCACCTACGCCGCCAAAATCGACAAGGCCGAAACGCGGATCGATTTCTCGGGTTCGGCTGAGCAGGTCGAACGTCAGGTTCGTGCGTTCAATCCGGTGCCGGGGGCTTGGTTCGAGTTTGTGGGTGAGCGGTATCGGGTGTTGGAAGCTACCGTCATCCCCGCGAAGGCGGGGATCTCAGGCAGTCTAGTTCAAACCTCCCGAGATCCCCGCCTTCGCGGGGATAACGAAATTGGTATTGTCTTGGATGACAACCTCACTATCGCCTGCGCCACCGACGCCATCCGCCCCACGCTCATCCAGCGTGCAGGCAAACCCGCCATGCCCACCGCCGACCTGCTTCGCGGCAAGCCAATCCCACCCGGCACTATTCTCGCATGACCCGCTTCGCCTTGACCATCGAGTTTGACGGCGGCCCCTATATGGGCTGGCAGTGGCAGAACCACGGGCCGTCGGTGCAGGGCGCGGTTGAGGAAGCGATCTTCAAAACCACCGGCGAAAAAACGCTCGTTTACAGCGCCGGCCGCACCGACGCGGGCGTGCACGCGCTGGGGATGCGCGCGCATGTCGATGTCGAAAAGCCGCTACCGCCCTTTCGCTTGATGGAAGCGATCAACGCGCATCTGCGTCCGCATCCGATTGCGGTGCTGGCCTGTGAAGTTGTGCCCGACGAATGGCACGCGCGCTATAGCTGCATCGGCCGCGCATACGAATATCGAATCCTCAACCGCCGTGCATCGCTGACGCTGGACAAAGGCCGCGTGTGGCGTATCGGGCCGGACCTCAACGCCGATGCCATGCATGATGCCGCGCAATTACTGGTCGGCCTGCACGATTTCACCACTTTCCGCTCGACCGCCTGCCAGTCGGCTAGCCCTGTCAAGACGCTCGACCGGTTGGACGTGCGGCGCGAGGGGCAGCATTTGATGATCGAAGCAGCCGCGCTGTCTTTCCTCCACCATCAGGTGCGCTCGATGGTCGGAAGCCTTGTGGCGGTCGGATTGGGTCGCTGGACTGCAACGGATTTGCAAGCCGCGCTCGACGCCAAAGACCGAGCCGCTTTGGCGGAAAATGCACCGCCTGAAGGCCTCTATTTCGTCCGCGCACTTTACCCTTGAAATGTAGGATTTGGAGGCAGAGGCTGCCCGCTGCTCTTTGACATCGTGATAATTTGTAGGATTGAAGTCCTACAGAAATAACAGCGAATCCACTGTGAACTTGTACGGTTTTCTGCGGGTTTCGTAGAACTGAAAAATGCCAAGAATCAGCGCGGTTTTGAGTCAGCCAAAAAGCTTGGCAAGTGACTTTTCGAGCATGACGAGCTGCCACAACAGCCGACCGTTATTAACCCGGCCAGCGATATGGTCCTCCGCCGCTTTGGCGACCGCATGGCTATTGAACAGATCCATTTGCGAAAGGGTACGGCTGGTCGAAAGCGCCTGCGCTTTATCTGCCAAGGCTCCGCGAAACCACTGGTCGATGGGCGTAACAAAGCCCATTTTCGGACGATAGAGAATGTCCTTGGGCAAATAGCCTTCCATCGTTTTCTTCATCAGCCATTTGCCCTGGCCTCCGCGTATCCGCATCTTATCGGGCAGGCTTGCGGCGAATTCGAGCAGGCGGTGGTCGAGCAATGGTTCGCGCGCCTCCAAGCCCACGGCCATCGACATCCGATCCACCTTGGTGAGGATATCGCCCGGAAGCCACATCTTCATATCGGCATATTGCGCCTGGTCGAGACCGCTTTGTGCGGGCGCCGATGCCATCAGCCGCTCCATATGCTCCTCGGCACGGTAGCCGCCGATGTTCGAACGCATCCGCTGCGAATAGAGGCCGTGGCGCTGCGCGGGAGTGGTCAGGCTGACCGCATCGGTATAACCCTCCGGCCCAGTGCGGGCGAGCGACAACAGCGTCGTCTTGGCGCGCAACGGACGCGGTGCCCAGTCGGCCTTGGGGTAGAAATTGCCGAGGCCGCCGAACAACGGCCCGCGCAATCTTTGCGGCAGCAACCCGCGCAATTGCTCTTCCTTCTGGTGAAAGACATGACGCCGATACCCCGCCAGCGCCTCGTCCGCCCCGTCCCCCGACAACGCCACGGTGACCTGCTCGCGGGCCATCTCGCAGACCCGGTAAGTGGGCAAAGCCGAGCCGTCGGCGAAGGGCTCGTCGAAATGATATGCCAGCGTGTCGATCAGTCCGAAATCATCGGCAGCGACCTTGCGGCTGCGGTGATCTGTGGCGAAGCGGCGGGCGATGGTTTCGGCATATTCGGTCTCGTCGAGTTCGCCGACGTCGAAGCCGATGGAGCAGGTCTTGACCGGCTGGCGCGAGGCTTCGGCCATCAATGCAACAACGCTGCTGCTGTCAACCCCACCCGAGAGGAAGGCACCGAGCGGCACGTCGGCGACCATACGCGATGTCACCCCCTGCCGCATCAGCCGGAGAAGTTCCTCCGACAGCTCGGTCTGGCTGCCCTTCGCACGCCGCGAAAAATCGATGTCCCAATATTTGACCGGCTGCGGCAAAGCACGGCCTTGTTGGAGCAGCAGGGTGTGCCCGGCGGCAAGCTTCTTCACCCCGCGAATGATGCAGGCATGATCGGGTACATAGCCGAGCGCCATATAATCATCGACCGCTGCCAGATCGACCTCACGCCGCAACGCCGGATGCGCGGTCAACGCTTTCAGTTCTGAGCCGAAAATGACGCTGCCGTCTGGAATCTGCGCATAATAAAGCGGCTTCACTCCTAAACGGTCGCGGGCGAGGAAGAGCTGCTTGGTGCGCGCATCGTGGATCGCGAAGGCAAACATGCCGTGGAAATGCGATACGCAATCCGGCCCCCAATGCCGCCAGCCCTGAAGGATGACCTCGCTGTCGCTGTTGGTGCGGAAGGCAAGGCCCGCTGCCTCCAGTTCCTTGCGCAACTCCCTGAAATTGTAGATCTCACCGTTGAAAGTCAGCGTCAGCGCCCCGTCATCGGAGTGCATCGGCTGCGCCCCGCCTTCGAGGTCGATGATCGATAGCCGCCGGTGGCCAAGCCCCACACCCGGTGCGGTCCACACGCCGGATCCGTCCGGCCCGCGATGCGCGATGGCGTCGGTCATCCGCTTCACCCGCTCGGGGTCGACCGGCTTGGCCGTCTCCAGATGAAAAATGCCAGCGATACCGCACATGGCGAGCGCCCTAGCGCAGACCGGCGAAGCGGTCAGCCACTTTGTCGATATCGCCCAATGATCTGACAAACGCGTCGATGGCGGGCCGCGGGGGACGATTTCCGACCTGCTCGGCCGAGACAAGGATGGCCACCGCCTGCTGGTCGCCGTTGAGGAGGCGGGCCTGCAATGTCGCCAGCTTGACCTGCGCCGCCGAGCCGCTGGTGACGCCATTGACGCGGTAAAAGCTGACTACCTCGCGTGCCGCGCCTTTGGATTTTATGCGTTCAGCACGCGCATTCGCGGGGGCGAGAGTGTCGGCGGTCCACGACCAGTTACCCCCGGGTTCCACAGCGCCCTGACCATAGCCAACCAGTTCGCGGCCCTCGGTTTGCCGGTCATAGAGCACGACGAACAGGTCGGCTTCTTGGCCCACAGCATTGCGGTAACGGCCGAACAGATAATGACTGGCACCATCGAAACGCGGCGTCCATTTGGCCAGTGGCGCATAAGGCACGATTTGCCAGCCAGCCACTTGCGGCAAGGTAATACGCGCCGGAATTGGCGAAGCCTTGGCGGCGACATAGCCCGACCAGCCAAGCGGAATTGCGGCCACAAGCAGTACAATGGCGAGTGCGCTGTTCAAGCTCACGTTCCGCGTGACCGGCGATTGCAGCTTGGCCGGATCAAAGGCGGGCGCATCGGCGCGCCTGTCGAAGAACGGCCAGCCGACGGCCATCACCAGTGCGATGACAACGCCGAAGAATATCCAGCCATAGAAAACATGGTCGAAGCTGGCGGCAAATTCGATGCCCTGATGATGCGCAATATAGATGGTGCCGAATGCGCGAAGGCCGTTGGCGATGATGGGCACGGTGACACACACTGCCAGAAACGCCGCGCGCCTGACCCAACTCTTGAAGCAGAGATTGGCGACGAGCACGCCATAAGCGGCCATCGCGATCAGGAATTTAACCCCCGAACAGGCCTCCGCCACTCGGAAATACCCGGTCGGCGTGGTAATGAAGATACCGTCGATATGCGCTGGAATGCCGGTCCAACCGAGCAAGATCATGCACATCTCGGCAGTGAGTGTTTGCAGCGCCGGAACGGCTTCTTCGCCGACGGGCACGAGGAAGAACATGTAGAACAGCGGGAACAGCAGCCCGCGCGTGACATTGGGGCCAAGCAGTGCTGCAACGCTACCCTGCAACATCATGATCAGACCGAGTTGCCGTGCCACCGCCAATCCAGCCGCGTCGCCAAGCAACCAACCGCCAGCGCCAACCGCCCCGTAAAGCAGCGCGGGCGTCCAGGGTTGAGGCTTCAATTCCGCAAGTAACTCCTTGCGCTGGACCACCAACCAGACAAGGATCGGAAGGATCAGCAGGCAATGATTAAAGGTCGAACTGTTCCACCAGATTGCCGCCATGTCCGCCGCATCGCGCCAGAACAGCAGGAGCAATCCGGCCCAACCGGCACCGAGAAATTGAAGCGAGCGTTGCCACGCCGAAGCGGGGCGGCGTCCGGATATGCCATGCCGGGGCAGCGCAGCGTCCATCACTCGGCGGCTTCGGCTAGCGGGCGTTGATAGCCCATGATGGCATCGAGCGGAGCAAGCTGCCCCGCCCATCCATAATGCGCCGCAACATGCGTCCTGGCGGCTTGGCCCGCTTTACGCGCGCCATTGGTATCAGCGAGCAGCGCACATACACGCGCCGACTCCGCCTCGACATCTTTCTCGACAAAAAAGTGTGTCCCATTCACGGCATCGATGCCCTCGGCCGCCGCTGCCGATGCAACCACCGGCTTCGCCATCGCCATCGCCTCTAGCACCTTGTTCTGGATACCCCTCGCGATCCTGAGCGGCGCTACCACGACATCAGCCGCTGATAGCCATGTCCGAACATCGGCCGCCGCGCCGGTCACTTGAACGCCGGGTAGCATGGACAACGTAGACACGGCTTTAGTCGGATTGCGCCCGACAATGGCGAAGGTCGTTTCGGGGTGCGCGGCCCTGATTGCGGGCATCGCGTTGGTGGCAAAATCGGTCACCGCCTCAATATTCGGGCGGTAATCCATCTGACCTGTGAAAACGATCAGCGGGTCGGGAAAAGCGGGATGCAGTATCTTGAAATTCGCCGCCGGATTGAAATATTCGGTGTCGACGCCGTTGCCCAAGGCCATCACATTGGCTGCACCGGTCCGTGTGCGGAACAGCGCTGCTTCCGCTTCGCTGACCAGTACGCTGGCATCGGCACGCAAGACGACGCCCCGCTCGAACTTGCCAAGCAACCGCCCTTCGCGTGTGTTGACCCAGCGCATCAGCGGATTGCCTTCATCCGCATAGCTCTCGAACTTGGCGCTATCGACGTCGACAAAGTCCATGATGAAGCGGCCGCTGAACGACGCCGGGACATATTGCGCCATCTGCCCCGAGAAGCAGAAAATATGGCTGATACGGCCACTCGCCAGCCGTCCATCGACCCAGTCCTGCATCGACCCGCTGGCGAAGCTGCAGACCGATACCGGTTGCCCCGTCACTAACGCCTCGACGCCCGCCTGCCATTGCTGCTTGCTGCGGAGCTCGACATGGCTAGAGGCAAGTATCGCGTCCATCTCGTCCACAAAGCCCATATCGCGCTCGTCGTCGGCGAAGGCGCCCACATGCACCGGCGCCATCTCGCAAAGGCGTTTCAATATGTGGTGCGAACGGATTTTGTCGCCGCGGTCTGCCGGCCAGGGGATGCGGTGCGCGAGGAACAGTATCTCGCGCATCAGCCCAGCCCTTTGGCGATCCACGGCCCCAACCGGTTCGCCATGGACAGGGGCAGCTTTTGCCAGAGCGCGATCTGTGTCTTATATTTCGGGCTATTCGGATCGACGTCGCGCGGTTCCTGCCCGTCGGCGGTGTGCACCGCATAGGCCATTGGCTGGGGTACGAAACCCCAGTTTTTTTTGAAATGATAGGCACCCGAATCGGTCTTGGACCGGCCAAAATCGAAATGCGTGCAGCCGCGTTCCCGCGCGTGGTTCATCAGCGCATAATACATGACATCGTTCGCGCGAAGCCGCCGCGCATCCCGAACGCCGCCGCCCCAGTAGGGCATAACGGTGCCGCTGTGGTAAAGGCTGAGTGCGCTAGCGACAGGGCGGCCTTCATGCAGAACCGTCAGAATATCCGCCTCGTCACTGAAAGCTGCCAAGACCGATGCCATCAGCGATCTCGGAAAGACCGGCGTTCCGAGGTTCCGAACGCATTCAGCATAAATCGCATAATGCCAGTCGAGGTCACGCTGCCCGCGACCAGTTTCGATTGTCAGCGCATTCTCAAGCCCTTTGCGCACCTCGGCACGCTGTTTGCGCGGGATGGCGAGCAATTCGGCCTCGTCATCGGCCTGCAAGGCTTTTAGAAAATTGGCATGTGCATCGCGCTTTTCGATCCAGTTGCCGCCGGGCAATGCTCCGCCGCGCAGTTCGACCGTCGGGCAACTCCATTGCTCAGCCAGAAAGCAGATAGCTGCGGCAAGGCGGCGGGTCGCGGTGCGGCTGTCGGACAGTATTCCGCCGCCGACGGCGAAGCCCGATGAAACCAGCGCTCGCCCGAACAACGGTGAGTGAATAAGATGGAATGGCAGGATCGCAGCGATTTCACCTGCCGCTTCCGCAATCAGGCAATGCGCCGCCTGCCCTGTGCCGGCTTCAATTGCTTTCAACCATTTCGGCCGGTGGAACGGCAAGCCGCTTTCATGTGCCATCACCCACGCGTCGAGACGCGCTAGTTCATTCGCGTCGCCCAAATCAGCGTGACGCACATCAACTTTCGAACGTAGCATCGGCGCGTTCATGCCAGCCTGGCCTTCTCGCGCGCGACGATGTTGTCCAGCCGATCCCATCTAAAGTCACACTGCAGGCGCCGAAGTTTGTCGGCCATCACCGCCAGCTTCGTATAATGACGCAATTTCGATTTGAACGGCGCGTTTGCAACGCGTGGCTGGTCAGGATCGATTTCCCACGGATGGAAATAAATGACGGCGGGACGAAGTTCATCGTCGTTGACCTGCCGGATCGCCCATTTCGAGAACGCATAAGGCAGCAAACGAAAAAACCCGCCTCCGCCCGCCGCCAATCGCTTCGGCCCTAGCTGCACAGTGGTCACCGGAATTTCGAGAAAATCGCTGCCTGCCACCGGACGAAAGGCGAAACGTGGTGCCTCGGCCCAGCCGTAATGGTCGTGCCTCACCGGAGCGACGCTGGAGGAATAGGTGTAGCCCTGTTCGGCCAATATCTCATGCGCCCACGGCGTGCGCTGGTCGATGGAAAAGCTCGGCGCGCGGTATCCCGTGACGGCAACACCAGCGGCATCCTCAATCAGCTTGCGCGACCGCAACAGGTCGTCAGCAAATTGCTGGGGCTTGAAGGTAAAAACGCGGTCGTGCCCGTAACCGTGGCTGGCAATCTCATGCCCTGAATCTACCATCCGCCGGATCAGCGCGGGGTAACGCTCGGCAACCCATCCAAGCACAAAAAAGGTCGCTTTGACCCTTGCCTCATCGAACAAGGCCATCACGGCATCGGTGTTGCTCTCCACCCGGCATTCGAGCGAATCCCAGTCTCTCCGGTCGATTACCGTTTCAAAAGCACCGACCTGAAACCAGTCTTCGACATCAACGGATAGCGCGTTTTGCACCGATCTCTCGTTCCTTCAAAGGCCGATATGGCCGGGTTCATCTTAGGCGGCGCGGCTGCTTTGCATGAACCGCGCTTCCATGCGGCCGTCCTTGTCCATCCAATCGATCATCATGGCAACCACGCGGCGCAGTGCGGCATCCTGTTCGGAGACGCGCGCTTCGAGTGTTGTGATGCGCGCCGCCAATGCTTCGGCATCGGCGTTCGGAACTGCAACAGGTTGGACGAACGGCGCTGATTGAGCGGCGGCCGACGGCGCTGTCACTTGAGAAACGGGCTTAGCTACAAACTCTTCTTCAATCGTTTTGCCCACATCCTCCTCATCGGCCACCGGCGCGACTGCAACCAACGGTGCCCGTGCCGACATCGGCGCTTCATATTCAAACGGCTTGCCCGCCATATCTGCAATCACTGCCTCTACAAGCCCGCCGTCGAGCATATCGACTTGCTCAACCGCGCCCATCAGCATCAAACGGTTCATGAGGGTGTTGAGCTTGCGCGGCACGCCGCCGGTTTCGGCGTAGAGCGCGGTGTAAGCATCGGCGGTGACCTGCGGACGGCCATTCCATCCGGCGCGTGACAGGCGGTGGACGATATAAGGCTCGACTTCGTTGGCATCCATCGGCTCCAGATGGTGCGTCGCAATGACGCGCTGGCGCAACTGCTCCAGCTCCGACGCGTCGCGAACGAGATCGCGAAACTCGGGTTGGCCGAGCAGGAAAATCTGCAACAATGCCGACGAACCGAGCTGGAAGTTCGACAGCATCCGCAGTTCTTCGAGCGCATCGACCGACAGGTTCTGCGCCTCGTCGACGATCAGCAAACAGCGTCGGCCGGTCCGCGCCTCGGCATGAAGGAAATTCTCGATGCTCTTCAGCGTTGAGGCCTTGTCCAGACCGCGCGTGTCGATGCCGAAAGATTCCGCCGCCATATGCACCATGTCGAGACCGTCGAGCTGGCTGGTCACTATGGTTGCAGCCGTCAGCCGCGCCTTGTCCACGCTCTGCATCAAATGGCTGACCAATGTCGATTTGCCCGCGCCGACTTCGCCTGTGATGACGATAAAGCCCTCACCCTGCGCCAATCCGTAGCCGAGATAGGACAATGCCTTGCGGTGAGTCGCGCTCTCGAAATAGAATAGCGGATCGGGCGTCAGCTGGAACGGTCGTCCGGTCAGGCCGTAAAATTGATCGTACATCGTTCGCCCCTTTTAGAAACTATACCGAAGCCCGAGCAGCGCGGACGCCGTCAGCTCGCTGTCGAAATCTTCCTGTTTGTAGCTGTCGAGGCCAACCGCCGCCGATGCCGAAAGTCCGCGCAGGATCTGACGGTAAAGCGCGGCATTGGCACCGGTTGCGAGCACATCGCCAGCGCCCGAGAAGCCGGGTTCAAAATAGCTCGCGTAGACATTCGACTCGAACCGGGTCTGACGGTCGAGATTGCTGCCAAGATAAACCAAAGCAAAATAATTCTGGTCAACCAGCCCGTCGATCTGCGCCTGACCGCCGAGCGACGATGCGATGAACCTGCGGCGGTTATAGCCGACCGCAAAGCCGCTGTCCCAGCCGCCGTTAGTACCGCTGAATGAAGCGGTTACGCCGCGCTGGCGGAATGCAGCCGACGACGCGGTTTGCAGCGCATTGTTGAAGCAGAAGCCGCCAGTCTGGCCAAAGGCACAGCTGTTGATGTCACCCGACAGCGGATTGCGCGAGCTGCGGAACTGCGTCGGCAGGTTCGCCAAATTGTCGTTCAACAAATTGCCGAAGCCGGAGACCGTGTCATAGGCCGACACATTCACCGCCCAATCGCGGCCTGGGTTATAGCTGAAACTGCCAGTGTAGGTGTCGCTGCCGTAACGGCGACCATAAGTAGCGACCAGAGACGTTCGTGGGCTCGGACGCCACATCACGCCGGCATCCCAGATCAGGCCGTCTTCCCGATAGGCGACAAGACGCGGCGAGCCTGGATCGGTTAACAGACGGCCATCGCTGCCGACAACGGGATCGCCATTGACATCGCGCAACGCATCGCGTTCGCTAATCTCGATGTCTTCATAACCGACGCCGCCGACAACCGCGACGGTTGCCGTCAGGGGAACGGTTACATCGACGCGGGCGTATTTGCCTTCGTAGCGGTTGTCGAGTTGGCCTGCATCGTCGCGGTCATAACCAACGCTTGCGGACCAACCGAAAGGCAACATACCGGGCTGCATCCCGACCGAAGCGGTGGCCGAATGGCTGACGCTATCGTCGAAAAGGTTGATGGGTTGCTGACCGGGAGGGAGCGGTCCCTGGTCGCGCTGTTCGACCTTGGTATAGCCAGCGCGATACGCGGCATTGACGCTCAGATCGCCGACTTGTGTGGCAATCGTCGGTCCGGCGTAGACCGAATAGACCTGGGTCACATTGTCGGGATTACCAACCAGATTACTGGTAGCAGCGCCGCGACCATCGACGCGGCTTCGCGCGGCGATAGCGCCTGCTTCGAGGCTGAGGACGCGGGTAACCGCCACCGAACCTCGGGCGAGTCCGGTGATGATATCCTGGTCATCGACAGTGTTGTCATAACCGATAATACGCTCATAACGGACGTTGACCTGCGCCTCGGCACGGCGCGTTTGCACCGACGCATCAACTCCGACCGCAACAGTCGAGTAAGTGAGGACATCGCCGCCATCTTGCAGGTCGGCGACAATGACCTGCTGCGCCTCGATATAAGGTATGACTGCGACGCGCGGTCCATCGCGCTTATCGCCGCGGCGGCTTTCGGCAGGCGCCGCTTCCTGAGGCTCACCATCCGAAGCGGCATATTGCTCTTCCATCGGCGACCATTCTGGCGCGAGTTGCTGCGCCAACGCCGGTAGCGGCGCGCAGAAGGCCGCGCCGCCAAGCATTGCGAGTTTTAACAGTGGGCCGAGCATTATGATGCTCCATATCCGTAGTAGTTGCCGAACTTGCGTCCGGTCGGGGAGAATTTGGCGCGGTTGAGGAGCAGCTGGACATGGTCGCAGCCGCTCAAAAGGCTTAGTGCGTCGCGCAGCGCGCTGTCCGTGGTTACGTCAGCATGGACGACCATCACGGTCTGCCCGACATGGAGCGCCAGCACCGACGCCGGCGATGCCGCGAGTGCGGGAGGCGAATCGAAAATGATAATCCGCGAGGGATCGTTGCGGGTCAGCTGGTCGATGATCGTTGCGGTGCGCGATGCCGCCAGATACTCGGTGTCCTGGTTGGTCTGCGCGCCAGCGGGCAGGATCGACAGGCCTTCCACGTCGGTTTCGATGATGAATTTTTCGGCGTCAGAGGTGGGGTCGGCCAGGGCATCCATGAAGCCGGGGCTGCTCTCGATACCCAATGTTGCCAACACGCTCGGTTTGGCGAAATCGGCATCGACCAGAAGCACGCGGTTATCCTTCTCGCTCGCCATCGACAGCGCCAGATTGATCGCGCAGAAGGTTTTGCCTTCATTGGGATGCGCCGAACAAATGAGAATGCGTTCGCCATGTTGGATGGCATCGACCCCCTTGCCGCCGCGCGCCGCCAGCAGCAACTGGCGCTTTACGATGCGAAATTCCTCGGACAGGCCGGTTACAGGGCCGCCAGGAACGATGAAATTGTTCGCCGCAAGCCGTTCACGGTTGATTGTCGCAAAATTGGAACTGGCGGGACGTGCAGCCATTGGCACATGCATTGCAGTCACCGGCTGCTCGACTGATGGCGCTCGCGTTGGTTCGGGTGCAGCCTCCGGCGCGGCGGGCATAGGGCCACCGCGCAACACAGCACCGAAATCATACATTTCCGAAGCCCGTTCGAGCAGCGACCCAGCGGATTTGATTGAGCTATGTTTGTTCATTATCCCTGCACCCTCAAGCCGTCATGCCGCGCTGGACGAACTCAACGACCAGCAGCAGTGCGAAGACCCCGACGAGGCCGCCAGTCGCGCCGTAAAATAGCTTCATCTTCTGCCGACGCGCCACGCGCTCGGCACCGGTCAGCATTTGCGAGATCGACCCGATCACCGGCAGGCCGCTTGCGCGTTCGAGCTTGGCTGCGGTCGGATAGCTGGTCTGCAAGTGGCCGAACGCGAAGGCGGTGCCCGCGCCAGCGCCAATTCCGGCGAACAGCACCAACGCGAGCAACAATGGTCGGTTCGGTGCAGCTGGCACAGCCGATAGCGAAGGCGTCTTGACGACCTTGAACTGCACCGCATCGGTCTGCGTTTCGACCTGCCCGCGCAAACGGACATTGTCGCGGTCGCCGACCAGCTTGTCATATTGCGCCTTTTGCACGTCATAATCGCGGTTGATCCGCGCATATTCGGCGGCCACGCCGGGCTCGGCGGTTTGCTTCGCCGCCAATTGCGCCATGTCGGCCTGGATTGCGCTTTTGCGCGATTGCAATGCCGTAGCCGACGCTTCGCGCTCGGCGCGCATCGACTGGAGAGAACTATAGGCCGGGTTCGGTGTACGGTATCCGCCGCCACCCGACGAACCTCCGCTCGAAGCCCGAAGCGCTGCAATCTGGCTCTTCATCGCGATGACGTCGGGGTGGCTATCGGTAAAGCCGCGCGCGCGCATCGACGCGAGTTCGCCCTGTGCCTGACCAAGCGCACTCGGCGCACCGCCACCGCCCATCGAAGGCGTATTCAAAGTCGAGGGCGTCCCGGCCAGCTGACCGTTCAATGCCGCCAGCGCACTTCGCGCCTGCACCAGTTGCGATTCGATCTGGCTGAGTTCGACGCGCGATGCTTCCATCCGCTGCGATACCGAACCGATGCCTGGAAGCAGCCCCAGATTTTGCGTTTCATAAGCGACGCGCTTGGCTTCTGCTTCTTGCAGTTCTTTCTGGCGCGTTTCGATCTGGGCGTCGAGGAAACGCAATGTCTGGCTGGTTTCCTTTCGGTCACCGGCGATATTGTCCTCTTCGGCAACGTCTATCAGTTTCTGCACAACGTCGCGCGCCAGTTTAGGCGACGGCTGCTTCACCGTGATCGCAAAGAAATCGTCTTGCTCGGCCTTCACCTCGATGTCGGCGCGCAGCCCCTCGATCTTGCCTGCCAGCTCGCTGTCCGACGCGACGCTGCTGCCCAGATCGGTGCCGCGAACGACCTTTTCCAGATTGAGCGAAGAGGTCAACGTCTGCTGCAACTGCTGGATACTCTTGCGCTGGTCCTGCTGGTTGATGCCGACCTGGCTAGGTAGGATCGACTGCGTCTGGACCTGAATCTGAGCTTTCGATTCATATTTGTTCGGGATCAACGCGACCACCAGCCAGCCGAGCAGGCACACACCCCAAGCGACGCCAAGCGCCAGCCAGCGACGGTTCCACACGCTGTGGACGGCAATTCTGAATTCGTCGTAGAGTCCGTTCATTTGGGCGCTGCTCAGAACATGCTTTCGGGGATGATGATGACATCGCCGGGTTGGAGCAGCACGTTGGCGCCGCTGTCGCCGCGCTTCAGCAGGTCACCCAGACGAAGCGAATATTCCTGCTGGCGGCCGCTGCCCTTATTGTGGCGGATGAGACGCGCCTTGTTGCCAGCGGCATATTCGGAAAGCCCCCCGACCGCGATCATCGCGTCGAGCAGCGTCATATTTGCACGGTACGGGATAGACGCCGGTTTTTCGGTCGCGCCGACAATCCGCACCTGTTGCGATGTCGTTCCGGCAAACTCGTTAACTATCACCGAGACGATCGGATCGTTGATATATTGCGACAATTGCAGCTTGATATCCTGCTGCAACATCGTCGGTGTTTTACCCGCAGCCGGCATGTCGGTGATAAGTGGAGTAGTAATCCGTCCGTCAGGGCGGACCTGCACTTTTGCGCCCAATTCGGGGTTACGCCAGACAAAAATCGTGAGCTGATCGAGCGGGCCGATCATATAATCTTCGCTAGGACCTTCCTGCGCCGAAACCGTAGGAGCCGAAGGCAATTGCGGCCCGCCGCCGATTCCGCCGCATCCGGTGAGCGCCGCCGAGCTTGCGCCGAGTGCCAGCAAAGCTTTGATCCCCAACGAATTCTTCATCGCGCAGTCCCTTTTGCCCTGCGCCTCGCCTAACGGCCCACCACTATTGGCGGACCGGCATTTATCGCAGATTGGACTGTGCTATGGAGAAAAAGGGTGAACAGACCGTTAGGATTAACCAGTTTTGTCGCGTAATTTCAGCGAAGTCCAAAAACGGGACGGACTCATGGCGCTTTATTTACGGGTCAGTCCAGCATGGCCATAGCCTCCTTGGCTGCCGCCGCCAGATCACCCATCGCCTTAGCCCATGGACCATGACCATGGCTGATCCGCGCGACGCCCAATCCCGCCAAAGTCTTGATATCGGGAACGCCCTGCCCGACCAGGATATTGACCGGCAATGGCGATTTTTCGCACAACCGCGCAATCAAGCCGGCGTCGTAAACGAACGGCACAAACAGGCTGTTTGCCCCTGCATCAGCATATGCCTTCGCACGCTCGATCACCGCATCGGCAAGCGCCGCGTCATGCTGCTCCTTCGGTGTCACGATGAACAGGTCGGCACGGGCGTTAATCCACAATCCCGTCGCCGCAGCCGCCTTGATTCTCCCGGCAGCGTCGGCAGTTTCAAACATCTGCCGCGTCGCCGGGTCCTTGTCCTCGATATTAATGCCGACAGCACCTCCCGCTGACGCTCTTGCCACCGAAGCCCTCACTTCGTCAGGACCAGCACCATAGCCCGCCTCCATGTCAATCGTGACCGGCAGATCGGTGACCGACAGGATGCGCTCGAGATTGTCGAGCGCGCTATCGAGCGGGAGGGTTTCGCCGTCCTTGAAACCAAGCGAGCAGGCGACACCCCAGCTTCCGGTTGCAATCGCCTTCGCACCGGCATCACTAACCGCCTTTGCACTACCGGCATCCCAGATATTGTAGAGGATCAGAGGATTTCCCGGCACGTGCAAATCGCCAAATGCTTTGATCTTGTCGCTCATGCGCTTTTCCTTTCAGCGTTCAGCAATTTTTCCTTGCGCTCCAGCCCATAGGCATAACCGCCAAGACTGCCGTCGGTGCGGATGACGCGGTGGCAGGGGATGAGCACGGCGACGTTGTTTGCACCATTGGCCGAGCCCGCTGCGCGGACGGCTTTTGGCTTGCCGACGGCCGCAGCAATGTCGGCATAGGTGCGTGTCTCACCCGCCGGAATCCGTCTAAGTTCACACCAGATTGCCTGCTGGAATGCGGTGCCGGCGATGTCGAGCGGCAGGTCGTGCATTTGTGCTGGATGCTCGATGGCGGCAATCGCTCCGGTCACCAGATTTTCGAGCGCCGCGCCACCTGCCACGATTTCAGCGCGCGGAAAACGTTTGGTCAGAGCGCTTTCATCTTCGTCGAAAGACAAGCGGCAAATGCCCTTGTCGGTCGCAGCCAGCAGCATCTTCCCGAGCGTGGTGTCGACGACCGCCCAGCGGATAGAGACCCCTGCACCGCCATTTTTCCAGGCGCTCGGTGTCATTCCCAGATGTCCCTTTGTTGCTTCATAAAAACGGCTGGGTCCGGAATAACCGGCCTCGTAAATCGCGTCGGTGACACTGCCTTGGCCATCGAGCGCGGAGGCCGCCCGTTTGGCTCGAAGCGAGCGCGAATAAGCGGCGGGTGTCACCCCTGTATCGCGTTTGAACAGCCGGTGGAAATGATGCGGCGCATAACCCACCGCGTCGGCCAGTTCCTCAAGCGACAAAGCATCCTCCGCCTCGCCGATCAGCTTCAAGGCCATCGCCACTGCCTCGCGGTCGCGACCGACCTCGTCCGGCTTGCAGCGCATACAGGCGCGATAACCGGCATCGCGGGCTTCACCTGCAGTCCAAAAAAACTCGACATTCTCCCGCAAAGGCCGCCGCGCAGGACAACTCGGCTTGCAATAAATACCGGTGGTTTTCACCGCGCCGATAAATTGCCCGTCGAGCGACCGGTCGCGATTATCGAAAGCGGCAAAGGCCCAATCGCGGTCGATATCGGCATCGCGTTTCACTTTTATCTCCAGCATCATCGTCCAGCTCCTTCATTCATGAGGGCCGGAATAGCAAACCAGCGAATCACACGCGTCCCGAAACTTGCGGTCAAAGCATGTCGGTCAGCTTTACAAAGGTCACGGACGTCACAGCACGCCCATAAGCCGTTGCAGTCTGCCAACCTGAGGTTTGTAGCCGAGGACGGCCAATAACGATATGGCGAGATGCAAAATCACGGGCCATTTGTTGATTATGGCCAATCGAGTTGATGTAGGACAGCGAAAAATGCTGACCACAATGATTAAACATCGCTTGTTCATCCTGCCGTGGAGACTATCAGAATCTCATGGCCAAACAAACCATCGGCGGCGGCCCGAAAAAGGTCCTTTATGCGCTGCAAACCGCGCGGCGTATGGGGTTGAAGAATAGCGCCAAGGCGCTGACGTCGAACAATACATGCAAAGCCTGCGGGCTCGGGATGGGTGGGCAGCGCGGCGGGATGGTCAACGAGCTGGGCGAATTTCCCAGCGTCTGCAACAAATCGATCCAGGCGCAATCGACCGACATCCAGCAACCCATCCCGCACGAGGTGTTGGCACACAGTCTGGACGAGCTTCGCGAACTCGACGGCTACGAGCTTGAGCATCTGGGGCGGTTGAACACACCGATATTCAAGGCGGCGGACAGCGATCATTATGAGCCGGTTGATTGGAACTGGGCGATGGAACATGCGGCGGCGCGACTAAACGCGACCGAACCGAACCGCAGTTTCTTTTACAGCTCGGGCCGCTCGTCGAATGAAGCGGGTTTCCTGTTCCAGCTGCTCGCTCGGAGCTGGGGCACGAACAACGTCAACAATTGCTCTTATTATTGCCATCAGGCGACCGGCGTCGGAATGGAAACCACCATCGGTACCGGCACCTCGACGGTCGAGCTGGCCGATCTCGGGCTGGCGGACTTTCTGCTGATCATCGGGGCCAACCCGGCGTCCAACCATCCGCGCTTCATCCACCAGCTAAAAGCGGTGCGCGAACGCGGCGGGGCGGTGATTTTCATCAATCCCGCGAGGGAACCGGGCCTCGTCAAATTTGCAGTTCCCAAGAGCGCCAAATCGATGCTGGCAGGCGGCACCGAGATCGCCTCCGACTATCTGCAACCGCGCATCGGCGGCGACATCGCGCTTATCAAAGGGATATCGAAGGCGATTCTCGAAATGCCGTCAACTTCCCCGTTCGTGTCGAGCCCAGTCGAGACACCCATCCATGGCGCACAACCTCACGGTGTCTCGACGATGCTCGACACGAACGGAAACTGGGGAGCGGCGGACCGCGAGTTCATCGAAACCCACAGCACGGGCTTTGACGCATGGCGCGCCGATATCGAGGCGCAGGACTGGACCGACATCGAAACCGCGTCGGGTGTCGCGCGTGCCGACATAGAGCGTGTCGCCGGCATTTATGCAAAGGCGAAGAACGCGGTGTTCGCATGGGGCATGGGAGTTACACACCATGTCCATGGCTGCGACACCGTCGAGTATATTGCCAATCTGGCGCTACTTCGCGGGCAGATCGGGCGACCGGGAGCAGGGCTCCTCCCCTTGCGCGGGCATAGCAATGTGCAGGGCATCGGTACCATCGGCGTGAAGCCGGTGCTAGGCAAAGACGTGCTTGCTGCAATGGAGACGGCGTTCGACATAAAACTGCCGACCGGCAAGGGCTTCGACACGATGGCCGCGATGCAGGCAGCGGACGCGGGCGATATAGACGCGGCGATTGTCATGGGCGGCAACCTGTTTCAAGCGACACCCGATAGCGGCTGGGCGCGCGCGGCGTTCGACAGGATCGGTTTCAAGCTGTTCCTGACCACCACCATCAACCGCGGACATATAGAAGGTGTGGACAGTGGCGAGAGCCTGATTCTGCCCGTCACCGCGCGCGACGAGGAATGGCAGCCGACAACGCAGGAATCGATGTTCAACTATGTCCGGCTATCCGATGGCGGGATCGACCGGCTGGACAATGTCCGGCCCGAAGTTGCGATTCTTGCCGACCTCGCGATGCGGATGCTGCCCGGCAGCCCGGTCGATTGGGCGGCGTTCAAGCAGCACCGGACGATCCGCGAGGCAATCGCCCGCATAGTCCCCGGCATGGAACCCTTGGCCGATATCGACGATGCCAAGCGCGAATTTCACATCGCCAACCGGCTGATGCACACACCTGTGTTCCACACCACCGACGGCAAGGCGCATTTTATAACGCGGCCAACACCGCCCTCGCATCAGGCACCATTGATGCTGACAACGGTGCGGTCGGAGGGACAGTTCAACACTATCATCTACGAACGCACCGACAGCTACCGCGATGGCGCCGATCGTTGGACGGTGATGTTGTCTGAAGCGGACATCATCGAGCATGGTCTGGCCGACGGGGGTGATGCAAACCTGTGCTCAGCTAACGGACGGATGGAGGGTGTGAGGATAAAAGCGTTCGACTTGGCCAAAGGCAGCGTGATGGCTTATTATCCTGAAGCGAACGTGCTGACCGGAACAGCGGTGGATCCACGGTCGAAGACGCCTAGTTTCAAGGCGACGCCGGTTTGGTTTGAGCAGCCTTAACCGCCACACGCCTTGAACAAAGCCAACGTCCGCTCCCGTGCCAGATCGGCGCTCGGTTCGTGATAATCCTTGCGGCGGTCCGAGTTGAACCCATGGTTTGCGTCGTAGATGAAAATCTGTGCCGTTGGATGGGCCTTGGCGATCAGGGCTTCGACACCCTCCATCGGGATGCCTTGGTCATAGCGACCGAAATGGGCGATCGTCGCACATTTGGGTGGATTGTCGGCGTAGATGGCGGGGATCAGGCTGCCATAATAGCAGGATGCAGCGGCCAGATCGTTGCTAAGCCCCGCCAGCGCCCATGCGACCGAGCCGCCGTAGCAATAGCCGGTAATGAACACCGTGCCCTTTGATTTGAGCGCGTCGATGCAAGTCTGTGCGTCGTCGAGCGACTGCGTAAACGGGTGCAGTTCGCGCGCCAATTGCACCGCGCGGTCGAAGTCGGGGCCGGAATAATCGGCCTCGAACCCGGGATGTTCACGGTCGAATATGGCGGGGGCCAGAACTTCATAGCCGTCCGCTGCATATTCATCGCACAATTCGCGGATATGGTCGGTGACGCCGAAGATTTCCTGGATGAGGACGAGTCCGCCGCGCCGCACGCCTTCGGGTTCAGCATGATAGACGGCGATTTCGGCACCGTCGGACATTGTCATGCGAATCATTTTGCCCATTACCGTTCCTTATACCCAGTGCGAGTCTTAACTTTAATCGCACAACGGTACAAAGGCGCCAAGTGAAGCGTGTAACAATGCCCCGTCGCCGCGACCCCTTTGGCGACGGAAGCTTATCGGTTAGGAACCAATGGCAAACTTTACGCCGGACTTGGATAATGCTAGCTCACGTTGCGGTTCGAGGTCCTTTGCGGTTCTCGTCACGCACTTCCGGACAACCATCTTGATATGAAGCGGCTCGCCGACGCTGCGCCCGCAAACCATTCTGACTGCTCGGTCCAGGCGTTGGTCGAGAGCGTTCCGGCCATTAGCCGACGCAAGGTTGAGGTCACCATATTGCACGATGGCCTGCCGGGGTTGGTTAACCCCGGTTGGGACAACGGTAATTGCGGCGCTCATAAGGGTCAAAGCAATGAACGACATTTTTCGTCTCCTGTGATGCAGCGCGGAATGCGCCACAACCCAGATACTGGCGGCAGAGGGCGGCCATCGACAGGGCGAGGAACCGATTTTTTGCCGATGTTATGCCGATAATATGCCGATTTCCGGTGATCATGCGAGATGGTCAGGCGTGACGCCCGCCCGCTGCCAATACTCTTGCAGTCCGAGCCGCGCGGTCAGGGCATCGAAACGGGGATCCGCACGGGCCGCCTGCATCGGAGGTTCGAACAGAAAAAATGTCATAACACCGAAATGGGAACGTTGGTTTGCGGGAAATTTATTTCGGAACGAACGGATTGGTTGGCCCGAGACGTAGAATAGGTCGAGATAGGCGAACGCTGCGTCGAGCCGGTCGACCGCCGATGCAAAACTTGCTGCTTCCTGCGCCTTGCTCATGATCTTCGGTGCGATATTCGTAAAAAGACCCAGTGCAGTGTCAACGTCGGCTGCTTCGGTATTCTGTAGCGCGATGGTCTGGGCTGCCCAGATTTCGAAATCGATATCGTCAAGCCCGACCGGCGCCTTGGTCAACATGGTCTCAGCCTCTTTGAGCTTGCCCGAAAACATCAGGAATTTGTATCGCGACGACCAAACCGAAAAATGCCGCGGCCAGCGTTCGATCAAGGTGTCGAGCAACATGTCGGCTTCATCAATCCGACCGACCGACCATAATTTTATGGCATGCGACGTCACTGCGGGGGAAGGGAGCAAAGCGTCAACCATCGGTGCGCCGACCGCGATGGAATCGCGTATCCGGCCGGCCTCGAACAGAAATCCTGCGCGCGCCCGACGTGCTATTGGATGATCGGGAAAGCGAGCAAGAACGCGCTTTGTCCGGCGGTCATAATCGAGATAGCTCTCATGCCACAGACCGTTGCCTACAGCGATGATGACCGCGCCATCGGCATTGCCGGAATCGATCTCGACCGCCCGACGCGCGGCCGCTTGAATACGGCTCAATATTCCGGCGGCATCGGAACGTCTGCTGTTGAGCCCTTGCTGGCGATAGGCAACGGCCAGCTTGCCCCACGCCTCTGCCTGGTCCGGAAACAGGCGGACGGCCTCCTGCATGATAGCAACGGCAGCATCATTCTGTTCGGGCGTATTATAGTCGAGGGCCGCCTCCGTTTTGTCGATCAGGGTTGATAACGATTTGGGGACCGCGGGACGGCGGTTTAATATCAACCAACCGGTCGCGCCCAATACCGTTAGAGCCGAACCAGCGATGATTACCCGCCGGTCGAACGCTTTCTGCATCCTATTTGCTGGTAATCCGTCGGTAGCGGTTATCCATCCCTCGCTATCGATGCGCAGGCGATAGCCAACCCGTGTTACGGTCTCGATCCGGAAAATCTCCTTGCCGAGCCCTTCGCTAACTTTTCGCAGGCGCGATATAACACGATTGATGGCATCTTCGCCGACTACCCTTCCTTCCCAGCAGCTTAGCGCCAGATCGTCCTTCGACACCACCGCCCCGTCCGCACGATGAAGGGCAACCAACACCTGCATTACGCGTGGTTCGATAACGTGCCGCTCACCTTCGCGCGACAATTCGCGCGTTGATGGGTGTACATTGAGGCTGCCGATCGAAAAATCGGGTTCATGTGCAAGGTAGATCGGTGGGTGCTCCACGCAGTCCTCCCAAACAAAAATGCGACCGGATTTTTGTACGTTATATATCCGCGCCACGCCCAAGCCAAGGATTGACTCAAATCCCTATCTTGCATCGCAGCAAAACCCCTGCTAGGCGCGCGGCGACTAAGAGCGAAGGGTGACCTTCCGACCATAGGTCAGCCATATTCAGTCTCACATTCGAGGACCCCAACGCGTGGATCATTCCGGCGGCACAAGCGCTAATATACAGGCCAGTCTGGCTGGCCGTTACGCGACGGCATTGTTCGAACTGGCGCGCGATGCGAAGGCCATCGATGCGGTCGAGCAGAGCATGTCCGGCGTCGCCAAGGCTATCGGCGAATCGGCTGACCTGAAGGCGCTGATCACCAACCCCGTCCTGAAACGCGATGATGCCAAAAAGGCGATTGCGGCAGTTGCCAAAGCGATGAAGCTCGATGCGCTGACTGCTAAAACATTGGGCGTGCTGGCCAACAACCGTCGTCTCGGGGAGACTGCTTCGGTTGCCCGCGCCTTTTCCGCGCTGGCCGCATCGCATCGCGGTGAAGTGACTGCCGAAGTGACCTCCGCACACCCGCTGAACGCGGCTCAAATGTCAGCGCTTTCGGCAAAGCTCAAAGCGCGCGTCGGCAGCGACGTCGCCATCCAGACCAAAGTCGATCCGTCGATCCTTGGCGGGCTCACCGTCAAGATAGGCAGCCAGATGATCGACAACTCCATCAAAACCCGTCTCAACACCCTCGCGACTGCGATGAAAGGCTAAGTAGCAACATGGATATCCGTGCCGCAGAAATTTCCAAGGTCATCAAGGACCAGATCGCCAATTTCGGTACCGAAGCGCAAGTTTCGGAAGTCGGCTCTGTGCTGTCGGTTGGTGACGGTATCGCCCGTATCCACGGCCTCGACAATGTGCAGGCCGGTGAAATGGTCGAATTCTCAAACGGCATCCAGGGCATGGCACTGAACCTCGAAGCCGACAATGTCGGTGTGGTTATCTTCGGTTCTGACGCCGAAATCCGCGAGGGCGATGTCGTCAAGCGTACCGGCACCATCGTGGACGTTCCCGTTGGTAAGGAACTGCTCGGCCGCGTAGTCGACGGCCTCGGCAATCCCATCGACGGCAAAGGCCCGCTGAAAACCACGCAGCGCAGCCGCGTCGAAGTAAAAGCGCCCGGCATCATCCCGCGCCAATCGGTTTCGGAGCCCGTCCAGACAGGCCTCAAAGCGCTCGACGCGCTCGTCCCCGTTGGTCGTGGCCAGCGCGAACTGATCATCGGCGACCGTCAGACCGGCAAGACCGCCGTCGCCATTGACACCTTCATCAACCAGAAGGAAGTCAACAAGGGCACCGACGAATCGAAGAAGCTGTACTGCATCTACGTCGCCGTCGGGCAGAAGCGTTCGACTGGCGCGCAAATCGTCCGCGCACTCGAAGAGCAGGGCGCGATGGAATATACCATCGTCGTTGCCGCGACCGCTTCGGAACCGGCTCCGCTCCAGTATCTCGCACCTTACACCGGCGTCGCGATGGGCGAGTTTTTCCGCGACAACGGCATGCACGCGGTCATCGTGTATGACGATCTGTCGAAGCAGGCCGTGGCTTACCGCCAGATGTCGCTGTTGCTGCGTCGTCCTCCCGGCCGTGAAGCTTATCCTGGCGACGTTTTCTATCTGCACAGCCGTTTGCTTGAACGCGCTGCGAAGATGTCGGACGCCAATGGCGGCGGTTCGCTGACTGCGTTGCCGATCATCGAAACGCAGGCTGGCGACGTGTCGGCTTACATTCCGACCAACGTGATTTCGATCACCGACGGCCAGATTTTCCTTGAAACCGACCTGTTCTTCCAGGGCATCCGCCCCGCGATTAACGTGGGTCTGTCGGTGAGCCGTGTTGGTTCGGCGGCGCAGACCAAGGCGATGAAGAAGGTGTCGGGCTCGATCAAGCTTGAACTTGCGCAGTATCGCGAAATGGCGGCCTTCGCGCAGTTCGGTTCGGACCTCGATGCGTCGACGCAGAAGCTGCTTAATCGCGGCGCGCGTTTGACCGAGCTTTTGAAGCAGAAGCAGTTTTCGCCGCTTCCGTTCGAAGAACAGACCGCGTCGATCTTTGCTGGCACCAACGGCTATCTCGACACCATCGCCGTCGTGGACGTCACCCGCTATGAAGAAGCAATGCTCGCCGATCTCCGCGCCAACCACGCCGACATCCTGAAGACCATTCGCGACAGCCGCGACTTCAGCGACGACAGCAAGAAAGCGCTGATGGCCGCACTCGACAAGTTCACGAAGAATTTTGCGTAAT
>CAZQBS010000005.1:0-2202 GCA_964591835.1 uncultured Sphingorhabdus sp. | reverse complement strand
GCCCTCAAAATGCGGATCAACTCGGTCAAGTCGACCCAGAAGATCACAAAGGCGATGAAGATGGTCGCTGCTGCAAAGCTGCGCCGGGCGACCGAAGCGGCTCAGGCTGCGCGGCCATACGCCGAACGGCTCGAAGCCGTGGTGTCGAGCATTGCGTCGAAGGTCACCGTCGGCCCACAGTCGCCGAAGTTGCTTGCCGGAACCGGCAAGGACGACGTTCACCTGCTGGTTGTCGCGACTTCCGACAAGGGTTTGGCGGGTGCGTTCAACACCAACATCGTCCGTCTGGCGCGCAAAAAAGCCGAAGAGCTGCGCGCCGCTGGCAAGACCGTCAAATTCTACACTATCGGTAAGAAGGGCAAGGACCAACTAAGCCGGACCTTTCGCGGGGACATCATCAACAGCATCGAACCCGGTGATCTGGGCAAATTGAGCTTTGCCGATGTGCAGGCCTGGGGAGAAGACCTGACCGCGCGTTTCGAAGCAGGCGAATTCGACGTCGCGCATCTGCTGTTTTCGAAATTCGTGACCGTGTTGACGCAGGAGCCGACCGCGATCCAGTTAATGCCCGTTGCGCCGGGGACTGTCCCCAATGGGACAGTCGTTGCGAACGCCTCAGTCGAATATGAACCCGACGAGGAAGAAATCCTCGCCGACCTGCTGCCGCGCAACGTCTCCGTCCAGCTTCTGCGCGCCAACCGCGAAAATGCGGCGTCTGAGCAAGGCTCGAAAATGACCGCGATGGACAACGCCACGCGCAATGCGGGCGACATGATCAACAAGCTGACCATCCAGTACAACCGCACGCGTCAGGCGGCGATTACAACCGAACTCATCGAAATTATCGCTGGCGCAGAAGCGCTCTAAGCAGACTTAAAGGCAAGGAACGAAGACATGGCAACCGCCCCGAAGAAAACCGCCGCTCCCAAGGCCGCTGCACCAAAGGCAGCCGCTGCGAAAGCTCCAGCGAAGAAGGCCGCCACTCCAGCGAAAGCCGCGAGCAAGGCCCCTGCTCCCAAGGCTGGCTCCGGCCAGACCAAGACCAACGTCGTCGGCGCAACCGGCCGTATCAGCCAGATCATCGGCGCAGTTGTCGACGTCAGCTTCACCGGCACCCTGCCCGCCATTCTCTCGGCGCTCGAAACCGACAATAACGGCAACCGCCTCGTCCTAGAAGTTGCGCAGCATCTCGGCGAGAACACCGTACGCACCATCGCCATGGACGCGACCGAGGGCCTGACCCGTGGCCAGCCAGTCCGTGACACCGGCAGCCAAATCCGCGTTCCCGTCGGCCCGATGACGCTTGGCCGCATCATGAATGTTATCGGCGAGCCAATCGACGAACGTGGCCCCGTGGGCGCGGCCAAGTCCAACCCGATCCACGCCGAAGCACCGCTCTTCACCGACCAGTCGACCGAGGCGGAAATCCTCGTCACCGGCATCAAGGTCATCGACCTGCTCGCGCCTTATGCAAAGGGCGGCAAGATCGGCCTGTTCGGCGGCGCTGGCGTTGGCAAGACCGTTCTTATCCAGGAATTGATCAACAACATCGCGAAAGGCCATGGCGGCGTTTCGGTGTTCGCTGGCGTGGGTGAACGCACCCGCGAAGGCAACGACCTGTATCACGAATTCCTCGACGCCGGCGTTATCGCCAAGGACGCCGACGGCAACCCGACACCTGAAGGCTCCAAGGTTGCGTTGGTCTTCGGCCAGATGAACGAGCCTCCCGGTGCGCGCGCCCGCGTTGCGCTTTCGGGTCTGACCATGGCCGAATATTTCCGCGATGAAGAAGGCCAGGACGTATTGTTCTTCGTCGACAACATCTTCCGCTTCACGCAAGCCGGGTCCGAAGTGTCCGCGCTTCTCGGCCGTATTCCGTCAGCTGTGGGTTACCAGCCGACGCTTGCGACCGACATGGGCCAGTTGCAGGAACGCATCACGTCGACCACCAAGGGTTCGATTACCTCGGTGCAGGCAATTTATGTTCCCGCAGATGACTTGACCGACCCTGCGCCAGCCACCTCGTTTGCCCACTTGGACGCAACGACCACGCTAAACCGCGCGATTTCGGAACTCGGCATCTATCCTGCCGTTGACCCGCTCGACTCGGTCAGCCGCGTATTGACGCCTGCCGTTGTCGGCCAGGAGCATTACGACACCGCCCGCCGAGTACAGGAAACGCTCCAAAAGAACAAGACGCTG
>CAZQBS010000004.1:72316-88541 GCA_964591835.1 uncultured Sphingorhabdus sp. | reverse complement strand
CATTCGCCATTTATGCTGCACCTGCACAGCTTTGACCACCCGCTAAATCGGTCAGACCGAGAACTCATACATATCATCCGGATTTGGCCCATTTTGTCCATTGCTGCGTTGGCCAGCCTGGACCTAGAACCGCTAGGCCTGCGGTTCGCCGCCTTGTAATGAACAAAATGGCCTCAAACCTCGACGATGATATGTATGAGTTCTCGGCCTAGATCAGCCCGGCGCTCCGCATACTGGAAAAGCCGTCCTTGCCGATGATGATATGGTCGTGGACGGCGATGTTGAACTTCTTGGCGGCGTCGGCAATGTCGCGGGTCATCGCGATATCCTGACGGCTGGGCGCGCTGTCGCCGCTCGGGTGGTTGTGAACCAATATGATCGCCGCTGCGCCCAAATCCATCGCCCGCCGCACGATTTCGCGCGTGTAGACCGCAGCCTGATCGATCGAACCTTCGCTTGCGACCTCATCACGGATCAGCATGTTCTTGCTGTTGAGATAAAGCGTGCGCACGCGTTCGATGGTCAAATGTGCCATGTCGGCGCGGAGATAATCGAGCAACGATTGCCACGATGCCAGCACCGGCTGTTCGCGCACCGGTTCGCTCAAAAGGCGCAACGCGGCGGCTTGCACAATCTTGAGCGCTGCCGTGCTGGTCTCGCCCATCCCCGGCTGCCGTGCGATATTCTGCGCGTCGGCGGTGAGCAATCCCGATAGCCCACCATAATGCGTAAGCAATTGTTTCGCGAGTGGCTTGGTGTCCTTGCGCGGAATGGCGAGCGCAAGCAGATATTCGACCAGTTCATGGTCCAGCAGCGCATCGCCGCCCTGTTCCAGCAAGCGGGAGCGCAACCGCGACCGGTGGCCGGTGCCGTGATGCTCATCCTTGTTCGCGTCGTCCGCCATCTACGCTATCCTTTTGCGAATGATTGCCTTTTCAGCGATTTTCGGCCTTCAGGCAAGCCGATTGGCGCGAAGGGCGTTGCAACCTAATGGCCTTTCCCGCATTTGATGCAGATGCAGGATACTGCCGACGAAACGCTGATCCAAGAAAACGAACCCGAGCCATTTCGCGGGCGGCGGTGGAAGCGGCGCATTTTTGCGGCTGTTGGCCTGTTGCTCGTCGTTTTGCTGCTAATTGCGTGGTGGCAACGCAACAGCATCGCTGATCGTTTTGTACAGAACGAGCTCGAAGCAAGGGGCGTCAAGGCATCGTACAAGATCGACCAGGTTGGCTTTCGCACGCAGCGAATCCGCGATCTGGTGATCGGCGATCCCGCCAAGCCCGACCTCGTGGCAAAATTGGTCGAGGTCGATGTGGCCTTGAACTTCTCCGGTGCCAATTTGCGCGATATTCGGGCCACCGGTGTCCGCGTGAACGGCCGTTACACGAACGGCAGACTGAGCTTCGGTGAGCTCGACAAATTCACCGATCCGGCTTCGACCGAACCTTTCGAATGGCCCGATATCGGGCTGGTTCTCAAGGATGCGTCCGCGCGGATCGAGACGCCTTGGGGGGTGATCGGCGCCGGGTTGCAGGGCAGGGGTCTGCTGCGCAATCGATTCGTAGGCGACCTAGCGATACGCGCGCCGCGACTGGCAGTCGGCGATTGCAAAATGCCCGATACGCGCTTCGATGGCGAGCTTTTGCTCGAATGGCGGCAGCCGCGGCTGATCGGGCCGATACTGGCGCAGCGGATCGAATGCAGCGACACCGGTTTTGCTGCGACCGCGCCAGCACTGAATGCCGATGTCCGCCTGTCCGAACGTTTCGACCGGTGGCTGGGCGATCTCGGGTTCGCTGCGCAAGAGGTAAAATATGAGGGAATTACCCTCGCCAAACCCATGGGGACTTTGTCGGTTGATGGTGGTCTGAAGCGGACCAATTTCACGCTTGCACTCGAACGCACCCGACTGCGCAGTAAGCCGCTGACGCTGACGCAACTGGCGATTGACGCAAAGGGCTATGCAGGGTTCGGCGACGGCGTCTTCAACGGGGCGGCGGAGGGCAGTGCACGGGTGCGGCGCGGGGCGCTCGACAAAGGCACGCTCGGCAGTCTCGACAGCATCGCCCGCCAGAGCCGGGAGACGCCCATCGGGCCTTTGCTGGCGCGGATCGCGCCTGTGCTCGGCCGCGCGGGGGACAATTTCGACGGGCAGATGGACTTTGACGTGTTTTCGAACGCGGCGCGCGATACCGGGTTGGCGATCAGCGGACTCGCTTTAAACACGGCTTCGGGTACCCGTGTCAGGCAGAGCGGCGAACTGACCTTTGCCAGCGGAGCGGGGAACTGGGCGATGCAGTCGCCGGTCGAACTTACGATCAATGGCCGCGATCTGCCCGATCTCAGAATATCGATGGAGCAATCGCGCGGCGGCAACTGGGCCGGAAATCTGATGATTGCGCCTTATGCGGCAGGCGGTGCCAGCCTATCGGTGCCAAACCTTGCCTTCAATGGCCGACCCGGCGGCGCTTGGACGTTCAACGGCGCGGCGAGGTTATCGGGGCCGCTCCCCGGCGGCAGCGTCAGCGGGCTTAATCTGCCCATCCACGGGCGCTATGACGGTCGCGGCCTGGCGCTTTACGATGCCTGCCAGAATATCCGCTTCGACAGCGCGAAAATTTCGTCGCTCGTGCTTCGCGGCCAGACCATGCGGCTGTGCCCCGATCGCGGCCAGCCGATGCTGGCGGTTCGCGGCGGCAATACGCGTTTTGCGACCAATATCAGCAATCTGGCGGCGTCGGGGATGCTGGGTGGTGCGCCGATGACCGCGAACAGCGCGAATGTCCGCTTCAGCCTCGGCGACGGCTTCACAGCGCGCGAAGTGAAGGTCACCATTGGCGACGCGTCGGCGCGAACGCGCTTCGATGTGGCGATGCTGGCCGGACAGTTTGGCAACGGGGTTAGCGGCACCTTATCGGGCGGTTCGGGGCAGATCGGCAATGTTCCGCTGCTGATCGACGAGGCGGCGGGCGACTGGCGGTATTTGAACAATGTGCTGACGCTCGACAGCAACCTTCGCGTGCTCGACGCCGCCGATGTCGACCGGTTCCAGCCGATGGCGGTGCCCAACATGATGCTGACGCTCGAAAATAACGTGATCAGCGCAATCGGAGCGATTACCGAACCCAAGACCGGTCGTAAGGTCGCCGACGTCGATATCCGTCACACGCTCGGCACCAGCAGCGGGCGCGCCTTGCTCTCTGTTGACGGGGTCCGCTTCGACGACACGCTGCAGCCCGAACTGCTTACACCGCTTAGCCTCGGCGTAGTCGCCAATGTCGATGGCACGGTGTCTGGCGACGGCGTGATCGAATGGGATGCAAACGGCGTACGCAGCAAGGGGCGTTTTGCGACGCGCGGCATGAACTTGGCCGCCGCGTTCGGACCCGTCGAGGGGCTTACCACCGAAATCGTCTTTACCGACCTGCTCGGGCTGGAAACGGGGCCCGGCCAGCAAGCGCTGCTGGCGTCGGTCAATCCCGGTATCTCCGCCCTGGACGGCACGATCGGTTATCGATTGCTTCCCGGCCGACGTATCCAGATCGAGGCCGGGCGTTGGCCATTCGCTGGTGGTGAGTTGATCCTCGAACCGACTACACTCGATTTCGGTATCGAGGCGGAACGGCGGCTGACGTTTCGTGTTGTTGGAGTCGATGCAGAGAAGCTGCTTGCCGCATATGATTTCCAGAATTTGCGTGTGTCCGGCGTATTCGACGGCACACTGCCAATGCTGTTCGATCAGGATGGTGGCCGGATAGTCGGCGGCGCTCTGGTGTCGCGACCCGGCGGCGGCGAAGTCAGCTATCTCGGCGAATTGTCCTACAAGGATATGGGCGTTTTCGCCAATTTTGCCTTTGAGGCGCTTCGATCGATTCGCTATTCGACGCTGACGATTGGCGTCAACGGCAATCTCGACGGGGAGATCGTCACCGATATCAGCTTTGCAGGGTTGCAACAGGGCAGCCTTGCGAAGCGGAATTACATCACCAAACAACTCGCGCGCATTCCAATCCAGTTCAATGTCAGTGTGAAGGCCGAGTTCCTGAAGCTTATCGGTTCGATCCGGGGGCTGTACGACGCGGATTATGCCGCGCAACGCGATCTGCAATTTCTGATCGAGCAGGAGCAGTTGCAAAACGTGCCGCCTGTGGAATCGGACGAACGACCGGTTAACGAAGATGAACGGAACGATGAATGACCCATTCAGCAAAAGGACAGCGGCCATGATGCATATCCATCGGCAATTGACGAACCGCATGGATAGTGCGATTCGCCGTAACATGGGGAAGAAGATACTCGTTCTGACACCGGTCATGGTCGCCATATTGGCGGGATGCGTGCAAGTCACCGCCCCCGACAAGCCGATCGTGATCAACCTCAATATCGCAATCCGGCAAGAAATATTGTACAAGCTGGATGCGGCATCGAAGAAGGTGATTGAAGAGAATCCGGAGATATTCTGATGAAAAATTCTGTTGAAATGCTGATAGCCGCTGTTTTGCTCGGTGCGACCGCAACGAGCGCGGTGGCGCAACGCGACCCGGCTTACCAAAGCGCAAGGGCGAGCGGGCTGGTCGGCGAGAAGTCCGATGGCTATCTGGGTTTCGTGACCTCGCCATCGCCAGCGATCAAGGCGCTGGTTGAGGACATCAACATCAAGCGCAAGGCCGCTTATTCGAAAGAAGCGATGGCCAACACCGCGACTGTCGAAGAGATGGCGTTCCGTAACGGATGTCGCCTGATCTCCGAAGTGACTGCGGCTGGCGAAAAATACCAGACCCCCAACGGTACGTGGAAGACTAAGGGATCGGGTGCGACGGAACTCGATTCGCGCTGTCCGTAGGTAACCAGAATTGAAAATTTAAGGGCTGGGGCGGCGACACGTCGCCCCTTTTCTTTTGCACCGCAACATTATCGCGCCGCCGCTGTTGACTTGATGCCAGCCCTCTCCTAAAGCGCCGGTGCCTAGGCGGGGTTGCCCCGATTTCGTGGCGGTTTCCCTTATCAAAGAGGCCGGAATCACATGAATTCGAACGACCCCGGGCAGGATAAAAACGGCAAAAACGACGCTCGGCTCGATTCGTTAGACATGCAGCTGAAAGCGGCGCGGAAAGCCGAGGCGGAACGCACTGGAGAGTCTCAAGTCCCGGCCAAAGGAATGCGGCAGGGAAACAGGGTCTTGACGGAGCTGATTGCCGGTCCTGCTGGTGGTGCGCTGGTTGGCTGGTTATTTGACCAACTGTTCGACACTTCCCCTGCGCTCCTGCTGGTCTGCATGTTTTTGGGCATCGCAGTCGCCTTCAGGAATATCATAAAGATTTCCAACGAGCGTCCGGAATAGTCCGGGCGCTTGACGCGCATATACAGGGTAGTGAACGTGGCAGGCGAAAGCGGTAAAATCGATCCGATGCACCAGTTCCAGATTGAGCCGCTGTTCGGTTCGGAAGCCTGGAACGTCGCAGGTTACAATTTGGCATTTACCAACTCTGCGCTGTTTATGATGGTCGTTCTCGGCGCCCTCTGGCTGTTCATGTGGGGCGGCATGAAGCGCGAGGTCGTCCCCGGCCGCTGGCAGATGGCGGTCGAAGGCGTGACCGGTTTCGTCAACAACATGTTGACCTCCAGCGTCGGACCAGAAGGCAAGAAATACGTGCCTTTGGTCTTCTCTTTGTTCATGTTCATCCTGATGGCGAACTTTATCGGCATGATGCCCTTCGGTATTGTCCCGGGCGTCCATCCTTTCACCGTTACCAGCCATTTGACCGTAACCGCAGTGCTCGCGGTACTGAGTTTCGGCACCGTATTGGTCGTCGGTTTCTGGAAGCATGGCCTGCATTTCTTCAGCCTGTTTGTGCCGCATGGCACGCCGTGGTGGCTGCTCTGGCTGATCCCGCTGATCGAGCTTTTCTCATTCCTCATCCGCCCTTTCAGCCTCGCCCTTCGTTTGTTCGTCGCTATGACTGCCGGTCACGTGCTAATGAAGGTGCTGGCAGGCTTCGTCATCAACGGCCTTAACGCCGAAGCGGCTTGGGTGCCGCTGGTGGTGAGCATTCCGTCGTTCATCCTGATGATAGGCATTACCCTGCTCGAGCTGCTGGTATGCGCCATCCAGGCCTATGTTTTTGCACTTTTGACTTCGCTCTACATCAACGACGCGGTCAATTTACACTGAGTTTTCAACCACTAGTTTATCATTTTTGACAGGAGTTATTATCATGGACGCAGAAGCAGCAAAATTGATCGGTGCCGGTCTTGCAGCAATTGGTGCCGGCCTAGCCGCCGGCGGTGTGGGTAACGTGTTCGGTTCGTTCCTTCAGGGCGCATTGCGCAATCCTGCAGCGGCTGACGGCCAGCAGGGTCGCCTCTTCATCGGCTTCGCGGCTGCCGAACTTCTCGGCCTGCTCGCGTTCGTCGTTGCGATGATCCTGATCTTCGTTGCCTGATTGACGGTTTCGCCCCGGCCATGCGCCGGGGCATTATCCTCATAAGCACGAGCGAGTAATATGCCCCAGATTGCCCAGATTATCGATACCTATGCGTCGCAGTTCTTCTGGCTGCTGATTGTCTTCGGCTTGATCTATTTCACGATCGGCAGAGGCATGTTGCCGAAGATCGAGGCAAATATGGACGCGCGTGATCGCAAGATCGCCGACGACCTTGCGGCCGCGGAACGTGCCCGTGCGGAAGCCGACAATCTGGGTGATAGCGGGGAGGCCGAACTGGCTGCGGCGCGTGCGGCGCATCAGGCTACGGCGAACCAGGCCAAGGCCAAGGCCGCCAAGGATGCCGAATCGCGTCTGGCCAAGGCCGACGCCGAAGTCGGTGCAAAGCTGGCCGCGGCTGAAGCAGAGTTGGCCAAGGCCCGCGCTAAAGCAATAGCCAGCATCGAAAGCGTGGCAGCCGAGGCTGCGGCTGACATAGTCGCCAAGGTTTCGGGTGCCAAGGTCAGCGCAGCGCAAGCAGCGACAGCAGTGAAGGCGGTAATGTCCAATGGCTGACGCAGCGAAAACGACTGAGCTTACCGCCGAGGATCACGTAGCAATGGGCCACGGCCCTGAAGGCGTCGCGACCACCGAAGCGGCCGGCGGCGAAGTGCATGCCGAACCATCGGCTTTGGGCTTCGATGCGACGATGCTCGTGGCGCTGGCGATGATCGTCGTCATCGCGCTTGCCATCTGGAAGAAAGTACCCGCGATGATCGCCGGTGCGCTCGACAAGCAGATTTCGGGCATCAAGGCCCAACTCGACCAGGCGACTGCATTGCGGGCAGAGGCCGAAGCGATCAAGGCTGAATATGAAGCCAAGGCCAAGCAGGCAGCGCTCGATGCCGAAGCGATGAAAGCCTCGGCGCATGAGGAAGCCAAGCTGATTGTAGCCCAAGCGAAAAGCGACGCGACCGCGCTGATTGGCCGCCGCGCCAAGGCCGCCGAAGAAAAAATCGCCGCCGCCGAACGCGCCGCCATCGCCGAAGTCCGCGCCAAGGCCGCGAGCGCTGCTGCTGCCGCTGCCGCACAACTGATCGCGAAACATCATGATGCGAATGCCGATGCCGGGCTGATCGACCAGTCGATTGCTTCGTTGAACTGAGATTCTCACCTCTCCCCTTGCGGGAGAGGATAGACTTGGCTTGGCAGCTTGCTGTATAGCAAGTCTTGGAGAGGGGTGGCGAACCCTCAGACCCGCGCGAAGCTCCGCGTCGCTCACCTCTTCCAACTACGCCTGATCGCTTGCAGCGATAAGGCTTCGTATCCTTCTCCCGTCAAGGGAGAAGGGTTATGGCGTTTCTGCCATCTCGGTCTTACATCACCCTCAATGTCCAAAGCCGACCGCCCAGACCAGCCCAACGCAGCCTCGCGCTTCAACGAGGAAAAGGCGACCTACTCCGTTCGCGGTTCCGAGCAACCCGATATCGAAGCTGGCATTGCCGCGATCCGCAATGTCTGGAAAACGCTGCCGCCAAAGCCCGGCGTCTACAGGATGCACGATGCGCGCGGTGACATTCTCTATGTCGGCAAGGCGCGGGCGCTCAAGAATCGCGTGAGCAATTACACGGCAGTCGAACGGCTGCCGCATCGGCTGAAACGCATGGTCGCGCAGACGCGGTCGATGACGATCGTGACCACCAACAGCGAGGCGGAGGCGCTGTTGCTGGAGGCGCAGCTGATCAAGCGGTATCGGCCTGCTTACAATGTATTGCTGCGCGACGACAAAAGCTTTCCTTTCATCCTGCTTCGCGCCGATCACACATTCCCGCGCATCCAGAAACATCGCGGCGCAAGGCGGCATAAGGGGCAATATTACGGGCCGTTTGCCAGTGCTGGATCGGTCAACCAGACGCTCAACGCGCTCGAAAAACTGTTCCTGCTCAGGAGTTGCTCGGACAGCTTCTTCAACAACCGCGACCGGCCCTGTTTGCTCTACCAGATCAAGCGTTGCTCAGCGCCGTGCGTGGAGCGGATCACGCCTGAGGCTTATGGCGAACTGGTGAGCGATGCCAAGGCGTTCCTCGGCGGCAAATCGACGGGTGTGCAGGCCAAGCTTGCGAGCGAGATGGAGGCGGCGTCAGCGGGCCTCGATTTCGAACGTGCGGCGATGCTGCGCGACCGGCTGAAAGCGCTGACTTTCATTCAAGGCTCGCAAGCGATCAACGCAGCGGGTGTGGGCGACGCCGATATCTTCGCGCTGGCGCACAAGAATGGGGTCATCGGCATTCAGGCGTTCTTCATTCGCGGTGGGCAGAATTGGGGACACCGCGCGCTGTTCCCCACGCATATCCAGGACATGGATGACGCCGAAGTGCTGACCGACGTGCTCGCGCAATTCTACGACGATGTCCCGCCGCCGCGCTGCATCATGCTCGACCGCGAATTGCCCGAGGGCGAGTTGCTGGCGCAGGCGCTGTCCGAACGGGCCGAGCGCAAGGTCGAGATCATCGTCCCGCAGCGCGGCGACCGCGTGCGGCTGGTGGCGCAGGCGAAGCGCAACGCCGAGGAAGCGCTAGACCGGCGGCTTGCGGAAAGCACGACTCAGGGCAAGCTATTGCAGGAAGTCGCCGACCTGTTCGAACTGCCCGAGCCGCCGCGCCGAATCGAAATCTACGACAACAGCCATATCCAGGGAACGAATGCGACCGGCGCGATGGTGGTCGCTGGGCCGGATGGCTTTATCAAGGGCCAGTATCGCAAGTTCAATATCAAGAACCCTGACACTGCTCCGGGTGACGACTTCGCGATGATGCGCGAGGTGATGGCGCGGCGGTTTGGGCGTTTGATAGCCGATGACGCGGAAAACGAACGCGATGAAAACTGGCCCGACCTGGTGCTCATCGACGGCGGCAAGGGGCAGATGAGTTCGGTGATGGAGGTCGTGCGCGAACTGGGCGTCGAAGATGTCGCTTTTATCGGCGTCTCCAAAGGGCCAGACCGCAATGCGGGCCGCGAGACATTCCACTTCCCCGACGGCCGCGAATTCGACCTTCCCCTGAACGCGCCGGTGCTGTTCTACCTGCAACGCCTGCGCGACGAAGCCCACCGCTTCGCCATCGGTGCGCACCGCGCGAAACGCAGCAAGGCCATCACCGCCAGCCCGCTAGACGAAGTCCCCGGCATCGGCCCTTCGCGCAAGAAAGCGCTGCTGATGCACTTCGGCACGGCAAGGGCAGTGCGCAGCGCCAGCCTTCAGGATTTGCAGAAAGCGCCGGGGGTGTCAGCGGCGGTGGCGCAGACGGTATATGATTTCTATCATGCCGGCGGCTGAGCGCCGGATGGCGCGCCCGGAATTTGCATTGCAGCAGCTAATCGGATAGTTTCGGCACATGGCAACCAAAGCAGCCCCGCCCGACCACAAGATCGCCGATATAGGCGAACCCATCGAGCGGGGCCATGCCGAGTGGAAACGCGGCAAGGTTATGCGGGGTCTTGAACAATCCAAGGATCGGGATTCGTTGATCTTGGCCGAACGCGTCTGGCGCAATCTCGGTCTTGAACGTTAATTTCACGCCGCAAGCGCAGGACGACTTGCGTGCCATCCGCGACTGGATTGCCCAAGATGATGAAATGGCTGCGGAACGTGTGATTTCACGCGTCCGGCAAACAGTGATGATGTTCGAGCAATTTCCACTGCTCGGTCATGAAGGAGACGTGGCCAACACACGCGAATTCAAGGTTACAGGCCTGCCTTACCTGATTGTCTACTGCATTGCATCGCCAACTGACCTCGATATATTGACCATTATCCACTCTGCCCGCAAATATCCGTGATTTAGGGAAATTATGCCAAATATCCGCGCCAATGGCATCGAGATCTATTACGAAGAAAACGGCCCTGCCGACGTGCCGGTGATTCTGCTTGTCATGGGTCTTGGGACGCAGATGATTGCTTGGCCCGACGATCTCATTCAGGGGCTGGTGGCGAAGGGCTTTCGCGTCATCCATTATGACAATCGCGACATCGGGCTGTCGCAGCGGATGGACGGGGCGCCCGTGGGTAACCTGATCTGGGCAATGCTGGCGGCAAAGTTCGGGTTACCGGTGCGCACGGCCTATAGCTTGACCGATATGGCGAAGGACGGTGCGGGCTTGCTCGATGCGCTGGGCATCGACAAGGCGCATATTGTCGGCGCGTCCATGGGCGGGATGATCGCGCAGTTGGTAGCCGCAAACCATCCGGACAAGGTGCTGAGCATGACCTCGATCATGTCATCCAGCGGTGCTCCGGGGCTTCCCGGGCCGACACCGGCTCTGCGCAGGCGGCTGATGGCAAAACGCCCCGCTAACCCGAGCCGCGACGAGGCAGTAGCGTTCGGTGCTGAAGGGCTGGAGGCGATTTCCTATTTGGACCCGGCACGGCCTGACACCGCTTTCATCGATATGGCGGGCCGCGCCTTTGATCGTGGCTATTATCCGATCGGCATGAAGCGACAGTTGCTGGCGATCATCGCCGATGGCAGTCGAGTCGAAAGGCTCAAGACAATCAAGGTGCCAACGCTCGTGATCCACGGCGGTGCCGACCCGCTGGTGCCCAAGGCGGGCAGCGAAGACATTGCCCGCCATATCCCCGGCGCGCGGCTGGAGATCATCGAGCAAATGGCGCACGACCTGCCGCCGTCGCAGGTGGGCCGCTTGGTCGACCTGATCGCCACCCATGCCGGGTCAGTGCACGGTTGAATTTCAGCCGTCTTACACGGTTTACATTATGACAACCTTTGCCCGTTAACCATCACCTTTGGTCAAAGGGGGCAAATCTGTGACTCATCCATTGCAGACGATATGGTTCGATGCCGAGGCCGAGGCCGAATATCTTCGGCAGATTATAGCGCTGGTCCATGCGGGCGATCTCGACGTCGCTGCGGACAAGCTGCTCGAGGACTTGGCCGACATCGCCACGCCCGTTGGCGACATGTGCCGCGATCTGACCGAGGATGCCGTCGAAATCTGCGGGTGGGAAGAAATCGGGGATTCGATTGCGCAATATGAAGGCGATCCGATCACCGCTGTCCATATCGTCATGTCGAACGAGGGCGATCTGGTATTTGAAGACAAGAGCCTCACTCACGATCCGTTGGTCGAGGTGGTATTTTATTCGGACGAGCACCTGGCGTTTTCGACGATGTCGCGCGACGATTTGCTCGCCGAAAGTCTGAAAGAAGATGCCGAATGGTATGGCCGGTCGGAAGATGTCGAGGTTTATCTCGAAATCAACGGGCTGGGCCAACTCAACACCGCGTTGCTCCGTCACAAACGCCAATATTTCTTCCGCGACCAGATGCACACGCTCGATGCGGCGCAGGGTCTGGCGGCCGATATCGTGCCGCTGCCCTATATCGAATTCCGGCTGGCCGCGATGCTGCGCGCGGTACGTTATCATCAGGCGATCAAGGACTTGCTCGACGGCTATGGCCTGCACGGCAATATCCCCGTCATCGTCGGCATGTACAATATGCAGGTCGAGATCGGCTCGGTCTATGTGCCAAAAACCGCGAAAGTGGTCGAATTGGCCAAAGTGCCAAAGCTTGCGATTACCATCAAGCGTAATACCGAAGAGCCGGTGGTGGAAATCAGCGGCAGCGGCCTGCGCCAGCGGATGACCCACGAACCCGAAGAACGCCCCAGCTTTTTACGGCGCTTGTTCGGACGCCGTTGACCGCAAAAATGCTGCACTGCACAATATAGGGGTTGCGCGTCGCCGTCCGCGCGATAATATACACCGATGTCAGTTAACCAGCTCCTCCTCGAAGCTATCGCACTCAACAAGTGCGTTACCGCGACCTATAACAATGTTCAGATGACGCTTGCGCCGCATATCCTCTATTCGAAGCACGCCGCGCTGTTCATCGACGCGGTGGCGATCGAGCGCAACGGTGTCGCACCCAAAGAGGTGAAGATCGGGGCGTTTCATCTTGCTGGTTTGAAAGAGCTTGCGCTGGTCGAACGGCATTTCGAACCGGTCAGGATGTTCGACCCAGCGGCCACGAAATATGATGGTGTAACCCTGTTTGCAGTGGGCGCGGCATAATATAGACTGGCCGGCATGGCTAAAGGCAAAATTCGCATTGGCATCGGCGGCTGGAGCTTCGAGCCATGGCGCGGGGTGTTTTATCCGGCGGGTCTTCGGCAGAAGGACGAGATGGCTTATGCCTTTTCCCAAATGACCGCGATCGAGATTAACGGCACTTATTACAGCACGCAGAGCCGGAAAAGCTTCGCCACTTGGGCGGCGGCTGCGCCTGCCGGCTTCGAATATAGCGCCAAAGCCTCGCGTTACTGCACCAACCGCAAGATACTGGCCGAGGCAGGGCCGTCGGTTGAGAAATATATGGGGCAGGGGCTTGATGAGTTGGGTGACAAGCTCGGCCCGATTGTCTGGCAGTTTGCCGCCACCAAGAAGTTCGACGCCGGGGATTTTGGCGCTTTTCTCGACCTGCTGCCCGCAAAACTGGAAGGCAGGAAGCTTCGCCATGCGCTCGACGTCCGCAATGCCAGTTTCGATAATCCCGCCTTTCTCGAAATGGCGCAGAACAAGGGCATGGCTATCGTCCATTCCGACCACCCCGAATATCCGCTGATCGAGGCCGAAACTGCCGACTTCGTGTACGCGCGCGTGATGAAAGCGCAGGAGGATATCGAGCAGGGCTATAGCGACGTCGAACTCGATAAATGGGCAGCGAAGGCCAAAAGCTGGGGCGCCGACGGGCGCGATGTCTATCTGTTCTTCATCAGCGGAGCCAAAATCCGCAACCCTGCGGCGGCGCGCGCGCTGCTTTCACGACTGTAGCGGGAATGCAGACCACTTCGTCCGCGATTATCTGCTCGGTCCGTAACCATGGTGAAACCGGAGCAATCGTGCGCGCATTTACCGCAGAAGAAGGGATGCTCGCTGGCTATGTGCAGGGCGCGCGCGGGCGGCATCTGCGGCCGGTGCTGATCCCCGGCAACGTCATCAAGGGCGACTGGCGCGTGCGGATATCGGGGCAACTCGCGTCGCTGGTCGCCGAACCGCTGCAAAGCCGGGCGCATTTGCTGTCCGAGCCGCTGGCGATTGCGGCGATCGACTGGACGACGGCGCTGACCGCCGCGACCTTGCCCGAGGCACATCCGTATCCGCGCCTTCATAGCGCGCTCGACGGGTTGCTGTCGGCCATCGAACTGGCCCCCGCTGCGCGCGTGTGGGCTGGGGCGGTTGCGCAATATGAGACATTGCTTCTGGCCGAGCTCGGCTATGCCGAAGAGGTCGAGGTGGGCGGTCCGCCGGTCACGATGCTGGCGCAGAACCGGGAACGCTTGGTTGCGCACGTCCTTGGTGAACGCCGCGCCGATGTCATGGCGGCACGCGAACGGCTGGTGGACCGGCTGAAAAGGGCGGTTGCATAAGCGCGTTTCGGCGGGCAAAGGCCCACCAACACATCCGTTCGTGTCGAGCATAGTCGAGACACCCATCGGTCGAGCGCAACCTCACGGCATCTCGACTACGCTCGATGCGAACGGGATAGGGAGGTCGGAAAATTGCTAATCGCGCTGTTACCCGGAGACGGAATTGGCCCCGAAGTCATCGCAGAGGCGCGGCGCGTACTCGATGCGCTGGCAATTGACGGACTGACTTTCGAAGAAGCGCCCGTCGGCGGTGCGGCTTACAAAGCGACCGGCCACCCGCTGCCGCCAGCGACACTCGAACTCGCCCGACGCGCTGACGCGATATTGTTCGGCGCGGTGGGTGATCCGGACTGCGACAATCTCGAACGACATTTGCGGCCCGAACAGGCCATACTCGGCCTGCGCAAAGAACTTGGTCTGTTCGCCAACCTTCGCCCCGCAACGCTTTTTCCCGAATTGGCCGATGCAAGTGCGCTTCGACCGGAGGTCGCGTCGCAAATCGACATGGTCATCGTCCGCGAACTCAACGGCGACGTCTATTTCGGCGAAAAAGGGATGCGCAAAACCGCCGATGGCAGGCGCGAGGGTTATGATGTCATGTCCTATAACGAGGACGAGGTGCGCCGCATCGCGCGCGTCGGCTTCGAAACCGCGATGGCGCGGAGCAAGAAGCTGTGCTCGGTGGACAAGGCCAATGTGCTGGAAACATCGCAACTGTGGCGCGATGTCGTCATCGAAACCCACGCTGAATATCCCGACGTCCAGTTGAGCCACATGTATGTCGACAATTGCGCGATGCAGCTGGTGCGCAATCCGGGCCAGTTCGATGTGATCGTAACGGGCAATCTGTTCGGTGATATCCTGTCCGATCAGGCGAGCATGTGCGCAGGCTCGATCGGGATGCTGCCCAGCGCGTCGCTCGATAGCGGCCAGAAGGGCCTCTATGAGCCGATTCACGGCAGCGCGCCGGACATTGCAGGGCAGGGCAAAGCCAACCCGCTTGCGACGATCCTCTCCGCTGCAATGATGCTTCGCTATTCGCTAGGGCAACCGGAAGCGGCCGAGCGTATCGACGCGGCGGTTGCCAAGGCACTTGCCGGCGGCGCCCGTTCCTCCGACCTTGGTGGCCAGATGTCCACAAGCGAAATGGGCGATGCGGTGCTTGCGGCGTTAGGCTAATGCCACTTCAACATCGGTTTGGGCAAAATCATTGCCTTTGAACAATAATGGTTTGTTCTGTTCCTTTGCCAACGCGTAGGAAAAGCAGTCGCCGAAATTCAACTGCGCCTTGTGCCCCGAGCCTTTGCCATATTGACGGTAGGCTTGCCGCGCGATGCGCGCTTGCGCCTCTGTGACGGGTGCGATGGCAAGTTGAAGTGTTGCAATCAAATTGTCGAGATGATCAACTTTAGGCCGATCCTGCTGAAAAACATCTGCAACGATGGCCGCTTCCAAATATGTCGCTGCTGACATGAGCAGCGGTGTTTTGCTCGCGGTCATGATCCTTTCATATTTGACACAACCTGCCTCATCTTTAAGAATCGCAATGAGCACGGACGTGTCGACAATCACTTGGGTAAGCCCAACTCGTCATACAGAAAATCGTCGTATTTCACGCCATCGGGGAGCGGCTCCCATAGCTTTCCGCTTTCTTCCGAAATAGAGCGGAGCTGGGCGAGCCGCTCATCTCTCGTCAATTCACGCTTTTCCTTGCGCAAAAGCTCGGTAACCACGGCGGTCAGATTCTGGCCTTTCCGCTTGGCGATGAAATGCGCAAGTTCATACGCTTCGTCGCTTTTTATGTTCAGATTTTTCATCTTCGCAAACTTTCTGCTATCGGTTTCTGCTCATATATAGCAGAATTCAGTTCTGCTCGCAATCACCATTGACCTGTCCCCCTCATTCGCGCCAAAGCTCATGGCATGAAACGCAAAACCGGCCTCGACCGTTCGATCACGTCCAAATGGCGGCCCGCAACGCAGGCCGTGCGCGGCGGCACCTGGCGCAGCGAACATGGCGAGACGTCGGAGGCGTTGTTCCTCTCCTCGGGCTTTACTTATGACGATGCCGAGACAGTAGCTGCGCGCTTTGCGGGTGAAGCCGAAGGCATGACCTATTCGCGGTTGCAAAACCCGACCGTGCAGATGCTCGAAGAACGCATCGCGTTGATGGAGGGTGCCGAAGCCTGCCGCGCGCAAGCGACCGGCATGGCGGCGATGACCACCGCCTTATTGTGCCAGCTTCGCCAGGGCGACCATGTCGTTGCGGCGCGCGCGGCATTCGGCTCATGCCGCTGGCTGACCGACGAACTGCTGCCGCGTTGGGGGATCAGCACCACGACCATCGACAGCCGC
>CAZQBS010000004.1:53899-72216 GCA_964591835.1 uncultured Sphingorhabdus sp. | reverse complement strand
GACCGACGAACTGCTGCCGCGTTGGGGGATCAGCACCACGACCATCGACAGCCGCAACAATGACGAATGGCTGGCCGCGATCCAGCCCAATACAAAGGTGTTCTTCTTCGAGACCCCGGCCAATCCGACGATGGATATTGTCGATATGGCCTATGTCTGCGGGCTGGCGAAGAAGCACGGGATAACCACCGTCGTCGATAACGCGTTTGCGACGTCGGTGCTGCAACGCCCCATGGATTTCGGCGCGGATGTGGTGGCCTATAGTGCGACCAAGCTTATGGACGGGCAGGGGCGTGTGCTCGCAGGCGCGGTCTGTGCGTCGCAGCAATGGATCGACGAGGTGCTGCTACCGTTCCAGCGCAATACCGGGCCAAATTTGTCGCCGTTCAACGCCTGGGTGGTGCATAAGGGGTTGGAAACGCTTGAACTGCGCGCGATGAAGCAGTCGGAAAATGCGCTTGCGGTCGGCAAATTTCTCGAAAAACGCGTGCCTGAGATGCTCCATCCGGGGCTGCCGAGCCATCCGCAGCATAATCTGGCGATGGCCCAGATGAAAGCGTGCGGGCCGATCTTCTCTTTCGTGCTCGACGGTGGGCGCAAACAGGCGCACGGGCTGCTCAACGCGCTGGAACTTATCGACATTTCGAACAATATCGGCGACGCGCGCAGCCTGATGTGCCATCCCGCCTCGTCGACGCACCACGGCATGGGTCCTGAAGGCCGCGAGGCGATGGGTGTCGGCGAAGGAATGATCCGCATCAATGTCGGACTCGAAGACCCGGCGGATTTGATGGAAGATCTGGATCAGGCGCTTAAGGTGGTGGGATTATGAACATCCTCGATTCCTTTTTCACCGCCAGCGCCACCAGCCACAATGTTGTCGTGCGCGTCGCGCCGAATTTCCTGCCCGAACAGTCGTCGGCGGATCAGGATCGCTGGTTCTGGTCGTACCATATCCGCATCGAAAACCACGGCGACGAGCCGGTGCAATTGCTCACGCGGCACTGGCGGATCACCGACGGTCGCGGGATGGTCAACCATGTCGATGGCGACGGCGTCGTCGGCGAACAACCGTTGCTTCATCCGGGCGGCAGCCATGATTATGTCTCGGGCTGCCCGCTAACCACGCCGAGCGGGATGATGGAGGGCCACTACCGTTTCCTGCGCGAAGACGGCAGCACCTTTCTGGCCGACATCCCGCGCTTCAAGCTGGTCGCGCCTGCGACGGCGCGATGATTGACGTGTTGGCTTCGGTTTGGGGACTGTCCCCGCATGGGGACTGTCCCTTTTTCGACGTCGCAGTTAGGGACAGTCCCCATGCGGGGACAGTCCCCGGTTTTACGGCAACGGCGCGATGAAACGCACGCATCTCCCCCTGAACGGCCTGCGCGTGCTCGACGCGGCGGCGCGGCATTTGAGCTTTACCAAGGCGGCGGATGAACTCGCGGTCACCCCTGCCGCTGTCGGCCAGCAAATCCGCGCGCTCGAGGATATGCTCGGCGTCGTGCTGTTCCGGCGGACTCCCAAAGGGCTTGAACTGACCGGCGAAGGTTCGGCGGGCCTCGATGCGCTGCGTCAGGGCTTCCTGATGTTCGAAGACGCCGTCCGCGCGATGCAGGCGGGGCAGTCGTCGAACTCGCTGACCATTGCCGCGCCGCGTGATTTTACCGCGAAGTGGCTGGCGGCAAGGCTCGCCAAATTCGGGCAGTCCAACCCCGATACGCGCTTTACGTTGGTCTCGGCGGACGAGGAAATTGACTTTACCGAAGCCAATCTCGACCTCGCGATCCGCCTGACCGACGGCCCGGGCGATTGCGAAGGCGTGCGGTTGGCCGAAGGCGCGTTCGTCACCGTGGCTGCGCCCGAAGGCGGTTCGGACACCCCGATATCATGGCCGCGTTGTCCGGTCGCCGACGGTGTGCCAGCGCTCCGTCTGGGGGATGCAGGCCTCGCCATCGACGCCGCCGCCATCGGCCTTGGCCGCGCGAACGTGCCGCACCTGCTGGCCGAAGCCGATTTGGCCGCAGGCCGAGTCCACGCTCTCGACAACGCGCGCGAAAGCAATCTCGCTTACTGGTTGGTCGCCCCATTGCCGCAGTGGCGGCAGAAAAAGGTCAAGGCCTTGGTCGAGGCGCTGACTCAATAGGCCGATCAGGCGTCGATCGCCTCTTCGTCCAGTTGCGCCGCGTTCTCTTGAATGAAGTTGAACCGGTGCTCGGGGTTCTTGCCCATCAGCCGTTCGACCAGATCGCTCACCACCGCACGGCGTTCATATTCGTGCGGCAGCGTGATTCTGATCAGCGAGCGGGTTTTCGGGTCCATCGTCGTTTCGCGGAGCTGGCCGGGGTTCATTTCCCCCAGACCCTTGAAGCGGCCGACATCGACCTTCTTGCCCTTGAACACCGTCGCCTCGATTTCGGCGCGGTGCGCTTCGTCCTGCGCGTAAACCGAGGTCGCACCCGACGTCAGCCGGTAGAGCGGCGGCCGCGCGAGGAACAGGTGCCCCGCGCGGACGATCTCGGGCATTTCCTGGAAGAAATAGGTCATCAACAAGGTCGCGATATGCGCGCCGTCGACATCGGCGTCGGTCATGATGATGATCCGTTCATAGCGCAGATTATCGGGGTTGCAGTCCTTGCGGATACCGCAGCCGAGCGCCAGTTGCAGGTCCGCGATTTCGCTGTTCGCCCGGATTTTTTCGAGCGTTGCCGACGCGACATTCAGGATTTTGCCGCGGATCGGCAGGATCGCCTGTTTCTTGCGGTCGCGCGCCTGCTTGGCGCTGCCACCAGCGCTGTCGCCTTCGACGATGAACAGTTCGGTTCCGGTCGGATCGTCCGAGGAGCAGTCGGTGAGCTTGCCGGGCAGGCGGACCTTGCGCCCCGAGGTTGCGGTCTTGCGCTTGACCTCGCGCTCGGCTTTGCGGCGCAGGCGGTCGTCGACCTTCTCCAATATGAAGCCCATCAAGGCCTTGCCGCGCTCCATATTGTCAGCGAGGAAATGGTCAAAATGGTCGCGCACCGCGTTTTCGACGAGGCGCGTCGCTTCGGGCGAGGTCAGCCGGTCCTTGGTCTGGCTCTGGAACTGCGGGTTGCGGATGAAGACCGAGAGCATCAGCTCGGCCTCGTTGAAAATATCCTCCGCAGTAATCTGCGCCGCCTTTTTCTGGCCGATCAGCTCGCCGAATGCGCGAAGCCCTTTGCTGAGCGCGGCGCGGACGCCGGCCTCATGCGTGCCGCCATCGGGGGTGGGGATGGTGTTGCAATACCAGCTATAGCTACCGTCCGAATAAAGCGGCCACGAAATGGCCCATTCGACGCGGCCCTGCTGGTTTGGAAAATCCTGTGTGCCGCCGAAGAAATCGGTGGTGGCGCAAGCGCGTTCGCCCAGTTGTTCGCGCAAATGGTCGGACAGCCCGCCGGGAAACTGGAACACCGCCTCCGCCGGGATATCGTCGGTCGCCAGTTCGGGGTCGCAACGCCAGCGGATTTCGACGCCCGCGTAGAGATAGGCCTTGGACCGCGCCAGCCGGAACAGCCGCGCGGGTTTGAATTTTGCCTCGGGTCCGAAAATCTCGACATCGGGCGTAAACGCAATTGTCGTCCCGCGCCGGTTCGGAGTCGGCCCCAGTTCTTCCAGCGCGCCGAGCGCAAGGCCTTTGGAAAAACACTGGCGGTAAAGCTGCTTGTTGCGCGCGACCTCTACCACGGTATCGTCCGACAGCGCATTGACCACCGACACGCCAACCCCGTGCAGGCCGCCGCTGGTCGCATAAGCCTTGTCCGAAAATTTGCCCCCAGAATGGAGTGTGGTCAGGATGACTTCGAGCGCCGACTTGTCGGGAAACTTCGGGTGCGGATCGACCGGAATACCGCGCCCGTTGTCGCTGATCGTCAGCCGGTTGCCGACGCCCAGATAGACTTCAATCCGGTTGGCGTGGCCCGCCACCGCCTCGTCCATCGAGTTATCGAGCACTTCGGACGCCAAATGATGCAGCGCGCGTTCATCGATGCCGCCGATATACATTCCGGGGCGCCTGCGAACAGGTTCAAGCCCTTCCAGCACCTCGATGGCGGACGCGGTATAATCATTGGATGCGGCTGTCGCCGCCGCACTCCCCCCAAATAGATCGTCGTTCATGGCAGGGCTATAAGACGCTGCGAGTCACCCGCGCAAGCGCCATGCGTCAATTGCTGCAATCCTCTGTGGATATTGTGCGAACGCCTACCGAACTCGCGGTCCGCCGAACGGCATCGGCGGTGGTGGGCGGCGCACACCGCGTGGCAGCTGTGCCTGATAGGCGCGGCCACAATGTTCAACGCAATAAGGGAAACCGGGATTAACGGCGACGCCGCAGAAGTGGAAGTCAGCCTCGCCCGGATGCCCCATCGGCCAGCGGCACACGCGCTCGTTCAAATCGAGCAGCGAGGTCTTGGTTGCCATTTCAGGGCTCGGCTTGGCGGGGACCAGACGACGTGGCGGAGCAGGTGGAATCGGTGCCTGCTGGTCGCCAGGACCCTGGCGCATAAAGCCACCGGGGCCGATCGAGACGATACGCGGCATCGCCGTGGTCGCGCGCTCGGCCTGTGCTTCTGCGGTTGCGGGTGAGCTTTCCATCGCGCGCGGCGCAGGTGCCGCAGGTGCTGCCACACGCGGCTTCACCGGCGCTGCCGAAGTTACCGGCTTGGCGGGCGCTTTTTTCAGCCCCGTCTTCTTTTCGGGCTCATTCGCCTTGACCGGCGACGGACGCGATTTCAGCCCCAGCCGGTGCGCCTTGCCGATAACAGCGTTGCGGCTCACGCCGCCGAGTTCGTCGGCGATTTGACTCGCGGTGAGCCCCTTTTCCCAAAGGGTCTTCAATTGGTCGATCCGCTGGTCAGTCCAGGACATATTTGCTCCAGTATTTGTTGCCAACCGCAGTTATGCCGAAGCGCGATTGCGCCTTGCGGTCGAAGCTGCAAGCCGATAGTCGATTGCGCGATGAGTATCCACAACAAAACACCGCTTCCGCAAGATAGGGATTTGGCGGCCCGGGTTCAACTGCCGCAAGGCGGCCTCGTGATCCGCAACGTCAACTGGATCGGTCTGCGCACGCTTTATATGAAGGAAGTGCGCCGCTTTTTCAAAGTGCAGTTGCAGACGGTCTGGGCTCCGGCGCTCACGACCCTGCTGTATCTGATCATCTTCACCGTGGCGCTGGGCGGGATGCGGCCGACGGTCCTTGGCGTATCGTTTGCCGACTTCATCGCGCCGGGGTTGATTATCATGGGCATGATGCAGAACGCCTTTGCCAATTCCAGTTTCTCGCTTTTGGTTGGCAAAATTCAGGGGACGATTGTCGATTACCTGATGCCGCCACTGTCCAACGCCGAAGTGCTGGCGGCGCTGGTGGGAGCGTCGGTGACGCGCGCCTTTCTGGTCGGCGGGGCGATCTGGCTTGCGATGATATTCTGGCCCGGGGTAGACGTGACGCCGGTGCATTTTTGGGCTGTATTGTGGTTCGGCTTGATGGGCTCAACTATGCTGGCTTTGATCGGAGTACTGACATCGATCTGGGCCGAGAAATTCGACCACGCCGCCGCTATCGGAAACTTCATCGTCGCCCCGGCCGCATTGTTATCAGGCACATTTTATTCGGTCGATAAACTAGCACCCACATTCCAGATGGTCAGCCACGCAAACCCGTTCTTCTACGCCATTTCGGGCTTTCGCTATGGTTTCATCGGCAGCGCCGACAGCCCGGTTGAACTAGGCGCTTTGCTGTTGCTCGGGATCAACATATTGCTCGGCACGATATGCTATCTGTTGCTCAGGTCAGGCTGGAAATTACGAGCCTAAACTTTAGAAAAAGTCTGTCGTTTTCCCTGACATGCAAGGGAAAACGACATGATCGACGTTGCTTTGAGCGCACTTCAGCACCGCAGCCAGCAGTTGCGGCTCGCGCTCGAAAGTGGAGTGGCGTCGGACATAAGAGTTGCGCGCGAAAATGTACGACTGTCTATAGTCGAGCTGTATAACCTGGGCTACTGGCGCGACCGACCACAGAGCTTTCGCAGCTACATCCAGTTGTATCGTTTGTGCCGTTGTTTGGACACGAGCCTCAGCGTGCCGCCGTCCAGGTCTGTGCCTGACAGAATGGCCCGATACAGCCCTTGACTACAAGATTGCCCGACTTGCCTTTGTAGACCACCGAGCGATAGGTTTTGCCCGACTTGGGATCGTAAATCTGGCCTTTCCATTCATTGCCGACTTCCTTGAAGCCGGTCAGGATGTCCATGCCCAATATCGTGCGGCTGCGAAGTGCCTTGTTCGGATTGTTGATGTCTTTTGCACCAGCCCCTGCCGGCGGCATCACCAGAAACTTGGCCAGTTTGCCACAAATTGTCGCGCCACATTGATAAATTTCGACCACGCCGTCCTTGCTTTGGGTGACCCATTTACCAGTCACCGGCGCAGCGGCCTGGGCGGCAAAGGGAAGAAAGGCCACTGCGGTTAGTGCTGCAAGCTTTCTGAACAATGACATGGATGGTCCTTTGATAATTTTTACACCATACCTAGCCATCCGTTCGTGTCGAGCATCGTCGAGACACCCATCAGGCGCGCATGACTTCATGGCATCTCGACTGGACTCGATGCGAACGGAAAGATTTGGCGATAGTTTCGGTTATTGTCTTTGCCGCAGCCCATGCTAACGCCCGATGAATGAACGACATCATCCTCTATGATTATTGGCGGTCGTCCGCCAGCTACCGCGTCCGTATCGTGCTCAACCTGAAGGGCGTTGCCTATAAGGCAGCTCCGACGAGCTTGCTCGAGGCCGAACATAAAGACCCGGAATATCTCGCGCGCAACCCCCAGGGGTTCGTGCCGATGCTCCATATCGACGGGCACGATCTGACTCAGAGCCTTGCGATAATCGATTATCTCGATGCCAATTATCACGATCCCAAGATGGTGCCCGCCGACCCCGCGATGCGCGCCAAGACGCTGGCGCAGGCGCTCGTGATTGCCGCGGACATTCACCCGGTCAATAATTTGCGGATATTGAAATATCTGAAAGACAAGCTTGGGCACGATCAGGCGGCGATTGACGACTGGTATCGCCACTGGATAATCGAAGGCTTCACCGCGCTTGAGGCGATGGCCCCCGAAGATGGCCTGTTCGGCAGCGACTTGCCCAACCTCGCCGATGTCTGCCTCGTCCCGCAAATGGCCAATGCACGGCGTTTTGACACGCCATTGGAGGCTTTCCCGAAGCTGGTGCGGATTGACGCGGTGCTGACCGAACTGCCTGCGTTCAAGGCCGCGCATCCGGATGCGGTGAAGCCTGCGGAATGAAGAAGGCAGCATTACTGGCTTTGCCATTGCTGGTCTTCACGGCACCCGTCTGGGGTCAGGCGCAGGTCAGAGAGGAATGCCCTGCCGAATATCCTGGACCGGACGTCATCGTCGTCGACTGTACTATTACCGTTACCGGAAATTTGCCGATGTCGGGCAGCGAACGAACCGAAGCCATCATCGGAATTGGCCGCACAACGGGCAGGCTGGAAACCCAACTTGCGACGGTTCCCGGACTTCAGCAGTTCCGCCGGTCGGATGCGCGTTCCGCCAATCCGACCAGCCAGGGCGTCACTTTGCGCGGTTTGGGTGGCAATGCGTCGTCGCGCGCGGCGCTGATATTGGACGATGTGCCCCAAGCCGATCCGTTCGGCGGTTGGGTAAGCTGGCCGGGATATGATGCGGTGAACCTCGCCAGTGCGCGCGTCCGGAAGGGTGCGGGGCTGGTGAGCGTCGGGGCTGGCGCACTGGCAGGGGTTATCGAACTCGACAGTCGGCAAAATATCGACGAAATCAGTGGCAGCTTGGCTTATGGCAGCCGACACAGCATCGACGGCAAAGCCAGTGTAATCAGGCAACTAGGGACGGGCAGTATTTCGGTGTCCGGTAGCTATTCGCGTGGCGACGGGTTTATACCGATTATCGAAGGCCAACGAGGAGTCGTCGACCGCGCCGCAGATTATGAACAGGGCGGTATTGCTATCCGGGCTGTTGCGCCGCTCTCGACCAGTACCGAATTGCAGGCCGGAATGCGCGCTTTCACCGACGAGCGCGATCGTGGCTTTGATTTCTCCGACAATCAGAACAGCGGCGTTGACGCCAGTCTTCGCCTTATTAATCGTGGCAACGGCTGGCAGTGGTCCGCGCTTGGCTACGTCCAAATCCGCGATTTCGCCAACCGCTTCGGCGCGGTCGCGGCGGATCGCAATTCGGTTTCGCTGACGCTCGACCAATATTCGGTTCCTTCCACCGGCCTTGGTGCACGATTCGAAGTTCGACCACCGGTTGGTGACAAGGGCGAGTTACGCATCGGCGGCGATTGGCGGCGGACGATTGGTGAGACCAATGAGGATTTCTTCTTCACCGGTCTGGTACCGGGCCGAAACCGGCGCGCTGGCGGCCAGACCGATACGCTGGGTGGCTTCGTCGAGGGGAGTCTCACGCCAATCGACAAACTGACGCTGACTGCGGGCGGACGCGCCGATTACTGGAGCATCGCAAAAGGCTTTCGCAAGGAAGTGAATATCGGCGGGACGGTACGGTCGGACGACGTTTTTGCCGATCGCTCGGGTTGGGAAGGCACGGGCAGGGCTGGCTTTGCCTATCAGGCATCGGATGCGGTCAAGTTTCGCGGTGCTGCGTATCTCGGCTGGCGTTTGCCGACGCTCAATGAACTCTATCGCCCGTTCCGCGTTGGCGCGGATGCCACCGCCGCTAACGAACTGCTTTCGCCGGAACGGCTCAAGGGGGCAGAATTGGGCGTCGAGTATCTGAATAGCGGTCTGAAACTGTCCGCGACCGCCTTCACCAACCGGCTCGACAACGCCATCGGCAATGTCTCTCAAGGCGCTGGCCCCGGCAACTTCCCCGGCGTCGGTTTCGTGGCGGCGGGCGGCGCTTACCGGCGGCGCGAGAATCTGGACGCCATCGAGAGCAACGGTATCGAGTTCGATGCAAGCGTGGATTTCGAGCCGTTCACTTTGCGGGCCGGTTACGCCTATGTCGATGCGAAGGTGACCGATAACGGGCTTGCAACCGCGCTCGACGGCCTTCGGCCTGCTCAGGTGCCGAGGCATTTTGGCAACGTGTCGGCAGGTTTTAAGGGCGCAGGCGTCGATGCCGATGCAACGCTGCGCTATGTCGGCGGACAGTTCGAGGACGATCTCAATCGCCAGCTTCTGGATGACGCGCTGACGCTTGACGCAAGCCTTTCCTTTTATCTCTCCGACAACATAAGCGTTACGTTGCGCGGCGAAAACCTGTTGGATGCGCGGGTGGAGGCTGCGGTTTCGAGCGGCGGCATTATCGAGCGCGCAACCCCGCGCACCATCTGGTTTGGCATTCGTTTCGCTGGCGGCTAAACAGTTGGCATGACGCAGTCGAAACTCACACTCAGCGAATTCCTGCCTTATCAGTTGTCGATTACTTCGAACGCCGTCAGCGACCTGATTGCGCGCGCCTATCGCGGGCGCTTTGCGCTCAAAATTCCCGAGTGGCGGCTGATGGCGGTGCTTGGCGAGGTAGCCTCGGCGACTCAACGTCAGCTGGTGGCGGCGACCGCGATGGACAAGGTGACGGTAAACCGCGCCTCGAAGGCCTTGGAAGATCGCGGGCTGATCGGTCGCGCGCCCAACGCCGCCGACGGCCGTTCGCACCATCTGGCGCTCACCGATACCGGCCGCGAACTGTACGAGCAGATCGTCCCGCTGGCACTGTCGGTCGAGGCCGAACTGGAAAAGATATTGGGCAGCGGCGAGGCCAAGGCGTTGGAAGCGATGCTGGCCCAGTTGCGCGCGCGGGTGGCCGAACTCGAATGAAAGGCCTTGCGCAAACTAGTATCATTTGATACCAGTTTGAATATAACGTTACGCGACACCTTCGCAAACTTCGGAGTTTCCCATGACCGACCTCTTCGAAAACCCCCTCGGCCTCGACGGATTCGAATTCGTCGAATTCTCCGCTCCTGAAAAAGGCCTGCTCGAACCAGTGTTCGAAAGCATGGGCTTTACCCGCATCGCCCAGCACCGTTCGAAGGATGTGCATCTCTGGCGGCAGGGCGAGATCAACCTCATCGCCAATTACGAACCGCGCAGCCCCGCCGCATTCTTCACAGCCGAGCATGGCCCGTCGGCCTGCGGCATGGCGTTTCGCGTCAAGGATGCGGCCAAAGCCTATGCGGAGGCACTGGAACGCGGCGCCGAACCGGTCGAGAGCAAAACCGGCGTGATGGAACTGCGCATTCCAGCGATCAAGGGTATCGGCGGCGCGTTTATCTATCTGGTCGACCGCTATGCGGCGCTGGACAATCCCGACGCACTGTCGATCTACGACATCGACTTCGAATATCTGCCCGGGGTCGACCGCAATCCTGTCGGCGCGGGTTTCCAGAAAATCGACCACCTGACGCACAACGTCTACGGCGGCCGGATGGCGCACTGGGCGAACTGGTACGAGCGCATCTTCAACTTCCGCGAAATCCGCTTTTTCGACATCAAGGGTGAGTATACCGGGCTGACGTCAAAGGCGATGACCGCACCCGATGGAAAAATCCGGATTCCGCTGAACGAAGAAGGCAAGGCCGGCGGCGGGCAGATTGACGAATATCTGCGCGCCTATAATGGCGAGGGCATCCAGCATATCGCGCTGATCTGCGACGATCTACTTGGCTGCTGGGACAATCTCAAAAAGCTCGGCGTGCCATTCATGACTGCGCCGCCCGAAACTTACTACAAGATGCTCGACGAGCGGCTGCCGGGGCACGGCGAACCTGCCAGCGAGTTGAAGCAACGCGGCATATTGCTCGACGGCACGACAAAAGGCGGACATCCCCGCCTGCTGCTGCAAATCTTTGCGCAACCGCAAATCGGCCCGGTGTTCTTCGAGTTCATCCAGCGCCGCGGCGACGAAGGCTTCGGCGAAGGCAATTTTAAGGCGCTGTTCGAAAGCATCGAACGCGACCAGATTGAGCGCGGAGTGCTGGAGGTCGCGCAATGAACGCGCCTTTTTCCACCAACGGCGTCCACCACGTTGCCTATCGCTGCAAAGACGCGAAGGAGACGGTTGAATGGTACAGCCAAGTGCTGGGCTTCACCTACACCAACGCCTTTGCGGAGGATTATGTCCCTTCGACGGGCGTATATGACCCGTATATGCACATCTTCCTCGATTGCGGCGGCGGCAATGTAATCGCCTTTTTCGAGCTGCCCAACCAGCCCGAAATGGGCCGCGACGAGAAGACACCTGCGTGGGTGCAGCATCTGGCATTCAAGGTCGCCGATTTCGAAACGCTAAAGGCCGCCAAAGAACATATCGAAGCGCAGGGCGTCGACGTTCTTGGCCCGACCTATCACGGTATTTTCCGGTCGATCTACTTCTTCGATCCCAACGGCCACCGGCTTGAACTAGCCTGTGATATTGGGACGGATGAACAATATGCAGAGCTGAAACGTGTCGCACCGCTGATGCTCGACGAATGGAGCGACACAAAAAAAGCACCGAAGCACGCCGACTGGTTGCACATGGATCCCGACGCCGACCGGAACTAGCTGCTTTCGACGGCCGGTTTGCCGACTTTGGCGGTTTCGACCTTTGGAATTTTTGTCTCCAATGATCGCAGCCAGACTTTAGCCTTGTTGCCGATGAACAGTTGTGGTTGCGACGGCACGAGGTTGCGTTGCGTCTCCCACCAGATGATTAGCCCTATCGCTTCATCAGCAGCCTTTTCGAAAGGTTGATTTTTTCGCAGCGCGTTGTTTACCAACGCATCGCCGAAAAACGTCCAGTCGTTGCCGGGTGCGCAGCCGAAAGATGTCCGCTGCGAAGAGGCGGCGGTGACGATTACGCTGTTGTCGCTATCGAGTTCGGGAATGAATACCCCGGCGAAGCAGGCCGATAGCAATAACATCCGCCGCTCGATCCCAAGCCCGTCGAGCAAGGTTGCAAGCCGTTCCGGCGCGATCATGCCGACGCCGTTGCTGTTGTCTCGGTATACCAGACCGGACTCGGGGTCGCCGTGGGTCGTGGCGAACAATATGAGGACATCCTCTTTCAAATTCATTTTGGCTGCTACCGCCGCCAGTGCGACCGCCAGATTGGGCGGAGAGCCTTGCGGCGCACCCGTGGGTCTGTCGTCGGCTCCGGCGGTTAGAAATATTGTCCGGCCCACCGCGCCGTAGCGTCTGCTCAGCACCCTTGCTGCTTCCCCTGCTTCGCGCCCAAAGACGGGATCGGAATCGAGGCCGATGGTTACGACATAGGCATCCACCACCCCGGGGCGTTGCGGCTGAAGTGCGCTGAGAGCGCTGCCCAGCCGTTTGTGTTGCGCCAGATGCCATGCTGCGCTCCGGTTCTGTTCCATCGACCAGCCATTTTGCGCGGCTTGCTTTTGGTCGAAAACCTGTTGGCTGGCGGCAGAATTGGTTGTCAACATCGCCAGCGCCAGTGCCACCGCTTTCAATCTTCTGCGCCGTGTCATCACTTCGATGTCTTTTCGTCCTCTGGCTGAACGGTTGCTGTTGCCGCCGCGTGAATGTATCGGCATGATGCGGCAAAACACGAGAGGAAACAAATGAAACTCGCATCGCTCAAATCCGGCCGCGATGGCCATCTGGTTGTTGTTTCGAATGATCTGGCCTGGTATGCCGATGCAGCGCATATTACCCCGACATTGCAGAGTGCGCTCGACGATTGGGAGCAGATTGCGCCGCGGCTCGATGCACTGGCGACCGACCTCGAACATAATGCCATTCCCAAGGAGCGGTTTCATGAACATGACGCTGCCGCTCCGTTGCCGCGTGCGTATCAATGGGCCGACGGTTCGGCCTATGTGAACCACGTCGAGCTTGTGCGAAAGGCTAGGGGGGCGGAACTGCCCGACAGCTTCTGGCACGATCCGTTGATGTATCAGGGCGGCTCCGACCAGTTCATGGGCGCGCGCGACGATATCCGGCTGGCCGACGAAGCCTGGGGTTGCGATCTCGAAGCCGAGATTGTCGTCGTTACCGGCGATGTGCCACGGGGCGTGTCAGCGGGCGATGCGCTGTCGTATGTCCGGCTCGTTGGCTTGGTCAACGACGTGTCGCTTCGTAACCTGATCCCGGCCGAACTGGAAAAGGGCTTTGGTTTCGTCCAGTCGAAACCGGCGAGCGCATTGTCGCCGGTTCTCGCGACTCCGGACAGTCTTGGCGAACATTGGCAGAGCGGTAAGCTACACCGGACGTTAATGGTCGATCTCAACGGAGCGCCCTTCGGTCGCGCGGTGGCATCGGAGGATTGCACCTTCGACTTCGGTGTGCTGATTGCGCATCTGGCGAAAACGCGCGATCTGGGCGCGGGTTCGGTCATCGGATCGGGCACGGTGTCGAACCGCGACGCGCAAGGCGGGCCGGGCAAGCCTGTGGCCGATGGCGGACTGGGCTATAGCTGCGTCGCCGAAGTGCGGATGGTCGAAAAAATCTTGGGCGGTGAGATGAAGACGCCTTTCCTCAAAAACGGCGATGTCGTGCGGATCGAGGTTCGCGACGATGCAGGACACAGCATTTTCGGCGCGATTGAACAGACGGTGCGCGTGGGCTGAAAGGAAAAAAGGGCGGACTATGAGGCCCGCCCTTTTTGGACAGCTGGTCCGGCTTTATCTTTTGCCGAATGCGTCGCTGATCGAACAGGCCGCTGGCCCCAGGATCACGATAAACAGCGTAGGCAGGATGAAAAGGATCAGCGGAATTGTCATGATTGCTGGCAGACGGGCTGCCTTTTCTTCAGCGCGCATCATCCGCTCGTTGCGGAATTCGGCGGACAGCACACGCAATGCCGAGGCTAGCGGCGTGCCGTATTTCTCGGTCTGGATCATCGTCGTGACGACGCCTTTTACCGACGGAAGATTTACTCGATAAGCCAAGTTTTCAAACGCCTGACGGCGTTCGGTCAAGAACCCTAGCTCGATTGCAGTCAAGGCAAACTCGTCGCCCAGTTCGGGGTAGCCGCGACCCAGTTCCTTCGCCACGCGGTTGAACGCGGTATCGACTGTCAAACCGGCTTCAGCGCAAATCACGAGCAGGTCGAGCGCATCGGGAAGGCCTTTGCGGATGAGGTCGGTGCGTTTGGACACCAGGTTGTTGACGTACATGTCAGCCGCCTTGTAACCGAAAATCAGAAGGCCAGCGAACACGCCGAAACGCTTGGTTGGCGTCCAGTCGGGCAACCCGTCGAATCCATAAAGCCACAGCGCGGCACCGCCGCCGAAAATGATTGGCAACACCATGCGGCTGAACACGATCACGACGGCCAGTTCTTTTTTACGAATGCCGGCCTGCGCCAACCGTTGTTGGATGACCTTTATCTGATCGTCCTGCAAGACGCGCAGCGACGACAGCACGCTGCGCATCCTGTCGGTCGTCTCGGTCTTGCGGACCAGTTTTGCACGCTTCTTCGCGGTCGTCGCAGTGATACCGGCTTTCAACTGTTCGCGCCGTTCGCTCAACGCCTTTACGCGTTTCGCCATCGGGTCGCGCACCGTGACGGCGGCATAGATTGCCAGCATCACTGCGGATGCCGCCACAGCGGCGAGCAAGGTCGCCACCATGAACACGTCCACGCCCATCAGTTGAGGTCCGCCTGGAGTTGTCATTCTGCTTGCTCCGCCCCCAACTTAAATTTCGAAACTGACCATTTTGGCCATGATGAACACGCCAATGCTCATCCAGACCATGCCGATGAGCCCGGCGACAATCAGACGTGGTTCGTAAAAAAAGCCACCGAGATATTCGGGGTTTACGGTCCATACCATGCCGAATACGAAGAACGGAAGTGAGCCAACGATATACGCCGACGCCTTGGATTCGGACGACATCGCACGAATTTTCAATTTCATCTGCGAACGTTTGCGCAAAACGTCGGCCAGGTTTGCCAGCGTCTCCGCAAGATTGCCGCCGGTTTCGCGCTGGATGGCCAGCGTGATGACAAAGAACTGGAACTCGGCGGTTCCCAGACGGTCGGCCGTTTCCTGCAGCGCGTCTTCCATCGGCTTGCCGATGCGGATCTTTTCGGTCACCATTTTGAATTCGACACCCACGGGCCCGGGCACTTCTTTGGCCACGACGTTAAGCGTTTCGCCAACCGGCAGACCTGATTTCAGGCCGCGCACCAGCAATTCGATCGCGTCGGGAAAACTGGCGGTAAAATCCTTAACCCTTTTTTTGACCAAATAGCCGATCACCATGTGCGGAAGTCCGGCGCCGATCGTCAATCCGATGCCAAGCGCCAGATACAGCGGCGCACCTTTCAACCAAAGCAATGCCATGATCGTGAATGTCAGCGCACCAGATGCGTAAAGATATTGTTTTAGCGTCCATTTCTTGCCGGTTTGCGCGAGACGGAGCCGCAGCTTGTCGGCCCGGCTGATTTGTTGGCCGTTCGAAAAAATCAGCGGTCGGCGAGCGGCAACGGCCTTGCGCATTTCCTGCGCAACGCGTGCGTCGGCGCTATCCGAATGACGGATCTTGATGGCGGTAATGCGGCGGGCGGTAAGCTTGCCGATATTGGGTCCCATGAAGGCGAGCGCCAATGCTATGACAATCAGTATACCGCCACCAGCCAGGATAAGGTTTTGCATCGTTTTGAGCTTTGCTTCAAAAGTTACTTCCTGCGAACCGGCGGATGCCGGCGCGCACGATAAACCGCATTATTTTTTGGCCAGCATCGACTTGAAGCCGCCAAGCATTGATTTTTTGGTTTTTACTGCGTCTTCGGCAGCTTCGGCCACTTCGGCCGCGGTGCCGTGGATCATCTCTGCCAGCGTCGATAGTCCAGCAGAAACCTTGCTTCCCCGGACGGCTTCGACCACCGGCTGACCGAGTTTCGCTGACTGGGCCATGGCTTTAATGTCCATCGGAAGCATCAGGTCGATCTTGCGCTCGATGGTGCTTTCGAAATCCTTGCGAGTGATTTCCACAGCGGCAGACTGCATCTTGTTACCGACAATCAGTGTCTTGCAGTGCGGCGCGCTTTGTTTCAGCCATGCTAGCACGCGAATGGCATCGCGGGCCGAAGCCAGCGTCATTTCGGTGACTACGACCGCGACATTTACATCGTGAACGAGATGCGGATAAGCGATCAGCATCGAACGTGGCAGGTCGATGACCGTATTTTCGAAAGCAGCACGAAATTCTTCCTGTAATTGGAAGAAGGCGGCGCCGTCGGTCAGCACGGGGCTGCTCATCGGCGCTTCAGCCGACAGGATCGACAGTTTGTCATTAGCCTTGATCATCGCGCGCTCGATAAACAGACCGTCGATTCGGCTCGGATTGTCAATGGCGTCAGTCAGGCCGCGACCGGGTTCGAGGTCCATAGCAAGGGCAGCCGTTCCGAAATGCACGTCGAGGTCGAGAAAGCCGGTTGAATGGTTCTGCCGTTCAGAAAATATCCATGCAAGCGAGGCCGCGATGGTCGATGCGCCGCAACCGCCACGTGTACCGATGATGGCGGTTGAAATATGCGGGCGGTCTGCTGCATTTTCTTCGTGCTTCGGGGCGTTCAGGATGGTCTGCGCATTGGCAAATGAATCGCGCAACGCATCCGGGCTAACCGGTTTAAGCAAATAGTCCTGCAAACCGGACATCAAAAGGTCGCGGTACAGCCGGACATCGTTGACCTGGCCGACTGCAATCACGATCGTGCCGGGTTCGCAGACTTCAGCCAGACTGTTGATGTCGTTGATCGGATCGCCTGATTCGGACAGATCGACCAAAAGGATTTGCGGGCTTGCCGATACCGACAGCGACTGGACCGCATTGCGCAGGCCGCCCTTATAGGCCTTTTCCTGGCTCCAGCCCATTTCCTCGCAAACGCCGCGAATGACTTCGAGCGTCATGTCGTCGCAGACATAGGCATTGATGGGATCGCGGCTACCGGCGACGGATGATTTCCATGGAGCGTTCATCAGTTGCCTCCGTTTGTTTTGACACGGTGCGCGTTAACCGCTTTGTTGCCACTGTTGCTGTCCAGTGCCGTGTCCTTGCGACCCCGAACCAAGTCCTCTGGATCGGCGATCATTGCGGCCATGTTGCTGTTAATTGAGCAGCCATAGTTGCTATGGTTGCTGGTGTTGAAATTCGAGTCGGTTTTCGTGCGCCAATCGGGACAGCTGGGGACCGATGCGGTCGACCGAGTGACAATTACCCGAACTGTGCCGGGCGCAACTTGACCCGACGTTACCGGAGCGCTGTCACTCAGTAAAAGGCCGCGATCGGCAGCAGCGTTGGAGATAGAATTCTGTACGGCGATATTGGTGTAACCCGTGCCATCATCGATAGCGACCCGGTCACCATAACGGAGTTGGAGTGCATCAAACCATTCACCCATCCGGCGTTGTTCGTCGGCAGGGATGCCGCTTCCATCGACGTTGACGTCGATTGCATAATTGGTACGCTCGACCACCGGTTGATGAGCAGAATACATCGAGGTATTGCTTCCCAGTGAGCCGCAACCGGCCAAGGTAAGACCGAGGCTTGCGGCGATCAGGACTTTGAAATTACGCATGTCTGTTCTCCTGAAACTGGTTGTCAATTGTCGAAGCTGAAGCCGGGCGCTGTCGAAGCCTGCTTGCTGGCTTTGCCGGATTTACTGGGGAGAGCAGGAGCGGCATCGCTGACCGAGTCCATTTGCGGGCCGTTCGGGGGAATTGGCGCGACCGTCGGCATGGGCCGGCTTTTCTCGCCCTTTTCCGATGTCACTTTGCCCAATAATATCCGTTCTAGGTCGTTCGGCGTGTTTAGCCCATCGGTCGGAAGCACGATCTCACTTTCGGAGACCGGTTTGACCAGATAAGGCGTGATGACGATCATCAGCTCGGTTTCATTGCGGCGCCAGCCGTTCGACTTGAACAACGCGCCCAATACAGGGATGTCGCCCGCTCCAGGCATTTTATCCACCGAGCTACCGAGCTGGTTGCTCAGCAATCCCGCTATCATCATGCTTTGCCCCGATCCGAGCTCAACCGTCGTTTCGGCCATACGGGTAGTAGTCGCCGGAACTTCCAGCCCACCGATACGCACCGCGCCTTGCGACGAGATGTCCGAAACTTCCGAGCGAACGCGCAACGAAATGCGGCCATCGGCAAGTACGGTTGGCGTATATGTCAGGTTTACACCATATGGCTTGTATTCGACCGACGTCCCGTTGTTCGACGACGTGACGACAGGGAACGATCCGCCTGCGAGAAACTCCGCTGTTTCACCCGATACCGTGGTCAGGTTGGGATTAGC
>CAZQBS010000004.1:13447-53799 GCA_964591835.1 uncultured Sphingorhabdus sp. | reverse complement strand
ACTTCGGCAATGCGCACGTGCAGGTTGACCTGAAGCGGCGTTGCGTTCTTCAAACGGCTGATTACCTGGGTCGTGCTACCCGTGAACGCCGCGACCAAGCGCTCGGCCTCGGCAATGTCCTCGGGTTGCGCCACGGTTCCGGTGAGCAACACGACACCATTCATCGTCGTCACCTGAATATCGGCCTCGGGCATCGCCAGCAACAGCATCTGACCAACCGAGTCGAGATTGCTCCCCACCCGTATCGTTGCCTGATACACTGTCTTGCCAGCGCCATCGGTTGCATAAATGGTGGTTTCGCCCGGACCTTTGGCGAAAATGTAAAGCTGCCGAGGGGATTTGACCTCGACATCCGCAATCCGTGGATCGCCGACTACAACGTCGGTAATTGAGGCGGGCAGGTTGACCTGTTGCCCACGGCCAACCGCCAGGACAATAGCCTTGCCGTTGTCCTGATTGCTTTGCGAAGCAGGAGCGGCGAATGAGGGCGTGACGCACGCGGTGGCCAGAATGGCGGCCGCAAATCCGGATTTGAGAGCGTTTTTGTAGGTCATGTTCATTACCTCGGGTTAACGTCGACTTCAGTCGTCTGACCACCGCGCGAAACCCGCACGATTTGGCCTTTGGCGACCTTGGTTACTGCACGGGCCACTCGGGCCTGTTCGACCGCAACCGCTATGGGCAACTGCGCAGGGATTGTGCTGCGCTGGAAACGCGAAACCTGGCCACCGGTCGAATAGGAACCGCGTTCGATGGTCGGGTTCGTCGCAAGCGAAGCAATGATGCGTTCTTCCTCGGCTGAACTTGCGCCTTCCGGAAGGTTGACCGCACCGGTAGCCAGCGCCTGTTCCAGTTCGGCCGCGTTGTCAGCAATGGAACGAAGTGAAAGGCTCAGCGTGCCGATCGATTGCGCGACTGTGATTTTTTCCGCTATGCTTGGGGTTACTTCAAAGGTTACCAGCTTGAACTTGCGAACGACGGTGTTGCCTTCCTTGTCAGAAGTAGACTGGGCTCGACGATCCGTGGCAAGGACGCGCAAGTTGCGCATGATCGTTTCGGATACTTTAAGCGCCGGGCCGGTGTCGCCCGCGACATTCTGAGTCAACATCAGGTCGACCCGGTCACCCGGGAAGATAAAGCCCGCAACGCCGGTCACGGCAGAAACTGGCACAGTTATCGCCCGCATACCCGGGCTGAGCGCTGCGGCAAGAAAACCTCGGTCTCCGGGCTTTACCAGCGATCCTTGCGTAATAGGTTGTCCTGCGGTGACGGTGGTGCGCACAACGGTTCCGATCAGGTCCGCAGAAGAGGTAGCTTCGGGGCTGTCCTGGATGAAATAGGCAGCTTCGACCAGCTCCTTGGGCCATGGCTGATAGCGAAAGCTTTCAGCCGTAATGATCGTGCCGACGGGCAATGCGCGTGTCGCGACGAGCACTTGTGGGCCGGTATCGACTGGCTTGGCTGCGGCCTGCGGCGCTCCTGAACCCGCAAACATGCTGCGCGCCATGAAGGCGGTGATGCCGGCTATCAAAAGCGCAGCAACCAGCAAGATGACTTTTTTCCTATCCATGACGAACTGTCCCCTGATTGAAGAACGCTATTTCACGTAAAATGGTTAAAAAACCGTTCACCGACCATCCATAAGCCGGTGAGTGCAATCGCGACGCCATAGGGGATTTGCGCACGGCCAACCCCTTGACGAAGCTTGTGAATTGTCATGAAAATAATGGTTACCAGAGCGCCGAGGATGGACGAATAGAGTACCATCGTCATCACTTCGGTCCACTGGAACCAGAGCGCCAGAGCCGCGAAAAGCTTGACATCGCCGCCGCCCATCATGCCGAGCGAGAACCAGATCGCGAAGAAACCGAACGCCAACGCCGCCGTGAGCAAATGGATGCCGACCGAAGACAGCGTAAAGTCGCCGGTGGCAAACCAGTATATTGGTGCAGCAAGCGCCATTGGCAACGTTATCTTATTGAGAATAAGACGATATCTGATGTCGGTGTAGATCGACGCAATGAGCCCGATTGCCAATCCGCCAAGGAGTGCGTAAGCGAGAATGTCTCTGGTCATTCGTCAGTCATTAACCATCAAAGCTTGCCAAAAGGTAACCATGCACGCTGCTAAATCGACGATGAACCGACGCTCCATCCCGGTGGATGCCACCGAAAGCATCTGGCAAGCGGCGGACGGGTGGCGGATCAGGCGTATCGATTGGCTGGGCGGAGTGAGGCCGCGCGGATCGATGCTGTTCCTGCCAGGGCGGGGCGATCATTACGAAAAATATCTCGAAACCTTGGCTTATTTTGCAGCCCAAGGCTGGCGTGTGACGTCGATCGACTGGCGCGGGCAGGGCGCATCGGGTCGGCTGCTGAAGGAACCACAGGTTGGGCATATCGACGACTTTTCCACCTGGATTGCCGATCTGAAGCATTTCTGGAGTCTGTGGAAGGCGGAAACGCCGGGGCCGCACGTCGTGTTGGCGCATAGCATGGGCGGCCATCTGGTGATGCGTGCCTTGGTCGAGAAAGCCATCGACCCGGTTGCCGTTGCAATGAGCGCGCCCATGCTCGGGATCCAGACCGGTGGCCTGCCGCTGTCAATAAACCACGCCTTTGCCAAACTGATGCGCAAAATCGGGCGGGCCGATGTTGCTGCGTGGAAAGTGAGCGAGAAACCGCTGTCGCCAATGAACCTGCGTGCGAAAATATTGACCGCCGACCGGGATCGTTACGATGACGAATTGGCATGGTGGGAATTGCGGCCCGAAGTACGCCTTGGCCCGCCGAGCTGGCACTGGGTCGAACGCGCTATTGCCTCGATCAGGATGCTTGATGAGCCGGGAAGACTGGAGGCTGTCGAAACACCGATATTGCTGCTGGCGACAACCGCTGACCAGCTGGTCAGCACGCCGCGTATCATCAAAGACAGCGAGCGTCTGCCCAATGCCGAGATATTGATCTTCGGCAAGGAGGCAGCGCACGAACTGTTGCGCGAAACCGATGCCGTGCGCGACCAGTGCCTTGAGCGCATCAGTGCCTTCATGGACCACAACGCGCCGAAGCCATGACCGATTTCGACATTGCCATTATCGGCGCGGGCATCGCAGGTGCCAGCCTTGCCGCCGAAATCGCTGGGCACCGCTCGGTATTGTTGCTGGAGGCAGAGAGCCAGCCCGGTTATCATTCGACGGGCAGATCGGCGGCGTTCTGGGATGAAAGCTATGGTGGCCCCGATGTCCAGCCGCTGACCACGGCGTCGGGGCCGTTTCTCAGCCACCCGCCTGCCTCGTTTCACGATGGCCCGTTGATGCACCGCCGCGGCGCGCTGCATGTGGGCACCGCAGCGCAAGGCAGACTCTCGGCCGTCATGCTCGCCGATTTCGCCCGTAGCGGTGTCGAAATCGAAGTTGCCGACCGTAATATGGTCGAACGGATCGTGCCGGGCATTCGAAGCGAATGGTCGCACGGGCTTTGGGAACCGGCGTGTTGCGATATCGACGTGGCGGCATTGCACGCTGCGTATTTGCGGCAAGCGAAGCTGCTTGGTGCCCGTCTCACCTGCAATGCGCGGCTGCACAGGGCAAAATGGTTGGACGGTTGTTGGCACGTCGATGCGGGGGCGGAGCAATTTACCGCCAAAACGCTGGTCAATGCCGCTGGTGCCTGGGCCGACGAAGTTGCTGAAAGCGCGGGCATCGGCAAACTCGGTATCCAGCCCTATCGCCGTACCATCGCGCAATTGCGCGTCGAACCCGACGCACCTGCCGACCTGCCACTTGTCATCGCGCTCGATGGCAGCTTTTACTTCAAGCCCGATGCAGGCGGCAAGCTATGGCTAAGCCCGCATGATGAAACCGCAACACCGGCCTGTGACGCCGCGCCCGAAGAGCTGGACGTGGCCATCGCCATCGATCGGCTGCAACAGGTGGTCGACTGGCAGGTGAAACGCGTCGAGCATAAATGGGCGGGGCTGCGCAGCTTTGCGCCTGATCGTTTGCCGGTGATAGGCCCCGATCGGGCCAATCCGGACTTTTTCTGGCTGGCAGGGCAGGGCGGCTTCGGCATCCAGACCGCGCCAGCGGTCGCGAAGCTTGCATCGTCGCTTCTGAATAAGGATTTAGATGTGCCTAAGGGTATATCGCCGAAGCTTTACTCGCCTGACAGATTTTAGCGCGAGCCGCTGATTGCGTCGGCGGCGTCACTCGCAAGCCGGTCGGCGCGTTCGTTCTCGGGGTGGCCGTTATGGCCCTTGACCCAGATCCATTCGATCTCGTGGCGCGCTGCGGCTTCGATCAGGTCGTGCCAAAGATCGGCATTACGAACGGGCTGTTTCGACGCGTTTTTCCAGCCGTTTCGCTGCCACCCGTGCACCCACTTCGTGATGCCTTCCAGGACATATTTGCTGTCGCTGTGGAGTTTGATCTGACAGGGTTCAATGAGGATATTGAGCGCCTGGATCGCCGCCCACATTTCCATCCGGTTGTTGGTGGTGTCGGGATCACCGCCCGAAATTTCCTTTTCGTGGCCGCCATAGCGGACGATCGCACCCCAGCCGCCCGGGCCGGGATTGCCCTTGCACGCGCCATCGGTAAAGATCTCCACGAGTTTCACTGCATTTGTCCCACGATAAGCTTGGCATTGGCCGGGTCGCTGTAGAATTCCAGCCTTCGCAAAAAAGCCAGCGGATCTTTCCGCGTTACCAGTGCGTTAGCTGGCGTGTTTATCCAGTCATAACAGCGTGTAAGCAGGAAACGCAAGCACGCGCCGCGAAGCAGTATTGGCATCGCGTCCCGCGTTGGGACATCGAGGTCGAAGCTGGCGCGATATCCGGCCAGCATATCGGCGCTTACGTTATGGTTGAAGCCCGAACCGTCGGCTGCGAAACACCATGCGCTGTGCGTAACCGCCAGATCATATCCGCGCATGTCGGTGCAGGCGAAGTAGAAGTCGATAAGGCCTGTCACGACGTCGCCGAGCATCAACACGTTGTCCGGGAATAGGTCGGCGTGGATGGCCGCAATGGGCAAATCTTGCGGCCAGTTCTGTTCGAGAAAATCGCATTCTTCGGATATCCGCTGCGTGAGGCCACTTTGGATATCCTCGAGCCCAGCGCCGGTGCAGCGCGCCGCCAATGGTCGCCACGATCGCATACCAAGACTGTTGGGCCGGACTTCATCAAAATCCGCCAGCGCCGCGTGCATTTGCCCGAGCGCCGCTCCGGTTGCTCTCGCTTGCCCGGGCGTCGGCTGTGTGACTGAAACCCCTTGCAGAAATTCGATCAGGCAAGCCGGACGGCCCGCCACTTCCTGCAACCATTGCCCTTCATTATCTGCGATAAAGCGCGGCACCTTGCAGTCGGCGTCGTGCAGATGCTTCAGTAGCGCATAGAAAAATGGCAGGTCAGCTGGATCGACGCGGTTTTCGTACAGCGTCAGGATGAAACGGCTTTTGGTGGTTTCGACAAAGAAATTGCTGTTTTCGACACCCTCGGCGATGCCTTTTAGAGCGATAAGTTCGCCAGCATCGTATCGCGCCAGCAGCGGCGCTACGTCTTCAGGCCCCAACTGCGTGTAAACCGCCAAATCAGGCCGCCGCGCCGGCCAGTTCGCGCGGCAGTTTGAAGACAATGCTTTCCTCGGCAGTCGTCACCTGTTGCTCGTCGAGATCGAAATGCCGCGCCAGGGCGTCAATAATCTCGCGCACCAGCACTTCGGGCGCGGAGGCACCCGCGGTCAGGCCGAGCGTATCGACACCGTCGAACCAGTTCATGCTGATATCGTCTGCGCGTTGCACGAGGTGCGCCCTCGCGCCTGCGCGGGAAGCCACTTCAACCAACCGAAGCGAATTGGAGCTGTTAGGCGCGCCGATGACAAGCACCAGATCGCACTGCGAGGCAATCGCCTTGACCGCTTCCTGCCGGTTCGACGTGGCGTAGCAGATATCCTCGCCTTTCGGCCCGACAATCGAGGGAAAGCGCTGCTGCAACATCGCGACGATTTCGGCGGTGTCATCGACCGACAGCGTTGTTTGTGTAAGGAATGACAGGTTTTCGGGGTCGGCGGGCTGAAATTCTGCTGCATCTTCCACCGTTTCGACCAAAGTCATCGTGCCTTCGGGCACTTGGCCGAATGTACCGACCACTTCGGGGTGACCGGCATGGCCAATAAATACGATGTGCCGTCCTGCATCGACCTGCCGTTCGGCTTGCCTGTGAACTTTGGAAACCAATGGGCAGGTCGCATCGAAATAATCCAGACCGCGCGCTTGTGCATCGGCTGGCACCGATTTGGGAACGCCATGCGCCGAGAATACGACATGGCCGCCGTCGGGCACCTCGTCCAGTTCCTCGACAAACACCGCGCCCTTCGCCTTCAGGCTATCAACGACAAAGCGGTTGTGGACAATTTCGTGGCGGACATAAACCGGACTGCCATGCTGTTCGAGCGCCAGTTCGACGATCTTTATCGCGCGGTCAACACCGGCGCAAAAGCCGCGCGGGGCGGCGAGGAGGAGCGTCATCGGGCGCTTGGAGGCTGGCTGTTCAGTCATCGGCAATGTCCTTTAGGTAAACTCGACGCCCGCGCCAAGGGCTTTCCCCTGTTGCGTGTCGCACGGTGCAACGATAAGGACCGGTGAGATCGTCCCCCGTGGGGCCATGATAAGAAGAGCTCGAGGAAATTCCCATATGAAAATCGCCACCCTTGCCCTGAGCGTTGCCGTCGCTGCTGGCTTGCTCACCGGTTGCAGCCGCGACGGCGAGCTCGATATCAGCTCGGGTGTGGGGGTCAGTACCACGCGCACCGGCTGTCCGGTGGTGGCTGTGCCCGATGGCACTGGCGATATCACGTTGTTCAACCCGGAAAGCAGCCAGGACGCCAGCGCCATCGACGTCGTGGCGACGATCACCAATGTCCGCCCGACCTGTAACGAAGGCGGCGAGAAGATTTATTCGCAGGCAAGCTTTGATGTGCAGGCGCGGCGTAACGACGTGCGCGGCGCACGGACCGTGACGGTGCCCTACTTCACATCGGTGGTGCAGGGCGGCAGCGCTGTCGTCGCCAAGCGTTTGGGACAAGTGACGCTGCAATTCGCCGACGGCCAGCCGCGCGCGACCGCCACGGCTCAGGCGGCGAGCTTTATCGACGGTGCATCGGCGCGTTTGCCAGCCGATATCGTCGCCAAAATCACCAAGAAGCGCAAGCCGGGCGATGCCGATGCCGCGCTCGACCCGCTAGCCGACCCCGAAGTCCGCGCGGCGGTGGTCCGATCGAGCTTCGAAATGCTGATCGGGTTCCAGCTGACCGAGAACCAGCTGAAGTATAACGTAACGCGCTAGTTAGCGCCAAATATCGGGCTTTGCCGTGACCATTTTTATCGATTTTGCAGCGCATGTGAACGATGCGCTGGATGCCCTCGTTGTTTCGGGCGCGCTGCCGACCGAGATTGACCGCAGCAATGTGACCGTGGAGCCGCCGCGCGATGCTGGCCACGGCGATCTATCGACGAACGCCGCCATGGTGCTGGCGAAACCGGCTGGCACTAACCCGCGCGCGCTGGCCGAGGCGCTGTCGGCGGAACTGGCGAAAATCGAAGGCGTTACCGCAGTCGAAATCGCCGGTCCCGGCTTCCTCAATCTCCGGCTCGATGCGTCGGCATGGCTCAACGAATTGCGCGATATCGCGCAAGCGGGCGACGATTACGGGCGCTCCTCGCTTGGCGATGGCAAGACCGTCAACATCGAGTATGTTTCCGCCAATCCGACCGGGCCGATGCACATGGGGCATTGCCGGGGCGCGGTGGTGGGTGACGCCCTGGCGGCATTGCTCGAATTTGCCGGTCACAAGGTCATCCGCGAATATTATATCAACGATGCGGGTGGGCAAGTCGACGTGCTCGCGCGCTCGGTGCATTTGCGCTACCGCGAGGCACTGGGCGTGACCATTGAAATACCCGAAGGCCTGTATCCCGGTGACTACCTCATTCCCGTCGGCAAGCGCTTGGCGGAGGAATTTGGCGACAAATATGCCGCAGCACCCGAGGCGGACTGGCTGGCATTATTCCGCAAAGCCGCGGTTGCCGACATGATGGAGTTGATCAAGGCCGATCTCGCGTTGTTGGGCATCCATCACGACCTGTTTTCGTCCGAAGCCGACCTGCACGTCGCAGGCAAGGCTGACGAGGCCGAGGCCGAATTGCGCGCGCGCGGGCTGGTTTATGATGGCGAGCTCGAAAAACCGAAGGGCAAGGAAATCGACGACTGGGAGCCCGTGACTTTGCCGCTGTTCCGCTCGACTCAGTTCGGCGACGATCAGGACCGCCCAATCAAGAAATCGGATGGAAGCTGGACCTATTTCGGTGCCGATCTCGCCTATCATTTCCAGAAGAGCCGCGGCGTTGATGCGATGATCGACATTTGGGGCGCCGACCATGCCGGGACAGTAAAACGCATCAAGGCGGCGGTTGGCGCGCTGACCGGCGGCAAGGTCGATTTCGACATCAAGCTGGTGCAGATGGTAAGGCTGCTTCGCGCCGGCGAACCGGTCAAAATGTCCAAACGTTCCGGTAGCTTTGTGACGTTAGATGAGATGGTAGATGAAGTCGGTAAAGACGTGGTCCGCTTTACGATGCTCACCCGCAAGTCTGACGCACAGATGGATTTCGACTTTGCCAAAGTGGTCGAGGCGTCAAAGGACAATCCGGTGTTCTATGTCCAGTACGCGCATGCCCGCATTGCCTCGACTTTGCGCAAGGGCGAAGAGGCGGGGTTGGTAGTCGATGGCACGCAACTCAACCTGCTCGGTGACGAGGAGATCGCGTTGATCCGCGAAGCGGCGAACTTCCCTCGCATCGTCGACGCTGCCGCCAAATCGGGCGAACCGCACCGCATCGCATTTTACCTGAACGACCTCGCTGCGGCCTTTCATGCCTATTGGAATGTTGGTAATGACCGGCCCGACAAGCGCTTCATATTGGCACACGACCCCGCGACAACGGGGGCAAGGCTTTTCTTGGCGGCCAATATCGGGCAAGTTATCCGCAACGGGCTGAAACTGATGGGGGTTAAGGCCGCTTACAGCATGTGAACATGTGCTTGGATTATTGGGGAATTTGGCATGAACGAACCCACAGATGAAGGACAGACCAACCGCTTCGGTCTTGACGATCCTGATCGTCTGCCCTGGCTGGAAACCGCAGACGGCTATGACTATGACGAAGGCGCATCGCCGCTGAAGGTGGCCGGGCTTGTGCTCGGCGGTCTTGCTCTGCTTGCCGCTATCGTCGGCGGAATTTACTGGCTTCAGCGCAACCAGACCGGCGGCTCGCAGGGCAATGGCGAGCTCATTGCCGCGCAGGAAGGCGACTACAAGGTCGCGCCTACCGACCGCGAGGGCAAGACATTTGAAGGCGAGGGCGACGCCGCCTTTGCCGCGAGCGAAGGCAAGAAAACCGGTGCAACTATCGCACCGGCTGCAAAGCCCGCCGATCCTAAAGCTGCCCCTGCGTTAGCCAAAACGGCTGCTGCAACCGGCCCAACTCCAGCGGGTGCTGTGATGGTGCAGTTGGGTGCATTCGGCGAATCGGCTAAAGCCGATCAGGCATGGGCGGCGTTCGGCAAGCGCTTCGGCTTCCTGTCGGGCACCAACCGCAAAATCGCCGAAGCAACCGGCGAAGGCGGCCGCAAGATATTCCGTTTGCAAGCCATCACCGCCAATGCCGCCGCTGCTCAGCAGCTTTGCGCGAAGCTCAAAGCCGCAGGAGAGAATTGCCTGATTGTGAAATAAAAGACGCGCCGGGGGGAGAGAAAGGCCGTAGCGGCAAGCCCGCTGCGGCCTTTTTGCGCAATGAATACGAACTCGGTGCGGCCTAATACACCAATTGCTTTGGATAAATGACGCCGGATGTGGCAATTTCACCAAATAGCGTAAAAATTGCGCAGAAATGGGGAGGATGGAAATGCTGGCCAGTGTCATCGACGTGATCGGCAAGGTACTCGAACCCAATGGTCCGGCGGTCGAGGCTGCGGCGAACAGTTTTACGCCGACCGATTTCAGCGTCCACTTTTTCCTCCAGCTGGCAATCATCATTATCACCTGCCGCGTGGTCGGCAAGCTGGGCCAGAAGTTTCTCGGTCAGCCTCAGGTTGTCGGCGAGATGATCGCCGGGGTTATCCTCGGGCCATCCTTGTTCGGGCTGTTCTTCCCCGAAGCGCAAGCCGCGGTTTTTCCCGGGCCGACGAAAAACGTGCTCTATTCGGGTGCGCAGCTTGGTGTCGGCCTTTACATGTTTCTGGTCGGCACAACGCTCCAGCTTGACCTGTTCCGCTCGAAAGCGAAAAGCGCGATGGGGGTTTCGCTTGCCGGAATTATTGCGCCGTTCCTGATTGCGGCCGCGATCACGCCTTATCTGCTTGGCGTCCCCGGTCTTTTTACTGACGGCATATCGCAGGCCAATGCGACCTTGTTCATGGGTGCCTGTATCGCGCTTACCGCCTTCCCGATGCTGGCGCGGATTATCAACGAACGCGGACTCTCCAAAACGTCGCTGGGTACATTGTCGCTTACCGCAGGCGCTTTCGACGACGCGGTGTCGTGGTGCGTGCTCGCGGTGGTGCTGGCGACCTTCGGCGCTGGCCCGGGCGTCGCCGTGCTCGCCATTGGGGGGGGCGTCCTTTATGCCGCGTTCATCCTGCTGTTCGGGCGCAAGCTGCTAGCCCCGCTTGGTCGGATGGTCGAACGCGAGGGCGAGATGAGCATGACCGTGCTCGGCGTCACGCTAGCCTTGTTCTGCCTGTCTGCCTTCATCATGGATGCGGTGGGAATCCACGCGATTTTCGGCGGTTTCATTTTGGGCGTCGTCATGCCGCGGGGGTTGTTTGTCGAAGAGCTGAAAAAGAAGGTCGAGCCGCTGGCGGTCGTGCTGCTGCTGCCGATGTTTTTCACGTACTCGGGCCTCAACACGCGGATGGACATGGTCAACACCGTGCCATTGCTGCTGATCGCGCTCGGCATCCTTGCAGCCTCGATCCTTGCAAAGTTCGGCGCGTGCTATCTCGCTGCACGGGTGGCGGGTGAAGATAACCGAACGTCACTTGGCATCGGCGCACTGATGAATTCGCGTGGGCTGATGGAGCTGATTATCATCAATATCGGCCTGCAGAAAGGGATCATCGGCCCGACCCTGTTTTCGATGCTGGTGCTGATGGCGATTGTCACGACGATGATGGCAAGCCCGTTGTTTGAAGCCGTCTACGGCCGAAAGGCGCGTGAAAGCGGCGAGTTGGACGCCTTGGACCATAAGGCTTCTGCGCTGACAGCTTAGCAGGCGGTTATGCACAGTTTTGCTGGCTATCGCCTTCGCTCGGCGCTTGTTTTAGTAAAGCCGGAACGATAGCCTCTGCCAATGAAGCCCGTGATTTTTGGCCTGTCCGGCCAGTCCCTGACCGATGATGAAACGCGCCTGTTCCGCGATGTCGATCCGGCGGGTTACATATTGTTCAAGCGCAATATCGAAGATCGCGACCAGGTCCGAGCGCTGACCGACTCACTGCGCGCGCTGCATGGCCGCGACGATGTGCTGATTTCCATCGATCAGGAAGGTGGCCGCGTTGCGAGAATGCGCGGGCCAGTCTGGCCCGAATTTCCGGCTGGTGGGGTATTCGACGCGCTCTACGATATCGCGCCGATGACCGCGATTGAGGCGGCGCGCAGCAATGCGGAGGCGATTGCTTTGGTGCTGGCGGAGGTCGGGATCAATGTCGATTGCCTGCCACTGCTCGACGTGCGCGTGCCGGAAACGCACGCAGCAATCGGCGACCGGGCGCTGGGCAGCGACCCGATGCGGGTGGCCGCACTCGGTCGTGCGATGCTCGACGGACTGGCGGCGGGCGGTGTTGTGGGTGTGGTCAAGCATATGCCGGGGCAAGGGCGGGCAGTGGTCGATACGCATCACGAACTGCCGCATGTTCATGCCAGTGAGGCCGAGTTGGAACAGGATCTGGCGCCTTTCCGCGCGCTAAACCGGGCGCCGATGGGGATGACCGGCCATGTCGTTTACGACGTGTGGGATGCCGAGCGGGCTTCGACGATGTCGCCGGTGATTATCAGCGACATCATTCGCGGCAGAATCGGTTTCAACGGGCTGCTGATGAGCGACGATCTCGATATGAACGCCCTGTCTGGCGATGTTCCGACGCGGGCGGTTCAGTGTATCGCCGCCGGGTGTGATATTGCGCTCAATTGCTGGGGTCGGTTCGACGAGATGGTTGCTATTGCGGAGAGGCTACCCGGGATTACCGACGCAGCGAAAGAGCGGCTGGAACGCGCAATGGCGGGCGCGGCACCCAGGTTCGACGCCGAAAGGCTGGCCGAAATGCTGGACAGACGCGACCAGTTGCTGGCGGTCGCTGGCGACGCGGCGGGAAGCAAGTTGACTCACGCGGCGACGGGCGCGGCATGAGCGGGGAATTGCTTTTCGACGATGCAGAACTGCGGATCGAAGCTGCGCATACCGATGTGCTGACCATCGACATCGACGGCTGGGAAGGGCCGCTCGATTTGCTCCTGCCCCTGGCACGTAACCAGAAGGTCGATCTGCGGCAGATTTCGATCCTCGCTCTGGTCGAGCAATATCTGGTGTTCATCGACGAAGCGCGGGCGTTGAAGCTGGAACTGGCCGCCGATTATCTGGTGATGGCGGCGTGGCTCGCCTATCTTAAATCGGCGCTGCTGTTGCCCAAGGATCCGACCATCGACCCTTCGCCCGAGGAACTGGCGTTGCGGTTGCAGCTGCGGCTCGAACGGCTGAACGCGATGCGCGAGAGCGGTGCGCGGTTGATGGCGCGCGACCGGATCGGGCGTGACATTTTTCTGCGCGGGAACCCGGAGGGCTTGCGCGTGGTCAAGGCGCGGGCGTGGGAGTGCGACTATTTCGAACTGATCACCGCCTACGGCCAGGTCAAGGCGCGGACGCAACCGGTGTTGCACGTGGTCAAGCGCCGCGCGGTGATGACGCTTGAAGAAGCGCTCGAGCGGGTTTCGGCGATGATCGGGCGGGCTATCGAGTGGACGTCGATCGAGGCGTTCCTGCCCGACTTTGCCGAGCCTGCGCTCCGCAAATCGGCGCTGGCTTCGAGCTTTGTGGCGGCACTTGAGCTTGCGAAGCGAGGCACGATTGACCTGCAGCAGCAGCATAGTTTCGCGCCGCTAATGGTGAGGATGAAAGCATGATGATCGAACATGACCCCTCCGTTCGTGCCGTCGAGGCTACGCTGTTCGCCGCAGAGCAGCCGATGACCGTCGAGCAAATCCGTGCCTATGTCGGCGACGCGGTCGACATCGCGGCGGCGCTGGCGACGCTTGTCGCGCAGTATGACGGGCGCGGGATCGAACTGGTGCAACGCGGCAAGGCGTGGCATTTCCAGACCGCAGCAGATCTCGCGCATCTGCTCCGCCGCGAGCGCGAAGAAAGCCGCAGGCTGAGCCGCGCCGCAGTGGAAACGCTGGCGATCATCGCCTATCACGAACCCGTCAGCCGTGCCGAGATCGAGGCGATTCGCGGCGTGCAGATTTCCAAGGGTACGCTCGATGTGCTGATGGAAGCCGGCTGGGTCCGTCCCGCAGGAAGGCGCGAAGTACCCGGTCGCCCGCTGATTTACGCGACGACCGCAGGATTTCTGCAACATTTCGGGCTTACCAGCCGCAAGGACTTGCCGGGACTCGACGATCTGAAGGCGGCCGGTTTGCTCGATCCCGTCGATATGGCGCTCGGCTACATGCATTTCGGCGACGAATCCGAGAGCGAACTGGAAATTGCCGACGACAACGACTAGATATAGTCGGCAGACAAGCGGCATTTCTGCCGCGTTAGGAGTATGAGATGGGTGGATTGAGCATCTGGCATTGGCTGATCGTCGGCATTTTGGTGCTGTTGCTGTTCGGCAAGGGCCGCTTTTCGGACATGATGGGCGACGTCGCCAAAGGCATCAAAAGCTTCAAAAAAGGGATGAGCGAAGAGGACGAAGCGCCGAAGCCAACGCAGCAAATCGATGCGCCCACCAGCGTGATCGACGCTGAAAAACAGGCCGACAAGACGCTTTGATTCTGCGTTCGCGGTAAATGTTTGACATCGCATCATCCGAATTCCTGCTGGTGATGCTGGTCGCGCTTGTCGTGATCGGCCCCAAGGATCTGCCGCGTGTGCTCAGCGCGGTGGGCAAATGGGTTGGCAAGGCGCGGGGCGTCGCGGCGCAGTTCCGATCGGGTTTCGACGAGATGGTCCGCGAATCCGAACTCGCCGACCTCGAAAAGAAGTGGAAGGCCGAGAACGATAAGATCATGCAAATGCATCCGCCCGAACCGGTATATGAAGCGGCGGCTGAACCCGAGGTCGCTGCACCTGCGCCGAAGGCAAAGCGGAAGCCTAAACCTAAACCTAAACCCAAAACCGCATTATGAGCGAAGTAGACGACAGCAAAATGCCCTTGCTCGATCACCTCATCGAGTTGCGCAGGCGGCTGTTATGGTCGGTGCTGGCGCTGGCGGTCGCGTTCGCGGTTTCGATCTATTTCGCCCGGCCGATCTTTGCCTTCCTTGTCCAGCCTCTGCTCGCTTCTGGCCAGAGCAAGCTCATTTACACTGCAATTTTCGAAGCGTTCTTCGTCGAGATCAAGGTTGCCTTCTTCGCCGCTGCCTTCTGCTCATTCCCCGTCTTCGCCACGCAGCTTTGGAAATTCGTCGCACCGGGCCTCTATTCAAAGGAAAAGCGCGCCTTCCTGCCCTTTCTTCTGGCCACGCCGGTGCTGTTTACCGCAGGGGCGGCAATGGCCTATTATATGGCTATCCCGATTGCGCTTCGCTATCTGCTCGGCTTCGGCGGCGATGTCGGCGGCGTGCAGCAGGAAGCGCTGCCGGGTGTCGATAACTATCTCAATTTCGTAATGAAATTCATTTTCGGCTTCGGCATCTCGTTCCTGTTGCCTGTGCTGCTGATGCTGTTGGAAAAGGCTGGAATCGTCTCGCTGGAGCAACTGAGAGGCGCGCGCCGCTACGCCATCGTCGGCTCGTTCGCCATCGCCGCCGTGCTTACGCCGCCCGATGTCGTGTCGCAGTTGTTGCTCGCGATACCCCTGTGCATCCTTTACGAGCTCGCGCTCATCGCAATCTGGTTCACGCGGCGCGCACAAAAAAAAGTGGCCCCGGAAACCGAGGCCACTTCGTCTTTATAGCCGCGAGTTAAATCGCGCGGTCGCCAGCTTCGCCAACCGACTCGATGTCTTCGCCGACACCCTTAACGGTGTTGCAGGCCGAAATCAGAAGCGACGCCGATACAAGAACGGCCATTGCAATCTTACGCATGATAAATCTCCAGTTAGGACACAAATATGTGCGCCTCGAACGATGAACCGAATATGACGCGCATTGTTCCGTTCACCTAAAAGCTGAACCGTGCCGTCACCCGGAAATCGCGACCTGCCAGCGGCACGAAATCCTTGGTGAAAGACGCTGCACGCCGCGCTTCGACGTCGAAGATATTATTCGCAGCCGCGATCAGCGCAATATTCCGATCGCGCCCGAACGGTCGCCAAGTGATTGCGGCATTGACCATCGTGAAACCCTCGGTCGGGGTTTCAAAACTGGCAACCCGGTTCTGGTTGTCGGTCCATTCCACCTCGCCGCGCACATCGAGATTGCCGCTTTGCAGTTCCACACCGCCAAGCAAGCGAAGCGGCGGGATTCGCGGCACGGGCCCAACTCCTTGCACATTTGCACGGACATAATCAGCGACGCCGTCAACGACGAAATCGAAGGGGCCAATGCTGGCAAGATTGGCGCTTGCCTCTGCTTCCACACCCCAAACGCGAGCCTTGCGCTGGAAATATTGGAAAACCGGCAGGTCGTCCTGCACTGCGCCGGTTTGGTCTTCATAAATGAAGCTGCCGAAGCGGTTGGCGTAGAGCGTCGCGCTGAAATCGACTCGCGTACTGTCGTAACGCGCATAGATTTCGCCGTTCCAGCTGCGTTCGCTGCGCAAAGCGGGGTCGCCGATCTCGAAAGACTGGGTCGCGACATGCGGGCCATTGGAAAACAGTTCTTCGACCGATGGTGCGCGCCCTGTGCGCGAGATATTGGCCCCCAGTTTCAGGTCGCCGATATTATAACCGACACCAAATGCCGCCGACAGATTGTTGAAGCGCCGGTCGATACCGAGCGACTGTGCCTCAAGACTGGCGTGGTCGAAGCGCAAGGCGACTTCCGCCTCAAGTGCGCCGAGAACAAACTCCTGCAGACTGAAAAATCCCAGCGCGTTGGTGCGGGTCGGCGGAACAAATGCTTCCTCGCCGATTGCCTCGAAATCTCGTGTCGTAAATTGTATGCCGCTGGCGCCGCGCCAGCCGCCACGGTCGTTCTGGGTGAGCTCAAGCCGCGATTCGATTGCCTTGCTCAAAAACTGTGTGCCGACTTCGCCGCCTTCCAGTTCGACATGTTCGTAATTCGCGTAACCGGCGCGAAGCCGCAATTTGTCGAACAGCCCATCGCCCAGTTCGACCTCGCCGCGCAGATCGAAGCGATATTGGCGAAGGTCGATCGAAACGCCTTCCCCCTCCGGCTCGGCTCCGAATTCGGGGCGTTCGGCAATGCCATATTTGGTATCGTAAATGTTGAACGACACGCCCAGATTGCCGCTATTGTCGATGAAGGCAGCACCGGTTCCCGCCGACCAAGTCTCGACGCCGCTATTGGGCAACCGTCCGCGCGATGCCGCCAGCGCGGTTGCATTGGCGGCTTCGGCGGTATTGCCAAGCGCAGTTTGTTGCGCGGCAAAATCGAGTGCTTCCCGACGCAGCGATGGGGACAGGAGGAAACCGCCGATGCGCAAATCGTTGCTGTTGCGGTAACTGCCATCGACATGGACGACAAAGCGATCGCCTATAGGCACATCGACCGAAGTGCCTCCCGAATATTCTCTGGCGGCACTGGCATAGCCCATCTGCGCATCAACATGAATTACCTCTTCGGGAACCGCGCGCGGGATCCGCTTGTCAATCACGTTGACCGCGCCGCCCACGGCCTGTCCGCCGAACAGCAGAACCGCTGGTCCGCGCAATACTTCAATCCGCTCGGTGGTCAGCGCGTCGATAGTCACGGCATGGTCAGCCGACGTGTTCGATGCATCGATATTGCCGATGCCGTCGGTTAACACTGCGACACGGTTACCCTGGAATCCGCGCAACACAGGGCGTGACGCACCGGGGCCGAAGCTCGTCGCCGATACCCCGGGCAGGCTGGTCAGCATATCGCCTATCTGCCCTTGTGTCTCCGCCGCGAGCTCTTCGCCCGATAAGGCCGATGTGCCCGACAATATGTCGAGCCGCTCCACATATGGTGCGGTGACGACAATTTCTTTGTCGACATGGAAGTCGTCGGATTGGGCGGCGCTGGCGGTCGCTGGCACCGGTTTATCCTGTGCATATGTCGGTGATAGCGAAGCCAGCGATACGGCGGCTGTGCTGGCTGAGAAAAATGCAACGCGTATTAAAGTCATAAACATAAAACCATATTGGACGAGGAGGCGAGTGCACGTAGCCGCTATGTGATATTATAACAATACGTAAATTTCGATTTTCGACGAAACGCGCAAAAGCGTCGATAGCCTGATATAAAAGCGCAACTGTGTCGCTGCCAACATAGTCTGCCTTGCGATTGGCTATGAACCTCATTAGCTGATAACCCCATGAACATGCTGGCATCAACGCTCGATCTTATCGGAAATACCCCGCTTGTGCGCTTGGCGGGACCAAGCGAGGCGGCAGGCTGCGACATTTTCGGCAAATGCGAATTTGCCAATCCCGGTGCTTCAGTCAAAGACCGCGCTGCGCTCTACATTGTGCGCGATGCAGAGCAGAACGGGTCGTTGAAACCCGGCGGCACGATTGTCGAGGGTACGGCGGGAAATACGGGTATCGGGCTAGCGCTGGTTGCCAATGCCTTGGGTTACAAGACGATTATTGTCATGCCCGAAACGCAGAGCCAGGAGAAAAAGGATACGCTGCGTGCACTGGGTGCCGAGCTGGTGCTGGTTCCAGCTGCGCCTTATTCGAATCCCGGGCATTTCGTTCACACCTCAAGACGGCTCGCCGAGGAGACCGACAATGCTATCTGGGCCAACCAGTTCGACAATATTGCCAATCGTCGCGCACATATCGAAACCACGGCTGAGGAAATCTGGGCGCAGATGGAAGGCCGGATCGACGGTTTTACGTGCTCTGCGGGAACCGGAGGGACAATCGCGGGAGTTGGTCTGGGCTTGAAGGCAAAGAACGAGAATGTCACCATCGCGCTGACCGATCCGCACGGCGCGGCGCTCTATAATTTCTACGAATGCGGCGAGTTGCGTTCCGAGGGAAATTCGGTGGCCGAGGGCATCGGGCAGGGGCGGATCACCGCCAATCTCGACGGCGCGCCGATTGATACGCAGTTCCGGATATCGGACGAAGACGGCATGGTCTGGGTGCGCCGGTTGCTGGCGGAAGAAGGGCTGTGCCTTGGCCTTTCGTCGGGCATCAATGTTGCGGGGGCGGTCGCGCTTGGTAAGCAGCTAGGCGCTGGTTCGCGGGTTGCGACGATCTTGTGCGACACCGGGTTTCGCTATCTTTCGACGATTTACAACCCGGAGTGGATGAAGAGCAAAGGCCTCACGCCGATGCCGTGGCAACTGGACAATTAAACAAAACATGCCGATATATGTTGGCATGAGGACCAAATATGGTTGAGCCGCGTCAATCGGCCATGCAAAGAATTCAGGTCGGATTGATCGGTCTGATTGTCGTGCTGCTCTTCGTCAGCCTGGCTAATATGGTGCGCGACCGCGTGACCGGCGGGCCCTCGGCCAGCGGCGCGTCGGAAATGGGTGAGGCTGCATCCGAGATACCCGACGAACCGCTGGCCGAGCTTGGTGTTACGCCGGTTGCCAAAGAGGAAGCGGAGCCGATTGTCGAAAGCTCGCCGCCGTCGTCTAACAATGTCGGGCAAACGCGCCAAGATTCGCGCCGCTGATTTTTTGATTGGGGTGGTCGCTCGATGAAGTTCGGTGAATTCGGTCCGGCGATCCAGAAGCGCCTGTGGGTTGGCATATTGATGGTGCTGGGGCTGATCTTCCTGCTTTCGGCAATGCGCTATTTTCGACCTTCAGAGGAAGCGCAGTTGCCCCCACTCGGGCTGATGACGACGCTTCCGTTGCAATGGAGCGAAGGCGGGATCGAGGCTGCGGTCGCTGCCGACGCCGCGCCGCATCCAGCCTATGCGAGGTTGGCGGCTGCCTATGACGTGGTGCCGCTGGATGATCTCGGCCAGATCGACCGGCTGCCGCTGCTGCTGCTCGCCCAGCCGCGCGCGATGAGTCCGGCCGAGCTGGTGAAGCTCGATGCCTGGGTGCGGCGCGGTGGGAGGCTTTTGCTCTTGGCCGATCCGGCATTGCAATGGGGCAGCCTGTATCCGCTGGGCGACAAACGGCGGCCTTTGTTTACCTCGATGCTCTCGCCTTTGTTCAGCCATTGGGGGATCGAACTCGTGCTGCCGATCGACAAGGCCGAGCCTGTTGCGGTGCGCCAGATCGACGGGCTGACGATACGGACGCTGACACCGGGCGAATGGCGGATGAAGGCGGAGGCTGCGAATTCGCCCTGCCGGATAATGCCGGATGCGATCTACGCCGATTGCACGGTGGGCCAGGGCAGGGCGTTGCTCGTCGCCGACGCCGACCTGCTCGACACGCCTTATTGGGAAGGCCGCGGCGCGCGGATACTGACCGGTGCGGACGAGTCGGGCAATATGGGCTGGGTGGAAAAGCTGCTGGGCAGCTTACGGGATACTATGGGAAAATGAGGGGTGAGTCGTGAAAAGCGGCGGTTCCCGAGGCATTTGAGCGGGAAATGCCGGTCAAACAATGCATAAGCAATATAAGATCGAGATTATTTATCGTTTAGAATCAGATATATGGTTAATAGGGCAAGGTGATGCCCACAAAATCCCCCTTTTCATCCATGAAATCCCTTGATAAGCAAAGGTCTTCAAGGGGTAGTTTTTCGTTTCCCGGCCGCAATCGCGCCCGAACATAAGTCAGGTGCTTATGTGAACGGATATCTGCGCCCTTTCGAGGAGGGTGGGGTCAGTCGGTGTCAGCGTTGGTAGTCTATGCGGGTTCGGGGGTATCGGGAGTCGATGCCAAAGGCCGCACGACCATCCCCGCCGAACTCCGCGACAGCGTCCAGCAATCCAGTGGGGCCAATTCGGTCTGCATAGCGCGGCATAGTTCGTTGCCATGTCTGGTGGGCTTTGGCGGTGCCGAGCGCTTGAAGCTGCGCACCGATATCGAAACCCAATGGCAGAGTGCAGTAACGCGCGGCGAACAGTTCGACCGCGAGCTCGCAGGTATCCCAGCATCATCGGTTTTTGAGACCGCGTTCGAAGCAAGCGGGCGTTTTGTCCTGTCTCCGATGCTCAAACATTTCGGCCGCATCGACGACCGCGCATTCTTTTTCGGCGCGACCACACATTTCATGATGTGGAACCCCGACGTATTCTTGAAGGAAGCCCCGGCGCCGTTCGACGCTGTGAAGGAAGAGCTGAACTATTGGCTTAACGAAGCCGGGAAGCGCGGCAAATGAGCGCGCAACCCCCACATATTCCAGTTTTACTGGACGAAGTAATTCACTCTCTGGCCATCACCCCTGGCGCGGAGATCGTGGATGGCACCTTTGGGGCTGGAGGATACAGTCAGGCGATACTGGCTGGCGGTGCGCGCGTTTACGCGTTCGACCGCGATCCTGATGCCCTTTTAGAAGGTGCCGCACTTGCAGGCGCGAGTAAGGGCGTTTTACGCCTCTACTCCGCCTGCTTTTCTAATATGGACAATGTGCTGATCGCCGACGGAATCGCCTCGGTTGACGGTGTTGTGCTCGATATCGGCGTGTCGTCGATGCAACTCGACCGCGCTGAACGCGGCTTTTCGTTCCAGAAAGACGGTCCGCTCGATATGCGAATGGGTCAGGACGGAATGACCGCTGCCGACTTCGTCAACGAGGCCGACGAGGCGGACATCGCCGACATCATTTACCGCTATGCCGAGGAACATCGGTCGCGCCGGATCGCGCGTTCGATTGTCGCGGCGCGCCCCATCACGACCACAGCTGAGCTGGCGGCCATTGTCCGCCGTGCTGTCGGCCACAAGCCCGGCGCGCCGAAAGATCCGGCGACGCGGACGTTTCAGGCGATCCGTATCCACACCAACCGCGAACTGGATGAGTTGACCGGCGGGCTCGAAGCCGCAGAGCGGTTGTTGAAGCCTGGGGGCCGATTGGCTGTCGTAACCTTTCACAGCCTCGAAGACCGTATTGTGAAGCAATTTCTGCGTCGGCGCAGCGGCAGCGAAGGTGCTGGATCGCGGCATGTGCCGACGGTTGCCGACCACGGCCCAGCGCCGACATTCGACAAGGCCGACAAGGCCGTGCGCCCCTCGAACGATGAAATCGCGCGCAATCCGCGTGCACGCTCAGCGACTTTGCGATCGGCCACCCGCACCAGCGCTAGCGCATGGCAACAAGGGGATATGGCAGCATGAGTCTGGCAATGAAGCGCCTCAAGAACCTGGGCTGGCTGGCGCTGGTGTTTCTGGTTGCGATCCTGCTTTATCCGTTGTCGCTGAACGTCGCAGCGTTGCACAGCGACTTGCTCACGGTCGACCGCAATATCCTCGAAACCAAACGCGAGATCAGCTTTTTGCAAGCCGAATTGCGCACTCGCGCGAGTATGCAGCAGCTCGAAGAGTGGAACGACTTGCTATACGGTTACGAACCGCCGACCGCGCAGCAATTTGTGAACGGTGAAGCGGCGTTGGCTGGTTTTAGCGGCGATGCGGTCGTTTCCAAGCCGGTCATGATGGTGGCGGCGTCGAACAATGACGGTGCGGCACCCGCCGGTGTTGTCGGTGCCGGACGTAACAGCACAACAGCGGTGGACTCATCGACAGCTTCAAAGCCCGACCGTGCTGCACCGACCAACGTTATGAAAGAGCCAGCAGTGGAGCCGACCCGCACCCAGCGACTGGCCCGCATCGATCAGAAGCTGCTTTCAGATGATTTCATGCGCGACATTTCCGCCAAGGCGGAAAAGGAAAGCAAGCGGAAATGACTGTATTCGCCGCCCGCACTACCACACGTAAAAGCGGGCTCGGCAATCCGCCATTTGCCGCTAACGCATTCTGGCGGTTGCTGGTTCTGGTTGCGATGTTCGGGCTGTTCATCATGCTGTTGATCGGTCGACTGGCAACCTTGGCATTGTTCGAGAGCACTCGGGCGTTTGGCGCAACTGCGACTGATTATGTTCCCGATCGTGGCGACATTGTGGACCGTAACGGCGTTCCGTTGGCGCGCAGCATTTACGGCTATGCAATCTGGGTGAAGCCGCAAGATATATTAGGCAACAGAAAAGAACTGGCGGCGCAACTGGCGACGATCTTTCCGGACACACCGGCATCCGAATTTTACGCCAAGCTGACCGCCGGTAAGTCCGGCTATCTTCGGAAGCGCGCGTTGCCCGAACAGGTGCGTCAGGTGCATGACCTCGGCGAAATCGCCATCGAGTTCCCGCGCGAAGCAACGCGGCTCTATCCACAGCACGACATGGCGGCCCACGTTCTCGGCTTCGTCAATCGCGACGGTAAGGGCGCGATGGGCATGGAACGGGTAATGAACGATCACCTTCGCGATCCCGACAAGCGAAGCAAGCCGTTAAATCTAGCGCTCGACGTGCGCGTTCAGGCTGCGCTGGAAAGCGAACTGGCATCGGGCATGACTGCAACCGGCGCGAAAGGTGCGGCGGGTGTCATTCTCGATGTCCAGACAGGCGAAGTGGTTGCGATGGCGACGCTACCGTCGTTCAACCCAAATAGGCCTGTATTCGCCAATATTCCCGATCTCGGCCAGACGATTATCGACGGGCGCTATCCGATAGCGCGCCAGACTAACAACGTGACCAACCGCGTTTACGAACTCGGATCGACCTTTAAGCCATTAACCGTTGCAGCGGCGCTCGATGCCGGCACGGTGCGCGACCTCTCGATCCGCTATGATGCGACCGCACCCCTAGCCATCGGCGGCTTCAAAATCCGCGACACGCATCCAGCCGGACGCTGGCTGAATACGCCCGAGGCGCTGATCCACAGTTCGAACGTTGTGACCGCGCAGATTGCCGATAATCTGGGCGCAGAACGGATGGACGCAATGTTGCGCACGATGCATTTTAATGGCCGTCCCGATATCGAACTGGCTGAAAAAGCCATGCCGCTTTATCCCAAGAGCTGGGGGCGAATTACCAATATGACGGTGGGCTACGGCCATGGCATTGCGGTGACACCGCTGCATCTGGCCAGTGCCTATGCGGCGATGGTCAATGGCGGCATTTATCGTCCGGCAACGATGTTCAAGACCAAGCAGGATGCCAAGCTCCCCGGCAAGCGCGTTTTCACTGCATCAACCAGCGCGCGGATGCGTCAGTTGATGCGGATGATTGTGGTCGATGGAACCGGTCGTAATGCGGATGCACAGGGTTACCGCGTCGGTGGCAAAACCGGTTCGGCTGAAAAACCCGGCGTTGGTGGCTACAGCCGCAATCTTGTGGTTGCCACTTTCGCTGCGGCTTTCCCGATGGATAACCCGCGCTATGTCGTCGTCGCCATGCTCGATGAACCGAAGGGTACGGAGGCGTCAAGCTTCCAGCGCACCGCAGGCTACACCGCAGCGCCAGTTGTGCAAAAGACCGTTACCCGCATTGGGCCGCTGCTGGGAATTATCCCCGATATGAAGCGCGATGTTGATGTTTCCGAACTGATGCCTCTATTGTGGAAGGCTAAGGGAGAATAAGTGTGAAGCTCGGGCAATTGGTGGATGGTCTTGATGACGATGCTGCCGAAAAAACAGTGACCGGCTTTGCCATCGACCACCGGAAAATCGCGCCCGGAACGGTGTTTGGAGCTTTTCAGGGCGCTGCCTTCAATGGCGAGGATTATATCGACGAGGCGATTGCTGCGGGTGCGATTGCTATAGTGGCTCGTCCCGAAGCGGGGGTTTTGGAGGCGGTCCATGTTGCAGATGCCGAGCCGCGTCGTGCCTTTGCGAATTTGGCGGCCAAGTTTTTCAGGCCTTTTCCACAGCACATAGCAGCGGTTACCGGAACCAACGGTAAGACTTCGACCGCCGAACTGTCGCGACAATTGTGGCGGATGGCGGGGTATAATGCAGCTTCCATCGGTACGCTTGGCATTACCACCGCGTCGGATCAGGCAAAGACCGGTCTGACCACACCCGATATTGTCACCTTCCTGTCGAACATGTCAGGCCTTGCACGCGAGGGCATCAGCCACGCAATATTCGAGGCATCAAGCCACGGGCTGTCGCAATTTCGCAGCGAGGGTGTGCCGGTATCGGTTGCCGCCTTCACAAATCTAAGCCGGGACCATCTGGATTATCATGGCAGCATGGAGGAATATTTCGAGGCCAAGATGCGGTTGTTCGATGAGGTCGTCGACGAGAACGGCACGGCGGTGATTTGGGCCGATGACGAATGGTCCGATCAGGTCATCACCCGCGTGAAACAGCGCGAGATGCGGCTGATAACGGTGGGCGAGAAAGGCAAAGGCATCCAGATGCTGTCGCGCGAACCGACGCAATTGGGCCAGACGCTTGAGCTCAGGATTCAGGGCGATGTCAGCAAGGTCAAGCTCCCGCTTATCGGCGCGTATCAGGCAGCCAATGTGCTCGTCGCTGCGGGCATCGTGATGGCGAGCGGCGGCGATGTCGAAGATGTGCTCGGGCATATAGCAAGGCTGCAACCTGTACGCGGAAGGCTGGAGCGGGCGGTGATTACAAAGTCAGGCGCGCCGGTCTATGTCGATTATGCGCATACCCCCGACGGGCTGAAGGCAGCGATTGCGGCGCTTCGTCCGCACACCAAGGGCAAGTTGATCACGGTATTTGGCGCGGGGGGCGACCGCGACAAGGGCAAGCGTCCGGCAATGGGTGCAATAGCGGTCGCCGATTCCGATATCGCAATCGTCACCGACGACAATCCGCGCGGCGAAGACCCGGCGCTGATCCGAGCCGATATCATGGCCGATGCACCGGGCGCGCATGACATTGGCGACCGTCGTTACGCGATTGCCTTTGCCATTGAACACGCCGAACCCGATGACATTGTATTGATTGCTGGCAAAGGGCACGAGCAGGGCCAAATCGTCATGGACCGCGTGCTGCCTTTCGACGATGTCGAAGTCGCGCGGGAATGTGCCGCGTGACGCCGCTCTGGACCCATTCGGAGTTACTGGCCGCAACCGGTGGCACGGCATCGAGCGAGTTCGAGGCAGAGGGCGTCGCCTTCGATTCGCGCGAGATTGGCAAGGGCGACCTGTTCTTCGCTATGAAGGGCGAGGCGACCGACGGGCATTTGTTCGCCGACAAGGCCTTTGCCAATGGGGCCGCCGGGGCGATTGTCAGCGAACCCGTCGCTTATCCCCACATATTGGTCCGCGACACGATCGATGCGCTCAATGCATTGGGCCGTGCATCGCGGGCTAGAGTCGAGGCGAAGATCATCGGCGTTACCGGCTCGGCAGGAAAGACCGGTACGAAAGAAGCGCTCTACGCCGCCCTCGACCGCTCATCACGCGGCCATGCCCACAGTTCGGTCAAAAGCTACAACAACCATGTCGGCGTGCCATTGAGCCTCGCTCGGATGCCCAGCGACACGCAATTTGGCGTGTTCGAAATGGGGATGAACCACCCTGGCGAACTTAGCGAACTGACGCAACTGGTTCGGCCGCATGTCGCGATCATCACCACTATTGCGCCTGCCCATATCGGCTTTTTCAAAGACGAAACCGAAATTGCCGATGCCAAAGCCGAAATTTTTGAAGGGCTGATGCCCGGTGGGACAGCTATTATTCCGGCGGACAGCGCGCATTCCGCTCGGCTCCGCAAAGCTGCCGGTAAACATGCAGCGCACATAGTCAGCTTCGGCTTTGCCGAGCAAGCAGACGTCCGCGTCATCGACCACGTGGCATCGCCCGATGGCGGTTCGCTGATTACCGCAAAGCTGCCACGTGGCGCTTTGTGCTACACTTTATCACAACCGGGCAGGCACTGGATCGCCAATTCGCTCGCGATACTCGCGGCTGTTGAAGCGGTGGGTGGCGATCTCGCCGCGGCCGGTCTCGCCTTGGCGGAACTCGGCGGAATGGCCGGTCGGGGCGCGCGCCATACTATTCCAGTCGGGGACGGCACGGCGGTGCTGATCGACGAAAGCTATAACGCCAACCCCGCGTCGATGGCGGCAACCATCGGTGAGCTGGGTAACCACAGACAGGGCCGCCGCATCGTCGTGCTGGGTGCTATGAAAGAGCTCGGCGACAAAAGCGACGAATATCATCTGGCGCTTTCAGCGCCACTGACGGCGGCAAAAGTGGATTTTGCGATTTTCGTCGGTGAAGAGATGCAGATTCTCGCCGAAAAGTTGAACGCAGGGCTTGAGGGGCCGGCGGATTTCGCGCATTGCGCCACGGCAAGGGAGGCGCTCGACCTTCTCAGAAACAACTTACTTATATCCGATACGATATTGGTCAAGGGCTCCAACTCGATGGGCCTTTCGGCAATCGTCAATGCCTTGGTGGGCCGGGAGACCTGATGCTCTATATATTGGCCGAATATCTGGGCTTTCCGGGCGGTTTCAACCTTATCCGCTATCTAAGCTTTCGCTCGGGCGCGGCGGTTGCGACAGCGCTTGTCATCGGACTGCTGATCGGTCCCAAATTCATCGGCATGTTGCGCGTTCGTCAAGGCAAGGGCCAGCCGATCCGCAGCGATGGCCCGCAGTCACATCTGGCTAAGGTGGGCACGCCGACGATGGGCGGACTGATGATATTGATTTCAATCACTATTTCTATGCTGCTGTGGATGGATCTGGAGAATGTCTATGTCTGGGCATGCCTGCTGGTGATGGCGGGATTCGGCATCGTCGGCTTCATGGACGATTACGACAAAGTCAAAAAGCGAAGCCATAAAGGCATTTCCGGTAAATTGCGGCTATTGCTTGAATTCGCCATTGCCGGTGTGGCCGTATCGCTGATCGTATGGCAGTCCGGTGGCCGATTATATTTGCCATTCGTCAACGGGCCGGTTGCTGATCTTGGTTGGTGGTATGTGCCGTTCGGCGCATTCGTGATTGTAGCGTTCGGCAACGCGGTCAATCTCACCGACGGACTTGACGGCCTCGCCACGATGCCTGTTATCATCGCAGCTGGCGCGCTCATGCCGATAGCCTATATGGTCGGAAATGCCCTCTACGCCGAGTATCTTGGCATACCTTTCCTGCTCGGCGTGGGTGATCTGGCAATGTTGTGCGGCGCAATAGTCGGCGCTGGCCTTGCGTTTCTGTGGTTCAACGCGCCGCCTGCCGCGGTATTCATGGGCGACACCGGCAGTCTGGCGCTGGGTGGCACGTTGGGCGCTATCGCAGTCGTCGCACATCACGAATTCGCGTTGGTAATCATCGGCGGCTTGTTCGTGGTCGAAGCGATGTCGGTCATCATCCAGGTATTCTGGTTCAAACGCACGGGCAGGCGGATTTTCCGGATGGCCCCGATCCACCATCATTTCGAACAGCTTGGCTGGTCCGAACCGACCGTCGTTATTCGCTTCTGGATTGTCGCTTTCGTTCTGGCGCTCGCGGGGCTATCCACGCTCAAGCTCAGATGATTACCAGCCCCGTCTTCGCCAACCGCAAATTCGCCCTTTTGGGCCTCGCGCGGTCGGGCCTTGCTGCCGCACAATCGCTGCACGCGGGCGGCGCGCAGGTGCTGGCGTGGGATCAAAACGAAGCGGCGCGCGAAAGCGCTGCCGATATCACAACGATCGCGGACCCGCTTGAGGCCGACCTGACCGGATATGATGGTATTGTCGTGTCGCCGGGGGTTCCCATCAACCGGCACCCGATTGCCGACAAAGCCCGCGCCTCCGGGGTTCCGTTGATCGGGGATATCGAGCTGTTTGCAATGGCGCGACCAGCGCTTCCGGCACACCGGGTTATCGGTATTACCGGCACCAACGGCAAATCGACGACGACGGCATTGGTCCATCATTTGCTGAAAAGCGCGGCCAGGCCGGTGCGGATGGCGGGGAATATCGGGCTACCGATATTGTCCCAGGCTGCGCTGGCCGCAGGCGGCGTCTACGTCCTCGAACTGTCGAGCTACCAGATCGACCTGACGCACAGTCTGGCTTGCGATGCGGCAACGCTGATCAATCTGTCACCGGATCATCTCGATCGCTATGACGGATATGAGGGCTATATCGCATCGAAAGCGCGGCTGTTCGATATGCAGACGCCCAAGCAAGCAAGCATATTCGGCGACGGCGATGCCGACACCCGACGCATATACGATGCTGTGCTGGCCAAGAGGGGCGCGAATGTGGTCCATCTGGCCAATACCAGCGATATCGAAGGTCAGCCCGACTGGCCATCGCTGCAAGGCCCGCATAATTTGCAGAATGTGGCGGTCGCGATTCAATTGGTCGCGGCGCTAGGTATCAAGGAATCGCAATGGCGTCCGGCGCTCAAGACCTTCAAGGGTCTTGCCCACCGGATGGAGATTGTGGCTGAGAAGAACGGCGTCCTGTTCGTTAACGATAGCAAGGCAACCAATCCCGCTTCGACCGCGCCTGCGCTCGCCGCCTATCCGCGTGTTCACTGGATAGTCGGCGGTTTGCCCAAGGGCGAAGACCTGAACGAATGTGCGCCCAATTTCGGGCATGTCGTGAAGGCCTATACGATTGGCGAGGCCGGGCCATTATTTGCCAGGCTGCTCGAACCGCATATGCCGGTAGAACGCTGCGAGATGATGGGCAGCGCTGTCCACTCGGCCGCCTCGCAAGCGCTGTCGGGTGATGTCATACTGCTTTCCCCCGCCTGTGCGTCGTTTGACCAGTTCAAGGATTTCGAAGCGCGCGGCGAAGCCTTCAAAGCCATCGTGGAAGCGCTTTGATGAGCCATGCACTATATCCATGGACTGTCCCTAAAGGGACACTCCTTCTTTTTGCCCAGAAGAGCGGGGAGGTCGGTGCGATTCAAAGACTGTCCCTTTGGGGACAGTCCCTAAAGGGACAGTCCCCGGTCGTTAACGGTAGGGTGAGCGCGTTTCCATGAACCGTGATGCCAACGAAGTGCCGTGGGTGCTGGCGGCCAAGACGGGCAAGATCGGCTTTGCCAACCGGCTCGGGCGTGGCGACCGATCACCGCTCGGCGTCTGGTTCTGGGAACTCGACCGCGTGTTGCTGTCGTTGATGCTGGTGCTGATCGCTATCGGGTTACTGGCGGTGGCTGCGGCTTCTCCTGCGGGTGCGCAGCGGCTTTCGACATCGCAGACGCAACTGCCTGCACTTTATTTCTTTTACCGGCAACTGGTGTGGGTTATCGTCGGCATCCCGATCATGCTGGTGGTCTCGATGTATCCGCGCGATCAGGCTCGGCGATTTGCGATTGCCGGATTCGGGCTATTTTTCGTGCTGCTGGTGCTGGTGCCATTTGTCGGTCGGGAAGTGAACGGGTCGCAACGCTGGATTGGCCCAAGCTTTGCCGGGTTGCAGCCGTCCGAATTTCTTAAGCCCTTTTTCGCGGTGACGATGGCGTGGGTGATCAGTTGGCGGCTGAAAGACCACACGCTGCCGGTGCGGGTCGTCACTATGGTCGGCACGGGTATCGTCTGCTTTTTCCTGATGATGCAACCAGACCTCGGACAAACGATATTGTTCGCGGGCACATGGTTTGCGCTCATGATGATATCCGGCGTGCCTGCCGCGCGGCTGTGGGCGATCATTATCGGTGGACTGGGCGGGTTGATCCTTGCCTATAATTTCTATCCCGTCGCCACCCAGCGGATCGACGCATGGATTTTCGGCACCGAGGGGCTAACGCACGACAAGATGGCGTTGTCGACTTTGACCAGCGGCGGTCTGGTCGGTGTAGGACCGGGACTGGGTACCAAGAAATATTCGCTGCCCGAAGGCCATACCGATTATATCTTCTCCGTAATCGGCGAAGAATTCGGGCTTTTGGCGTGCATGGTGATTGCGATCATTTTCTTTGCGATACTGGTTCGGGTCATCGTCCGGCTGCTCGATGAAAAGGACCAGTTTGTCGTGTTCGCGGTTACCGGGCTCGTCACCCAGTTTTGCGGTCAGGCGATGATCAACATGGCGGTCAATCTGGGCATTTTCCCGTCAAAGGGGATGACCTTGCCGTTCGTCAGCTATGGCGGATCGTCGATCCTGGCGCTGTCGATAACGTGCGGTCTCATCCTGGCACTGACCAAGCGCAACCCCTATCTTGACCGGTCGAACTATATGGTGAAGGGACGGATGCCATGAGTATCTCTAGGCATTATGTGCTGGCCGCAGGCGGCACTGGCGGACATTTGATTCCGGCGTTCGCGTTAGGGCAGGAATTGCTCAACCGCGGCCATCACGTCGCGTTGGTCACCGATGAACGCGGCACCAAGATTCCGGGCTGTCCCGACAAGATCGCCACGCATGTCTTGCCTGCCGGACGGATCACGAAAAATCCTATAAGCTGGCTGCCCGGCGTCAAAGCGATTGCCGAGGGCAGGATGATGGCACGCCGGTTATTTGCAAGTTTCGGACCGAGCGCGGTCATTGGCTTTGGCGGCTATCCGGCTTTTCCTGCGTTGTTGGGCGCGTTTGCCGAGAAAATTCCTACCATCATCCATGAACAGAACGCTGTGCTCGGGCGGGTCAACCGTTTCACCGCGCGGCAGGTCAATGCGATAGCGACGGCCTATCCGGACATCCTCCGGCTGTCGCCGCGCTATAAGGAAAAGGTGCATTTGGTCGGCAATCCGGTGCGCGAGGAAGTGCTTTTTCTGCGCGATCAGGCCTATCCGCCGCTTGGCGAGGACGGAATTTTTCGGGTGCTGGTGACCGGAGGCAGTCAGGGCGCCTCTATCCTGTCCGATGTCGTGCCCGATGGACTGGCACGTTTGCCACTCAATCTGCGGCGGCGTTTACAGGTGACCCAGCAGTGCCGCGCAGAGGATATCGACGCGGTGCGGAAAACTTATGCCGAGCATGATATTCCCGCCGAACTGGCGACCTACATGGCCGATCTGCCGGAGCGGTTGGGCTGGTCGCATCTGGTGATTGCGCGGGCCGGGGCTTCGACGATTGCCGAGCTAACCTGCGCGGGACGGCCCGCAATATTGGTGCCGCTGCCAAGCGCGATGGACAATCATCAGGTGTATAATGTGAAAGAAATGGTGGCCGCTGGCGGCGCGCGGTCGATTGCGCAAAGCTGCTTTGGGCCGGTCGAGCTGGCGAAGCAAATCCAGAAGATCGCGCTCGAACCGGGCGCGCTTGAAAATGCGGCGAAAGCGGCGAAGGGTTGCGGGCGGCCGGATGCGGTTAGCGACCTGGCCGATCTGGTGGAATCGTTTGGTGCGGCACCGATCATGCAGACGATCAGGCCCAAATCCGAGCGCGCCGAGAGCTTTAACGGCTCACCTGCACTCGCTAGAGACATCTCCGCGTGAAGGGCGTTCCTACCGATATTGGAACCGTTCACTTCGTCGGCATCGGCGGCATCGGCATGTCTGGTATTGCCGAAGTCATGCACAATCTGGGCTACACCGTACAGGGCTCGGACATCGCCGATAGCTATGTGATCGACGGGCTGCGCAAGCGCGGGATCAAGGTGATGATCGGCCATGACGCCGACAATCTGGGCGACGCAGCAGTGGTGGTGACCTCGACTGCGGTGAAGAAGGGCAATCCCGAACGCGATGCCGCGCTCGAACGGCGGATACCGCTTGTGCGCCGGGCGGAAATGCTCGCCGAGCTGATGCGGCTGAAGAATACTGTGGCCGTGGCTGGCACACACGGCAAGACGACGACGACCTCGCTGATTGCGGCGATGCTCGACCATGGTGGCATTGATCCAACGGTTATCAATGGCGGGATTATCAACAGCTACGGATCGAACGCGCGGCTGGGCGACAGTGACTGGATGGTGGTCGAAGCCGACGAGAGCGATGGCAGTTTCCTGAGGCTTGACGGCACGATTGCGGTGGTGACCAATATCGACCCCGAACATCTCGACCATTATGGCGGTTTCGACGCGATCAAGGAGGCATTCGTCGAGTTTGTCGAGAATGTGCCCTTTTATGGGGCTGCGATCATGTGTCTCGACCATCCCGAAGTGCAGGCGATTCTTCCCAAAATCCGTGACCGGCGGATCATCACTTATGGCTTCTCAGCGCAAGCAGATGTGCGCGGTGAGAATGTGACGCCGCATCCCGGCGGCAACCGCTTCGATGTGGTGGTTAGGTCGCGCGACGGCTCGCAGCGGACAATCGAGGGTATCGAACTGCCGATGCCGGGGCGGCACAATGTGCAGAACGCTCTTGCCGCAGTGGCGGTCGGGCTCGAAATGGGCATGAGCGACGAGGCGGTGCAGCACGGCTTCGACAAGTTCGGCGGCGTCAAACGGCGGTTTACCAAGGTGGGCGAGGTAGACGGCGTGACCATCATCGACGATTACGGCCACCACCCCGTCGAAATCCGCGCGGTATTGTCGGCGGCGCGCGAAGGCGCACAGGGCCGCGTGATTGCGGTCGCCCAGCCGCACCGTTACACCCGGCTTCGCGATCATATGGATGATTTCCAGCAGGCGTTTAACGATGCCGACATCGTCTTCATCTCGCCCGTCTACACCGCTGGCGAAGCGCCCATCGAGGGCGTGGATTCCGAAGCTTTGGTTGCGGGCATGAAGCGGCGCGGGCATCGCTCGGCGGCCAACGTCAGCGACGCAGCCGATCTGGCGAACAAGCTTGCCGAGATCGTGCAGGACAAGGACATGGTGGTTTGCCTCGGTGCGGGCGACATCACCAAATGGGCGGCGGGGCTGGCCGATGCGATCAAGGCAGCGAGGGTATGAGAGTTGCGACGCTTCCCAAGGTAGAGGGCAAGCTCACGCCAAACGCGCCGCTCGCGCCTTTGGTGTGGTTCAAGTCGGGCGGAGCCGCCGAGTGGTTGTTCGAGCCCAAGGATGTCGCCGACCTGCAAAGGTTTCTAGCGGAACTTGACCCCATGATCCCCGTCATGGCGCTGGGCCTCGGCTCCAACCTTATCGTCCGCGACGGTGGTGTCCCAGGCGTCGTCGTCCGGCTCGGTAAGACATTTGCCAAAGTTGAAAAAACTGGCGAGGGCATCCTCGATTGCGGTGCTGGCGCTTCGGGCATTCTCGTATCGTCTACCGCGCGCGACAGCGGCATAGCGGGCTTGGAATTCCTCCGCTCTATCCCCGGCACCGTCGGCGGCTTCGTCCGGATGAATGGCGGGGCTTATGGCGGCGAGGTCAAGGACATATTGGTCGATTGCGACGTCGTGATGCGCGATGGTGAACTGATTACTTTGCGGGTCGAAGAACTTCGCTACAGTTACCGCCACTCTGAGCTGTCCGATGGCGCTATCGTTGTCGCGGCGCGGTTCCGTGGCATGGCAGGCGATCCCGTCACCATCCAGGCCGAAATGGACCGCATCAGCGCCTCGCGCGAAGCATCGCAACCGCTGCGGTCAAAAACCGGCGGATCGACATTCAAGAACCCCGAAGGCCATAAGGCGTGGCAACTGGTCGATGAAGCCGGATGTCGCGGCCTGCAAATCGGCGGCGCGCAGGTTTCGGAGAAGCACACCAACTTCCTGCTCAACTTGGGCGATGCAACCAGCGCTGATATCGAGGCGCTGGGCGAAGAAGTCCGTGCGCGCGTAAAGGCCAGTTCGGGCATTGATCTGCAATGGGAAATACAGCGCGTGGGGAACGCGACATGAGTGATCAAATCCATGTTGCCGTCCTGATGGGCGGCTGGTCGAACGAACGGCCGGTGTCGTTGATGAGCGGTAACGGCGTGGCCGATGCGTTGGAAAAGGTCGGTTACAAGGTCAGCCGCGTCGATATGGATCGCAATGTGGCCCAGGTGCTGGCAGCACTCCGCCCCGACGTTGTCTTCAATGCGCTGCATGGTGTCCCCGGAGAGGACGGTTCGGTGCAAGGAATGCTCGACCTGATGGGCATCAAATACACGCATAGTGGTATGGTGACCTCGGTGATTGCCATCGACAAGGAATTGACCAAGCAATGCCTCGTGCCCGCTGGCATCCCGATGCCGAAGGGAACGATTGTCGAGAGCGAGAGCCTCTTTGCGGGCGATCCGTTGCCCCGGCCTTATGTGCTTAAGCCTGTCAATGAAGGCAGCTCGGTCGGTGTGGCTATCGTCAAAGAGGACAGCAATTATGGCAACCCGATTGCGCGCGATGCCAAGGGGCCGTGGCAGGAATTCGACTCGTTGCTGGCAGAACCCTTCATCAAGGGCCGCGAACTGACGGTCGCGGTGCTCGGCAACAAGGCGCTGGCGGTAACCGAGCTCATTCCCAAAAGCGGGTTCTACGATTTCGATGCCAAATATACCGATGGTTTGACCGAACATATCTGCCCGGCGCAAATTCCTGCCGATGTCGAGACGTTCATGCTCGACACTGCGCTGAAGGCACACCGGCTGCTAGGCTGCAAGGGCGCATCGCGGACCGATTATCGCTGGGACGACGAGCTTGGAATAGACGGAGTCTTCGTGCTCGAAACCAACACCCAACCCGGGATGACGGCATTGAGCCTCGTGCCGGAGCAGGCGAAGCATGTCGGTATCAGCTATGAGCAACTCGTAGATATCATCGTTAAAGAGGCTCTGGCATAATGGCGGCCATTCCAAGAAAAGGCGGCAAGACACGCAGCAAGGCGAAGAGTCCCGCGCCGCGCAAGAAAGTGCGCCAGATCTCGCTTTTCGACCGTTTCTTGCGGACATTGCCTTTTTCAGAAGACGAAATTCAGCGGGTTTTTACATGGGGCCTGATCGCCGGCCTTGGCGTCGCCGCGGTTGCTGTGGCGCAGTGGTTCGGGCTGACCACCGCCGCTTACGAGCAATATAGCAAAGTCGCGGCGCGCGCCGGGTTTGAGGTCAAGGACGTCGAAGTGACAGGGATGGAACGAGTCGACCAACTCAAGGTCTACGATATCGTCCTCGCCGAAATGGACCGCTCGATGCCGATGGTCGATATCGAAAAGGTCCGCGCGGACCTGTTGCAATATGGCTGGATCAAGGACGCGCGGGTTTCGCGGCGGCTGCCCGACCGGCTGGCGGTGGAGATAGTAGAGCGCAAGCCGACGGCTGTGTGGCAACGCAACGGCAAATATTCGCTGATCGATTCCGAAGGCACCGTGCTCGAAAATGTGACCGCCGCTGAAGTTGGCGATTTGCCGTTGCTCAACGGTGACGATGCCAATCGCCATTCAGTCGCGCTGGGTGAACTGCTCGACAAGGCAAGCGCGCTGAAGGCGCAGGTGGCAGGTGCTAGCTGGATTGGCAACCGGCGCTGGGATTTGCGCTTCAAGACAGGCGAGACGCTCGCGCTGCCGGAAGGTGAGAAGGCTGCCGCCGAAGCGTTGCTCAACTTTGCCCGAATGGACGGCATCCACCGCTTGCTCGGACGGGATCTCATCCATTTCGACCTGCGCGATCCCGAGCGCGCCTATTTCCGCAAGGCACCCAAGCCCGAACCGGCAAAAGCCGAAGGCTCCACCGCCAAAAAAGACGACGGAAGCGAAGCATGAAAGCGGCGCGGGTAGAGAAGATCATTTCGGCCATCGACATCGGCTCGTCGAAGGTATCAGCGCTGATCGCGGGCAAGACCGATAGCGGCGAACTGATCGTGCTCGGCACCGGCCAGCGCGAAAGCAGGGGCGTCACACGCGGCTGCATCGCCGATATCGAGCAAGCCGAACTGTCGGTGCGCCACGCGGTCGAACAGGCCGAGCGGATTGCCGGATTGAACATCGATCGCATCTGGGTCGGCATGTCGGCGGGTGGCCTTGATAGTCTGCTTGCGCCGGTAGAGATCGAACTCGGCGGCGACCGTATCGAACAGGCCGATATCGACGAGCTATTGCAGGCGGGCCGCGCCAACATCGACACCGGCGGCAAATTGCCGCTGCATATCCAGCCAACGCTCTATTCACTCGATGGCGTGGGCGGTGTTGCCAATCCAGTCGGGCTTCATGCCGACCGGCTGGGGGTAGATATTCATGTGGTGCTCGCCGACCAGTCGCCTGTGCGCAACATCGACATGACCGCGCGCGCTGCGCATCTGGAAGTTGAATCTATCGTCGTTGCGCCAGTTGCCACGGGCCTAGCTTGCCTCACTGCGGAAGAACGCGACCTGGGCGTCGCTTTGGTCGAATTCGGTGCGTCCATCACCAATGTGTCGGTGTTTATCGGCGGAATGCTCGTCGGACTTGAAACCATTCCAAAAGGCGCGTCGGACATCACCGCCGATATCGCCTCGACCTTCGGCATTCGCCTTGCGCAGGCCGAGCGGCTGAAATGTTTTCACGGCTCGGCGTTGACCAGCCCGCGCGATCACCAGGAGGTGCTGGAAGTCGGCCCCGATGAAAGCGGAGCGGAAGCCGCCGCACACGCACCACGGATTACCAGGGCGCAATTAAACGCCGTTGTGTGTCAGCGCGTCGATAGCATCGTCGCTGACATTGGCCATGCGCTGAAGAGCCTCGGTTTTGCAGGTCCGTCGAGCCATCAGGTCGTTCTGACCGGCGGCGGTGCGGAACTGAAAGGCATTGCCGAGAACATGCAGGGCGCGCTTGGGCGCACCGTCAGAATCGGCCGGCCATCGGGACTTAGCGGCATCCCCGAAGCACATGGCGGCCCCGCCTTTGCAACGCTTGTCGGGCTAATTCTGTACGCTGCATCGGACCGCGTTGAAATGAATTCGGGGTTCGACCGCAGTAATGATTACTCGTCCGGTACGATACCAAGCCTGTTCGAACGAATAATCCGCGCAATCCGTGAGAATTTTTGACAGAAAGCTGTGCAAAATAGTTAATTATATGGTGTGCGCGATTCTCTTTTGTGTCAAAAGCGTGAAACTTTAGAACATGCCGGTTCGGCAAGGGGGTAATGTCATGAGCATCAATATCGGTCCTCCTGTGGTTGATGAGTTAAAACCGAAAATCGCCGTCATTGGCGTGGGCGGTGCCGGGGGCAACGCGGTTGCCAACATGATCAAGGCAAAGGTCGAAGGCGTCGATTTCATCGTCGCCAATACCGATGCGCAGGCGCTGAACGCATCGCCCGCCGAATATCGCATCCAACTCGGGCCGGATATCACCCAAGGCTTGGGTGCCGGTTCGCGGCCCGAAGTCGGTCGTGCGGCAGCCGAAGAAACCATCGAGCAGGTGAAGGCCGCGCTAGCGGGCGCGCATATGTGCTTTATCGCCGCTGGCATGGGTGGCGGCACCGGTACCGGTGCGGCTCCGGTTATTGCGCAGGCTGCGCGTGAACTGAACATCCTGACCGTAGGCGTAATCACCAAGCCATTCATTTTCGAAGGTTCGCGACGGATGCGCGCGGCGGATGCAGGTATCGAGGAACTGCAAAAGCACGTCGATACGCTGATCGTCATTCCTAACCAGAACCTTTTCCTCGTCGCCAACCCGAATACCACCTTCAAGGAAGCTTTCCTGCTTGCCGACGAAGTGCTGCAACAGGGTGTGCGCGGGATTACCGATTTGATGGTCATGCCCGGCCTTATCAACCTTGACTTCGCTGACGTTCGCTCGGTCATGCACGAAATGGGCAAAGCGATGATGGGCACGGGCGAAGCCGAAGGCGACGGTCGTGCGCTCGAAGCAGCGGAAAAGGCGATTGCCAATCCATTGCTCGACGGCGTGTCCATGCAGGGTGCGAAAGGAGTTATCGTTTCGATAACGGGCGGCGAGGACATGCGCCTCATGGAGGTTGACGAAGCTGCGAACTATATCCGCGAACTGGTCGATCCCGATGCCAACATTATCTGGGGTTCGGCGTTCAACGAGAATTTGAACGGCAAAATCCGCGTGTCGGTGGTTGCTACCGGTATTGACAGTAACGCCAGCGCGGTTGCTTCGTCGGCAGCGGCGCGGCCGTTTGCATTCAGCAGACCTGCCGAACCAGTGGTCGAAACACCAGCGGTTGCATCGAGCCTGTTCCATAACGATCCCGAGCCCGAGATTGTCGACGGCGACCCGGAGCCAGAAGAAGCATTGTCAGAAGACGACAGCTTTGACCTGACAAGCGAATATGGTGTCGAGGCCGAAGAGGACGAGGGCGAAGAGGAAGAAGCTGCGGTGGAAATGCCCTCATGGGCGCCTGCCCATGCGGCCAATGCCGGGGACGATATGCTCGAACTGGGCGACGCCGATGTGGCCGAAGACGCCGATGAGGTCGGAGAAGTGGCTGCCGAATGGGCGCCTCAGGTCGATGTTACCCCGGCACCTGCGCAGGCAGCACCGCGTATTTCGACGGGTGGAACCTTGTTCGAACGCATGTCGAACCTGTCGCGCGGACTGTCGCGATCGGACGATGAAGCCGACGTAGCCAAGGACAAGGACGACGGCACACCCGGCGGCCTTAACATTCCGCGCTTCCTCGACCGGCAGAGCAACAACTAGGTCCTGACCCTGTTTGTTCAGCGCCGCGTAAGCCATTTTCGCGTAGCGTCACATTTCGTCTATTTTGTGGAACCGTTAGTCGGCGGCGGCAAAAGCATGTTTTGCATGTCACTCCCTAATGGCCCTATGGGACCGGCATGAATGTGATATTATTACGTGTTTTGGTAACAGCGTCGCTGGCTGCGCTTTCGAGCGGTGTATTCGGGCAAGCAGTCGATGAAAGCGCGCTAGATGCGCTCGACAATGCCGGACCTTTGATGCCAGCTATCCGTGAACCGGCTGGGGCAACCGAATTGCGTGCGGCGATGCGGCGGATTGCCGTCCAGCCAAGCGATGCCGATGCCTTGGCCGATGCAGGCATTGCCGCGCTGATGCTGGGCGATGCCAACGCCGCGCTCAATTTTTTCACTCGCGCCAACGTCATCCGTCCGCGCAACGGGCGGATAACGGCGGGGCTTGCGACCGCGACGGTCAGGACAGAAAATCCGTTTGAGGCGCTCCGGCTGTTCGATGAAGCGGTCAGGCTAGGGATAAGCGAGCGGACAATTGCCGCCGACCGCGCATTAGCATTCGACCTGCTCGGCAATTTTGCCCGTGCTCAACAGGACTACCAACTGGCGCGCAGTGCTTCCTCGTCCGAGGATCTGTTGATACGGCAGGCGATATCGCTGTCGCTGGCTGGTCAGAAGGCCGCTGCCGACGGGATGCTGCTGCCGCTGCTGCAAAAGAACAATAATATGGCATGGCGTGCGCGGGCGTTCATGCTGGCAGCGCGCGGCGAAACGCGCGAATCGAGCAAGGTCGCGGCTGGGTTTATGGATGCCCGCTCGGCGCAGAAGATGGAGCGTTATCTGCAGCAAATGCCCGATCTTACCGCCGCACAGCAAGCTGCGGCGATCCATCTGGGACATTTTCCGGCGAATAACGTCGGTCGCGATAGCGAAAATGTCCGGCGCGTCGCTGCGACCATCCCCGCACCGACCATAACGAGAAACGAATCGCGGCTAATTCCGGTTGGCGAACCCCTCGGCAAGAAAGTATCAAAGGAAAAACCGAAGGAACCGTCGAGCCGCAAACGCGAACGCGAGCGCGTGGCGAAGGAAGACGCCGAACGGGCCGCCCGGAGAAATACTCCACCTCCCGTCAAGATCGCTAAAGCCGATAACGCTCGGCTTTCCACCGACAATGCGCGTTCGGTTGTCGAGGGCGCGAAGGTCGCGACGATCGCTGTCGCCAAGGCCACCGAACTGCCCCCGCCTGATACGGCAAGACCGCTGGTCAATGTTGTTATGCCAAATAGCGGATTACGTCAGCCTGTACCTGCGGCAAGCAATCCGGTTAATGTGGCGACGCCGACACCCCAGCCGGTTTTTGTTGCGGCGAATACATCGTTCCCGACGGCATCGCCGCAGACGACTTCCGCCGTTGCCGCATCCAATGTTCAAGGCCCGAGTGAAAGCGGCGTTCCGACGTCCCGCACAGCCCCTGTAGCCGCAGCGCCGCTGCCAACGACGACACTTCCGTTCGATCTGGCCGCGATTGTCGGGTCGATCGAAATCCCGGAGAGTGAGCAGAAACCTTCGGCCGTTCCGGTCGACTTGAAGAAGTTGAAGCCCGCTGCTCCCAAGATTGCCTCTGCCGACATACCGAAAGCAGCCAAGGCCGATCCCAAAGCCGCCGC
>CAZQBS010000004.1:0-13347 GCA_964591835.1 uncultured Sphingorhabdus sp. | reverse complement strand
CCAAAGCCGCCGCGGCCGCCAATCCGGCGCGCTTTTGGGTGCAGATCGCGACTGGCGAGGCCAGCGCGCTCGGTTTCGACTATCGCAAATGGACGAAGAAAAGCGCCGACTTGTTCAAGGGCCGCGAGGGCTGGACTTCGGCTTGGGGCAGGACCGACCGGCTGCTCGTTGGGCCGTTTGCCGACCTGAAAGCGTCGAAGAAATGGGAGGCCGATTTCCGCAAGGCGGGCGGCGACGGTTTTGCGTGGAAAAGCGAAAATGGCGTGGCGGTGACGCCGCTGAAAGGCAAATAGCGGCTAGGCGGGGGGCGTGCTTGTCGGCATAAGCCGCGCATGACGACGCTCCAGCCCTATGCCTGCCATCCCGGGGCCAGCCGCGGGCGGCTCCACCCCGAACCACAGAGCGACATTCGCGGCCCGCGCGACATTTTCCAGCGCGACCGCGACCGCATCATCCATTCGATCGCGTTTCGGCGCTTGCGCCACAAAACGCAGGTGTTTGTCGCCCCCGATGGCGATCATTACCGCGTTCGCCTGACGCATAGTCTGGAAGTAGCCCAAATCGGCCGCACCATAGCGCGGGCGTTGGGGCTGAACGAAGATTTGACCGAAGCATTATGCCTTGCGCATGACATCGGTCATCCGCCCTTCGGTCATGCGGGCGAGGACGCGCTTGAAGAGGCGCTGAAGCCGTTTGGCGGCTTCGACCATAATGCGCAGACTCTGCGGACGCTGACATTGCTCGAATCGCCCTATCCGCGATGGCGGGGACTCAATCTGAGCTGGGAGCTGCTCGAAGGGCTGGCCAAGCACAACGGGCCGGTTGGAGCTCCGGGCTGGGCTTTGGCGGCGGTGGATGCCGGGTTTGATTTGGCGCTGGACCGGTGGCCATCGCTGGAGGCGCAAATCGCGGCTGTCGCGGATGACATCGCCTATGACAATCACGACATCGACGATGGTATACGTGCGGGGTTATTGACGATTGAGCAGCTAACCACTTTACCTTTTATCGCAGAGTATTGGGAGGCAATTCTTAGACGATATCCCGATATTGCGCCAGATCGTCTGGTGTCCGAACTTATTCGCGAACAGATCGGCGTGATGGTCAATGACGTGATCGACGCCACACGTGACAGGCTGGCGGCCCAACGAATCCAAACTGTCGACGATGTTCGCGGCGCAGCCGCCGCAATTGGCGGATTCTCGCCTGCAATGGTCGAACGCGAACGGAGCTTGAAGCGCTTCATGTACGAAAATCTCTACCATCACCCGGCGCAAAACGCCGCGGCGGACACGGCAAAGCGGGTGATCGGCGACCTGTTCACCGCTTATTCGTCCGATCCGGCGCGAATGCCACCTGAATGGCATGACGCTCTTCCCCCGGAGGAACCTCAACGAAGCCGCCATATCACCGATTTCCTTGCAGGAATGACCGACCGCTATGCGCAAAACTGCCATAAGCAGATTTATCCACGAAAATGACGCCAAAACCGCGCTCGCCGGTTGACTCTGCGCGGCGTCGCAGTCAAGGCGGTCAGGTCGCTGACGAAGCGGGAGAGCGCTCCTTTTGAGGAGCCGCCGAAGGAGCAACCGCCCCGGAATCTCTCAGGCAAAAGGACCGCATCGGCTCTTGCGACACTCTGGAAAGCGTTCCTGCGCAGGCAGGAGCCACCGAAGGTGTAATCCGCCACAGCTTAGCGACGGTGGAGAAAGCTCTCAGGTACCGTGACAGAGGGGGCAGCGGACAGGCGCCGACCGGCGTGTGTCGCTGTGACTCTGGACCGGGGATGACGATGAGCGACGAAGAAACCGAACTGCCCGAACTGCCGCCCGAGGCGCTGCCTCTGGACGCTTGGCACCGCGAGCGCGGGGGACGCATGGTCGAGTTTGCGGGCTATCATATGCCGATCCAGTATGAAGGCATCATGGCCGAGCATCACTGGGTGCGTGAAAATGCCGGATTGTTCGACGTTTCGCATATGGGTCAGCTAATGCTGACGGGCGAGGGTGGTGCCGAGGCATTGGAGGCGATCGTTCCAGGCGACATTTCCGCGCTCAAGGAAGGGCGGATGCGCTATTCGTTGCTGCTGGCTGAAGACGGCGGCATACTCGACGATTTGATGATCACATCGGCTCCGATGGGCCTTTATCTGGTGGTCAATGGCGCGGTGAAGTGGGACGATATCGGCTATCTGCGCGACCAGCTCGCCGACGAAATCACGATCAACCATATGGATGACCGCGCCCTGCTGGCGTTGCAGGGGCCGAAAGCGGTCGATGCTTTGTTACGCGTGGTTCCGGGTGTCGATGCCCTGTATTTCATGGAAGCAGGCTCGTTTTTCTGGGGACCGAAGACCGATCCGGAACCGCTGTGGATCAGCCGTTCGGGCTATACCGGAGAGGATGGCTTCGAGATTTCCATTCCGGCCGAGCATGCGGCCGCCTTCGCCGACGCGCTTTGCGCGCAGCCTGAGGTGAGGCCAATCGGCCTGGGCGCACGCGATTCGTTGCGGCTTGAGGCGGGGCTGCCGCTTTACGGACATGATATGAACCCGACGACCGACCCGGTCGAAGGCAATGCGTCATTCGCGATCTCGAAACGTCGTCGTGTGGAGGGTGGCTTCCCCGGAGCCGAGCGCATCCTGAAGGGGCTGGCCGAGGGTTCAACGCGCAAGCTGGTTGGTTTCAACGTGGAGGGCAAGATGCCCGTCCGCGAAGGCGCGCCGGTATTTGCGGGCGAGATGCAGGTTGGCGTCATAACGTCAGGCGGCTTTGCACCGACAGTTAATGCTCCGATAGCAATGGGTTATATCGATAATCTACACAATAGTGTGAACACAAGATTGGAAGCCGAAGTGCGCGGCAAACGCATCCCGATAACCGTCGCGTTGATGCCCTTTGTCCCGCATCGTTATCACCGGAAAGGAAAAACCGCATGACCCGTTATTTTACCGAAGATCATGAATGGATCGAAGTCCATGGCGACACCGCAACCGTCGGCATCACCGATTACGCGCAGGGCCAGTTGGGCGACATCGTCTTTGCCGAAGTGCCAGCGGCTGGTTCGACCTTGAAAAAGGGCGGAGACGCGGCGGTTGTAGAGTCAGTGAAAGCCGCTTCCGACGTCTACGCGCCGGTGTCGGGTACAGTGGTCGAAGGCAATGACGCACTCGGTGACGATCCGGCCTTGGTCAACACCGACCCCGAGGGCGATGGCTGGTTTTTCAAGCTGACGCTGTCGGACAATAGCGAGCTGGACAGCCTGATGGATGAAGCTGCTTACAAGGCGTTTGTCGACGGACTTTAAGATTATTCCACTCCCGCAAGCGGGAGGGGAGAAAAAAGGAAAAATTGATGCGGTATCTCCCACTCACCAACACGGACCGCCAAGCCATGCTCGGTGTCATCGGAGCCAACTCGATTGACGATCTGTTCGTCGATGTGCCTGTCGAAGCGCGGCTCGACGGACCAATCCGTGGTCTCCCCAACCACGCCAGCGAAATGGCGGTCGAACGGCATTTTTCAAATCTGGCGCGCCAGAACATGGCGGCGTCGCACCATCCGTTTTTCCTCGGCTGCGGCGCGTATAAGCATCATGTCCCGGCGTCGGTCGATCACCTTATCCAGCGGGGCGAGTTCCTGACCGCCTACACACCCTATCAGCCCGAAATCGCGCAGGGCACGTTGCAGATGCTGTTCGAGTTCCAGACGCAAGTCGCCCGGCTCTACGGTTGCGATGTAGCCAATGCGTCGATGTACGACGGCTCGACCGCCTGTTGGGAGGCGATCAGCATGGCGGGGCGCATAACCAAGCGCAAAAAGGCAGTATTGTCGTCGGGGCTTCATCCGCATTATGTCAGCGTTTGCGAAACAATGGCGCGGTTTACCGGTGACACGCTCGATAGCGCAAAGCCCGAATTGACGGCTGATACCGATAGCGAACGGTTGCTGGCCGCCATCGACGCCGAAACCAGCTGCGTCGTGGTGCAATATCCCGATATCTTGGGGCGGATCGAAGATCTCTCGGTGATTGCGGCCAAGGCGCACGAGCATGGAGCATTGCTGATCGCGGTGGTGACCGAGCCCGTTGCCCTAGGCGCGATCAAGTCTCCAGGCGAAATGGGTGCTGACATCGTTGTTGGCGAGGGCCAGTCGATTGGCGTCGGTTTGCAATTTGGCGGGCCTTATGTCGGGCTGTTCGCATGCAAGGACAAATTTGTCCGTCAAATGCCCGGGCGGCTGTGCGGCGAGACCGTTGATGCCGAGGGCAAGCGCGGGTTCGTGCTGACTCTTTCAACACGCGAACAGCATATCCGCCGCGAAAAGGCGACGTCGAATATCTGCACTAATTCAGGTCTTTGTGCGCTAGCTTTCAGTGTCCATATGACGTTACTCGGGGAAAAAGGGCTTCGCAATCTGGCGATGCTCAATCACAAGATGGCAGTGCAGGCAGCCGACCGCCTGACGCAGATACCTGGGGTGGAACTGGTCAACAAAAGTTTCTTCAACGAATTTACCTTGAAGCTTTCTGAAGAAGCAAGACCAGTCGTTCGGGCGATGGCCGACCGTAAGGTGCTGGGTGGGGTTTCGCTGGGGCGGCTTTATCCGGGCATAGAAGCGCTCGAACACGGGCTGGTGGTGGCGGTGACCGAAGTCGTGACGCCAGAGGATGTCGAAGCGCTGGCGGCGGTGCTGCAGGAGGTGCTGGCATGAGCGCGGTCAATCAATCCGGCTGGAAGCCTGAAATGGGGCAGGCGGCAGACGCGAAACCCGCAACCTTCACCGGCAACCGCGCCTTGATGCTAGAAGAACCGCTGATTTTCGAGATTGGCACATCCGGCACAACCGGCGTCGATCTGGCCGAAGCGCCCGATGTGACGTCACGGCTAGGCGGACTCGAGAGAAACCGTGATATCGGGCTGCCGGGGCTGGCCGAACCAGAGGCGGTGCGCCATTACACCCGCCTCAGCCGCCAGAATTACGCGATCGACCTTGGCTTCTTCCCGCTGGGTAGCTGCACGATGAAGCACAACCCGCGGCTCAACGAAAAAGTCGCACGCATGGCCGGTTTTGCCGACGTCCATCCGCTGGCGCCGGTGGAAACGGTGCAGGGAGCATTGGCGGTTATCAACGAGCTAGCCGTCTGGCTGATCGAGCTGACGGGCATGTACGGCGTGGCAATGACCCCGAAGGCGGGCGCACATGGTGAATTATGCGGCATCCTGTGCATCAAGGCAGCGCTTGAAGCGCGCGGCGACCCGCGCACTGTGATCCTTGTCCCAGAGAGCGCGCATGGCACCAACCCGGCGACAGCGGCCTTTGCTGGCTTTACGGTCGAGGATATTCCGGCGACGCCTGAAGGTCGCGTCGATCTGGCCGCGCTCAAGGCCCGGCTCGGCCCCGATGTCGCAGGCGTAATGATCACCAACCCCAACACCTGCGGGCTGTTCGAGCGCGATATGAAGGCGATTTCTGACGCGGTCCATGCGGCGGGAGGCTACGTCTACTGCGATGGTGCGAATTTCAACGCGATTGTCGGCCGGGTTCGGCCCGGCGACCTCGGTATCGACGCCATGCATATCAACCTGCACAAAACCTTTTCCACCCCGCATGGCGGCGGCGGGCCGGGTTCCGGGCCGGTTGTGCTGTCGGAGGCACTCGCGCCATACGGACCGCTGCCGTTCACCGAACGCCATGCCAACGGGCACTACTCGCTGGTCGAGGAAGAAACTGTAGGTGAACGCCACCCCGACAGCTTTGGCCGGATGACTGCCTTCCACGGCCAGATGGGCATGTTCACGCGCGCGCTGGCTTATATTTTGAGCCACGGTGCGGACGGCCTGCGTCAGGTTGCCGAAGACGCAGTGCTCAACGCTAACTACATCCTGCGAAGCCTTGACGACGTGCTCGACGCGCCGTTCGGGGATAGCGGGCCATGTATGCACGAGGCGCTGTTTTCGGACGACGGCATGGCCGAGGGCTTCAGCACGCTCGACATCGCCAAGGGGTTGATCGACGAGGGTTATCACCCGATGACCGTCTATTTTCCGCTGGTCGTCCACGGTGCGATGCTGGTTGAGCCGACCGAGACCGAGAGCAAAGCGGCGCTCGACCAGTTCATTGGCGCACTGCGTTCGGTGGCCGAGCGGGCCAAGGCCGGAGATGCCTCGCTGAAGTCGGCACCGCATCATGCCCCGCGGCGGCGGCTGGACGAGACGCTTGCGGCTCGAAAGCCGATATTGGTATGGAAAGAGCCCGATTTGGCAGTGGCCGCGGAGTGACAACCCGGCAACAATTGACATAACTGCTTAAGCGCCCGACTAAATGCTTCGACGGCTCCGATATTATGTATGGGCCGCGCGGAGAGTATCAAAATGGGCTTGGCGGTAACCGACATTTTAACGTTCGACGGATTTCTGTCGCACTGGGCCGCCGACCGGCCCGAAGCCCTGGCTTTGATCGAGGAAGATCGTGGCTATACCTACGCGGCATTGGATGACCGGACATCGCGGGTCGCTTCTGCCCTGCTTGCAGCTGGCTTGAAAAAGGGCGACCGGATCGCATGGATTGGCAAGAACAGCGATCTCTATTTCACCTTGTTCTACGGCGCGGCGCGGGCCGGCATCGTGATGGTGCCGATAGGCTGGCGGTTGGCACCGGCGGAATGGGGTTATGTAATCAAGGACACAGGGGCGAAAATGTTGTTTACCGGCGTTGGTTTTGATGGTGCCGGAGATGCCTTGGCCGGACAGTTGGCGGATATCGAGCGCATCATCGGCGAAGCCGAAGCGCGCGCGATGATCGAACGACAAGAACCGTTTGCCTTCGAAGCCGCAGGTCCGGACGACGCGGTGTTGCAGCTTTATACCTCGGGCACCACAGGCAATCCCAAGGGTGCGGTGCTGTCGAACCGCAATCTCTTCGCGCTTCGCAAACATTCGGAGCATTCCGACCATGCCTATACCAAATGGGACGATGACGAGGTCGTGCTAATCGCGATGCCGTGCGCGCATATCGGCGGAACGGGGCTTGGCATCATGGCGCTGGCGAGCGGGCTGCCGGGACTGGTGCTTGCCGAGTTCACCCCCGATAATGTATTCGATGCGATCGAGAGCGGCGGCGCAACGCGACTGTTCGCCGTGCCAGCGGCCTTGCAGATGATGGTCAACCATCCGCGTTGTGCCTCTGTCGATTACAGCCGTCTCAAATATATCCTCTACGGTGCCGCCCCGATCCCGCTCGAATTGCTTCGGCAGTGTATAGCGATGTTCGGCGCGCAGTTTATCCAGGTTTACGGGATGACCGAAACCACCGGCACGATCTGCATGTTGCCGCCCGAGGATCACGATCCTGCGGGCAACGATCGCATGCGTTCTGCAGGCAAGCCGTTGCCGGGGGTCGAGCTTCGGGTGGTCGACGGCTCAGGGCAGGATTTGCCGGTGGGTGAGGTCGGCGAGATCTGGACACGGTCCTCCAACAACATGATCGGTTACTGGAATTTGCCCGATGCGGCCAACAGCACGATGGCCGACGACGGCTGGGTCAGGACCGGCGACGCTGGCTATATCGATGCCGACGGCTATCTCTATATCCATGACCGGGTGAAGGACATGATCATCACTGGCGGTGAAAATGTCTATCCCGCCGAGGTCGAAAGCGCGATTTACGGCCATCCTGATGTGCTTGAGGTTGCGGTCATCGGCGTGCCTGATGACAAATGGGGGGAAAGCGTGAAGGCGATCTGCGTGCCCAGGCCCGGCACGACGGTCGATGCCGACAGCGTCATGGCATGGGCGCGAGGACGGATTGCCGGGTTCAAGGTGCCCAAATCGGTCGACGTCATCGCCGCGTTGCCGCGCAACGCGTCGGGCAAAATCCTCCGCAAGGACCTGCGCGCGCCATATTGGGAAGGCCGCGAGCGGCAGGTGAACTAGAGCAGACGCAGAACTTCGGCTGCCAGTTCGGGCCTGCAAATCAACAGATCGGGCAAATATGGGTTGGCATTGTTGTAACGCATCGGCGATCCGTCGAGCCGCGAACAATGCAGGGCCGCCGCCTGCGCCACCGCGACAGGCGCGCAATTGTCCCATTCATATTGGCCGCCCGTATGGAGGTAGATGTCGGCCTCGCCGCGCAGCACCGCCATCGCCTTTGCTCCCGCGCTGCCCATCGGCAACAGTTCGGCGCCGAGCTTTTCGGCAAGCGCCACGGCCTCGGCGGCGGGACGGGTGCGGCTGACCACGATTTTGAGCGGATGGTTGGCAGGCGGCAATATGTGCGGCTTTTCGGAGCAGAGCGTCAGACCGAGCGCGGGCAGGGCAACAGCACCCGCGACGGCGATGCCGTTCACCACCAGCGCAACATGCACCGCCCAATCGTCACGGCCTTCGCTATATTCGCGGGTGCCGTCCAAGGGGTCGACGATCCAGATGCGGCTGGCTGAACAGCGCGAGGTGCAGTCGGTCTCTTCCTCCGAAAGCAAGGCGTCATCGGGGCGGGCCTTGCGCAGCGCGGCGCACAGAAAGCTGTTGGCGATCCGGTCACCTTCGTCGCCAATCGCTTTGCCGCGGCCGGTCTTTTGCAGCGCCAGCAGCATTTTTCCGGCCTCGGTCGCCAGTTGCGCCGCGAGTTCGCCATCGGTCAAAGGTCCGGGCTCCAGACGCCGACGACCTGCTCGACGATCAGTTCGGCGGCGGCCTCTGGGGTCATCCGCGTGGTGTCGATACGGATGTCGGGCTTTTCGGGTGCTTCATAGGGGCTGTCGATACCCGTGAAATTCTTGAGCGCTCCGCTTCGCGCCTTTTTATACAGACCCTTCACATCGCGGCGTTCGGCCTCTTCCAATGGCGTGTCGACGAAGATTTCGAGAAACTCGCCTTCGGGCAGCATTCCGCGCACCATTTCGCGCTCGGCACGGAACGGCGAGATGAATGCGGTGAGTACGATCAGTCCGGCATCGGTCATCAACTTCGCTACTTCGCCAACGCGGCGGATATTCTCGATCCTGTCGGTATCGGTGAAGCCCAGATCCTTGTTCAGGCCGTGACGGACATTATCGCCATCAAGCAGGAAGCTGTGACGGCCGAGCGCGTGCAGTTTCTTTTCGACCAGATTGGCGATGGTCGATTTGCCCGACCCCGAAAGCCCGGTGAACCAAAGCAGCTTGGCGGTCTGGCCCTTTTGCCGGGCGTGGGCTTCGCGGCTGATGTCGATGGCCTGCCAATGGACATTTTGCGCGCGGCGAAGCGCAAAGTTGAGCATTCCGGCGGCGACGGTGGCATTGGTAAGCTTGTCGATCAGGATGAAGCCACCGAGTTGGCGGTTGTCGGCATAGCTTTCGAAAACGATCGGGCGGTCGGTGGCGAGCTCGGCAACGCCGATCGCATTGAGTTCGAGTGTCTTTGCAGCTATATGCTCCAAGCTGTTGATATTAATCTGATATTTTGGAGAGTGAATCGTTGCCGAAACCATTTGTGTGCCAAGTTTGAGCCAGTAAGCCCTCCCCGGGATCATCGCCTCGTCGGCCATCCAGACGAGATTCGCCTCGAACTGGTCGGCGGCTTCTGGCGGCGCGGCCGCTGCTGCAATGACGTCACCGCGTGAGCAATCGACTTCGTCGGCTAGGCACAAAGTGACAGATTGCCCGGCGACGGCCTCATCCAAATCACCATCGAGCGTGACGATGCGCGAGACCCTGGAGCTTTTGCCGCTCGGCAGCACCCGGATCGCATCACCTTTGCGGACAACACCACTGGCAATCTGGCCGGAAAACCCGCGAAAATCGAGGTTGGGGCGGTTGACCCATTGCACTGGCAGGCGAAACGGCTTGGCCTGATCGCTGGTGATGTCGAGCTCGACATCCTCCAGATGCTCGATCAGCGCTTTACCCTTGTACCAGGGCGTGTTCGGCGAAAGCGAGGCGATGTTATCGCCCTTGAACCCCGAAATCGGGATCGCGGTAAAATCGGTGATGCCGATATCGCGCGCGAAACAACGGTAATCCTCGACGATATGGTCGTATCTCAACACATCGTAATCGACGAGGTCCATCTTGTTCACCGCCAGAACGATGTTCTTGATACCGATCAGGTGGGCCAAATAGCTATGCCGCCTTGTCTGCGTCAGCACCCCCTTGCGCGCGTCGATCAGGATGATGGCGAGATCGGCGGTCGATGCGCCCGTCACCATGTTGCGGGTATATTGCTCGTGCCCAGGCGTGTCGGCGACGATGAACTTGCGCTTTTCGGTGGTGAAGAAGCGGTAGGCAACGTCGATGGTGATACCCTGTTCGCGCTCGGCGGCGAGGCCGTCGACCAGCAGCGCGAAGTCGATCTCCTGACCCTGTGTCCCTACGCGTTTGCTGTCGGCTTCGAGCGCGGCTAGCTGGTCTTCGAAGATCATCTTCGAATCGTACAATAACCTACCGATTAACGTTGATTTTCCGTCATCGACAGACCCGCAGGTGATGAAGCGAAGCAGCGATTTGTGCTGGTGTGTTTCCAGATAGGCGTCGATATCGCGCGCAATCAGGGCGTCGGTTTCGTAAGCCGAGGGCATCAAAAATATCCCTCCTGTTTCTTCTTCTCCATGCTCGCAGCCTGGTCGTGGTCGATCGCGCGGCCCTGGCGCTCCGATGTTGTGGTCAGCAGCATTTCCTGGATGATCTGCGGCAACGTCGTCGCGGTGCTCTCGACCGCGCCAGTCAGCGGATAGCATCCCAGTGTGCGGAAGCGGACCGAGCGTTTGATCGGCACTTCGCCGTCGTTCAAGCGAAAGCGCTCGTCATCGACCATCAGCAACATGCCGCCGCGTTCCACCGTCGGGCGCGGCGCACTGAAATAGAGCGGCACAATCTCGATATTGTTCAAATGGATATATTGCCAGATGTCGAGCTCGGTCCAGTTCGAGATCGGGAACACGCGGATGCTTTCGCCCCCCCCATTCTTTCTTGGGCCCTTTTTGGCGTTGTAAAGGTTCCACAATTCCGGGCGTTGCTGTTTGGGGTCCCAGCGGTGATTGGCCGACCGAAAGCTGAAAACGCGTTCTTTGGCACGGCTCTTTTCCTCATCGCGCCGTGCGCCGCCAAAGGCTACGTCGAAGCCGTGCAGATCGAGCGCCTGTTTCAGCCCCTCGGTCTTCCACATATCCGTGTGCAGCCCGCCATGATCGAAGGGGTTGATGCCCTTTTCCAGCGCCTCGGGGTTTTGATAGACCAGCAGTTCCATCCCCGCGTCGCGCGCCGCTTTCTCGCGCAGTTCGTACATCGCGCGGAACTTCCACGTGGTGTCGACATGCAATAGCGGAAACGGCGGCGGCGAGGGGAAGAAAGCCTTGCGCGCCAGATGCAGCATCACGGCGCTATCCTTGCCGACCGAATAGAGCATTACCGGCTTTTCCGCCTCGGCAACCACCTCACGCATGATGTGGATGCTTTCGGCCTCAAGCCGTTCGAGATGGGTCAGATTGCGGGACATGCCGCGCCTATTTAGGCGCACCCACGCCAACCGCAAACAGCAAAGCCTTGAGTGCGTTCAAGTTATGCTTTGCGTCAGCGACCGACGCTCGAATAGGCAAAACCGGCGGCTTCGGCATCGGCCGCGCGGTAGATGTTGCGCAGATCGACCAGAGCGTCGCCCTTCATCGCGGCGCGCAGCTTTTTCAGATCGAGCGCGCGGTAGGCATCCCATTCGGTCACCAGCGCGACGGCGTCCGCACCGGCGGCGGCGGAATAGGCGCTGTCGGTCATCACCACATCGGGCAAAATCTTTGCGGCTTCCTCCATACCTTCGGGATCGTGCGCGTGGATCACCGCACCGGCATCGAGCAATGTCTGCACAATCGCGATCGAAGGCGCGTCGCGCATGTCATCGGTGTTGGGTTTGAACGTAAGTCCAAGCAATGCCACCTTCTTGCCGCGTGCATCGCCGCCCAGGGCGTTGACGATTTTTCGCCCCATCGCGCGTTTGCGAAGATCGTTGGCCTGCACGACCGCTTCGACGATGCGAACCGGCGTGTCGTTGTCCTGCGCGGTTTTGAGCAGCGCCAGCGTGTCCTTTGGGAAGCAGCTGCCGCCATAGCCCGGCCCGGCATGAAGGAACTTGCTGCCGATGCGGTTATCCAGACCGATGCCGCGCGCCACGTCCTGCACATCGCCGCCTAGTTTCTCGCAGAGATCGGCCATTTCGTTGATGAAAGTGATCTTTGTCGCCAGAAACGCGTTGGCGGCATATTTGATCAGCTCGGACGAGCGTCTGCTGGTGAACAATATCGGCGATTCATTGAGGAATAACGGCCGGTAAACGGCGCGCATGACGTCGCGCGCCCATTCGACATCGCTGCCGACGACAATGCGGTCGGGGCGCTTGAAATCGCCGATTGCGGCACCTTCGCGCAAGAATTCGGGGTTTGATACCACGGCGAATTCGAGTTCGGGATTGGTTTCGGCGATAATGCGCTCGACCTCGTCACCGGTGCCCACGGGAACGGTGGATTTGGTTACAACCACCGTTTTGTGTTCGATGGCGCCCGCCAGTTCTTCGGCGGCGGCGTAGACATAGCTCAGGTCAGCATGGCCATCGCCGCGCCGCGACGGCGTGCCTACCGCGATAAACACCGCATCGCATCCCGCAACCGAACTGGCCAGATGGGTCGAGAATAGCAACCGTCCGGCATCGGCGTTGGTCTTGACCAAGGCCTCAAGCCCGGGTTCGTAGATCGGCATGACATTGGCGTTCAGCCGGTCGATCTTGCCCTGGTCCTTATCGACGCAGATAACATGATGACCGAAATCGGCGAAACAGGCGCCCGAAACAAGCCCGACATAGCCCGAGCCGATCATTGCGATTTTCATTTTGTTCTTCTCACTCGCTGGCTGTCGATATGCAGCCGCGCATTAGGGTCAAATGACGGATTCTACAAGCCTGTGAGGTTGCTCAGCCGCATCGCTGTCCGCGGTCACGCTGGCGTCATAGCCCGACGCGATGCACCACCAGTCGACCGCGCGCCAGATAGCCCACATGCCAATCGCCGCCACGATGCCGTCAACAGCATAATGCCATGCGAGATGGATCGAGCCGATGAAGATTAGCACCGCATAGGCGGTCATAAACCAGCCGATCAGCTTGCCAATCCGGAAAGCCGCGAAGACGTAGAGGACGGCAATCGCGTTATGAAGCGATGGCATCGCGGAGATACCCATACCGAAATAATATTCTTCGGACATATGGGCCTGTGCCAGCACCTGCTGCCATCCCGGAGCGTTGACCTGCGCGCCGGTCGAGACACTTGCATGTTTTAATTTGTCCATTAGCCCAGCGTAATCTTGCGCGCCCGGCATTCCCAGATATTC
>CAZQBS010000003.1:82267-92941 GCA_964591835.1 uncultured Sphingorhabdus sp. | reverse complement strand
CCGACGCCAAAATCAGGCGTTATCCCGTCGATTGCATTTGAGATAATATGACCATTATTTACGAACCCGACGAAAGCCGTTTCCGAATGCCGACCCAGGCTGGCGATGCTGTGGTCGATTTTTTCTGGCAAGGCGATGTCATGGTCCTTCCCCACGCCGAGGTGCCGCCCGCGCTTCGCGGGACTGGCGCGGGGGCGCGGCTGGCTAAGGGCGTTTTTGAGGAAATCGAGGCGATGGGTGTGAAGGCGCGCCCGACTTGCCCGTTCCTCGTTCGCGTGGCGCGTTCCGATCCGCACTGGAAAGAGTTTTTCGACATTTGAACAAGAGGCCTAGTCCCGCTATCGGCGAAACGGATAGATCGGAGGGACAGCCATGAGCCAACGTAAACACCTCGATATCGAAGCCAGCGGTGGCTGCCAGTGCGGCGCAGTTCGCTATCATGCCACAAGTTTCCTCGATAGCTCGCATATCTGCCATTGCCGGATGTGCCAGAAGGCGGTGGGCAATTTTTTTGCGGCCCTGATTGGCGTACCGCGCGAGGCGTTTACCTGGACGCGGGGGCAACCAACGATTTTCCAAAGTTCCGATCCCGTTTCGCGCGGGTTTTGCGGCAATTGTGGGACGCCTTTGCTCTATGATTTTGCGGCCAGCAAGCACCTCAACATCACCACCGGCTCGCTCGACAACCCGTCGCTGTTCCGCCCCCAAGTGCAATTCGGGCAGGAAGCGCGGATGCCATGGTTCGATGGCCTTTGCGGCCTGCCGGTCGAGGGCACGACGGAAACGACCATGGCCAAAGAGGCGCGCGAAATCAAAGTCAGCAACCACCAGCATCCAGACCACGATACCAAAAATTGGCCCGTATGATCCCCACCGCCAAAATCCTGCTGCTCGGATCAGGTGAACTGGGCCGTGAGTTTGTCATCGCGGCGAAGCGGCTCGGGTGCCATGTTATTGCCTGCGATAGCTATGCCAGGGCACCGGCGATGCAGGTTGCCGATGAGGCCGAGGTGTTTTCGATGCTCGACGGCGCTGCATTGGGCGCGGCTATCGAGAAGCATCAGCCCGATTATATCGTCCCCGAAATCGAGGCCATCAGGACCGAGATACTTGCCGATTATGAGGCACAGGGCTTTAACGTCGTGCCATCCGCCAAGGCGGCGCAGCTCACCATGAATCGCGATGCAATCCGCGACATGGCAGCCAAAGAACTGGGGCTCGTGACCTCGCGCTATCTTTATGCGGAAAGCCGTGAGGAATTGCACAATGCCGCCGCCGAACTGGGCCTGCCCTTGGTCGTCAAGCCGGTGATGTCCTCCTCCGGCAAGGGTCAGAGCACTATCCGCGACCGCGCCGATATTGACGCGTCATGGGATTATGCCGCCGCCGGAATGCGCGGCGACCGGCTTCGCGTGATTGCAGAACAGTTTATCGATTTCGATTACGAAATCACGCTGCTGACGGTTCGCGCCAAAGATAATCAGGGGCGTGACGGAGTCCATTTCTGCCCGCCCATCGGCCACCGTCAGGAGCGCGGTGATTACCGCGAGAGCTGGCAACCGGCGGCGATGTCGGCTGCCGCGCTCAAATCAGCACAAGATATGTCCGCCAAAGTGGTTGATGAGCTCGGCGGATACGGGCTTTTCGGGGTCGAGTTTTTCGTGAAGGGCGACAAGGTCATTTTCTCCGAACTCTCGCCCCGCCCGCATGATACCGGCATGGTGACTCTGGTGTCGCAGACGCTCAATGAATTCGATCTCCACGCCCGCGCCATTCTCGGCCTGCCCATTCCCGGGATCAATTTGCTCGGCGCATCTGCAAGCGCCGTTGTCCTTGCCGACCGCGATGCGGAGGAGTTCAGCATCACCGGCTTGGCCGACGCGCTCTCCCTCGCCACGCCGGACACTCATGTCGATGCGCGCATTTTCGGCAAGCCAGTCACGCGCCCCTATCGCCGGATGGCGGTCGCGCTGGCGCGCGTTGACGGCGGCGATACCAATGCAGCCAGAAAAATCGCCGCCGAAGCCGCCGACCGCATTAAAATTCGCTATGGCGACGGTACCTGATGCGATAGCGGGTGTCGCAACCATACTCTTCAGGAGCGACCCATGATGCAAATTCCAGCAACCGGCCTTCAACTCGTCTCATTGCTCAAATCATCGGGCGAAATCGAGGTTTCGTTGGTCGATATCGCGGTTCCCGAGCCAAAGGAAAACGAGGTTCTGGTCCGTATCGAAGCGACGCCGATCAATCCGTCCGACCTAGGCCTTCTGTTCGGACCCGCCGATGTCGAAAATGCTGTGGTATCGGGCACAGCCGAAAAGCCCGTGCTGACCGCGCAAATGCCCGCGGCCGTCATGCGTGCAATGGCCGCGCGGCTCGACCAGCCAATGCCGGTGGGCAACGAAGCTGGTGGCGTGGTGGTCAAGGCCGGTTCCTCGCCCGAAGCGCAGGCGCTGCTCGGCAAGACCGTCGGTATCATCGGCGGCGCGATGTATGCGCAGTACCGGGCAGTCAAGGTCAGCGACTGTATGGTCCTGCCCGAAGGCACCACCGCTGCTGAAGGTGCATCCTGCTTCGTCAATCCGCTCACCGCGCTAGCGATGACCGAGGTGATGAAACGGGAAAACCACACCGGCCTGATCCACACCGCCGCCGCGTCCAACCTCGGCCAGATGCTGGTGAAAATCTGCGTCAAGGACGGCATTCCGCTGGTCAATATCGTTCGCAGCGAAGCGCAAGCCGAATTGCTGCGTCAAATCGGTGCCACGCATATCTGCGATTCGAGCGCACCCGATTTCCTCGACAGCCTGACTGCAGCATTGGTCGAAACCGGCGCGACAATTGCCTTTGATGCGATCGGCGGCGGCAAACTCGCAGGGCAGATACTGACCTGCATCGAGGCGGCGGCGGTCAAGCGAATGAAGGAATATAGCCGCTACGGCTCGGACACCTTCAAGCAGGTTTATATCTACGGCGCGCTCGACACCGGACCGACGGTCCTGAGCCGCAATTTCGGCTTCTCCTGGGCGGTGAACGGGTTTCTGCTGACACCGTTCCTGATGCAGATTGGCGCTGAAGGCGGCCAGCGTCTGCGCGCGCGTGTAGTCGCCGAACTAAAAACGACCTTTGCCAGCCACTACACCAGCGAAGTATCGCTAGCGGAAATGCTGAAGCCAGAAGTGGCCGCCGCATATAACAAACGCGCGACGGGCGAGAAGTTTCTCGTCAATCCGCATAAGACACTCACATAATGATGGCCTTTCAGTATCTTCAACCGCCATGTCCGCGCAATCTTGGGCGATAGACGGGTTTCGCGGGAACGTCGGCAAAGCTGAGCATTTGTAGTCGAGTGGTAGGAACCAAGACGCCATCCAAGCGTTTGTAGGGATATTAAGCGCATGCCGTTCGAAAACGGCTGTTTTGGAACCCTGAAAGTGAGGATAGTCCTATGAACTACAAGAAATTTGCCATTTTGTGCTGTGCCACTGTGATAGCTCCCATTGGTCTAAGTGGCTGCGCCACGGTTGAAGAAGCCGTTGCCGAGGCCGTTGCAGAAACCCGATACGCCACGCTTGACGGCGCGCAAGTCGTCAGCTCGAGCGGTGACAGCGACGGCTATGCGAAAGCCGAGCTGACCGTCGCGGACGAGCTCAATCAGGTTTGCTATGACGTTAACGATATCCGAAACCTGGGGCCGATCACTTCCGTTACCATCAATCGCGGCGTGCGCGGTTCGACTGGTCCCGTTGTTTTGCGGTTAAAACAGGCCAATGAAGGCGGTTGGAAAAATTGTGTCGCCCGGAGGGAATGGCTGGAAGACTCGTTCGAGAACTCCCCGGGCGCGTATTTCATCCAGATCGCGACGACTGACTATCCCAATGGTGCAATTCGCGGTCAATTCGTCCGCAATTAATCCAGCTAAACCAATATGTTCGGGCGGCGTATCACCATTGATACGCCGCCCTTTTTTGTCGCTTGCCCGACGACATGGCCTCCGGCAAAGAAATATCTTTGAAGATTAATAGGACATTTGTCTGTGGCCATCACTTTATACGGCATACCCAATTGCGACACGGTAAAAAAAGCGCGGACGTATCTCGACGCGAGGGGTATAGTTTACGCCTTTCACGACTATAAAAAGGCGGGTGCCGACGCGGACAGGCTTGCCGGATGGTCCGCAGTCAAAGGGTGGGAAACCATACTTAACCGTGCTGGCACAACCTTCAAAAAGCTGCCCGAAGCCGACAAGGCCGACCTCACTCAAGCCCGGGCCATCGCACTGATGACGGATCAGCCCTCGATGATCAAGCGCCCGGTGGTCGAACATCCCGGCGGGTTATTGGTCGGCTTCAAGCTGCCCGAATGGGAGGCCGCGTTTGGGTGAGCATTGTCATCATGGCGACATGTTGCAGGGCAATGCTCGTCGGATGACAATATTCTTTTCTCCTATATTATTCGCCATAATGGCCGCCTGTTCCCCGCCCGAAAGCCAAGTCATGCCACAACCCCTTGAAGGCCAAGCCATCATCATCGCCCACCGCGGTGCGTCAGGCGAACGGCCGGAACATACGATTGCGGCCTACACGCTAGCCATCGAGCAGGGCGCGGACTTTATCGAGCCCGATCTGGTGCTGACCAAAGACGGCGTGCTGGTGGCGCGGCACGAGAACGAGATTTCGGAAACGACCGACGTTTCGGCTAGGCCAGAATTTGCCGACCGCAAGACCAGCAAGACCATCGACGGCCAAAAGATGACTGGCTGGTTCACCGAGAACTTCACGCTGGCTGAACTGAAGACGCTGCGCGCCACGGAACGGCTGCCGCAATTGCGAAAGGCCAATACGGCCTATGACGGGCAGTTCGAAATCCCGACATTCGCGGAAATCCTTGAACTCGCCAGGGCGCAGAGCGCCAAGACCGGGCGAGCCATCGGCATTTATCCCGAAACCAAACACCCAAGCTATTTCACATCCATCGACCTGCCGCATGAGGCACCGTTGCTCGCGTTGCTGGCAAAATATGGCCACACCGAAAACACCGCTCCGGTCTACATCCAGTCGTTTGAAGTCATCAATTTGCAAGCTCTTCGCGGCAAAACCAAAATTCGCCTGATCCAGCTCATTGACGAAAAGGGCTCACCCGCCGACCGCGCTGATTTGACCTATCCGGCGATGGCAACGCCCGAAGGGCTAAAGGCTATCGCGGCTTATGCCAACGGTATCGGTCCCAACAAGGCGCTGGTCATTCCGCGCAATATGCTGGGAGCGCTGGGTGAGCCGACCGCCCTTATCGCGGACGCACACAAGGCCGGCCTCGCCGTCCACCCGTGGACCTTCCGCCGCGAGAACTATTTCCTGCCATTGGGCCAGAAGTCAGGAATCCATCCGGCAGCTCATGGCGACCTCGAAAGCGAAATTCGTGCGTTTCTCGCGGCTGGCGTCGATGGCATTTTCAGCGACAACCCGGCGCAGGCGGTGGCGGCGCGCAACAGCAGATAGACCTCATAGCGCCCCTCGAAGGTTGACCTTCCAACTTGGCCAAGCTAACTTGGCCAAGCTATGGGTATCCACGTTAACATCGGCGAAGCCAAGAATCGCTTATCCGAGCTGATCGCCGCTTCGTTGCGTGGCGAAGAGGTCATATTATCGAAGGCAGGCAAGCCGGTTGCGCGAATATTGGCTCTTGAAAGCGCGGTTTCCGACGAAAAAGAACGTCTATTTGCCGAGCGAAAGGCAAAATGGGATGCTTGGATTGGCAGCGGAAAAGGCAAATTGCCTTCAAATGCGGGCGATTTGTTTCTCGAACCAACCTATACCGACGATGAAATGGACGCGTTCATGAATGACGCCAAAAATCCGTTAAACTGGTGAGGCTGCTTCTCGATACGCATGTTGCTATCTGGCTTTACCAAGACGAGGCAAGAATTCGATCCGAAACCAAATCCTTGTTGTTCGAAGCCGACGCTATCTATCTTAGCGCAGTTTCCGCTTGGGAGTATGGCCACAAACGGTTGATCAAACCAGGCGAACTGCCGGTTCCTTTCGATATTCTGGCGGCAAAAATCCCGGCTCTAGGGTTGGATTTTGCGTTTCAACTGCATCATTTTGCAGAAAGCCTACCGTTGATCCACCGAGATCCTTTCGACAGAATGTTGATTGCACAAGCCGTTCACCATGAACTGACCTTGGTGACCAGTGATCGTCACATCCGTCAATACCCCGTGCCCACAATCTGGTAAGGCTTCGTTCCATGTCCACACGCCCGCAAACGCTCACCTTCGACACCTCGACCAGCCGCGCCAACCCGACGCCGTCACCGATGAAACGGCTCACCGTGCCGCGAATCCGGCAGCGAAAGGGCGGTGGCGAGCCGCTGGTAATGCTGACTGCTTACACGGTGCGGATGGCACAGTTGCTCGACCCGCATTGCGATATGCTGCTGGTGGGCGATTCGCTGGGTCAGGTAATTTACGGCCTGCCGCATACGGTTGCTGTTACGATGGAGATGATGGCGGCGCACGGCGCGGCGGTGGTGCGCGGCAGCTATCACGCGGCGGTGGTAGTCGATATGCCCTTTGGCAGTTACGAAGCGACGCCGGAACAGGCGTTCACCAACGCGGCGCGGTTGCTCAAGGAAACCGGGGCGGCAGCGGTCAAGATGGAGGGCGGCAAGGTGCTTGCCCCGACCGTCGAATTCCTTACCTCACGCGGCATTCCGGTGATGGCGCATGTCGGGCTAACGCCGCAGGCGGTAAACATTCTCGGCGGTTACGGTGTGCGCGGCAAGAGCGCCGAAGAAGCCAGGTCCATTGTCGAGGATGCCGTTGCGATGTCCGAGGCTGGTGCGTTCTCGATGGTCATCGAAGGCGTACTGGAACCGATTGCCATCGAGATCACCAACAAGATCGCCTGCCCGACGATCGGCATCGGTGCATCGGCGCAGTGCGACGGACAGGTGCTCGTCACCGAAGACATGCTCGGCCTGTTCGACCGCGTTCCCAAATTTGTGAAGAAATTCGGCAATATGGGCGTGTCGGTCGAAGAAGCCGTGCGCGAATATGCGAATGACGTGCGCAACCGCAGTTTCCCCGGTCCCGAACAGCTCTACCAACCCGCTTAACGCAGGGCTGGCCTATCTGGCTTAGTATCGCTAAGGACGGCGGCTATTCTGTTATCTATCCCAATCCGGAGGCCCTTTTGGCTTTAACACCGACTGACAAGCGTGCTGGCAGCGACGAGGCTTTCTTGCGCGAAGTGGACGACGCCGTCCGTGCCAGCGACCTGACCAGTTTCTGGAAACGCTATGGCCGCTGGCTGGTTGTGCTGCTGGTAGCCGCGCTTGTCGCGTTCGGCGGCTGGATCGTTTACCAGAACCGCGTCCAAGCAGCCGCCGATGCGCAGAGTGAAGTGTTTGTCGATGCGATGGACAAGTTGCGCGCTGGCGATGAAAAAGGCGGGCGGGCGAAGCTAGCAACGCTGACCAATGCCGACCAGCCCGGATACCGCGCAATGGCGCAGTTGGTCGAAGCCAATCTGCTGGGTGAAGACGGCGAAACGAAAAAGGCAATCGCGATCTACGCCAAGGTAGCAAAGGACGAGAGCCTGCCGCAAACCTTTCGCGATCTGGCCTTGATCCGTCAAACCAGCGCGGAGTTTGATGGCCTTGGCGCGCAAACCGTAGTCGACCGGTTGAAGCCTCTGGCTACCCCCGGCAATCCATGGTTTGGCAGCGCTGGCGAACTAACCGCGCTTGCTTACATGAAAATGGGCAAGGATAATCTCGCTGGTCCTATTTTCGCCCAGATTGCCAAGCAGGAAGGCGTTCCGCAATCGTTACGCAGCCGCGCCCAGCAAATGGCGGGTGCGCTTGGCGTTGATGCCGTTCAGGTTGACGAAAAGCGCAATGCAGCAACACAGGCGGCGACCACAGCCGCTGCAGGAGAGTAAATTCGTGAACACAGTCTCTAAATTACTGCTGGTGCTGGCCTCCTCGACAACGCTTGGCGGATGCGCGGTGCTCGACAGCGTGCGCGGCGACGCGGGCAAGAAAAACAATACACCGACGATCGGCAACCGCGTCGATATCCTTGGCACCGAGCGCGATACCGAGGCCGACCCTGCGCTCGCGGGCGTTGCTGTAATCCTGCCCGAGCCGGCCACGAATGCTGATTGGCCGCAACCCGGCGGCAACGCATCGAAATCGCCCGGTCATGTTACGCTGGGGCAAAGCCTGACAAGTGCCTGGACCGCAAACGTCGCCGGTGCCACGCCACGCGCGCGACTTGCGGCATCGCCGGTGGTCAACGATGGACGGGTCTATGTCGTCGATACCGACGCCCGCGTTTCGGCATTCGACGCGACCAGCGGTGCCAGACTGTGGTCGACGGTGATCGACGTCGAAGGCGACGGCCAGAGCTCGCTGTTCGGTGGCGGGGTCAGCGCCAGCGGAACGATGGTTTTTGCCACCAATGGCGTTGGCGATATCGCTGCGCTTGCAGCCGACACAGGCGCTCTGGTCTGGAAAAAGCGCCCCGCCGGTCCCCTTCGCGGCGCACCGACGCTGTCCAACGGCAACGCTTATGTGATGACTCAGGACAACCAGATTTACGCGCTTCGCCAAAGCGATGGAGAAGCACAGTGGAATGAGGCCGGACCGATCGCAACCTCGGGTATATTCGGCGTCGGCGCACCTGCGGCTGCGCAAGGCACAGTGATTGCCGGTTATTCAAGCGGTGAGCTTGCCGCGTACCGTTATGAAAACGGTCGAAGCCTGTGGACCGACACGCTATCGCGCACCGCGATGTCGACGAGCGTTTCGACGCTGACCGATATCGACGCAGATCCTGTCATCGACCGCGGCCGTGTGTTTGCGCTCGGCAAGGGCGGACGCATGGCATCCTACGAACTGGTGACCGGCCAACGCATCTGGGAAATCAATATTGCGGGCATTGCAACGCCGGTTTCCTCGGGCGAATGGGTGTTTGTTTTGACGGACGAAGCCAAACTGCTCTGCGTTGCGCGCTCGAGCGGCAAGATCCGCTGGATCGCCAAGCTGCAGCGCTATGACAACGAGGAAAAGAAAAAGGGCCCTATCAGCTGGCAAGGGCCGGTGCTTGCCGGTGGCCGGTTGATCACGGTGAACTCGCGCGGTGCAATGTGGTCGGTTTCACCTGCTGATGGAACCGCAACGCCGCTCGCCGATTTGCAGTCCGACGTCTCGCTGGCTACCGTTGTTGCCAACAACATGCTCTATGTCCTCGATGACAAGGGCCGGGTTTCGGCGTTCCGCTGAACAGAAAGGACAGTTGGCAATGTTGCCGACGGTAGCCATTATCGGTCGGCCCAATGTCGGCAAGTCTACTCTTTTCAACCGGCTGGTTGGCAAGAAGCTGGCGCTTGTCGATGACACGCCCGGCGTCACCCGCGACCGGCGCGAGGGCGAAGGCCGCCTGTTCGATCTCGAATTCACCGTCGTCGATACGGCGGGCTATGAGGATGAAGACCCTGACACTCTGCCCGGGCGGATGCGGATGCAGACCGAGGCGGCGATTGCGGGGGCACAGGTTGCCCTGTTCCTGATAGACGGACGCGCGGGCGTTACTCCGCTCGACGAGGAAATCGGGCGTTGGCTGCGGAGTAGCGATACACCCGTGGTGCTCGCGGTCAACAAGGCCGAGGGCAAGCAGGGTGATAACGGCATTCTCGAAAGCTACGCGCTCGGTTTTGGCGAACCGATCGCGATCAGCGGCGAGCATGGTGAAGGCATGGCCGACCTGTTTCAGGAATTGCTGCCGCATATCGACGGCGGCGCGTTCGAGGTCGAGGACACGCAAGCGCATGACGCCATATTGAAGCTGGCCATCGTCGGCCGACCCAATGCGGGCAAATCGACACTCATCAACAAATTGTTGGGCGAGCAACGTCTGATTACCGGGCCGGAAGCGGGCATTACGCGCGACAGCATCGCGGTCGAGTGGGTTTGGCACGATCCTGACCCGAAACAGGGCGAACCCGATGAAGAGGGCAATATTCCGCCACTGCAACACGAACGCCGGGTTCGCCTGATCGATACCGCCGGGATGCGCAAGCGGGCCAAGGTGCAGGACAAGCTCGAAAAGCTGTCGGTCGCCGACGCCCGCCACGCCATCGACTTTGCCGAAGTCGTCGTACTGCTGCTCGATGCGACCAAAGGTCTTGAGGTACAGGACCTGAAAATCGCCGACCATGTTATCCAGGAAGGCCGCGCACTCGTCATCGCCATCAACAAATGGGATATTGCCGAGAACGCCAGCAGCCTTTTCAACGGCATTCGTGCCGCGCTCGAGGACGGCCTTTCGCAGCTTAAAGGTGTGCCGATGATTGCGGTGTCGGCGGCCACCGGCAAGGGGCTCGACCAGTTGCTGAAAGCTGCGTTCGAGGCGCGTGAGGCTTGGAACAAGCGTGTGCCCACCGGCATCCTCAACCGCTGGTTCGAGGCGGCGATTTCCGCAAACCCGCCGCCCGCACCCGGTGGCAAGCGGATCAAGCTTCGTTATATGACCCAAGCGCGCAACCGTCCGCCGACCTTTGTCATTTTCGGCAACCGGACCGACGAAATCCCTGCAAGCTATGCGCGTTACCTGCTGAACGGCATCCGCCGCGATCTCGATTTCGGCGCGGTGCCAGTGCGGAT
>CAZQBS010000003.1:0-82167 GCA_964591835.1 uncultured Sphingorhabdus sp. | reverse complement strand
CCGACAGGACCGCAACTTTAACGTCCATGGAGTAAATTGCGTTGAACCATCAGCCGGATGACCTGATCGACTGGAAGACCTTTACCGAGACCCGCAATCTGCTGGGTGCTGGTTTTGTGCGGATTCTGGGCTATTTCCGCGAAGACGGGACCAAATCGGTCGCGGCAATCGAGGAAGCGATGCGAATGCGCGATTCGGTCAAACTGGTGATGCCCGCACATACGCTGAAGGGCGAATCCTGGCAGTTCGGTGCCGACAAGCTGGCAATATTGTCCGAAGAAATCGAAGTCGCGGCGCGACATTATGTCGAAATCCACCAAGATCCATCCGAACTGGTGGAAAAAATTGTCCAGCTACGCCCGATCTTCGAGGCGACATTGGCAGCGCTCGAAGCAGAGGCCAGCCCGCTGATCGAGCGCAAACCGGTTTCGTTCGGGCAGCGCAACGCGCTGGGCGGAATGAGCTACGGCTGATTAATCCTCAGCGGGTTTCGACTGAAGCTGGATGTAATTTTCCAGTCCCATTCGCGCGATCATCTCGAATTGTTTTTCGAGGATATCGACATGCTCTTCCTCATTTTCGAGGATGTCGGCAAAAAGGTCGCGGCTAACGAAATCGCGGACGCTCTCGCTATAGGCAATCGCGTCTTTAAGTAACGGCAGCGCCTCATATTCGAGCGCCAGATCGGCTTTCAATATTTCCTCGACCGATTCGCCGATGCGCAGCCGACCGAGCAACTGGAAGTTGGGCAAGCCTTCGAGAAATAATATGCGCTCGGATAACCGGTCTGCGTGTTTCATCTCGTCGATAGATTCATGCCGTTCGAAATCAGCCAGCTTCGCCAAACCCCAATTGTCGAGCATCCGGTAATGGAGCCAATACTGGTTGACCGCGGTCAGCTCGTTCTTGAGCGCCTCGTTAAGGAATTCGATTACCTTGCTGTCGCCCTTCATGGCCTGTCTCCGGATGCTTCGCAGACCTCGATTATAGCCACAACAAAGGCGGCTGGAAAGCCCGAAAACCGCAGAAAAGCGTGATTTATCGGCTAGCTATTGCTAAGCGGTTGCAGCGGTGCCGCTGATAATGTCTCGCGCGAACGAAAGGCACTGGCCGCATTTCGGCTTACGTCCCATGCGCGCGTAGACGTCGTTCGGCTTTTCCGAACCGCAACGCACAGCGGCGCGCAGGTCTTTTTCCCGGATAGCATTGCAGACGCAGACAACCATGGATTCGCTCCTTGCGATCCTGATAGCGTTAATGAGAATTGGTTGCAATAGCTTTAACGAGCCAGCGGCTGAATTTTCGTCCTGGCGAGGCTGCGCCACAACCATTCGAGCGGACCGTAGCGATATCGCGACAGCCACGGCTTTGACCAGAGCAGCATCACCATCCAAGCCCCAAACACGAATGCCCACAGCTCGATCCGCCCGACATAACCGAACAGCCCGAAGCCGTAACCATAGAAGATCGTGGTCATGACAATGCTGGTGCCGAGATAGTTGGTGAATGCGGCCTGCCCCGCCGCCGCCACGCGTGCGATAAATCCGCTATGCGCGTATCGCGCGATCACGAGCATCAGCATAGCGGCATAGCCGATGGTCAGCATCGTGCGCGGAACCGCGCTCCAAACGAAAAACCCGGCAATCGTGGTAATCTTGTCATAGCCAGCCATGACGATCATCGCCCCAACCGCCGCGCTCAGGATAAGCCCCGGCACGATCATATTGCGTGCCCAGCGCAGATAGGCGGCGCGCTCCCACTCGCCGGTCAAAAACCCGTTCTTCTTCATCGCCATGCCAAACATAAGCAATGGCAGCGTCTCGCCTATGGTCTGGATCAAACCGCCGAACGGTTCATGCCAACTGCCCAGCTTTTCGGTAACGATCCCCATATAATCGCCGCGGTGAAGCGCAAGCTGGTTGGCGGTGTCGAATGCGAATTCCGGGCTTGCAATTATCTCGCGATATTGCTTGGCCAATTCCGGTGCAGCATCAGGCTGCGTTGCTAGCATTTGCAATATTTGCAGTCCGACAAATTGCAGACCCCACAATAACAGGTGAAGCGCAAAAATGATCAGCGCCCATTTGATCAGCCGCGTAGGCTCCCACTTGCGGAACAGAAAAGCAATGCAGCCGGCCACCGCATAGAGAAACAATATGTCGCCGAACCATATGAAAAAATAATGCGCGAGGCCGAACAGCGCCAGCCAGACCATGCGCGTATAATGCACCCTGGCCGCGCTCTCGCCCCTGGCATCGGCGCGCTCGACGATCAGCATCATGCTTGCCCCGAACAGCAACGAAAAGAATCCGCGCATCTTCCCGTCGAGCAGGATATAGGAGAAAAGCCACGCGCCGCGCTCTGCCGCAGTCTCCCCGCCATAGGCCAGCGGCGTAATATAGGCCCAGAACGGCATGGCAAAAGCGACGATATTCATCGCCAATATCCCCATCACCGCAAAACCGCGCAACGCGTCGAGTGTGACCAGCCGCGCCTGTCCGTCTGTCGCTTGCATAATTCCTCCCCTGTATTAGTGCGGTGATACAGGGGAGCTTCAACCGTGTCCAGCGACGCGGAAAATTCCTTATTGACATGGATGTAGGTAATAGATAGTTCATTCTCAACAGATTCGCTGGAGTTCCCCCGTGACCACACTGGATATCGCCATTCCGTTCCACCATCCCGACCGCCCCGGAAATGAGTTCCGTCCGCTCAAGGCCTGGCGTCATTTCCAGAACCTGATGGCCGACAAGGAAGATACCGAACAGGTTTTCCATATCATCGCGGCTTTGCGCGGCGGCAAGTTCCGCAAGATTGCGAGCAAATTCTGGAACAGCGACAAGGGCCAGCGCCTGCTCGCATCGAACCAGCGGTTGATCGACACCCTCGACGATCATGATACGCTAAAGCAGCTTCCGGCAGGCACTGTAGGTCGTTTTTATGTCGATTTCATGGAGCGCGAAGGCCTGAGCGCCGCCGACCTTGAGGCGGAATATGCCAAGTTCACCGACGCGGGCGCGCGTTTCGAAGACGGCATCGATCGCTATGGCGACCGCCTTCGCGATACGCATGACTTGCATCATATTCTCACCGGCTACGGCCGCGATGCGTTGGGTGAACAATGCGTACTTGCCTTCACCTATGCGCAACATCGCAATCTCGGCGTGGGCTTCATCGCCTATATGGGCGGTTTCGAGCTGAAGCGTCGCGTAGCACCTTCCGCGCCGATCATGAAGGCCGTCCACGAAGGCTACCGGATCGGCAAAGCCGCGAACAATCTCGTTCACGAGGATATCAACGCGTTGCTGCGCGAACCGCTGGCCGATGCGAGGAAGCGTCTGGGGATACCCGAACCGGTCGCCTACCGCGCAGCGCATGAAGCGATGCGCTCGAGCGGCGTCGATCCGTATAACCTGCTGGCGGCAGTGGCTTAACGCCGCTCCTTGCGGATCATCAGTTTAAGCCCCGACCAGACCGCGTCCACCGCACAGACTTTTACATCGACCCGACGGCAGGATGATTTCGCGAATAACATTTCCGCGAGCACGCTATCGGGCATCGAATCGAACCAGGCGCGCAGACTGGGCTTCAGCGACAGCCTTTTACCGAGTGGCGTGCCGTAGCAGCCGGTGGTCATGGCTCGTAAGCAATATCGAAACGCATGGCCTGCACACGAAAATCGCTATCGAGCGTGAGTATTCTGGCATCGGGCATCAAGCGCGCGGACATCAAAATGTGAGCATCGACATAGCCTACGCCCTTCCCCGCCAGTTTTGCCCATTTGATAAATGCGGCAACTTCGGATGTACTAGCGACCACCGCTTCGGCGAATTTAGCAAAGGCAGCTTCCGCAAACGGACCCGACTTCGGCAATCCCATAAGCATCAGTTCGCCAAAAACAAACGGATGCAGGGCAATGCGGCTTTGACCTAGCAAGTCTTCGATCGGTGTCGATTTGCCGCGAATATGCTCCACCCATACCGAGGTATCGACCAGTATCACTTAGGCGGGAAACGGCGACGAGGCACTGGAACTTTGCCGAAATCTGGAATTGAACCCTTTGCCTTTGCCATTCGCAATTCGGCCCTGCGCTGCACGAACTCTTCGAGTGCCATCCGCATCACAGTGCTGCGCTCTTTAACGCCAGCATAATCGAGGGCCGCCGAAAGGAGTTTGTCATCAAGGGTGATTGTCGTACGCATGCATCAAAATAAGCATCAAATGATGCTAAAGTCAATGCAGCGTCAGGCTTCCATCCAGTTTTTGAAGAAGCTCTCATGCGCGGCGCGGAGGTCGGAGAGGGGGATATTTTCTGCAGTTCGCAAGTTCCCGTCCTCAACAAGTCGGATACCATCGAGTTCCGCCGTGTCCCCAATCAGCCAAGCGGGAATTTCTGCATCCAGCGCAGCTTCAAAAAAATTGCTGAGCAATGGCGTTGTAATAATGTACCGACCCTGTGCCTCACCAAACGCCCAACCCGTTTGCTCTGCTGCCGTACGGCCACCAATTTCAACTCGCGCGCCTATGCCGCTTGCGAGCGCCATCTCGGTAAGCGCAACCAACGGTCCGCCATCAGAAACATCGTGAACGGCAGTCACCTCACCAGCAATAATCATTTGCCGAATAAAGTCGCCTACCTTGCGCTCTAAGTGAAGATCAACGGTAGGCGGAGAGCCATCTTCCCGCCCATGGCATACGCGCAACCAAGTAGATTGACCCAGATGCCCTGACTTGTTGGCGTCTTCCCTTATTGGGCCGCCAACCAACATTATGTTTTCGCCGCCGCGCTTAAACGCAATCGTCGCCATCTTGCTCACATCTTCAAGCACGCCCACGCCGCCAATCGCGGGCGTCGGCAAAATTGCGCTGCCGCCGCCGGTGGCTTTGCTTTCGTTGTAGAGCGAGACATTGCCCGACACGATCGGGTAATCGAGCGCGCGGCAGGCGTCGGCCATGCCTTCAAGGCAGCCGACGATCTGTGCCATGATCTCGGGTCGCTGCGGGTTCGCAAAGTTCAGGCAGTTGGTGATCGCCAGCGGCTTTGCCCCGACCGCGCAGATGTTACGGTAGGTTTCGGCCACCGCCTGTTTGCCACCTTCATAGGGGTCGGCGTAGCAATAACGCGGGGTGCAGTCGGTGCTCATCGCCAGCGCGCGATTGGTGCCGTGGATGCGCACCACCGCTGCGTCGCCGCCCGAAAGCTGCGCGGTGTCGCCGCCGACTTGGCTGTCATATTGCTGCCAGATCCATGCGCGCGAGGCGAGGTCGGGGCAAGCCATCAGCTTGAGCAAATCCGCGCCGATGTCGGTGCTTTCCGGAATGTCGCCGAGCGGCTTGACCTTAGCCCAGGCCTTATATTCTTCCTTCGACGCAGCAGGCCGGTCGTAGAGCGGCGCATCTTCGGCGAGCGGCCCCAATGGAATGTCGCACACGACTTCGCCCCTGAAGGTCAGCACCATATGGCCGGTGTCGGTGACTTCGCCAATGACCGCGAAATCGAGTTCCCATTTGTCGAAGATCGCCTTGGCAAATTCCTCGCGCCCTGGCTTGAGTACCATCAACATACGTTCCTGCGATTCAGACAGCATCATTTCGTAAGGCGTCATCCCCTCTTCGCGACACGGCACCTTGTCCATGTCGAGGATGATGCCTGCCTTGCCGTTGGTGGCCATTTCGACACTCGAGCTGGTCAGCCCCGCCGCGCCCATATCCTGAATCGCGACAATCGCGTCCGACGCCATCAATTCGAGACAGGCCTCGATCAGCAGCTTTTCGGTAAACGGATCGCCGACCTGGACGGTGGGGCGCTTTTCCTCGGTATCCTCACCGAAGTCGGCCGAGGCCATCGTCGCACCGTGGATGCCGTCGCGTCCGGTCTTCGACCCGACATAGACGATGGGGTTGCCCACGCCGGTCGCGGCAGAATAGAAAATCTTGTCCTGATCGGCGATGCCTACGGTCATCGCATTGACCAATATATTACCGTCATAAGCGGGGTGGAAATTCACCTCGCCACCTACCGTCGGCACGCCGACGCAATTGCCGTAACCGCCGATGCCGGCGACCACGCCCTGCACCAGATGCTTCATCTTCGGATGATCGGGCCGGCCGAAACGCAGCGCATTAAGGTTTGCCACCGGTCGCGCGCCCATTGTGAACACATCGCGCAAGATGCCGCCAACGCCGGTCGCAGCACCCTGATAGGGTTCGATGTAGGACGGGTGGTTGTGCGATTCCATCTTGAAGATCGCTGCAAGCTTGGTGCCATTTGGCCCTTCGCCAATGTCGATCACACCCGCATTCTCTCCGGGGCCGCAAATCACCCAAGGCGCGGTCGTCGGAAGTTTCTTCAAATGGATGCGCGACGATTTATACGAGCAATGCTCCGACCACATTACCGAAAATATGCCGAGCTCGACGAGGTTGGGTTCACGCCCCAGCGCATGCAAAAGCCGCGCATATTCTTCCTCATTGAGGCCGTGCTCGGCAACGATTTGTGGGGTGATGGCGGCGGCTGTGGCGATGTCGGCGTCTGGCATGGCCTGCCTCTAGCGAGATGGGCCGAAAACGCCTAGCCCCTAGTGGGCGGCCCCGGACTTTTTTTGCCCGGAGCCTTGGTGGCGTAACAATGCATAACTCAGCGAGCAGCCATTACCGCTGTCTCTGCTTTTTTTGCCGTCGGATGCGGGAAGGAGACCAGTTTGCCGTCCACCGTACCGCGAACCCGGTTGTTCGCAACGATCAGCTTGAAGGAGCGGCCGTCCGCTTTACCGCGCAATATGGTTTTGCCGTCTTTCTCGGTGGCAGTATATTTATAAACAACGCCATCGCGCTCGAATGTTCGGGATGCGGGCTTTTCGGCCAATGCTGCGGTCGAAGCCAGTATAAGCGTTGCAGCGGTCAGGAAAGTGCGAAAGATATTCATGCTGTTATCCCTTCGTGGTTGTGCCGGGACAGCATCCTCTCTTCGTCTTGTGCAGTGCAGCATACGCACCCGTTGCAGACCGGCAAGTGCAAAAAATGTGCGCCGTGTTGCAGCGCGCGCAACGCAGTCGACAGCTAATGCTGTAGTCGCTCGGCGATCAACCTGCGGTTCAAGGTCAAACGAAAATGGCCGCTGGCATTGCTGCCAGCGGCCACTGCGTCTGATGGTGGAAGTCCCTGGCCCAAGGGCCATTCTTTCCGGTATCTGACGTCTGGTTCCCCAGCTTGGGCCGAAGCCCTTGCTGGTTCACCTTGGTACTTTGGGTATCCTACCCGGCGTTGCTTCACTTGCGATCAGCCGCACTTGATATTCGTTGTCTTCGTACCCACCGCCTCAGCCACATTTTCCTTTCCGAAGAAAGACTTGCCTGCCGATTAGGTGACCTGACATTCGAACCATTCCGCTCCGCGTCCCCGTTGCCGGTTCTGCTTTGCATCGTGGCGGTCCTGCCCGATGACTTGAAACTGTCACGAAAAATGAGTCGCGCAAAGTGCTAAATATGGAGTTATCCACAGGCCACTGCTTTTGCGGTGGAAAACTTGGCGCACAAGTTTGTGGCGGAAACGAATACGGCCTCCACGCTGTGCATGGAGGCCGTTCGATTCAACCGGGGGCGAGGGAGAGAGAGGAGGAGAGTGCCGCCCGGCTGAAGTGCGTTTCGGCATCGCTGCCGTTGAAACCCAATTAGGGGTGAGTTGCTTATGCTGCAATTGCGAAAAGAATCAGCCTAGTTGCATGTTTTGCAACTAGGCTGATTGCCGTAGCGTAAGCCAGTTGCTTATGCCTCGATACCATTGCCCGGCAACGACGCGTTGACGATGCCGCCGTCGCACGCAATCGTTTCACCAACAATATAGTCGCCGCTACGCGCCGCCAAGAATATCGCCAGCCCCGCCATATCTTCGGGTGTGCCGACGCGGGGAAACGGGATATTTTTGCCAACAGAATCAGCATGGTCGCGCGCCACCTTGTTCATATCCGATTTGAAAGCACCCGGTGCAATGCTTGAGACCAGAATATTATCCTTCACCAGCTCCGCCGCCAACCGCCGTGTCAAATGGATTACCGCCGCTTTTGAGGCTTGGTAGCTATAGGTCTGCCACGGATTGACTTTCATCCCGTCAACCGAGGAAATGTTGATCACCTTGCTCGGCCGGTCAAAACTCGCCGCCGCCTTCAGTTGCGGGTGAAGCGCCTGGGTCAGGAAGAACAGCGATTTAACATTAAGGTCCATCACACGGTCCCAACCGGCTTCCGGGAACTGTCCAAAATCTGCGCCCCATGCAACGCCGGCGTTGTTGACGAGAATGTCGACCTTTTTCTCACGCTCGGCGATTTGTCCGGCCAAGCTGAGGCAACCTTCAACGGTTGAAAGGTCGCATGGCAGCCCGATGACCTTGTCGCCAAATTCGGCAACGGTTCCCTCGATCTGGTCGATCTTGCGCGCGCTGATATAAACTCGCGCCGCACCAGCGGCGAGATAGCCCTCGACGATCATCTTGCCGATGCCCCGCGATCCGCCTGTGACAACAGCAACCCTGCCATCGAGGTTGAATAAGGTTTGGATGTCCATTTTGTTGTCCTTCTTAGTAACCGTTCATCGTCGCGACGCGGTCGGCGTGGAAATAGGAGTCGCCGAAGAACTCGTTCAAACTGCGGTCGCGCTTCATATAGAGGCCGATGTCATATTCATCGGTCATGCCGATGCCGCCGTGCATCTGCACGCCCTCGCGCACCGCCAGATTGCAGGCAAGCCCGGCCTTGGCTTTCGCCGCCGCGACATACAGCGCGGCCTTGGCATGGCCCTCGTCGAGCAGCGACTGCGCCTTCAGCACAATCGACCTCGCGCCTTCCATCTCGCCATAAAGATGCGCGGCGCGGTGTTGCAACGCCTGGAATTCGCCGATCACGCGGTCGAACTGCTTGCGGGTTTTCAGATAGTCGAAGGTGATGTCCATCGCACCCGAGCCGACCCCGACCATTTCAGCCGCTGCGCCTACGCGGCCTGCGTCGAGCAATGTGGTCAACACCGACCAGCCGCCATCGACCTCACCAATCACCGCATCGGCATCGACGTGCACGCCGTCGAGCGTCACATGCGCCGCCATCGCCGAATCGACCAGCCGTGCCGCCTCCATCGACAGCCCCGCCGCATCCTTCTCGACCGCAAATAATGTCAGCCCGTCGGTTTCACCCACGGCACCCGCCGTGCGCGCTGCGACGATCAGCATATCCGATGACGCGCCCTGCACGACGAACTGCTTGTGCCCCGACAGCTTGAAGCCATTGCCGCTGCGCTCGGCCTTGCAAGCGGTCTTTTCGGGCCGGTGCTTAACGCCCTCGTCGATGGCCAGGCCGATGACGGTTTCGCCCGCCAGGATGCCGGGAAACCAGCGCTCGCGCATCGCCTTGTCGGCCAGCTTCAACGCCGCGACCGCCGCGACCGAGGTAGACAGGAAAGGCGAAGGCGAAAGATTACGCCCGATTTCCTCGAGCACGATACCTGCTTCGATATGCCCCATCCCCATGCCGCCATCGGCTTCGGGGATCAGGATGCCGGTAAAGCCCATCTCGGCGAACTGCTTCCACAGGCCGTGCGAAAACCCGTCCCTGCATTGCTTGTCTCGATATGTGCGGAAATGCGTCGTGGGCGCTTCCGACTTCATAAAATCGCGCGCGCTATCGCGGAGCATATTCTGGTCGTCGTTCAGTATCATCGGCATGACTTAAGCTCCCGGCATTTCGAGGATTCGTTTCGATACGACGTTCAGCATCACCTCGCTCGTGCCGCCCTCAATTGAGTTCGCCTTCGTCCGCAACCAGTTGCGCGCCTTGGACCCTCCGTTCGAGCCTTCGCTCTCCCATTCGAGCGCCTGCGTTCCGCCAACCGCCATCACCAACTCATGGCGTTTCTTGTTCAGTTCGGTGCCGACATATTTCATCAAGTTCGAATAAGCCGGATGCGCCTTGCCCGTCTTCCATTCGTCCATGAAGCGTTCGCCGTGGGCGCGGAAGGTCAGGTTGTCGACGTCGAACAATGCCATTTGCGCGCGCAGCACCGGTTCCTCGCTCAGAACTTCCTTCATCGCCGCGCCGATGGAAGTTACGCCGCCGTCACCGCCCATGCCCGAAATCATCTCGCGTTCGTGGCCCAGCAGATATTTCGCGACATCCCAGCCGCGATTGAGTTGACCAACAATCTGATGTTTGGGCACGATGACATTATCGAAAAAGGTTTCACAGAACGGTGAGTTGCCCGAAATCAGCTTGATCGGCTTGGTCGAAACCCCGGGCGTTTCCATGTCGAACAAAAGGAAGCTGATGCCCTGGTATTTGTTGCTCTTGTCGGTTCGCACGAGGCAGAAAATCCAGTCGGCCTGATCGGCGTAAGACGTCCAGATTTTCTGGCCGTTGACGACCCAATGGTCACCCTTATCCTCGCCAAAGGTTTGCATCGAGACCAGGTCGCTGCCCGAGCCCGGTTCGGAGTAGCCCTGACACCAGCGGATTTCACCGCGCGCGATCTGGTTCAGATAATGCACCTTCTGCTCTTCGCTGCCGAATTTCAGCAATGCCGGTCCGAGCATCCAGATGCCAAAGCTGTTGAGCGGTGAACGGCATCCAAGCTTTGCCATTTCCTGCCGCAGCACCTTCGTTTCTTGAGGAGATAGGCCCGCACCGCCATAAGCTTCTGGCCAATCGGGAACGGTATAGCCCTTTGCCGCGCACCGCTCCATCCATGTCTTCTGAGCCTCGCTCTGGAATACGAAATTGCGCCCGCCCCAGCAGACATCTTCATCGCCTTTGACTGGTGTGCGCATTTCGGCGGGGCAGTTTTCCTCCAGCCATGCGCGCACTTCGTTGCGGAAACTGTCGAGGTCCGACATCGCTCTCTCCTATTAATTATTTGGCTAAATTTTGACCCGCGCGGACGCGAAAGGCAAGCGCTTATAAATCATGCTGCCATGCCGTAACGTCATTTCCGCGCCGATTGACAGCCCGTGCGGCGGGCCTAGCATGGTGGCCGGTTAGAGGAGCCTGCGCCCGATGCGATTCGCAGTTTTACGTTCGGCATGACGGCAGCGGCTCACCTGCCACGTTCGCTGAAAGTCCTGCACGGACTGGGGTCGGTTGCCTATGGTATCAAGGACAACGGCTTCTCCGTCTTTCTGCTAATTTTCTATAATCAGGTGATGGGGCTTGATGCGGGCGTCGTCGGCACCGTCATCATGGCGGCGCTCATTTTCGATGCCTTTGCCGATCCCATCATCGGCGAACTGAGCGACCGCACGCAAAGCCGGTGGGGGCGCCGCCTACCCTGGCTCTATTTCTCCGCGATCCCGCTCGGCATATTGTGGATGCTCCTCTGGCACCCGCCGGGAATGAGCGACTCGATGCTGGCGCTCTGGCTCTTCGCCACTGCCGTTCTAGTGCGCACTTTCGTGTCGATGTGCGAGGTGCCGTCGATCGCCCTCGTCCCCGAACTGACCCGCGATTATGACGAGCGAACGCGGCTGATGCGATACCGCTTCCTGTTCGGCTGGGCGGGTGGATTGCTTATCCTGATTCTCGCTTATGGCGTATTCTTCGCCGGGCCGAAGGGCGTGACCGATATTGAGGGTTACAACGCCTACGCGCTGTGCGGGGCGCTGATGATCGTTGGTGCAGTGCTGGTCTCGGCGCTTGGCCAGCATAAGTGGGTGGCCAGGCAATCACCGCCCCCGCCACCCAACCACGGCCTTCGTCACGCGCTTGCTGAAATGCGCGCCACATTATCCAATCGTGCGTTCCTGTGGCTTATATCTGCCGCGTTGTTCGGACTGGTCAGCCAGGGCATTACATTTTCGCTGACCAATTACCTGCTCGCTTTCCTCTGGCAGCTGGCGACCAGCGAAATGCTGATTTACGCGCTCATCCTTTTTGCAAGCATGATTGTCGCCTTCCTGATTGTGCCTCCCGTGTCGGCACGCTTGGGCAAAAAGGGCGCGGCAATATTATTTGCGGTTCTCGCGCTCGCTATCAACACGTCGCTCTATTGCTGCTGGTTGCTGGACTTTGTTCCCGGCGCACCTGCCGACCCCGATGCACGCTTTATGTTCGCCTTCGTCATTTTCTCGAACAGCGCATCGATCAGCATGATGATCCTGACCTCGTCGATGATGGCCGACGTTGTAGAGGCATCGCAGACCGAAACCGGCAGGCGCTCCGAAGGGCTGTTTTTTGCAGGCTATTTCTTCATGCAGAAATGCGCGATCGGCATCGGTACCTTCATTTCGGGCATGATCCTGACTTTCTCCGATTTCCCGCAAAGCGCGGTGGCAGGCCAGGTGGACGCTGACGTGCTTGACCAGCTGGCGTTGTACTACATGGCAGTGCTGCTTGGCATTGGCATCACGGGAATTTTGGTTCTGCGCCATTTCCCGATTTCGCGTGAAAGCCACAATGAACGTTTGCGGGTCTTGAATGCTGCGGCGGACTCTGCCAGTTAACCGCTCGATTAAATAAAGAAGGACGAGGAACCATGGATTTCGATCTCACCGAAAAGCAGACCTATTGGCGGGATCGAATCCGCGATCATAACGAACGCTTCCTCCGCCCCCGCGTGAAGGACTATTATGCCGAGCAGGCGACCGGTGACCGGTGGAAAGTATTGCAGGTGGTCGAGGAGGAGAAAGCGCGCGCCAAGGCGGCGGGTCTGTGGAACCTGTTCATGCCGCCGGGTTCGGGCCACCCGCATGTCGATGACAGCGTCGGTTTCGAAGGCCCGGGTCTGACAAACATGGAATATGCTCTCTGCGCCGAAGAAATGGGACGAATCGGCTTTTCCTCCGAAGTTTATAACTGCGCAGCGCCCGACACCGGCAATATGGAAGTGTTCTTGCGCTACGGCACCGCTGAGCAAAAACAGAAATGGATGATCCCACTGATGAACGGCGAAATCCGTTCGGCGTTCCTGATGACCGAGCCTGCCGTGGCATCGTCGGACGCAACCAATATCGAATGTTCGATAAAGCGCGACGGCGACGAATATGTGCTGAACGGCGTCAAATGGTGGTCGTCAGGTGCAGGCGATCCGCGCTGTAAGATTGCCATCGTTATGGGCAAGACCGATTTCGAGGCCAAGCGCCACGCGCAGCAGTCGATGGTGCTGATGGAACTCGATGCGCCAGGCGTAAACATCCTGCGCCATCTGCCCGTCTTCGGTTATGACGATGCGCCGCACGGTCATATGGAAATCGAACTGAAGGATGTCCGCATCCCTGCATCTAACATGCTGCTCGGTGAAGGACGCGGCTTCGAGATTGCGCAGGGCCGCCTCGGGCCGGGCCGAATCCATCACTGTATGCGCACCATTGGGACCGCCGAAGAAGCGCTCGAAAAAATGTGCAAGCGCCTGCAAAGCCGTGTCGCTTTCGGCAAGACGATTGCCGAGCATAATGTGTGGGAAGAGCGCATCGCGCGCGCTCGAATTGACATCGAAATGACGCGATTGTTGTGCCTGAAGGCCGCCGACATGATGGACAAGGTCGGCAACAAGGGTGCCGCAGCCGAGATCGCGATGATCAAGGTGCAAGCACCGAACATGGCGCTAAAAATCATCGACGACGCAATCCAGGCGCATGGTGCAGGCGGCGTGTCCGACGACTTTGGGCTGGCGTCGTCCTGGGCGCATCAGCGCACGTTACGGTTGGCCGACGGTCCCGACGAGGTCCATTCGCGCGCTATTGCCCGTATGGAATTGGGCAAGCATGGTGCCAGACCTTCCACTCAAGGGGGTCCGACACGTTGAAAGCAGCAGTCCTAGTCGAAGCCGGAAAGCCGCTCGAAATCGAGCGGGTCAATATCGCCAACCCCGGGCCGCACGAGGTGCTGATCCGCACTGCGGCCTGTGGCCTGTGCCATAGCGACCTGCATTTCATCGAAGGCACCTATCCGCATCCGTTGCCTGCGATTCCCGGCCACGAAGCGGCAGGCATCGTCGAGGCGGTGGGCAGCGAGGTGCGCACGGTCAAGGTCGGCGATGCCGTCATCACCTGCCTGTCAGCCTTTTGCGGACATTGCGAGTATTGCGTGACGGGACGGATGTCGCTCTGCCTGGGTGCAGAAACGCGGCGTCGGCCCGACGAGCCTGCACGGATTACCCGCCCTGACGGCAGCATGGTTGCGCAAATGCTAAACCTGTCGGCCTATGCCGAGATGATGCTGATCCACGAACATGCCTGCGTCGCCATCAACCCGGAAATGCCGTTGCCGCAGGCGTCGGTCATCGGTTGCGCCGTGACTACAGGTGCTGGGACGATTTTCAACGCCTGCAAGGTTACTCCGGGCGAAACTGTCGCTGTTATCGGATGTGGCGGGGTTGGCTTGGCCACAATCAACGCCGCGAAAATTGCTGGCGCTGGACGCATTATCGCTGCCGATCCGATTCCGGAAAAGCGCGCGCTGGCGATGAAGCTCGGCGCGACCGATACCGTCGATGCAATGGCCGACGATGCTGCCGCGCAGATCGTCGAGCTGTCGAAAGGCGGCGTCGATCATGCGATTGAAGCCGTCGGCCGCCCCGCCTCGGGCGAACTCGCGGTCAAATCGCTTAAACGCGGCGGTACCGCAACGATCCTCGGCATGATGCCGCTCCAGCACAGTGTCGGTCTCTCCGCCATGGAGCTACTGTCGGGCAAGAAACTACAGGGTGCGATCATGGGCGGCAACCGCTTCCCCGTAGACATTCCGCGCCTCGTCGATTTCTACATGCGTGGCTTGCTCGATCTCGACAGCATCATTTCAGAGACCATTCCGCTCGAGCGGATCAACGAAGGGTTCGACCAGATGAAGCGAGGGGACGCCGCCCGTTCGGTGATCGTGTTCGAGCAATGACCGAGTTGACACCAATCGACGCCCAAGCGGCCTTTACCGGTACCGTTGCCCCCACCGGCGCGGACAAGATCGACGAGGCCAAACTGGCCGAATGGATGTCTGCCAATGTCGAAGGCTTCCAAGGCCCGGTCGAGGCGCTGAAGTTCGCTGGCGGGCAATCGAACCCGACCTACCGGTTGAACGCTACTAGCGGCTCCTATGTGCTCCGCCGCAAGCCTTTGGGCGTGTTGCTGCCCAGCGCGCACGCCGTCGACCGCGAGCATAAGCTCATTGCCGGACTCTACCCGACCGGCTTTCCGGTCGCCAAGCCGTTCGGACTGTGCACTGACGACAGCGTCATCGGCTCGATGTTCTACATCATGGACATGGTGGAGGGCAGGACGATCTGGGACGGAGCGATGCCGGGGTCGAACCCAGTCGATCGCCGTGCCACTTATGAGGCGATGATCGACACGCTGGCGGCGCTGCACAATGTCGATGTCGAGGCGGCGGGGCTGTCCGATTTCGGCAAGCCCGGCAATTATTTCGGACGCCAGGTCGAGCGCTGGACGAAACAATACAAGCTCGCAGAAACCGAGACGATGCCCGAGATGGAGCGGCTGATCGCATGGCTTCCACAAACGCTGCCTGAGCAAACGCGCACCAGCGTCGTGCATGGCGATTACCGGATCGACAACCTGATTTACGAAGCGAACGCAGCCAAAATAGCGGCAGTGCTCGACTGGGAGCTGTCGACGCTCGGCGACCCGCTTGCCGATTTCACCTATGTTGCAATGGCATGGGTCACCGAAAATGGCGGGCGCTCAGGGGTGATGGACGTGGACCGCGCCGCGTTGGGCATCCCCGAACTGGATGAAATGACGCAGCGTTATTGCACCGCGACGGGACGGGATGGCGTTCCCGACATGAACTGGTATTTCGCTTATAATTTTTTCCGGCTGGCGGGGATCATCCAGGGTATCAAGAAGCGAGTCATCGACGGCACGGCCAGCTCGGCGCACGCGCAGGCGATGGCGGAACGGGTGTTCCCGCTGGCCGAAGCGGCATGGGGTTTTGCGGTCAAGGCCGGAGCATAGGAGAAAGCAATGTCCTTATTCGATCTGTCCGGAAAAGTCGCCATCATCACCGGCTCGTCGCGCGGCATCGGCCAAGCGATTGCCGAGGAGATGGCCGATCACGGTGCCAAGGTGGCAATCTCCAGCCGTAATATCGGTCGCTGCGAGGAAGTGGCGGCCGGCATCAACGCCAAGCACCCAGGCGCGGCGATAGCGGTTGGATCGAGCCTGTCGGCAAAGGAAACTTTGCAAAATCTGGTCGACGAAACCCGCAAAACCTTCGGCAAGGTCGATATCCTCGTTTGCAATGCAGCATCGAACCCGCATTACGGGCCGATGGCGACGATCACCGACGAGCAACTGCGCAAGACGCTCGATCATAATATCGTCTCGCAGCACTGGCTGATCCAGATGGTCGCGCCCGAGATGATCGGGCGGAAATCTGGTTCGATAGTGATCGTCTCGTCGATTGGCGGCCTGCGCGGTTCGTCAATCTTGGGAGCCTATGCAATCACCAAGGCCGCTGACATCCAGATGACGAAGAATTTGGCGCGTGAATATGGCCCCGACAATGTGCGGATCAATTCTATCGCGCCTGGATTGGTCAAAACCGATTTTGCCAAGGCGTTGTGGGAAAATCCGGAGAATTTGAAACAGTCGACCGCTAGCGCCGCGATGGGCCGCATCGGTGAGCCGCGCGAAATTGCCGGTGCTGCCGTATTTCTGGCGTCCGAAGCGTCAAGCTTTATGACCGGCCAGACGATTGTCATCGACGGAGGCGTGGTGGTATGAGCGGTGCACTGGCAGGCAGAATAGCGATCATCACCGGCGCTGGGTCAGGGATAGGCCGCGCGTCGGCGATCCGCTTTGCCGAAGAAGGGGCAAAGGTTGTGCTCGGTGACCTCAACCTAGCGGTTGAAGAAACCGCAGCGATGATTGGCAATGCCGCAACGGCTGTGCAAATGGATGCGGGTGACGAAGCCGATGTCGCGGCGATTGTCGCGAAGGCGCTTGAGCTTCACGGCCAGATCGACATCGCCTTTGCCAATGCAGGGATTTCGGGGGGCATGGAGGGAATTTTCGACAACACTGTCGAGAATTTCACCAGCGTGCTGCGCGTCAACCTCATCGGCCCCTGGTTGATGGTCAAACATGCCGGAAAGGCGATGGTCGATGCAGGAAACGGCGGTTCGATCATCCTGACTGCTAGCGTCGCTGGAATCCGCTCAGGCGCGGGCGGACCGCCTTATTCGGCGTCGAAAGCAGGCGTGATCAATCTCGCCAAGGTCAGCGCGCAGCAATTGTCGGGCACAAACGTCCGTTGCAACGCGATCTGCCCCGGTCTCACCGAGACCGGCATGACCAAGCCGACATTCGATTATGCCAGAGACAAGGGCGTAACCGAGAAGATTGGCCGCCTCAATCCCTTGCGTCGCGGCGCACAACCCGAAGAACTCGCGAATGTGGCGTTATTCCTCGCCAGCGATCAGGCGAGTTATGTCAACGGACAAGCCATCGCGGTAGATGGCGGGCTGTCGAGTTCGCATCCGGTGACGCGGCAAATGACGGGACAAACAGCGGTATGAGCGCCGAAGAGCTAGGTTTCCTCCCCGACCGCTTGCAGCGGATCAGCGATCATATCCAGACTCGCTATCTGGATAACGGCAAGCTGCCCTTCGCGTCGCTGTTGGTCGGTCGCGGCGACGATATCGCGCATAGCTGGTCATCTGGCGTTGCCGACGACGCGATTTTCCGCATCGCCTCGATGACCAAACCGGTCACCTCTGTCGCGTTCATGCAACTGGTCGAGCAGGGCAAGGTCGCTTTGACCGATCCGGTCGCCAAATATATCCCGGAATTTGTCAAGCTCGGCGTGTTCGTTGCTGGTGGCGGCAATGTACCTTTCGTTACCCGCCCGCCGTCCGCGCCGATGCGCATCGTCGATGTGCTGCGGCACACGGCGGGTTTCACTTACAGTTTTCAGGAACGAAGCAATGTCGATGCGGCGTACCGCAAGACCGATGTCGAGAGCTGGAACAAGAACAGCTCGCAAAGCTTCATCGACACGCTCGCGCAAATTCCGCTCGAGTTTGATCCCGGCAGCCAGTGGAATTATTCGGTATCTACCGATGTGCTTGGCATCCTGATCGAACGCATCAGCGGGCAATCACTGGCCGACTATTTCAGCGAACATATTTTTGCGCCTTTGGGTATGGGTGACACCTTCTTCACCGTCCCGGCCGACAAGGCGTCGCGTATCCCGCAATGCTTCGCGTTCGACCCAAGCACGAAAATGAAGCTGTTTGACGAGGCTGGGGCAAAGAGTCTGTGGACCAAAGGCTGGGCGTTCAACTCGGGCGGCGGCGGGCTGGCCTCGACTGTCGCCGATTATCACCGTTTCTGCCGAATGCTGCTGAATGGCGGCGCATTGGACGGCGTGCAAATCATCAGCCCCCACACGCTCGAACTGATGACCGCAAACCACCTACCCGACGGCAAGGACCTGACCCAATTGTCGAAGTCGCTGTTCAGCGAGGCGGAAATGGCGGGAATCGGCTTCGGCCTTGGCTTTGCCACCACCATCGACAGCGCGGCGACGCTTACGCCCTGCTCGACCGGCGATTTCTATTGGGGCGGGATGTATTCGACCGCCTTCTTCGTCGATCCAGTCGAGGACATCATCATGATCTTCATGACCCAGTTGATGCCATCGAGCACTTACCCCGTTCGGCGCGAAATCAAGACCATGATTTATTCGGCGCTCGCCGCCTAAACAGCCTCGGCGGGTGTGACCGCTGCGACGGGCTCCGGCTTGGCGCGGGCAGCAATCAGGCTGCCGGTGACAATCAGCGCGGTTCCAGCCAGCACAGGCAGTGTGACCGGCTCGGCAAAGAACAGCCAGCCGAACGCCGCCGCCCAGACAAAGGCGGTATATTCGACGGGAATCAGGATCTGCGCCTCGGCGCGCGCGTAAGCCCAGCTGAGCAAGAGCAGCGACAGGATCGCCAGCGCCGCCGCGCCTGCCAGCATCGGGGCCAGCGAAATCGGTATCGGCACCAAAAACCAAGGCGCGAAAAAGCTCAATGTGACCGCAACAAACAGGTTCTGAAAAAAAGCGATCTCGATGGGCTTGGCCAGCTGCGCCTGCCGCCGTGCCAGGATGAGATTATAGGCAAAGACGACCGCCGAAAATAGCACTGCTGCTGCACCCCAGAGATGATCGGTGGTGTAACCGCCGCTCACCCGCCCGGCGATAATGATCCCCACACCCAAAACGCCTGAAACTGACGCCAATATCGCCGCCTTGCCGATAACTTCACCTAGCATGACGGCAGCCAGATAGAGCGCGATCACCGGAGCGACGAAACTCAACCCGATCGCCTCGGCTAATGGCAATTTGGTCAACGACCAGAAGAAACTGACCGCCATCACCGCCACCACGATGCTGCGCCACAAATGCAGTTTAAGCACATCAATGTGCGGCCAAGGCTGGCGACTGGCGACGAACAATATGCCCATGAACAGCGATCCCAGCATATTACGCCAGATCACCGCGTTATAAGCCCCCATCGCAATAGACAGATCCTTCATCGCCGCATCCATCAGCGAGAAGGTGCCGATCCCTGCGCAAGCGATCAGAAACGGGATGAACGGACGCTGGTGCGGCTCTGACATGGAAACCCTGTTAGCCAAAAAGCGCAAAATCGGCTAAAGGAATAACAGCAATAAAGAACCCGGTCGCGAAGTATGGCTTAGGAAGATAGCCATGGCGCTTGGCAATAGCCACGACCGCGAACCACAACCGTATAATCGTCGCTAGGCGGCGCCGCATCGCCGACGTGGCGGCAGCAGAAACTGCGGCACGAAACGACTATATCGACATTTATTTCTGATCCGTTCTGAAATCCGCAAAATAGCGGTAAATTTCATCCTCGCTTCGGCTCGCTGCATTGCGCCACCTTACGGCATCTTTTTTGCTGTTCAGCAATCTGCCGTCTGCCGACAGCATCAACACCACCGGCGTATTCCTCATCTTTTTGATGTCAAAGCTTTTGGCAATATCGAGATTGCGACCCTTGCCCAGTTGCGGATTGCCGACGTCGATATAGACGACTTGATAATGCCGCCCGAGCACCTGCGCAAAACGCGGGGTCGCAAACCAGCCTGCGAGAGCGCGGCTGTCATGACACCAGTTAGCGCCCATAATAATGATCACTTTGCGACCATCGACAGCGGCGGCTTGCAACGCATCGGCCAGCGCACGTTTCGCATCGGCACTCTCGATAAATGGCCGTGCTTCTGCATGGCCCTCCAATGCTCTGTCGGCGTGCACTGGTGCCAGCGGTAAGGCCAGCGCCAGAGCCAGAAGCCAATATTTCACGACTGCCCAGCAAGACCGGTCAGCGCGTCGCCATCGACACGCATCACCGTCCATTCATCCATGAGCTTGGCACCCAGCGATTTGTACAAGGAAATCGACGGCTCGTTCCAGTCGAGCACCCACCATTCCAGACGCGCGCAGTCGCGCTCGATGGCGATTTCCGCGAGGCGTTTGAGTAGAGCCTTGCCCAGCCCCAAGCCGCGTGCTTCAGGCCGGACGAACAAGTCCTCCAGATACACGCCGGGCTTCCCCTCGAAGGTCGAGAAATTGTGGAAGAACAAGGCAAAGCCCTGCGGCGCGCCATCAATCTCGCCGATGAGAACCTCGGCATAGGGGCGCAGCCCGAATAGGCGTTCACCCAGCGCTGCCAAGTCAAAGCGCACCTCATGCGAAAGCCGCTCATATTCAGCAAGATCGCGAATAAATTGCGCGATAAGCGGGAGGTCGTCGCGGACGGCGCCGCGTATTGAAGGGCTCAAGCCGCCTTCCCGTGCAGCGTGTCCATGCTCACGCTCGTACCCGCGTCGATCTCCGCCGCTTTGGCCTCGACCAGCTTGACAATATGCCCGATCATGTCGGCGTCCTGCACATGATGGTCGGTGACGCCCGACAGGAACACCATATGCTTGCCGTTGCCGCCGCCGGTGATGCCGATATCGGTCTCGCGCGCTTCGCCGGGTCCATTGACGACGCAGCCGAGGACCGAGAGCGACATCGGGGTCTTGATATGGCCGAGCGCGTCCTCGAGCTTTTGGACGGTACGGATGACGTCGAAGCCCTGCCGCGCACAGGAGGGGCAACTGACCACGCGGACGCCGCGGGTTCGCAAGCCCAATGATTTCAGGATTTCGTAGCCGACACGGACTTCCTCTTCGGGTTCCGCCGACAGGCTCACACGAATCGTGTCGCCGATGCCTGCCCAGAGCAGATTTCCCATGCCGATCGAGGATTTGACAGTCCCGCCAATCAGCCCGCCCGCTTCGGTAATCCCCAGATGGAGCGGACAATCAACCGCCTCGGCGAGCCCCATATAAGCGGCAACCGCCAGGAATACGTCGCTCGCCTTCACCGCGACCTTATACTCGTGGAAATCGCGGTCCTGCAAAAGCTTGATATGGTCGAGCGCGCTCTCGATCAGCGCCTCGGGACAAGGCTCGCCATATTTTTCGAGCAGGTCTTTTTCCAAAGACCCAGCATTCACGCCGATGCGGATCGCGCAGCCATTGGCCTTGGCGGCATTGACCACCTCGTTCACGCGCTCTGCCGAGCCGATATTGCCGGGATTGATCCGCAGGCAGGCCGCGCCGGCATCCGCCGCCTCGAGCGCGCGCTTATAGTGGAAATGAATATCGGCCACGATCGGCACATTGGCAGCGCGGACGATCTGCGCCAGCGCAGCCGTGCTCTCCACATCGGGGCATGACACGCGGATGATATCGACGCCCGCCTCTTCGCAACGCCTGATCTGGTCGATTGTAGCGCCGGGGTCGCTGGTCAGCGTATTTGTCATCGTTTGTACCGCAATCGGCGCATCGCCGCCGATGGGAACATTGCCGACCATGATCTGGCGGGAGTGACGACGCGCGATATCGCGCCACGGGCGGATGGAGGACATAAGGGAGATATAGAGGCGGGGTGCGGCTAAGGCAATTGCTTGCCGGTATTCGGAAATCGAAGATTTTTGCTATAAGAAATAAGAGGTCGCGCAGCGGTTCCAAAGCCGTTTGCCTCAAAGGTGGATTGCGATAGTTGCAACATGGGCTTCGCCCTTATTACTTTTTCCCTTTTTCCTTTTAGCAATATAATGGCAGGCTCTTTCCAGACAAACCGCATTCCGTAAAAAGGCTTTGCCCATGCCCACCAAAATCATTCGCATCTGGTTGCTGCTGATACTATCGGTCGGCACTATCGCCAATGCCCATCCGGGTCACCATGATGAAAAGGACAAGAACGTGACCGAAAAGAAATGGACTCTGGTCATTCACGGTGGTGCGGGCGTGATGGTGCGCGACAAGATGCCGCCTGAAAAAGAAGCCGCCGCGCGCGCGGGCCTGAACCGCGCGCTTGAAGCTGGTTCGGCGGTGCTCGAAAAGGGCGGCAGCGCGATGGATGCGGTTTCCGCCGCGATCATGATCATGGAGGATGACGAAAATTTCAACGCGGGCAAGGGAGCCGTGTTCACCTATAAGGGCGTGAACGAGCTTGATGCGTCGATCATGGACGGCAAGACGATGGGCGCAGGTGCTGTCACCGGCGCGCGCTATACGAAGAACCCGATTCTGCTCGCCCGCGCGGTCATGGAGAAAAGCCCGCATGTAATGCTGTCCCGCGAAGGCGCAGATGAATTCAGCCGTGAGCAGGGGCTGGAACAGGTCAGCTCAGACTATTTCGCCACCCCCGAAAGGTGGCGGCAGCTTGAGGAGTTGAAGGCGAAGAAATTGGGCTGGTACGATGTCGATCTCAAATACGGAACCGTCGGCGCGGTCGCGGTCGATAGCGACGGCAATGTTGCGGCGGGCACCTCTACCGGCGGTCTGACGGGCAAAAGATGGGGCCGCATCGGCGATTCGCCGATCATCGGCGCGGGCAACTACGCCGATAACAGGGCGTGCGCGATCAGCGCCACCGGCGCGGGTGAGTTCTTTATTCGCTTGGGCGTGGCCCACGAAATCTGTGCGCGGATGCGAATGCTGGGCGAGGATTCGAAGACCGCCGCCGACCATGTGATCAAAGAGCTTGGTCTGTTGGGTGGAACCGGTGGTGTGATTGTTGCCGCTCCCGACGGCACCGGAACGTTCAGCTTCAACACGCCGGGTATGTATCGCGGCAAGGCGACAAGCGCGGGGGAGAAGGTGGTTGCGGTTTACGTTGATGAGTGAAAAAGGGCTACATAGCCTATAACAAAATGCATATACCCCATTGAATACATTTATTTTTTGACTCGAATCACTTTCGGGCGCAGTTTCTCATGCATCCTGTCCTCCTCACTTTGAGGGTCGCCATATTGAGCGACAGGTTAACCGGACGGCCACTCGGCTGGCCGTAACCAACGGAGGAAAAGTCATGAGAAAATCGATGTTCGCGGCCCTGCTGGCCGTTCCTTTGGCGTTTACTATCGCAGCGCCCGCCGCCTCGCAAAATTACCCGCTCGATTATGGCGATTTCGCCGATGTCACCGGGATCGACATCATCGATGGCGGCGGCGTTGAATATGCCAATTATCTTGCGAAGGAATGGCGCAAGAATCAGGAATTTGCCAAGGCTCAGGGTTGGATTACGGACTATAAGGTTTGGGCAAACCTATATCCGCGTGAGGGCGAACCTGATCTGTACCTGATGATAATGTACGCAAAAATGCCCGATGCAGCCGAATCGATGCGCCGAGACGAAGCGTTTCGCGAGTTCGTGAAGAAGAACGATAGCCAGATGGCGACCGAGTCGGGCAATCGCGGCAAGTTCCGCAAGATCTTGTCGAGCAGCCTTCTCGGCGAAATGCTGTTCAAGAAATAGACCATAGACCATATCGGGCGGATACCAAAGGTGTCCGCCCGATTTAGGCTTGGCTCTCCTCTTTAGGCGGTCGACCGCGCCGTGGCGTTTCGCTGACCCCTACTTTAAGCCCGCGTCTGGCCAATGCCTCGCGCAGCAAAACCTCGATTTCGGCATTGGCGCTTCGGAAATCGGCGGCCGCGCATCGCTCGATGCAGGCAAATAACGCCGGATCGAGACGGAGGGGGAAGGCCTTTTTCTGTGGAGCAGCCAATGCGCCGTCCTTAGCTGTACAGCGTGCCGGTATTGACCACCGGCTGCGTATCACGTTCGCCGCAAAGCACGACCATCAGGTTTGAGACCATCGCTGCACGGCGCTCGTCGTCGAGTTCGACTACATTTTTGGCGGACAGCATCTCAAGCGCCATTTCGACCATGCCGACCGCGCCTTCGACCAAAGTCTTGCGCGCGGCGACAACCGCCTCGGCCTGCTGACGGCGGAGCATCGCACCGGCAATTTCCTGCGCGTACGCAAGGTGCGTAAAACCGCACTCATCGACAGTGATGCCCGCGACTCGCAGCCGTTCCATCAACTCGCTTCGCAACTCGCCGCCGACCTGATCGTGATTGCCACGCAAAGTCACTTCCTGATGCGCGAAATCGTCATAGGGGTAACGCGCGCCGATGGTCCGCACCGCGGCCTCGATCTGGGCGAGCACGAACGCCTTGTAATCGTCGACATCGAACAAGGCCTGCGCGGTGTCGGTTACGCGCCAGACGACTTGCGCTGCCATTTCGATAGGGTTGCCGCGCAAATCGTTGACCTTGATCTTTTCGGAAATCAGGTTGTTGGCGCGAAGCGATATCTTGGATTTGCCCATCCACGGCCAAACCCAGCGGAGACCCTCGTTCCTGTCGGTGCCGCGATAGGCGCCGAAAAGCGTGATCGACACACCCTGGTTTGGCTGGATCATGTAGAAGCCAGCCGACAACAGGGTGAAAACCGACACCGCGCCGACAACCTCCAATATGTCGCTCAGGGTAACATAACCCTCACCTTTCGAAATCATGTCGACAATCGCCACACCGCCCCAGCCAAGCGCCGCCAGCATCAGAGCGAGCGCAAGATAGCCGCTAAACGCGCGGGCGGGCCGTTCGCTGCTGGCGTTGAGATTGTTATTCGAAGCTTCAGTCATTTGGACCTCCCATTAATTATGATATCATCATAATATCATGTCCGGCGAAATGCAAGGAACATTTTAACGACAACGCCGTTTTCATCCTCAAGGCCCGCAGAGGCCAAAGACATTATCGCGGACCAGTTACGATTCTCAGGTTCATGGAGACTTCAGATGTACATGGAAAAGAATGTTTTTGCTGATATCGCATCGAGAAATGTGACTAGGCGCAGCTTTGCCCAGCTGTATCACAGCGATACAGTCAACCACTGCCCGGCCTGCGGACACACACACTGGCATATCGGCCGCTCGACCGCCGAATGTGCCTTTTGCGATACTGCCTTGCCATTAGCCGCAAGCATGTCGCAACCCAACGGGCCAATGTTCTGGTATCGTGGAAGTTCGACGGCGATGCCGGTCGCGGTCTAAACGCCGCCGAAGCTTTCCAGCGCGGCGCGAGCAATCGGCTCACCCCATTCCTGAACAAAATGGCCGCCGCCCTCGACCTCCATCGGCGGCGGGCAGCCAGCGATGAGTCCGTGCAATTTCATCATTGCGGGCGGCCCCAAAACGGGGTCGGCCATACCGATCGCCATGAAGCTCTTGCCCTGCCATTCGTTGGTCCAGAACGCCGCTGCCGCGCGGCTGACCTCGACCCCCGCCATATCGGGAGAGACCGGTACCAGCGCCGGGAATATCTGCGCACCGGCCTTATACTCCCGCGACGGGTATGGTGCATCATAAGCGGCAATTTCCTGCGGCGTCAGGTGGGGTGTAGCGCGAGCGATCAGCGCGCCGATGGGGAGGTCGGGGGTCGACATCGCGTAATTCTTCCATGCCAGAAACCCTTCTCCCGGGGAGCCACCCGTGCCAAGCCCGGTGTTCATCAAGATCAGCCGCTCCAGCCGTACCTTGAAAGCCGCATCCACCGGCAATGTCAGCCCGAGCAACCCGCCCCAGTCCTGCACCACCAGCGTAATGTTCACGAGATCGAGCCGCTCGACCAGCGCGAGCAGATAGTTGCGATGGAAATCGAAGCTATAATCTGACTGCCTGATCGGCTTGTCCGACCGTCCGAAGCCCAGCAGGTCCGGCGCGATCACACGCGCACCGCTTTCGAGGAACACCGGAATCATCCGGCGGTAGACGAACGACCAGCTTGGTTCGCCGTGCAAACACAAAAAGGTTCGCTTTGCATCCTTCGGCCCTGCATCGACATAAGCGACCCGCAAGCCTTCATATCCGGGCAGATCATCCACATAACCCACCGGATAATCGAAATCGGGGATGTCGGCGAAACGGTCATGGGGGGTGCGAAGTGCTTCGACGGTCATGGTGATTTCTATCCTTTGTCCGCCCCGTGGCCGCACAATAGCGAACGAAGTGCATCGACCAAACCGTCCTTGTCAATGCCGTCTTCGCCGCGCGCAATCGCAAAGCCGGCAGCGTTCATCGCACCCATCAGCAGGACCGCAACCGGCTTGACAGGACGCATCGCTATCACGTTTGCGGCCATCAACGCCTGCGTCCCGCGCATCACCGTTTTCAGGCCCAGCCGCGCGTCGATCTCGCGCCATTTGTCCTGGCCGAAAACCGCTGGCGCCTCGACAAAAACGATCCGGTGGAAATCGCTTCGTTCGGCAAGGTCGAGCGACTGGCGCACCCCTGCCAAGAACGTCTCTAGCGGCCCAAACCCATGTTCGGGGTTCGAAGCAGCCTTGGCGTTGGCATCGAGTTCCATCTCGAGCGCTTCGAAGACGCTTTCGAACAGACCGAGCTTCGACCCGAAATGGTGGAACAGCGCACCAATCGTGACCCCGGCCGCCGCCGAAATCTCGCGTGCCGATGTCGCGGTATAGCCTTGGCGCGCAAATAACTCTGTGGCTTTGGCAAGAATATCGGCGCGGGTCTGCGCTGCATCCATGGCGTTACGCTTTGGTATCGGCCCTCTCCAGTCGCAATCCGGTTGACAATTTGCATAGCATAGTTATATAACACTGATACGTAAAAGACTCGGGGGGCCGCTTCAATTTACATGAAACTGCGCCCCGGCGACCACAATGCCGACCGGCGACTTGCGACCCCGCCGGTCGGTCTTGATGCTCTCCTCTTTCATTGAAGGAGGAGAGCATATCTTTTTGTGGCTTACTCGCCGGTGGGAAAACCGCGCTTCTTCAGGATATATTTGACCTCGGGATCGCGGCCCCGGAATGCCCGATAGGCTTCAAGCCGGTCGGTTTCATTGCCGGTCGACAGGATGACGGTCCGGAATTTTTCAGCCGTTGCCTTGTCCCAGACGTCGCCTTTCTCCTCAAACGCCGCCCAGGTGTCGGCATCCATCGTTTCCGACCATAGATAGCTATAATAGCCGGCCGAATAGGCGTCGGACGAAAACAGGTGGTTGAATTGCGGTAGGCGGTGACGCATCACCATTTCCTTGGGCATCCCGATTTCGGCCAATGCTTCGCGCTCGAACGCCTTGGGATCGGTAACTGGCGTCGTGCGGTGGTGAAGCTTCATATCGACAATGGCGCTCGAGAGATATTCGACCGTGGCAAAGCCCTGGTTGAAGGTATCGCTCGCCTTGATCTTGTCGACCAAGGCCGCCGGGATCGGCTCGCCTGTCTTATAATGCTTCGCATATGTGTTCAGCACATAAGGCGTGAGCAGCCAGTTCTCGTTCACCTGTGAGGGATATTCGACAAAGTCGCGCGGTGTCCCGCCGAGGCCGGGATAGGTAATGTCATAGCTCAGATAATGGAGCGCGTGACCGAATTCGTGGAATAAAGTCGTCGCATCGTCGATGCTGATAAGCGTCGGTTCGCCGGCTGCGCCTTTCACGAAATTATTGTTGTTCGACGCCAACACCAGATTATTCTTGCCCGACAGCTTGTTCTGCCCCCGATAGGTCGTCATCCACGCGCCCGATCGTTTGCCTGCGCGCGCAAAGTTATCGAGATAGAACAGCCCGACCGGCTTCCCGTCGCGCGAGACATCGAAGGTGCGAACGCTTGGTTCGAAGACCGGCACGGTACCGGTGTTTTCGGTGAATTTTAAGCCATAAAGCTTGCCCGCCGCATCGAACATCGCAGCGACCATATTGTCGAGTTGGAAATAGGGCTTCAGCTCGTTCTGGTCGAGGTCGTATTTGGCCTTGCGGACCTTCTCGGCATAAAAACGATAATCCCATGGCTCGATGGTGATCTTGTCGGCATCGGCGATTTTCTGCATGTCGGCGACCTCTTCGCCAACACGCGCCACCGCGGCTGGCCAGACCTTCATCATCAGCTCCATCGCCCGTTCGGGCGTCTTCGCCATCGTGTCGGCCATCCGGTAATGCGCATGTGTTTCGAACCCGAGCAACTGCGCCCGCGCCTGACGCAACTTCAGGATAGCAGCGATGGTGGCCGCTGTATCGTTGGCGTCGTTGTTGTCGCCGCGTCCGACAAAAGCGCGCCAGATTTTTTCGCGCAAAGGTCTGTTGGTCGAATTTTCGAGGAACGGCTGGACCGCCGAACGAGTGTTCACCACCGCCCATCCGGTCTTGCCCTTGGCTTCCGCCGCCGCCTTCATCGCCGCGACAAAGCTTGGTTGCAGGCCGGCCAGTTCGGCCTCGTCCGCGATCAGGATATAGGTTTCCTCATCGGCCAGAACCTTGTTTGAAAATTCGGAGAAGTGTTTAGCCAGATCGGTTTCTATCGCGATCACTTCAGCTTTTTTAGCCGCGTTCAGCATCGCTCCGTTGCGCACCATCGAGTCGTATGTCCGCTCGAGCAACCGCATTTGCTTGGCATCAAGGTTCAATTGCGCACGGGTGTCATAAAGATATTTGACCCGCTGGAAATGACGGGCGTCGAGCGACATTTTCGAGAAAAATTCGCTGATCTTGGGCTCCCACTCGCCCTGGATCTTGCGCACCTGATCGTTCGAAAGGTTGGACGAATGGACGCCCCACACCGAAAACAACCGGTCGATCTTCTGCCCCGTCAGTTCGTTGGCAATGATCGTGTTTTGATAGGTGATCGGTTCATAAGCTGACAGCATAGCGTCGAACTCGGCCTGCGCCGAATCCATCGCGGCCTTGAACGCGGCGGGGAATTCGGAAACCTTGACCTGATCCCACGGCGGCACACCTTCATACGGCCCCGTCCAGGGTTGCAGGAACACCGGTTCCGCCGCAGCGGTCTTCACCGACTTCGCCTCAGCAACCGCAGCCATTGATACCCCCGAAAGCATGAGCACCAAGGCTCCACCCAACATTTTTCCCGTCTTCACGCATGACACTCCCAAAGATTTTGCAGAGCCGTTGAACCAGCCCGTGATGAAATTCGATTAGCGGCTTGCAGGTTCCCATGCAAACCGCCAGTTCCGATTGAAATAAATCATCCATTGTGGATTGATTCAGAACCTATGCCAATCGTCGAAGGCGCGTGATTGTTCCGCAGAATTGCATTAGATCATATGCTCGGGAGGCAGCGATTTGAACAAAGATAATCTCTTCGGCGAATCCACCGGGCCGCGCCGATCAGCGAGGGTTTGGAGCAGCGGGACGGCACGCGCGGGCGAACTCGCGGCGCTGGCGACACTGGCAGGTTGCATAGTCGTTGACGAGATATACGCGGACGAAACCGATTTTCTGCTGGTCGACCTTTGCTCCGAAACCGACCGGCCTCAGGATTCCTTATCCGAAATAGCGCGATATCTCGATATCTGTCGCAGCACTGCTTTGGTCTGGACCGATATGGACGGGTTGGATGTGGCCTACGCCGCATTACCACAACTCCGATGCCATTTTCTGGTCGATGCCGACGATGTCGAGGCGATACCGATTTTGGCCGGAGCTTATGGACGGGGCGCGATGGAGCGACTGCATGACAGGAACCGCGAGGTGGAGTTCGGCTCGCTGCACCGGATCAGCGACGAGCTTGCCGAGTTCGCGCGCACATTGTCGCGAATGGCAGACAGCGAGGGCAGACCGGGTCTGGCGGACAAGCCCGTCTCGTTCCGGCCCGCTCCGGTTAGTGGGTTTCAGCCGTTTGCGACGCGCGAACCGGCAGCGGAACCGACCACAATTAACGCCAGGAACATCCGCGAGATGATCAAGCTCCGCCGATTGCGCGACAGCTTTTTCGATGCTGAACTGTTTGCCGATCCAGCGTGGGATATCTTGCTCGACCTGATGGCAGCGCGACTGGAGCAGCGCAACGTATCGGTATCGAGCCTGTGCATCGCCGCGGCTGTCCCGCCGACCACGGCTTTGCGCTGGATCACCGCGATGACCGAAAGCGGAATGCTGCTCCGCCGACACGACCCCGACGATGCGCGGCGCGTATTCATCATATTGTCCGACGAGGTTGCGGCGAAGCTCGAAGACTATTTCGCCGCGGCGCAGCGGCATTCGACGCGGGCCGGCTGATAGCACTTGCCAAATGCGCTTTGCTTTGGCAGATGCGCTCATCCCGTGGGGGCGCTTAGCTCAGTTGGTAGAGCATCTCGTTTACACCGAGAGGGTCAGCGGTTCGAGCCCGTTAGCGCCCACCATTTTTTCAGACGTGACCTGAAAATCAAGGAAAAAGCTGTTGGCGTTCATCGTTCAGAAAGCTTGTTTAGCGCAACCTTTGCCTATGAGGGGACAGTTAGCGATATTTGCCTCTGGCATGGTGTTTTTCGGTGCGGTGCTTGCGCCCGAAACAGCCTTTGCCCGTGAGTCAGAGCAGAGCGAGGCCGCTAGCTGCACCGACCCGAAACATCGCCATTACGCGGTTCGCCCGCTGACCGAGCCGACGCCGATTCGCAAAAGGGAAAAGCTGCGGGTCCGCCGTGTGTTGATGTAATAAGGCCGTGAACCGACAAATATCGGCTTGGGGGTTTGAGGCCATTTTGTTCAATGCCAGGCGGCGAACCCAAGGCCTAGTGGTTCTAGGTCAAGGCTTGCCAACGCAGCAAAGCCTGTCCTGAGCGCCTGCCTTGCAGGCAGTCGAAGAGTCTCGAAGGCGGATTTAACAGGTCTTGACCCTAGTTCACTCGCCTCATCCGGAGCGCGCGCTGGCCGCCGATTCTGGCAAAATAGCTACCCATTGTCGCGGGCCGGATCGTGATGTCCATTCCCGGTTTCGGATCGCGCGCAAGCACTTGCGTGTCGATCTGGACCCAGCGCGCGCCCGTATCGAGGATCACCGTCCATTTGCCGGGATTAGCCTGATAGGCGGAGGTTATTTTCGCTGCCAACTCGCTCACGTCCTCGTTTTTGCCATCGGCGTTATCGAATAACTTGAGCTTGGGGAGTGAAAAGCCGAACAGGCCGCGCCGCGCTTCCTTCATGGTTTCCTTGTCAGCAAGCACCAGTTCGTCGTTTTTCTCGGCCTCGTCCATCGCCGCGACTTTGGTATCGTAGCAGGTGAGCCGTGCTTGCGGGTCGGCGATCGTCCGACAGTTGATCAATGCCTCGAAAACAGGCGGACGTGCCTGTTGCAATTTATCTTTCTTGTCGGCGATAACGGGTGTCGCCAAAAACACCGTAGCAACTATCAACAGGGGCAGTGATGCGCGCATTAGAAATCCTCCAAATCGTTTGCGGCATCTAGCACAACCGGCATAGCGGTCAAACCGGCACGGCAATCTGCTTGCTGCCGAACACCGATTGCCAGTTTTCGATTTCGGTAACGACAATATCGTCGATAGCATGTGCGAGATCGGCGATTTGCGAATAGCGAAGCTCGCCGTCGGGCGCCGTTAGCAGGATCGCAATCCGCGCCTCAACAGCGTCCAGTTTTTCAGCCGTTATTTCTGAAATCGCCGCAAAGCGTTCGAAATCGCCGAAATAGCGAATGCCCGCAAAGGCACCACCCAAAGCGGGCAATATGACGCCCAGAAAAGTAAAGGTCTTCGACAAATCGTTCGCCCAGCTTTCCGGCGCCAGCCCCAGACCGCCCAACAGGATGAGCAATAAGTAGGTCGATACCGATAGCACTGCGAGCGTAAATAAACGTTCGGACAGCTTGTCCAATCCATGATGCACCCGAGTCAGCTTTTGCGCTTTCGCCTCATGGTATAGCCGCTGGCTTTCGGCGTGATCGCGCAACAAATGGTCGAGCATGTTGCGCAGATAATCCTGCCCCACAACCACGGACGGCAGCCCCAGTTCGCGCAAAACCTCGCGCGCATAATGTTCGGGCCATTCGGTATCGGCACCGCGCGGCCAGCGACCCGATGCGCGAGCGACGCCCAGCAACAGCATGATCGGCGCATGGCGGAAATATTCGGCGACGCGGCGGGTTTCGAACCAGCGTCCATGCCAGCGGCGTTTGCGCCCGATTGTCGTAATCGTCAAAATCGCCGCCAGCAAAAGCAACTCGCCAAGCGCAAACGGCCATTTGGCATCCACAGAGGCCAACGGGAGATAGGCAACGCCGATAATGATCGCCAAAGCCGAGAGCAGAAAATTTGTGACCATCCCGCCGCGATAGGCATCGGACAGATAGGTCGACAAGCCGTCCGCCCAGGCAAAGCGCTGGAGGATGTCGGTTTCCACCTTGTCTGCGAACATGGTGTCACCGCCCGGCAACTGGCGAGCGCCAGCCAATATCGCGGCACCACTGCCGCTGGCAATCGCTTCGGGGGTTTCATAATGCTGGGCCAGCCTGCTCCAACCACCACCGCCGAATAAAGCCTCGATACGACGATAGGCATGGAAGCGCCGGTGGCTTCGCGAATGCCATTGCTCGGTGTGGAAATTGATTGCGCGCTCGTTCTGGTCCGTCTCGGGCGAGCTGATTGTCGCCGTTAGCAATTGTTCTATTTCCACACTGGTCGCTGGCCGGGCAGTGGTGCCAAGGACAAACAGTTCTTCGGGCGCACGCAATATGCTCATCACCGACGGTTCGCGTGCGTCGATCCATATTACGGGCGTACCGAGATGGACTGCTGTCGATATCGTATGCCGCGTCCCGCCGATACCGCCGGGAGTCACCCCGTCCCAGATCGCGACCAATATATCTGACTGCTCGATCATCACCCGACCGGCCGTGGCAACGCGTTCGGATGAACGGTTGGTAAATGCACGCTCGGCCAGCGGGTCGTCGGGCGAACGCAACATGTCGAGATAGAGCTGCGCCAGTTTCGCATCTTCTTCGGCGAGTTCGAAAAGCTGGGCACGCGCCGCAACCTCGCGAATATGGCTTGCCCTTTTGGCGAGCGCCGGATCGGTGACCGGCTGCTTCGCCAACAAAGCCTCCGCGTCACCGGCGCTTGTCGGGTCGGCATTGATTGCGATATTCAGATCGAGCCCGAACGGCAGCGGCGCGACGATTTCCCATGAGCGCGATATTGCCTGATCGACCGCAATCAGATCGGCACCGTGCGATAACAAGGATAGCAAACGTGTCGTCCCGACTGCATCATTGGTCATCCTGGCTACCATGTCGGCGGTCTCGAACACAGCCGCCAGCGCAGTTTCGATTTCAGCCCGGTTGGCAGCAAAGGCGGCATTGATTTCGCGGTGGCCGGTAATTGCAATGCACAGCCGCGTCGGCGGCAAGCCAATCGAATGTGACAGTGCAGCCGCTGTTTTACGCATTGCGCCACCCTAGCAACGGCTGCGACTGCGACAAGTCTTTAGTTTACAACGGTGCAGCCTCGTAAAATGACTTGTGTAAAGGTGGCGAAGCAATAAGATTGCCATATCAGTGGGTCGCACTCTCTGGGCGGGCGAACGACACGGATGGGGATCGAAAATCAGGACGGCATTGCGGACGAGCTTGGGGAAACCACCGTTTTCCTGAGCTATTCGCGCGACGACCAGAAACGCGCTTTGCCGATAATCAATTTGCTGGAGGACACCGGTTTTTCGGTGTGGTGGGACGGGTTGATCGAAGGCGGCGCCCGCTTTTCTCGGACGACCGAAGACGCGCTCGAACGGGCCAAGGCGATAGTTGTCTTGTGGTCAGCGACTTCGAACAATTCGCATTGGGTGCATGACGAGGCGACGCGCGGGCGCGACCGCCGCTGTCTGGTCCCCTTGTCACTCGACGGAAGCGAAGCGCCGCTCGGGTTCCGGCAGTTTCAGGTCATCGACGCGCGACCGGCGAAGGTAAAGCCAGGTAGCCCGGAAATGCAGAACCTGATCCGCGCCGTATCGGCTTTGCACGGTGATGCGGCGCATCAGCACATCCCGGCCCGGCCAAAACGCGCCGCTATCGACCGCAGGCAGATGCTGGTCGGCGGCAGTGTGCTGGGTGTCGCTGCACTCGGCGGCGCCGCTTGGCTTACCGGACTGGTGGGTGGCAAATCAGTGGCTGCAGCCAGCGTCGCGGTGATGCCGTTCGACAATCTGAGCAGCGACCCGAAACAGGCCTATTTCTCCGACGGGCTGGCGGCCGAAGTGCGGTCCGAACTGACTCGCAATGCGCTGCTGCAAGTAGCGGCACAAACTTCCTCGAACAGCTTCCGCGACCATGGGGGCGATGTCAAAACGATCATGCAGAAATTGCGGGTGGCCTATTTGCTTGAAGGCGACGTTCGCCGCGACGGCGACAATGTGAGAATTTCAACGCGATTGATCGACCGCAGCGGGTTCGAGAAATGGTCGCAGCGCTTCGACCGGACGATGGCAAACATCTTCGAGGTACAAAGCGAAATTGCGGGGGCGATTGCAACGCAATTGTCGGCACAAATCGACGGTGGCGCAACCACCGGAAAGCCGGACATCGCAAAAACGGGCGGCACCGAAAGCGTCGTTGCGTTCGACGCCTATCTGCGCGGCAAGGATCTGTTCGACGCAGGCACCGACGAAGCCAGCGACCGCCTCGCGCTGGCGAAATTCGATGAGGCCATAAAAGCGGACTCGCAATACGCGGCAGCACATGCGGCGCGTTCGCGTTCGATTGCGATCCTCGCCAACCAATATGGCGGCGACTTGAAGTCGCTGTACCGGCAGTCGGTCGTCGCTGCTCGGCAGGCGGTCAGACTGGCAACCGAATATGCCGAAGGCCATTCGGCGCTGGGATTTGCGCTGGCGTTCGGCCAGATGGATATGCGCAAGGCACGCCAGCCCTATGAGACGTCGTTAAAGCTCGGCGGCGGCGACGCCGATATCCTGAGCCGCTATGCGATTTTCAATACGCGGTTGAAGCGCTTTGGTCCCGCCAATGATGCCGCAGCCCGGTCGCTGGCGCTCGATCCGTTGAACGCGCGGACATTCCGAACGTTCGGTACGATCCATTACGCCGCCGGCGATTATCCGAAGGCGCTCAAAGCACTCAACCGCGCGTTCGCGTTGAAACCAAATTCCAGTGGTTCCAATGCCGTCATCGGGCATGTCCATTATATGATGGGCAAGGTCGACGAAGCCGAGGCATTCTATACTGCCGAAACCAACCGGCTGTTCGGGCTGAGCGGACTCGCTATCGTTGCGAGGCGGAAGGGCAATGCCGCGCAGGCAGAAAAAGCGTTTAGCGAGATGGTGGCCGAAAATGGCAGCAACAGCCTGTACCAGCAAGCACAGGTCTATGCGCAGTGGGGCGATATGGCCAACTCGATCAAGGCCTTGCAGGAGGCGCGCGCCGCGGGTGATAGCGGACTAATCCAGATGTACTACGATCCGCTGTTGACCCCGGTACGAAATGACCCCGAATTTTCGCGTTTGCTAAAGGACATAGGTTTCGTGTAAAAAGTTATTTCTAACAACAGGGAAGGGAATGAACATGCGCAAGATTTTTACCACAATCATGCTGATATCCGCTCCATTGGCGCTTGCCGCCTGCGGCGAAAAGGCGGCTGAACCCGAAGAAACCGTGGTCACCGAAGAAACCGTAGCCGAAGAACCGGCAGCCGACGCGATGGCTCCTGCCGAAGACGATGCGACCGACGCGGCTGACGATGCAGCAGACGCAGCTATGGACGACGCCGAAGAAAAAGGCGATGCGACCGAGCGGGGCGACGGCACAGAACGCGGTTCCGAAGAAAAATAGTCAACGTTTTTGCGGCGGTGGAGCGTGCGCGTTCCGCCGCCATTTTATATTTCGGAGTGGCCTTTGGGCTGAAGCTTGGCCTTCGCTATCCAGTCCTGAAATGCCGATACGCGCATATACACGCCAGGTATGCCTTCAAAGGCGCAGCCGATACCGAATGCTACCACCCCGACCAACACACGCTTTTCGTTCTGCAGCCGCGTCAACGGCCCGCCGCTATCGCCGATGCATGAGTCCTTGCTCGGATCGGCCGACCCGGCGCACAGCCCTTTCGCGGTCCAGATTTTCTTGTAGTCGGGCGCATTCTTGCATACCGCGTCGTCGCGGTAATTGATGGCAACCTGCCTCAGGATAACGGGGTTGTTCTGCACCCGGTCGCGGATGTCCATCCGCTGGAACGAATCCCTGTCGCGCTTACCCATGAAGCCCCATCCGGTGACGCGCAATTCTTCATTGGCGTATAATTTGGGATCGCTGGCCAAATGCATCGGCACCTTTTCAAGGCGTCCTGCGGCGATCAGTTTGGCGATCTGGCCGTCATCGCGAACCCTGATCAACGCGACGTCATTCCTGCCGACGCTGTATCCAATATGCTTCACCGCTGTGTCGATGGCAAATGTCGCACCCCCGGCTTTCAGATTTTGCGTACCCATGCGGACGCGGCGGTCGGTCATGAAGTTACCACCTTTGGGCACCTTCAAACAATGCGCTGCCGTCAGTATCCAGCCGTCGCCGATATACGAGCCGCCGCAGCGGTGGCTAAGCTCATAATCGTCGCGTTTGGCGATGTATATTTTGTCAGGATGGCCATCCGGCAGCTTATTGTCTTTTGCCAAGTCGCCGGCGCTGTACTTGACCGTCGAGTAAATCTGGATTTGCCAGGGAGCTGTGCCGGGTTCGGCGGGATCGCCGCCAACGATCCTTTCGTCTTCCTCTTCTGCAACCTCAGGCAGGGGCGGCGGATTTTGGCCGACTTGCGCTGACGCAATCGCCGACAGCAGCAAGCCGAATATGACCCAGTATTTCGTCATCGCTGTTCCCTCTCATTCGACATAGACGGTTTCCACAATCGCAGTCCAGTTGCCGACCTTTGCAGCGTCGGCGCTGGTCTTGCCCTTGTTGGCGTCGCACAGCAGCCGCTCGAGCGCACTCGAACACGCCAAACCTCGCGCGTTGGTGCCATCCTGTTCGAAAGCGGCGGCGTTGACCGGCTCGTCGCTCGCCACGGTGACAAACAGATGCGCGCCCAGCTTGGTCGGCACCACCGGATCGTCGGGTATGCGGTGCGCGCGCATCGGAGCAACCCTGGAGTCATTGCCACCGGGTGCAGGCATGATAAGCGCGACGCCGTAATTCGGGTCGATGCCGAAAACATAGATATAGCGTGGCTTTTCGCCCTCGTTCTGGACGGTGACGAAGGCCTTTTCGCCTCGCTTCAGCACACGGATGTTGCCGCGCCTTTCTTTAGCCGGACAGGCTTCGGCAGTGGCGGGATAATCGCTGTCGTCGATGCAAAAGCGCACATTCGCGTTTTTAGGGTCGGTGCGCAGTGCCAGCAGTTGCTGCACGCGCAATATCTTTTTCAGTTTTCCGCGCAAACGTTCGGCAAATCCGGGGTCGCTTACCGCGCCGAGCGCGCCGATCACCTGCCCGTCGCTCGCCAGCAACTGCGCCTCGGCGGGCCGGGCCGGATCACTGGCGATTTGTGCCTGAGCACCAGCATTTTTGCCGACGAAATCGATACCGTCGAGCGCGGTTTGCACAAGTTTGCGTTCGGCTGGCTGCTTTATCTGGTTAGCAATACCCAGCCGCATTTCGCCAAAGGCATGGACGGTTTCGATCGCCACCATCCGCGGCGGCAGCGTTTGGACGACCGGCGTATCGAACACAAGCTTTGCCGAGCTATCCTCGACCGAGGCAATCCGCGCCGAGGCAAGCGCGGCGGCACCGGGCTTCAACGCCTCGGCCTCGCTAGCGAACAGGGCGAATTGCGATCCTTCGGTCATCCCTGATGTGCGTCCGGCATCGAGTACCATCCCGGCATCCGCCTGCTTTGCCGTAAATATCACTGCCCGTCTGCCATCCGAGCCGAAAGAGGCCGACAATGTCCCTTCGCCCACCGGTGTTTGCGACGGGCGCAATTGCGCGGCTATCTTGGCCTGAACCTCGCGGATGATGTCGCCGAAGCTGTTATAGGGCGTGACATTGATCGTTTCGATCAATGCATTGGTGAACACGCCCTCATATTTGCCAACCGCGCCTGCCTTGCGGACTTCCTTCGCCTGTTCGCCGTCTAGCGCAGCGGCCAGATGCACCCAATAACCTTCGCCCGGACCAGTCGGCGCTGGCGGCTCAGGTCGGCTGGGCGGGGCACCTTGGAGTAGCGGGACGCTGCGCGATTGCCAGTCCGCACCGTCGCGCGTCGCCGAGCCGGAATTGCAGCTGTCGAAGATCGAAACGAAATAGACACCCTTTGCGGTCGCGCGGTCCTTGCGTGCTTTCAATTCCCTGTCGAAGATATCGCCAGCCGTGTTCGCTTCGGGATCGCGCGCGTCGGTTGGCAGAATCGTGCCGTTATAGCCCGACGACTGGTCGAAAGCCGTGTCGTCGCGATATTGCGAGCCGTGTCCGGCGAAGTAAAACAACAAGGTATCGCGCGGTGCGGATTCGTCGATCAGACCGTCCAGCGCCTGAAGAATTGCGGCGCGCGTGGCGCATGTGTCGAGCAGGGTGACCGACACGACATTGACCGACGAGCAGGCACCTTGCACCGGCTTGTCCAAATCCATCGCGTAATTCTTCCGCACCGCTTCCTTGAACCGGAGCATGTCGCCAACCGCCCCGCGCAGATTCTTGAATGCGGAATCAGGATATTTGTCGGAACGGGCATAAACATAGGTGTCGATGCCGACAAACAAGGCACGACGGGTTTGCGCTTCTGCGGCGGTCGGGCACATCGCTAGCGCGAGTAGCAAGATAAGCAGTGCCCTCATCTTCCTGAAGCCTTTACGACAACAGCGCTTGGCACGGTGAAGTCGAATAGCGAAGGTGACTGCACTTTCTTGATCGCAACAGCCTTCCGTCCCGGGAACAGGAAGCTACTGTCGGGCTCCTCACCGCTACCCGTAACATTCTTGTCGTCATTCAGCCCCGGCAGCCGCCAAGTTGGGTAGAACATCCATTCGGTGAGGGTGATCTTGCCGTCCCCGTCGAGGTCGACGGCGCCTTCGGGGTTGGACAGGCCTTCACCCTCGGCAGCCAGCGCATAGCTAAGCAGCCCGTGCTTCAACTTCGGGTTTTCGAACGCGACATCGTCGGCCTGCGTCGCTGCCAAAATGCGAATGCCCTTGTCATAAGCAAGCTGTCCAAGTCCGCTGTCGCCCATCGGCCCGGGACGGAAACTGCCGCTATCGACGCTCGCCCCCGAATGACAGGCGTCGATAATCAGCGCAATATCGGCGGCGTCGATCAGCCGGAGCCACATCGTCAGCTCGGATGACGAGATCAGCGAGGCCACATCAGGTTGCAATTGCCCGTCGGGCCATTTGGCGTCCGCCGGGACCAGATAGAAATCGCCCTGCGGCTGTGCCCAGCCATGACCCGAGTAACTGAAAATGATGATATCATCGGGCGTGGAAACGTCGAGCATAGAGCCGTCGATGCCATGATCGTTCAAGAATTTCAGTCCCTCATCGCGGTCCTGCGCGCCGCCGAGCAACGCCAATATCATTGCGATGGAATCGGCGGTTACGCGAGTCTTGCCGCTGCGTTCTCCGGCAACGACGAGCCGCTGCATTTCATAGCCGTCGATATCGGCAACCCTGCTGCCAAGCAGTTTGGCATCCGCGGCGGCATAATCGAGGTTCAGCCGCGATTGCTGATAGGCGTCGATGCCGATTGAAATCACAAAGGCGCGTGGTGCGCGCGCTTCCATTACCGGCCTGGTATATTCAAAGGTGGCGGTGTCGCTTTTCACCCGGTCTTCGTTGAACGCATAGACCGAGATTTGCTGCGTTTCCGCATTTGCAGCCGTCGGCAGGTTCAGTTCGGCGGTAAAGTGATAGACGCCGTCATCGGGCTTGTCGTCATCGTCAATTATCCGGTTCAGCTTGCGCCAGTCGGCCAGCGTATCCTGCAGCTCGAATGGTTCATCAGGGGTGTGTGCCGCGAAGCGGAAGTTGCGGAACAGACGCGGATTGAAGACCCCGCTCCTGCTCTTGCCACCCGGCGCTGACGGATCGACGCCTTCGGTAATTTCGACCGAAACGATCGCCTGATCGGGTGCCTCACCAGGTACCACTCCGGTAATCGTCACCACCGGCAGCACCCGGTTGAGGTCGGCGATCGGTTTCACCGGATCGAATGCTGTCGCGCAGTTTTCCAATATGCTGCACGTGGTCAATCGCTCTGTCAATCCGGGCAGGAAATAGTCGCGCATGAAGGTTTGTGCAGCCAGCGACTGATAGGGGCGGTCGGAGACCAGCCAGCGGAACTGGTTGGCATCGGGTCCCAGATTGGTATCGTATCGCCCCTCGGGCGTAACCGCCAGAAAACCCTGTTCAGGGAAGAAATAAGTGGTCTGCAATATTGACCAGTCCTTGGTACTCCACATCCGCAAACCATCAAGGCCCGACAATGCCCAGAATACCGGCCGGTCGCGCAGGAAACCGCCTGCGACAATATTGCCGTAATCGAGCGCAGGCAGCATTTTTTCGCTCTGGAAATCGTAAAGCCCGATAACATCGTCGATCGGTCCGCCGACCGCCATCGTCTGCCAGTCGCTATCAGCCATCCGGGTTAGCGACGTTCCAAGCGGCAGGTCGAGCCATTCGTCGATTTCCAGCATCCAGAGTGCGGTGCCGCCATTGCCCGCCACAAACAGCATCTCGTCGTCGAGCAACGATAATCGCGCAACATCAATGCGGTCGTCGCTCTCCCGTTCCTTGACGATCTCGCCGGTCTGCGCGTCAAGCACCACAAGCCGCGTGGCACCGGTGCGCTCGACCACCGCAACCGCCAGTGTCTTGCCCCCCGCCGATACCGCTAGCGCGTCGATGGTCGCGCCCTGGGCCAGTTTGAGCTTGCCGAACCGAACCCATTTGCCGGCTTCGAAATCGAAGCTTTGCAGCGAAAAATCATTACCTGCCTTCTTGCGGCAGTTGGCCAGCCCTGCGCCGAACAGGCGGGCGTCGAGCGAAGGCGCTATGAAACAGCGCGGTTCGACCGGAAGCGGTGCATCGCCTTCGATAACATCGACCACCATGGCCGAAGGCGGAGGACCGTCAAACTCTCCCGACCTGTCGTCGTCCAGCGGCTTTTCCGAGCGTTGTGTCGCCAGCAACATCTCGTCGGATAGCCACTGGATTTGCGAATAATCCCCGGTCAGCTTGACCGGCGGCAGGAATTGGCCGTTGTCCATGTTGAAGATTTCAACCACCGAGACCTGCTCGTCGCTGCCGTCACCCTTTGCAAAATCGCTCTGCACCATCGCCAGCAAAGCACTTTCGGGCGATAGCGCGGCATCGGCAAAACGCACGGGCCGGTCGGCGAGCAAAAAACGCGGTTCGGCTCCGGCCTCTTCGAGGACCATTCCTGTCGGATCGCGGCGAAGCGTCCGTTTGCCGTCATGCGATTTGGGCAGTCGGGGCAACAACGTATCGTCAGCCGCAACCGTTTCGTCACCGACGCGCTCATAATAACGCTCGAGCGCACCGAGCGCGGCGTTGACGGTTTCAAAACTGACCCCCCTCGCGGCTGGCGGAGGCGATGGCAACAATGTCACTTGCCGGGTCGTCAGATCGAGATTGAAGGCAAGCGTCGTGCTTTTCTCTTCGCCCGGCGCATCGCCCGGATAGACCACCTCGCCCTCGATCCTGACGCTGCGCCCGTCGGGCATGGCGCGCATCTCCGTCAACCGCCGTGCCGAAATCTGCGATTCGACATTGTCGCTCGGTAATGTCAGCCGGTCGATGATGAAGCCGCGCTCTGCTTCGATAATCAGCACATTGCGCGACGCGCTGACCGCGGTGACAATATAGCGGTCGTCAAGCGTCCAAGCCGCGACTTCGACACCACCATAAGGCAGCGTCTGGAGTATGATTTTCGGTTGGAGCGGCGCTTGTGCAAAAACAGCAGCAGGCGACGCCGCGAGCAGCATAAGGCAGAGCAAATGTGCAAGGTTTTTCAACCATCCACGGCGCATCGGACTGTTCATGGCAATCGTCCCCGGCGACTGGAAAATTTGTCGCAGAACGGGCTTGTCTAGTCAATAGTGGCAGGCTTGCTTTAGCTGGGGTGAATCGCAAGCGACTAAGCACGGAACCAGCATAGCAGAAAGCTTGCGGATGCGAGATAGGTACCCAGCGGTAAGGCAGCATCTCGTTTATCGGCTGTCATTCGGCTCGCCACGGCGCATGACAGTCCGATCGCAGTTGCCAGCAGCAGCACAAATGGCAGCATCGCCCATCCCAGCCAGATACCGATGGCCGCAAATAATTTGGGGTCGCCAGCGCCCATACCGTCGCGCGCCCGGTAGCGTTTGTACAGCAGCCGAACCGCTTCCAGCGTCAAAAATCCGGCCGCTGCGCCAACCGCCCTGTCGGTCCATATAAGATCCGGCTTCAGCATCGGTCCCGCGATCAATCCCGCCACTCCTAGCAACAATATGAGCCGGTCTGGCAACCAGTAATGACGGTAATCGAGTATCGCCAACGGCAGCAGCAGCCACCCGAACAGTGCTGCCGCCAGTGCCTGGGTTGGCGGCAATATGAGAACGGAAAGCAAGCCGATCAATGCCGCGGCCATTTCAATGGTTATGATTTGCGTGCCTATTGGCTGTTCACAATATCGGCATCGTCCGCGCAAGGCGAGATAGGAAAAGACCGGTATCAAATCATAGCCCGCGATGGTCTTGCCGCAACTGTCGCACGCCGAACGCCCCGCCATGATGCTTTCGCCTTTCGGCCAGCGGCTGATCAGGGCACCGGCAAAACTCCCCCAGATCGCGCCCAGTATGGCGCAGAAAGCAAGCAGAAACCAGAAGGGCAAGGCTGCCAGCAGCGCGCCCGAACTGTCGGCAAAGCTGCTCAGAGCCGCCCCTTCCTGACCATGCGATAGCCGCCTGCGACGGTGCGGAACCCGGCGAGCGTTAATAAAGCGGCGTGCTCGGGCCGATCGCCTTCGAGGAACACGGCGGCATTATAGCTGCCGTCGCCGGAAAACCGGATGGTGACCCGCTCCATTGCCGACTGGCTCATCAGCGGGATGAGCAATTGCCCGCCCTCGCAACGCGGTATTGCCAGCAACCCGTTCGACAGGTCGAGCCCCGGAATAGTATTCGACATTGTCAGCCGGATATTGCCGCCAGCCTCAGCGCAGCGTCCCGCAATAAAGCGCGCGGAGAAATCCCGAAGCTCTATATTCTCGGCTGGCAGCGGCGCGAGCAAGGTCTGCACCGGCAGCGTCGCCTTGAAATCCTTGACCTCGAACCCGCCAATCCGGCGCGTGACCGAACCCGTTATCCCCGGAGCAAGGGGCGCATCGCCGCGTGAGAGCGAGATCTGGGCGCGACCGATCAAGAGCGGCCAGAAATGCAGGCGGGCATTTACGTCGCCTACGCTTATGCGCCCGACACGCAAATCGCGGATCGATCCGTCCCAGACTATGCCCTCGACCTTGCGCGCCGACAGTCCTGGGCCGCCAAATATCGTACGCAGCGGCATAAAAACCAGCACTGCGACCAGCAGCAACAAGGCAGAGCCGATGATGATTTGCCGTCGGGTCATTGCGCCACCCGCTGCAACTGGGCATCGACGGTCAGGCTGCCGCTCGCGCCGCCGCGAAGCGATACATTGCGCACATCGACTCCCTGCGCTTCCATCTCGGTCAGCCATGCTAACAACGCCGGCGCGCGGGCAGCATCGATGCGGAAGCTGATCTGGTCCTGTCCGCCACCCGCTGACTTTATGAGGTCGAAGCCCTTTTCGGCGGCGCTCTGCGTGACAATGAGTTCGATATCGGCGCTGCTGACCCCCACGCCGGATGGCTTCTGCCGCGAAGCGCTTTCGACGCTCGCCTCGATGCGTCCACGACGCTGCACCGCCTCGTCATGCGCCAGTCTTGCCGCCTCGATCGCGGACATCGCGGGGAGGATGAAGCCGAAAACGAGCAGAACCCAAGCCGTCAGCCCGCCTGCAATGCCGACAAGCCATTGCTCGCGGCGGCTAAGTGCCGTGAACCAGTTGCGCGCAGCTTCGATCACGGCATTCTCATCGTCAGATCGACCAAAGTCGCGCCGCTATTGTCCTGCCGCGGCATGGCGGTGACACGGTAACCGTCCTGCTGGATCGCAATCAACGCCTTGTTGACGCTGTTCGCATCGGGCGCGGCAAGCACAACAGTCAGGATACCGTCGGCACCGTAGCGAAGCTCGCGCACCGAAACATTGGGCGAGGACTTGACCGATCGCCACAGCCCCGCCGACAAAGGCGCAAAGCGTCCTTTGGCCATGCCCTTTTGCGCAAATGCGCGGTCGAGCGCGGCCTCGGCCTGCGCGATGTCCTGTATCGAGGGATCTATTTTCTGCGCGGCAGCGAGCGCGCGGTCGTCTTCGGCGGCGGTTGCGCTTCTGTACTTCGCCCATGTGACCAGCCCGAGCAACATCGTTGCCACCACCAACCCGCCCAGCAGTCGCGCAAGCCACTTGCGCTGCTGCGCCGTTAGCCATTCGGTGCGGACGCGCTTTGCGAAAAGGCCTTCGCGCAGATTGAGCAGCGGATGCTCGCTGGCGGCGACCAGCATAAAGCGAAGGGCTTCAGCGTCTACGTTTTCCACCGGCGTGTCGCCCACCAACAGGTCGTGAAACACCGGTTCGTCGGGAATGGAAAAGCTCGGCCCCCGCAACACCGTCAGGCTGTCGAATTCCGCCTTCGCCACACGGTCGGGATGCGCATCCACCACCAACCCGGCAGGAATCACAATGTCGGGATTGAGCCCGCGCAACATCAGGCGGGCAAGGCCTTGCTCCATGACTGCCGGTGATATCGTCGCGGTTATCACGACATCGTCGCCAATATGACGCGCAACCGAATGGACCGAGCCGAGCGAATGTTCGGCGACCCTGATCCGCGCCACGCCTTCGGCCTGTTTCGGCTCTAGATCGGGCAGCGACAACCAAGTGCAGCGCGCATCGGCGGGCGCGATGATTGCCATGATGGCCGCTTCATCGCCCATCGCCACAAATCCCGAAAGCGGGCCGCAATCCTGCCATTCGCCATCGGCCACGCGCCAGACAGCGGGGTCGTCGAATTCGCCGACGGGGAAGCGGGTGACGATCAGCGTCATTCCTGTTCCCCCCAACTGCGCCAGATAACGCGCGCGGGCGCGGGGCTGCCGACGATCATCGCCTCACCCTCAAGCACGAGTTCGCCCAGCGACACTTTGCTGTCCAGCAGGAAATATTTGCTCGTCAGTTTGACCTGCCCTTGTACCAGCGGAGCGGCGTCAAGCGCCGCGAGTTCCGGTGCCTCCCAGAATCGGATGAGGCTGCCATAGCCACTCGCCGGGCGCTTGGCGAGATGGCTCCGTGCAGATGCGATGCCCAACCTGCCGGGCGGAAATAACATCGCCAGTAAGGGTGCCTGCTCGGGGAGCAATGTGTTGACGTTGAGCGGTGACAAAGTCGCCTCGGGAAGTGCGCAAATCCAGCCGCGAAGTTTGGCATAGACGGCAGGGGTGACGTCCTTGACCGCGCGCAATTCGCTCGGGTGTGCATAGAGGCGATTGGCGGCGAGATAGGGTTTTGCCGCCGCGCGATAGGCATCGTCCTCGGCACCTGCGGGTAATGCATTGCTATCGCTGTCAGCCCAGTCTGCGGCGGCGGCGGCAATGGGCCGCGCGGAATTTTCGTTGATGCCGAGGACGACCATCAATGAGACGAACTGGTCCTGCCCGGTTGCGCTTGCCTGGTTGATGCCTTCGGAGTCGGTTACGAGGCTGTTGAGATTGAAGCAATTGCCGGCATCGCGCACATTCGCGCTTGCGCGCCCGACCGGGATTGGCAGCACTTGCTCGCTGCCGAGCCAGGCGCCCGCAAGCGTCGTCTGCGCCGCGTCGCGCGCGAGCAGGTCTTCAAGGCGGGCAGTCGCAATGCTTTCGGCGGCATAGCTGAACATGCGCGCCTGCGCGAGCGCATTGCCATTGCCCGACAGTTTCGACGAGAGCGCCAGCCGGTCGAGCGTCGTCGCGGCAATGACCGCCAGCACCGCGACCATCAGCAGGACGGACAACAACGCCGCGCCGCGTTCAGATGGCTTGGATGTCATCAACCTTCGTCCACGACTTGCGGTTTGGGCCGCGACTGCGGGCCGACCAGAAACAGCATCCGCTGCTCGGGTTTGCCATCCAGCGTGAGCCGCAGTTCGATGGCTCGCGGCAGAGCTTGTGGGTTGTTCGCGGTCCAGTCGCTGCGCCATTCGCCCGCCTCATCGCGGAAGCGGACGTCGGCGGCGCTTACATCCTCCAATAATGTGGCCGCCTCGCCCGGAGCCGCGCCGTCCAACATCGGCCAGCCGAGACGCTTCAAGGCCTTGCCGTCAAGCACATATGCGACGCGCTGCAACCCTGCACGCGGTGCTTCATCGAAATTGGACCATCCGCCACGGACAAAACCGAACAAAGCGCCCGATATCGCGGCGTCGCTCTGGATAAATGCGGGAACGGGCTGCCCCGCCGCATCGCGCACCGGACGCGCCACAGCTTGGGCCAAATCGCTCTCCATCGCATTCGCCAGCCGGTTGCTCCGCGACAGGTCTTCCAGCCGCTCCTTCACCGCCAATTGGGTGTTGCTGCCCGAACGAAGCAGCGTCACGCCCGCCACCGAAATCAGCGCGAAGATCGCCAGCGCGACGAGCAGTTCGACCAGCGTAAAGCCTGCCTCCGAAGTGCGGGGCTCGGTCATTGCTCGACCGGTCGTGCTATCGTCAGTTGCGCTTTGCGTAGCGCCGCATTGCCGGTACCCGTCACTGCGATATCCACCCTCACCAGCCGCGCGTCGTCCGTCTTGGCTGTGGTTGCGGTCCAACGCCAGTTCTGACCGCCATTGACTTCCTCGCCCCCGGTCTCGCCCAAGGTCGGGGGCGCTGGGTTGGAAAGGATTTCGACCGCCGCATTGCGCGCCACCTGCCACGCCATGTCGCTGTCCCCCAGATTGGCGGTCGAGCGCACCGAATAGCCCTGCAGACGCACCATCGCGAGCGCGGCAAGGCTCAAAATCGCCAGCGCCACCATGATTTCGAGCAGGGTGAAGCCGTTGGGCGAAGGGCGGTTATCGGGCGACACGTACATCCCCCGTCGCCGCCAGATCGACCGTCACCAGCGCGTCGCCGCGTTTGATGCCGATGCTGGCCGCGTTCGATGGCAGGCCGGTGCTGTCAAACACAATCCGGGTCTGCCGCGCGCCGCTTATTTGTACGGCTGTCCCTCGCCGCCAGTTACTGGTCGAGAAAGGCGCTTGCACAAGTGGCGTCCACGCACCCGCATTGCGCGTCTCAAAGCCATAGCCCGAAGGCCGCACCCACACCGCCATCGTGCGCGACTGGAGGATGGCATGGTCACGCAGCGCGGCAATCCGCGCCGCCAGTTGCTCAGCCTCGTCGCGCGCACCTCTGTCCGGCGAGCGAGCGGTCATCACCACGGCGGCGCTGGCGAGGCCGATGATGAAGATGACCACCATCAGCTCAACCAGCGTGAAGCCGCGTTCGCTATCCCGGATGTCTGAAAATGACGGCGGCTTATTCGCCGTAAATATCCGCATTTTCATTCTCGCCGCCGGGTGCGCCGTCGGCCCCCAGCGAATAAATGTCGAACGCTCCTTCGCGGCCGGGATTGCTATACTGATAAGGCCTGTTCCACGGGTCGTTGGGCAGTTTCCTGATATAGCCCTCGGTGCGTGCACCTGCGCCTGCAGGCGGCGTCACCAGGGCTTGCAGGCCTGCGCCCGCATCGGGATAGGTCAGATTATCGAGCCGGTAGGTCTCCATCGCCTGCCCAAGCACCGCGATATCGGCCTTGGCCTTTTGCACCATCGCCTTGTCCTGGTTAGGCAAGACGTTGATCGCGACGACTGTGGTCAGCAACGCCAGTATGAACAGCGTGACCATCATCTCGACCAGCGTGAAACCATTGACTTGCAGCTTTTCGCGATACTTCGCAGATGGGCGGCTGAAATCGGTGAACAGGCGGAAAAGTAAGCGCAACATGTCTAAAGTCCCGTAAGATTTTGCAGTTGGAGGATAGGCAATAGTATCGCCAAAATGATGACGGCGACAACCCCGCCCATCGCGACGATGATGAGCGGTTCGAGCAGCGACAAGGCTGTGCTCGTGAAATTGTCGAACTCGCGTTCGAGATATTCAGCGGCGCGCTCGAGCATCAGGTCGAGTTGTCCGGCGCTTTCGCCGCTGGCTGCCAGATAAACGAGCAAAGGCGGAAATACGCCGCTGGTGCGCATCGCCCCTGAAAGACTGCCGCCGCTGCGAACGGCTTCGACAATTTCGTCATTGGCGCGGACGAGCACCTTGTTGCGGATGGTGCCACCCGTCAGGCGAAGGCCTTCAAGCAAAGGCAGGCGGCTCGCTACCATCGTCGCCAATGTGCGCGCCATCCGCGCGGCATGGAGGTTACGCAGCAGCTTGCCGAGCAGGGGGAGCCGGAGCACGGTTCGGTCCACCGAAAACCGGAAGGCGGGCTGTTTGAACGCCTGCCAGAAGATGAGGCCACCGCTGATCGCGATTATGAGCAACGCCCACCAGTAGCTTGCGAGAAAAGCCGAAATGCCGATTACGATACGGGTAATCAAGGGCAATTGCTGGTCGACATTGTCGAACTGTTCGACCACACGCGGCACGACCGAGACCATCAGGCCCATAACGACCAATATCGCCACCAGCGAAAGTATTGCCGGATAAGCAAGCGCACCAATGAGCTTTCCGCGCATCTCAGCCTGCCGCTCGAGCAAGGCCGCGAGGCGCTCGGTAATCAGCGGCAACGTGCCAGCGCCTTCGCCCGCGGCGATCATCGCGCGGTAGAGCGGCGGGAAGCTCGCAGCTTCGCGGCGCATCGCTTCGGACAGGCGCTGACCCTCGACCACGCCCGAATGCACTTCGGTCAGAATCGCACGGGTCTGCGGCTTCTCGCTCTGGCGGCTGATCGTTCGCAGAGCCTCCTCGAGCGGGCTGACCTGAACGAGCGACGACAGTTGTCGCGTGAACAATGTCAGTTGCTTCGCATTCAGCTTGCGCCGCCGCACGGGTAGCGCTGCCAGCGCCGAGCGCCGTTCTGGTGCGGGTTCGATGCTGACGACATACAGTTTTCTCTCTGTCAGCGCAGAACGCGCGCCGTCATCATTTGCCGCCGCAATCCGTCCGCGCTTCTCGCGGCCCTCCGGATCAATCGCGTGATACGCGAAGTCAGGCATCGACAATGTCTTCGCGCCGCGAAATGCGGATCGCTTCTTCGGGTGTGGTGTCGCCGGCGCGCACCAGCTTGCGCGCTGCCGCGCTCAGGTTTGACTGGTTGAGGAAGGCGTGGCGCGCGAGAATGGCCTCGTCGCCACCATCGTTGATCAGGCGGCGGATTGTTTCATCGACTCGAACCGCCTCGAACACGCCGATCCGCCCTTGATAGCCGGTGCCATTGCATTCGGGACAACCGACAGCCTTGTATACAACCGTGCCCCGGTCGAAACCGAGCAATGAGGCAATGCTGCCATCGGCTTGCACCGGCTCGCGGCACGAAGGGCACAGGCGCCGCACGAGCCGCTGCGCCAATACCGCGCGCAAGGTCGAGGCCAGCAGGAACGGCTCGACCTTCATGTCGCGCATCCGCGTGATCGCACCGAGCGCGTCGTTGGTGTGAACTGTTGTCAGCACCAGATGCCCGGTAAGTGCTGCCTGCACCGCGATGTCCGCCGTTTCGCGGTCGCGGATTTCGCCGACCATCACGACGTCGGGGTCCTGTCGAAGGATAGCCCGCAAACCGGCGGCGAAGGTCATGCCGACCTTGGCATTGACCTGGGTTTGGCCGATTCCCTCGACCGCGTATTCGACCGGGTCCTCGACGGTGAGGATATTGCGGGTGCCGTCATTCAGTCGTTTAAGCCCTGCATAAAGCGTCGTCGTCTTTCCCGAACCGGTGGGGCCGGTGACAAGGATGATGCCATTGGGTTCAGCCAGCGCATCGCCCAATATTTTCAGTGCATCGTCGGACATGCCGAGAAGATCGAGCGAGATCCCGGCATTCTCGTTGTCGAGAATCCGCATCACCACGCGCTCGCCCGCGCGCGCGGGAAGCGTCGAGACGCGGACATCGACCAGCCGTCCGCCGAGCGTCAGCCCGATGCGCCCGTCCTGCGGAATGCGGCGCTCGGCAATGTCGAGGCGCGCCATGACCTTAATGCGGCTGACCACGACCGGCGCGACATTGGCGGGCAGGCGAAGCCGTTCCTGCAAAACGCCGTCGGTACGCATCCGCACGACCAAGCCGGTTTCATAAGGCTCGATATGGATATCCGACACGCCCTGCCGTACTGCCTCGGCGATGATGCCGTTGATCAGGCGGATGACGGGTGCGTCGTCGGCGCTGTCGAGCAAATCGTCGGCGCTGGGCAACATATCCGAAAGCAGATCGCTATCGCCGGTGCCGATTGATCCCGCCATCGCCGCCGCCGATCCGTCCATGGCATAATGGTCGGAGAGATAACGGTCGAAGGTGGCATTGTCGGCGATTTCGACATCGAAGGGCATGGCGAGATAACGGCGCACCTCGAGCAGCATCAGCGGGTCCGCACCTTGGCGCAGCGCGACCACCATGCGGTTGTCATTCTCGTGACGAAGCACCACACCGTGGGTCTTGGCAAAATTGTACGGCAGGTCGAGCAAAGGCGAAATCACGGCGGGTTCGATTGCATCGATAGGCGTTGCTTCGGTCAACTCAGCCTCGCCGCGCCGGATGATCATTGCCCGTTCCCCTGCGTGGTGGTGATATTGCTTGGCGGAACCTCCGCTGGCTGCAGGGCTTCGCCAGTCGCCGGGCGCTCCAGCCGGCCGGTTGCGCCGATCATGATATCGCCTGCACCGACGGAAGGCGCAACCGGCGGCACTGCGCCCATATAATCGCGGAGTAATTCGTCGATGCTGGGCTCGATGTCGGGATTGCGCGCCAGTTGCATACTGCGGACATAATCGTAGCGACGTGCGGTCATCACATCGCCATCGGCGCGGCTGCGCAATATGGTCGGGCGAATGAAGACCATCAGGTTGGTCTTACTCCGGCTTCGGCTGCGCGATTTGAACAGTTCTCCGAGGATCGGAATATCGCTGAGCAACGGGATTCGTTCGATCGTGCGGCGTTCATCGTCGTTGAGCAGGCCTCCGATTGCCAGCAACTGGCCATCGCCAACGGTCAGCGTGGTTTCGAACTGGCGTTTGTTGAGGATGAGATCGCTTGATCGCGACGAGACGGGTCCGGCAACACTCGATACCTCTTGCTTGAGGAACAGCTTCACATCGCCTTGCGCATTGACCTGCGGGGTGACCTCAAGCTTGATGCCGACCTCTTGCCGCTGCACCGTGCGGAATGCATTTTCGAAATTGGCCGATAGCTGCTCACCGGTGCTGACCGGGACTTCCTGGCCGACAAGAAACTTCGCCTTCTGGTTGTTCAGGGTCACGATATGCGGCGTTGCCAGCAGGTTCGATTCGGTATCGGCGGCAATCGCGTTGATGATCGTCCCGAAAATCGCGTTTCTGCCAATGTCGAGTGCAAAGCCGCCGAAGCCGCCGGTGGCACTCAGAATCGAGGCCGCTGCTGCTTGCTGCAGGCTGTCGCCAAGCGCGCTGCTCACCGATGTTGTCGTGGTGTTGCCATTGACGGTAGTGGTCGTGCGGGTCAGTTCTTCCGCGCCGATGGCTCCAGCTATGGTCAAAATGTTCGGCGTGGCGTTCGAGTAATTGGTCGCGGCAAAGGGGAGGTCTTTGCCGCCGACGAGGAACTGGACGCCGAGTTTCTTTGCTGCCTCATTGCCGATTTCGACGACGATTGCCTCGACCAACACCTGTTCGGGCCGAGTATCGAGCTGGCGGATAAGTTCGCCAAGCGTCCGCTGCATTTCGGGGTTGGCGGCGACGATGAGGGCGTTGGCACCTTCGTAGCGGGTGACCACCACCGGCCCGCGTCCACCGATGCCGTTTATGCCCGAGGACGACGTGACGGCGACTACCGGTGCCGCCGCTGCTGGTGTGCCACTATCCGAAGGTGCGGCCGCAACCGGCGGCAATGCGTTGGTCTGTGAGGAGCCGCCCTGCCCGCCGATCAGCGACTGTACGGTTTCGAGCAAAGTTTCGGCATTGGCATGTTCCAGCCGGTAAACGCGGATTTCTGCACCCGACTGCGCGCGCGCATCAAGTTGCTTTGCCATCGCGGCAAAGCGCGCGACCGAGGTCGGGTCACCGCGCAGCGCAATCGCGTTGCTGCTATCGATGGCAGCAACCGAGACCGATGAACGCCCTCCCTCGCTGCCGCCCTGTCCAGCAAGTCCCTGCAGCGCGACCGCTATCTCGCGCGCACCGGCATTGTCTAGCGTGACGATCTGGGTCGCGGCGCTATCGCGGTCGATCTGGCGGACGAGTTCGCGGATGCGGCGAATATTGTCAGCATAATCCGCGACGACAAGGCTATTGGCATTGCGGTTTGCGGTGATCGACCCTTCGCGGCTGACCAAGGGTCGCAGCGTTTCCACCGCTGTGGTCGCGTCGATCGACCGCAGCCGGAATACTTCGGTGACGAACTGGCTGGGAGCAGCGCGCTGGCTACCGACACGGGTTGGCTGGGTAGCGGCGCCGTCCGATGGCTGGATGCGGTAGCCGCCACCGCGAATGGGAATCGCGACAAGCCCGTTGGCCCGCAAAGTCGACAGGAACACCTCGAAATATTCGGAGCGCGACAAAGGCCGGTCGGTCACAACCGAAACCTTCCCGGTGACCCGTCCATCGACGATGAAGGTCTGCCCGGTAACGCGCGCGGCGTCCTGAACAAAGGCACGGATGTCGGCGTCGCGGACGTTCAGCGTGTGTTGCGCGGCCAGCGGCACGGCAAAAATCAGCGCGGTGCATGCCAGCCAAAGAGGGAGTTTACGGATCACATTTGTTCCAGATTGAGAGCAATGGGAACCTTCGATCCGCCGCGTTCGATTTCGATGCTGAGGCGGGCTCCGGGCCTAAGTTGGGATGAAATGTCGGCGGCAGACGATACCGGGCGGCCATTGACCGCGACGACGACATCGCCCGGCTGAAAACCTGCGAGCCGCATCATCGTGCCATCGTCACGTGGTTGCAGGACAAGGCCGGTGACGCGACCGCCTTCGTTACGCGGGGCGAAAGCAATGGATTTCTGGATCGTCTGGGCGTTGATCGCGACATCGCCTGATACTGGCGCACCGTTCTGGCCTGCAGCGGGCATTGATGTCACCGCCGGGCCGACTGTTGCAGCGGGTACTGACTGGTCGAGATAGAGCGATTCTTTCACCCCGCCGCGCGAGAGGATGACATGATCGAAGGCGACCGAGTCGAGAATAACCCCGGGGGCGACCTCCTCACCGACGCCGTAACTGTTCTGCACCCCATCCTCACCCGCGATAATCGCCGAACCGCCGCCCGAACTTTCATTGGCACGGATTCCGAACAGGGTGATGTTGAGCGATGTGACGTTGCCCGCGCCCGCCACAGGTTGGTCGTTGCGGAAAAACGGGTCGAAGCCAGCGAACAACGCCACCCTGGCCGACACTGGAACGACATTGACCGATGGCGCCCGCCAGTTGCCAAGCGGTTCGACGGGTGTCAGTACTGTCCAGAAAAGCCTCGCCACTTGCGCTGCCAGCAAAATTACCAACAGGCCGATCAGAATATGCGCAAGCCCGGGCGTACCGACCCGGCGCGACTGCAACCAAACCCTTTCCGCCAGCGAAAATGCCACCTTGACCCCCATGTGATTCTGCTAAACCTGAGTGTGGCTAGGGCGGCACCGTGACTCGTGAATGACGGAAAAATTACACTTTGGTGACGCTTCCACACACCCCGATACGCCAAAAAATAACGGCGGCATATCGGTAAAATATGCCGCCGCGAGTTTGGGGGATAGTGAAGCTTTAGAAGTTGATCTCGACGCCAACCGACGCGCTGATCCCTTGTTTATAGCGGTTGTAGAAAATCCTGTTGTCGCCGCTTTCCTGAAATTCCTGATATTTAGTGTTGGTCAGGTTGCGCGCTTCGAACTTCAGCTCGGCTTCCTTGCCCCAGACAGTAAAGCCTTCGCGTGCAACGAAATCTAGCTGGAAGCCTGGCTTTTCCTTGATGTCGGGCTGACCCGAAGCACCGCGGCTGGTGACGCGGTCGCTGGCATAGGTCAGCAGAATCGTCTGCTGCGACAGGCGCTCGGTATCTTCCAGCCCCAGTTGCAGATTGACCAAATGGTCCGATTGCCCGGTCAGCGGCGATCCGTTGGTGAAAAAGTCGAGCGCATTGGTAGATGACGAGTTGAACACCGCAACGGTGTCGCCGGCCTTCACGCTGATTTTCGACTGCGTGTAGGTGTAATTGGCAATCACCACTGCCCGCCGGGTCGAGAAAAAACCTTCCTCGCCAAGACCTGTCAGGTCGAAATATTTCTGAGTCTCGATCTCGGCACCGTATAGGTCCGCTGTTGGCGCGTTGGCAAAGCTGGTAATGACCGAGTTATCATCGAAGCTGGAGAATGCCTCGATCGGCTTGTCGATTCGCTTGAAGAAACCGGCAATGGTGAACCGCTGTTCGCGGTCGAAATACCATTCGTACCGCGCTTCAGCATTATACAACTGGCTGTCGGTCAACAGCGGGTTACCGCGGAACAGACGGTTCGAATCGGTGTCATAGAAATTCTGGAAAATAAGTTCGCGGAACTGCGGACGAGCAATCGTCTTGGACCCGCTCAACCGGAATTTCATCTGGTCGTTGATATCCCATGTCAGCGTCGCTGCGGGCAGCCAATAGCTCTGGTTGAGGCTGGTCGACGCCAGCGATGCTGTGGGCGTCGTAAACACCTGCACGGGCACAACCGTCTGCTTCGCGGTCTCATAACGCACACCAATGTTCAGGCTGATTGCGGGAGTGATAAACGCCTGTATCTGGCCATAGCCTGCATTATTAAGCAGCCGCGCATCGAACACCGGATTGGCCTCGTTGGTGTCGATCAATGCGATGTTGTAGAAATCGATGACGTCCGGCTGCAGCAGAAAATCGGGCCGGAAAAGCGCAGAGGTAATCGGCGTACCGCCGGGTGCGACAAACTGGAAGTCGCGACGTTCGGTGCGGCGGGTTGTGTCGGAATAGGCGTAGCCGATAGTCCCCGTCACATCGGGCGTGATCTTGAACGAAAGGTCGAGGCCACCCGCCCACAGATTTTCATTCAAATAGGAGTAGCTGACTTCGGCGCTTCCCTGCTGGCCATTATTGAGGCGGTTGACGAACACGTTACCAAAAGGATCGGAAGTCTGATTGCTGCGATAATATTCGAAGCTGAACTCGTCAGGCGCCTCGCGCTTCGAATTGGCATAGGCCACGCGGAAGCTGAGATTGACGTCGGGCGAAAGTTTGAACTCACCGACCAGTTGCGAATCAACGAGCTGGCGTTCAAACCAGGCGGTATCCTGCTGCATCAAAGTCGCGGTCGGCGATGTCGTCTGGCGCGTACCCACGCCGAGACGCGCTTGCTTCAGTGTGTCGCGGATGAACAGGTTGGTCCAGCGCACTTTCTGGTCGCCTGCCTCGATACCGAAGCCGACAAGGCCGTTCACGACGATCCGGTTGTCGGTGATGACACGCTGGAAATCGAGTTCCTTCTGCGAGAGATCGAGCGTCGATGCGGTCTGCTGGATGGTATCGCGGGTGCGCCATTTGTTGCTGTAACCGGCGTTAAAGATAATCCCCATTGTGGCATCGTCACCGATATCGAAATTGGTACCACCGGTAATCGTGCCCGAGCCGTTGGGCGGAAGATTCTTGTTGCGCTGGATTACAGCATTGCGCCCGGTTACAAGCTGCCCGGCAATTGCTTGCGTATCGACGTTACCCGCGCTGATCCGCTGGCCGCTCGCCAGATAGGCGGCGAGCGCAGGTTGAAGATCCCGGTTTCCGTTGTCGAAGCCGCTCCAGTCCTGCGAGCTGCCATAATAAGTGTAACCAAGCTGGTTTGTCGTTTCGCCATTGACGCTGATATCGCCGCCGATGGTTAGAAATGTCTCGCGCGGGATGGCCTTGGTGGTGAGGTTGATAACGCCGCCGCCGAATTCTCCGGGGAAGTTTGCCGAATAGGTTTTTTGCACCAGTGACGAGGCGATGACGCTGGTCGGGAAGAGGTCGAGCGGGACGACTCGCTTCAAGGGTTCGGGGCTGGGCAGCGGCGAACCGTTAAGCAGGGCCAGCGAATAGCGGTCACCGAGACCGCGGACATAGACAAAGCCGTTGCCGACAACCGAAAGACCGGTCACGCGTGCGAGCGCGCCAGCAATATCGCCTTCACCAGTCCGCTCGATATCGGCGCTAGACAGCACCGAGACCACTTGCGGCGCGTTTTTCGAAATATTGCGGTCGAGATAGCCGCGCACGACGATTTCATCGCCGCCGGGAATCGAGACATCGACCTCCTCTTCTTCGGGAACAGCCGCCTCAGCGGCGGGATCGGCCTGCCCTACAGCATTTTCTTCGGGCGAAACTGCTGGGTCAGTATCCTGCGGCTCGGTCACCTCCGCCTGCTCCGGCTCTGCATTTTGCGCCATCGCCATCGAAGGCGACACAAGCGCCGACGTCAAAAGCAACAGGCTGATTGCCCCCAATGGCTTCAACATGACTTTTCCCTTTTTCTTATTCAAAAAAGGGCGGGGTGCATGGCCCAGCCTTTGCACCCCACCCCTATCAATTACGGCCTATCAAAAGGTCGGCAGGGAGGTGCAAAGACCGGTAACGCTTGTGCCGAGCGTTGCAGTCGCGCTGTTGCAGGTCCAGCCGGCATACCAGGTGTCGTTTGCGTCGCGGACTGCACCAATATAGCTGGTCGCTGCAAAGAACGCGTTCACGGTGCTGGCATTGAATGCAGGCACTGCAGTTTCGTTCGCGCCGTTGATGAACAAGGACGTCAACGTCGGGGTAAAGCCGCTGTTGTTGTTATTGGCACCCGAACCGAAGATTGCACTGACCTGTGCATCGGTGACGCCGTTGAGGCCAACAAAGGCTGGCGTGCCGCACTGCATTACCACCGAACGGAAGACCGGCGCCCCGGCTTCGTCGATAGCCGGATCGACGGTTGCTGATGCCGTTTGCGGACGGCTGATGCGCAGGCATGATGCGGTCGGGCTGACAACGACGCCATTGTACATACTGTAGTCGGTGCCGCCGCGCAGCAGCATGGCGGTCAGGTTGCCGGTGTTGTTGCGCTGGATGAAGGTGAAGTTCGACAGACGCGTATTCTGGCGCGGCGTATTGCCGTCGAGCGCGTTGTCCGAATCCGCCTCGATCATCGAGTCGCCCGCACCCGAACGCTGTACCGCCAATACATATTGGAAGTTCGCCTTGACGCCGACATCGGTATCGAGGTTGTCGTCATCTGCGCCGATCGACACGAAATAGTTCAGGTTGACGTTTCCGCCGAAAAATTCCGCACCATCGTCCGAGCTGTTGAACGACTGGATGTGGTCGAGCACGGTACCCGAACCGGTGCCACCGGTGGTCAGCGACTGAAGTTCGGAGTTGCCCGAGAGCACAAAACCCGAATAGCGGATCTGCACATAGCTCATCCGGCCGCTGTTGTCAGCGCCGTTGGCACCACCGTAAAGAGCAGGATCGACCGCGCCTTCGACCTGGCGTTCGCAAGCTGCGGTGCCCGGGGTGGCGGCAGGAGCCGCGCAATCGGTTACCGGTGCACGACCGTTGAGCACGACACCGCCCCACTGGCCGATCGAACTGTCGGTGTTGAGGCCGAGGACATTGTCACGGCTTGTGAAGACAATTGGAAGTGCCGCAGTGCCGACCGCGCTGATGCGGTTGCCACGGTTGACGTTCAGCCAGCTAACCCCGGTACCGCCGAAAACGATCACGCCGGGCGCAATGGTTAGGGTCACAACGTTGTTGGTCGAGGTCGGACCTTGATCGGTGCCGACATCGACGCGGCCGCCTAGGCGATAGAGGACGCCGGTAATCTTTGGCAAGCTGGTGCTGACGTTGATGCGCGCTGGCAACGTGCAGACGCGGTAAGTGCCCGTCGGGCCGGCAATCGTTCCACTATCGGTCAGGCCTTGCGGGTCCGAAATCGTCGGGCAACCGCCAGCCGGGGATACCGTAGCAGGCGGTGGAGGCGGGGGCGGCGGGGGCGGAGGAGGTGCCGGGTTGTTGATTGTGATGTTTCCGCCGGTACCCGGCGATGCGATATCGTCCGCGCCACATGCCGATACGACGGCGGCGGCGGCTGTCGCATAAACGATCCCGCGCAATTTAGGGTTTAACATTCTGATTCTCCGCAACAAAATTCGTTAGCCTGTGTTTAGGCACATGCAACGGTCCAGCGGCGAATCAAATTGGCCCCACCCGTTGTCGACACGCCGATTAGGAGCGGCCTGTGACTGCGCTGTGGTTATCGCATTGCATTTGAAAGAATGTTTGGAGACAGAAATGTGACATCCGCAGTTATGCTTCGTTCAGTGTAACTTTACATCTGTGGAAAATAGAAAAGGCGAGCCTTTGCAGGCCCGCCTTTCAGAAATACGATGTCTTATCCGTGGTTAGCGCGAGGCCAAGCCCACCTGAACTGTGGCGAGAGCCTGACGGGCTGCCAGCTTGGAATTCATCACGCGCCCGTCGGCAAGGACGAGATCGACATTCTCGCGCTTTCTTGCCGCCAGCCGGAATAGTTCACGAGCCTCCGAAACACGACCGCTCCGCGCATAAGCCTGCCCCAAGTTCAGCAGGAACGCTGGATCATGCCGACTGACATTCCCGCTTAGCATATCGCGAATAGCCCGTTCATTGTCGCCGGCAACCAGCGCATCATAACCGATGGCTTTTTGCGGATAGGCCACTTCACCGCTTACAGTCGGCTCGGCATGGGCGACTCCGGATAACGAAACCAGCATCAACGCGCTGACAAACAATGTTTTCATAACGAACCTCCTATGCTCTCGTCATGATTGTTACACTAATGTGACACTCTATGCAATATCGTTGTCATATTTCTGTCATTATTCTTAAGCGCCGATCCCAGCCGCCGTTTGGCCGCGTCTTATCTCTGTCGTCAAAGTTTTATCGAACTGCGGCAATAACCGCATCGCCGCTATCGCCGACCCCGTTGGCATCAAAGCGATGGGCGGCAATCCGCTGGCCAGCTTTTATGTAAGTTTCCAAGCCAACGCCTATTCCGGCGGCTTCAAGGGCAAGGACGCAGCTTTGGTCGGACCCTCGGGCAGCAAAGGCACGCACGGCTATTTTCCCACCAGCCCGCTGATGCGCTCAAGCTTCATGATCATGGGCAAAGGGATCGCCAAAGGCCGCAATCTCGGCGACATCGACATGCGCGCCATCGCGCCGACGCTGGCAAAGGCACTGAAGGTCAACCTTCCAGCCGCCGAACTGCCGCCGTTGCCGTACTCGGCTGACCTGAGTTTCACGCCGCAAGTTCAGCTTTTTCGGGATATCAAACTCGATCACGAGTCAATCAGCACGCCGCGGTAAATCGGATCTTCAAATGCCTGCCCCGCACCCATGGCAACGCAAATCAAGGCATCGTCAGCTACTTGTGTCTGTAGCCCCGTTGCTAGCGCTATAGCTTGGTCAATACGACCGAGCAGCGCGCCACCACCGGTGATCGTGATGCCTTCATCGATGATGTCCGACGACAGTTCCGGAGGAGTTTGCTCCAGTGCCGTCATCACCGCGCTGAGAATTTGCGATACCGGCTCGGCCAGTGCCTCCGCGATCTCGGCTTCGGAAATTTGGATCTCGGCTGGCCGCCCATTCACCAGGTCACGCCCCTTGACGCTAATAATCTTCCCGGTGCCTTCAGGCGCAGTGGCGCTGCCGATGGCGATTTTCACGCGCTCGGACGTCATTTCTCCGATCATCAGACTATGTTTGCGCCGAATGTGGGACGAAATAGCATCGTCCATCTTGTCGCCGCCGACGCGCACCGAATTGCTGTAAGCAATGCCACTCAATGAAAGGACGGCCACTTCCGTCGTGCCGCCACCAATGTCCACCACCATTGCTCCTATCGGCGCAGTCACCGGCAACCCCGCGCCTATAGCAGCTGCCAACGACTCTTCGATGAGTTGAACTTGCGCTGCACCTGCATTGGATGCAGCATCCCTGATTGCGCGGCGTTCAACCATGGTAGAGCTGGAAGGAACGCAGATCACGACGTTATAGCGCCGGGGTAGCCGGCTCGGGCCGCCTAGCGCCTTGTTGATGAAATGTTTGATCATCTGTTCGGCAACTTCGATGTCGGCAATCACGCCATCGCGAAGTGGACGAATGGCCTGAATATTGTTCGGTGTCTTGCCCATCATCAGCTTGGCTTCATTGCCCACCACCTTGACCCGTCGGACCCCATCTCGCGTTTCAAGCGCGACAACAGACGGTTCGTTCAGAACAATGCCTTTATTGCGAACGTAGACGACGGTGTTGACGGTCCCGAGGTCGATAGCCATGTCGTGCGCGGCCGATGAAAACTGACGGAAAAACTTCATGCTATGAAAAAATGCCTTTGGGATTCACATGAGGACAGAAGGATAAAATGACCATGTAGCGAAACGGATTTTTGGCCGAGCCGTCCCCGGGGAAATCGGATGGGCGTCATCCTGCCGCGATGTCAGGGCGTTGGTTACGCTAGGCTGAACGGATGCAGAGGAATTTGGACTGGGCCGTTTCCGTGACTGTCCTTCGAAAAAGATTATTGCGCTTTTGATTTCCGCTGAACGCAAGCAACCGAAATCGACGTGGCGGTTATCGCTATAGATTGATGGTGAACATGCTTGAGCGGACCCAATTTTGAGCGCATAGCATCGTTGCGACCCAGGGTGACAGAAGTCACCCTGGGCGTCGGGATCAAGGTCAGATTTCCCATAACACAACTCCTTGGCCGGATTGGCCAGAAGTATTGTATCTCGGAGGCTGACAACTTCTCTGTATTGCTCATCGCTTTCAACCAAGCTTGGCCTGTCATAGGAACGGAACCCAGAGGTTTTACCGGTTTTGTGTTCAACTTGAGCATGGTTCGAGACTTTACATTTGTGACAAAATCCAACTACGCTAACAACAAGGTCGGCAGGGGGAGCCGTAGATGAGTCGCGTAGCGCAGCAGGAGCAAGACCGACATCATCAAGTCGTATGCCACGCTACGCTGTTCGGCCATTTCCACCTAAGCCAAGTCGACGGCTGCGAGATTGCAATTTCCAACCGGCGCGCGCGGGCTTTGCTTGCGATGCTTTGTCTCGAACCTGGCGAGCCAATAGGACGGGAACATTTAAGCAAAATTTTATGGCCGGGCCGGTTCGAGGCTCATGCCAAGGCCAGTTTGCGGCAATGTCTGCTCGATCTGGGGAAGCTGCTCGCCCCTTGCGGGTCTCATATTCTGGTTGTGACCAGACGTACTGTCGCGCTCAATCCCGCAGCGCTTCGAACCGATCTCAATGAACTCGAGTACAGTCTCGAGCGCGGAGAATATACAATTGCAACCGAGCGTCTGATAGCGATTGGCGAAACGCCGATCATCGACCAGATGGACTTCGGAGATGCCTTTAACCAATGGCTTGGCAAGCAACGCCGCGAATCCGAGAATCGATTGCGGACTGCGGTCGAGAAAGGTCTTACAGCGCTTAAAACACAAGGTGACTTGGACGCCTACGCTAGGTTGCAAAAAGCGTGGTCGGCTCGTGTTCCGGGCGCAAAGTCGACAACCGCCTTTATAATTCCCGACAGCAAAACGCGCATTGCGGTGCTGCCGTTTCAGTCGATGGACGTCCGTGACGGCCATGACTACTTCGCCGACGGAATTGTGGACGAGCTGATCACCGCATTAGGGCAGGTACCGCAATTACTAGTCGCCGGCCGGACGTCATCGTTTCATTTCAGGGATTCGCCATTGGCAACCTCCGAAATCGCAGACGCGTTGCGCGTCTCGCATCTCGTCGAAGGCTCGGTTCAGCGCGAAGGCGAACGGGTCCGCATTTTTGTACGGCTGATTGATGGGTGTACCGGCTTTGAAAATTGGGGGCATCGTTATGAAGGCTCGCTGGGCGCGATCTTCGCCCTTCAGGAAACAGTCGCGCAGGCAGTCGTTTTTGCCCTTGGTAACGCTCTCGACCTCTCGCTTGAAGCGCCATCGGTTCGGGGGATGACTCACAGCCGCGAGGCGTTCGACCTTTTCCTGCAAGGCCGCGCGCTTTGCTTTCGACTGTTCGGCGAAGGGGTGCTCGATACGGCCATTGCGCTTCTGGAGCAGGCGGTTGCACTCGATCCGGAATTTGCCGAGGCTTGGGTCGCGCTGGGCGAAGCGCACCAGCTGGTATCGATTTACACGCAATCTCCGGATCGTCGGGCAGCATCCGAGCGAATGGCAGAATGCGCGCGAACGGCGATCGCGATTGCGCCCGACCTCGGCTATTCCTACTCGCTGCTCGGCGTCCACCAATGGACCTGCAACGACATTGTCGGCGCGCTCGATCTGGCGTTCAAGGCCTATCGGCTCCATCCCGGCAATCCCGCGGTCGCGATGCGGCTCGGCTCCTTCCTGCTCTATTGCGGGCGGACCACACAGGCGATGCAATATGTCGAGGCGGCCATCGATCAGGACCCGGTCGACGGGCGGAAATTCAACCTGCTTTCGGTGGGGCGATTCAACCTCGGCGATATCGATGGGGCCATAGAGGCAGGAAAACGGATGGTCGATTTGGGCTTCCCCTCAATGTGGCTGGCCGTTGCCACAGCGGCGTCCGGCGAGCACGAGCTTGCGGTCGAGCAATATCGGCAGACGCGGACGCTGATGAACACGATGATGTCGCCGCCGGTCGGCCTCGGACCGGTGACGCCTGAAATGATGGACAATTTCTGGATAATGGCGGCCAAGGGCGTGTGCGGCGGCGTCCAGAGCGATCGGGTTGCTTACTGTCAGGTTCTCGACATGCTCTACGCTATGCTGCACGACAAGTCCGATCCATCGGTCGTGCTGCCTGCGATTTTCATGGGCTATGCCGATATGGTGTTCAAATCGGTGGGCGAACGGGTAACTCCTGCCAACATGTTGTGCCTTCTCTCGCTCTGGTCGGACACCGACCCCATCCGCCGCGTCCACACCGACCCCGAATTCATTCCCTTTGCCCAGCGTATCGGACTCGCAGACGCCTGGGACAAATATGGCTGGCCCGATTTGCTGCCTCCGCCGAGCAATCTATAACTTTCGATGGCTGGGTACGGACAGTATTGACGCGGTATTGACGCTTTATTGACGGTAGGGCGGGTTGACGGTTGACGTTGCCCAACCGCATTATCCAGCCAAAGGGATCGCAGACATTTCAAGCAATCGACCGGGCCGCAACGATGCGGTTCTGGCGGCGGGAAAGCTGTGTCTGCGGCGTTGGAGGAACCAGCGATGAGCGCAGACATAACTGCAGACGGAACCATCGGCCGCTCCGCAATGCGCAAAGCGTTCTTGCGCATCCTGCCGCTGATCCTCGTCGCCTATCTCTTCGCCTATATGGACCGCGTCAATGTCAGCTTTGCCGCGGCGTCGATGAACGAGGACCTGAAGTTCAGCGCGACGATATACGGGCTGGGCGGCGGGCTGTTCTTCCTCGGCTATGCGCTGTTCGAGATTCCGTCGAACCTGATGCTAGTCCGCTACGGCGCGCGCAAGTGGATTGCGCGGATCATGATTACCTGGGGACTGCTGTCGGCCGCCATGATGTTCGTGGAGTCTCCGCTTCAGTTTTACGTGCTGCGCTTTCTGCTCGGCGTGGCCGAGGCCGGATTTTACCCCGGCGTCATCTTCTATTTCGCCAGCTGGTTTCCGCCCTGCCATCGAAGTCGCGCGGTCAGCCGCTTTTATGTCGCCACGCCGCTGGCGTCGGTGGTGATGGGCGCGATGTCTGGCTGGTTGCTTGGCCTGGACGGGCAGGCGGGTCTGCACGGCTGGCAGTGGCTGTTCCTCGTGCAAGGCCTGCCCACCGTCCTAGTCGGGCTTGTCGTGCTGCGCTTCCTGCCCGAAAAGCCCCAGTCTGTTTCCTGGCTCGGTCAGCCCGAGAAGGACTGGATTCATCGCGAGCTTGCGCTCGAGCAGGCACGGATTGGAACACCGGCAGGCCATAACGTCCTTGCCGCGTTCCGCAATCCGCGCGTTTTGATGTTCGGGGCGTTCGGCTTCCTGCTGATCGGCGTCCTGATTACCTTCATTCTTTCCGCGCCGATCATCTTGGCAGCCGCGACCGGGCTCGATGAAACCGGCGTCGGTTATCTGGTCAGCCTCGGCGGATTGCTGGGCGCGGCGGCGATCCTGTTTGGCGGCAACTATGCCGACCGACATGGCGACCGCTTCCTCAACGCATTCTGGTGCACAGTGGTCATGGCGGCTGCCTTTCTGGCCATCTACCTTGCGCCCGCGCCGGTCGTCGTCGGCATTGCATATCTCGCCTTTGCAACAGTGTGCTTTGTCATCCCAATGCTGACCTCATCGGCTTGGGCGGAGGTGCTCCATGTCCGCGAGCTCGCCGTCGGCGCAGCTGCGATCAACACGATATGCCAGGTCGGTGCCTTCCTGATGCCCTTCGGCTGGGGCGCAGCCCGCGACGCCACGGGCAGCTTCGACGCCGGGTTGATCGCACTGGTTTTCATGACGCTCGCGAGTGGAGGGCTGATGCTGGTGCTTCGCTGGCAGGTTCGGAGCCGGGCAATGCGGCAAGAGATCGCTGCTGCCTGACGTTTTGCGCTTTTTGGAGGCCGCCTCATGGTGAGGGGCAAATTAGGTGGAGTGAAGACGATGAAAATGATGAAAACAGTATTGGCTGGTGCTGCGATGATGATGGCGGTGGCAACAGTTACCCCCGCAATGGCGCAGGAATCGAGCTACAAGCCCGGCACGGTTTGGGAAGCAGGCCGGATCGACGTTATGCCAGGTCAGTTCGAAAACTATATGGACTGGCTCGCCGGTCAATGGAAGAAGGTCCAGGAGTTGGGCAAGGCCGAAGGTATCATTGTCGAATATCACGTGCTTGCCGCCAACAATCCGCGGGCGGGCGAGCCCGATTTGATCCTTATCGTTGAATATAAGGACTATCAGACGACCGCCCAGCAAGAGGCATTCAACAAAAAGGTCAATGCGATGCTGGCCTCGGACGACCGCAAGCAAACCGCTGCTAGCGGTGAACGTACCAAGATGCGCGAGCAGCTTGGCAGCGTCCAGTATCAGGAATTGATTCTGAAATAAGCGACCCATTTCAGGATCATGGCGGGCGGCAAGCTCCCCAGCGTTGCGCCCGCCAAACCTTTTCTTCAAGCCTTGTGGAGGCCATGATGGCTGCCATCGACGATGTTGCGCGCGATTATACCGCAATGCTGCGGCTCGGCCAGTTCGAGGCAGCGGGAGAGCGGTACTGGGCCAATGGTGTGACCAGTGTTGAACCGGCGGATTTGAAAATCGGCATCCCGGCGTTCGTATCCGGCATCAAAGCAGCGCGCGACAAGGCGCGGTTCCGGTTCGGCACGGGCCGAATCGACGATCTGGGTATCGACGGGCCTTTTGTGACAGGGGACCAGTTCGCGCTGTTCCTCGATATGCTGATCACCGACCCGGCAAGCGGCAGCGCGCAGCCATTTACCGAAATCGCCATTTTCACCGTTCGCGATGGACGGATCATCGAAGAAAGGTTTTTCTATGACTAATGCTGCGATTGCCACCAACGCACCATCGTCGCTCGCGCTCGTCGAGCATCGCAACCTTCGGATGGCGACGCTGTTTCTGCTTTATGTCGCGCAGGGGCTGCCGTTCGGCCTAGTCGATTTTGCCTTGCTCGCCTGGCTTGCACAAAATGGCGCGCCGGCGGCGGCCATCGGCAGCATCCTCGCGATGATGACTCTGCCCTGGACGTTCAAACTCGCTTATGGCTTTGTCATGGACCGCTATGCCTTCCTCGCGATGGGGCGCCGGCGGCCATGGATTATCGTTGCGCAGTTCGGACTGGTTGCCACCCTCGTCGCGATGGCGATCATCAATCCAGGTACACAGCAGATCGGCCTGCTTGCCGCGTTTGCTTTTGCCATCGGCCTCGCATCGGCAACGCAGGATGTCGCGGTCGACGGCCTCGCGGTCGATATCCTGCCCGAAGACGAAATCGAACGGCTCAACGGCTATATGTTCGGCGGGCAGGCAATCGGCACCGCAGCGGGTGCAGCGCTTGGGGGCACACTGATCGCCTTACAGAGCCTCCCCGCAGCCACGCTCGCCATCGCCGCGCTTATCGCCGCGATCCTGATCCTAGTGATCGTGGTCCGCGAACGGCCCGGCGAACGGCTGCTGCCGTGGAGCGAAGGTGCGGCTTCTCAGCGCAATCGCGATCTGCATCTCGGCGCATTCGGCCCGATCGTTCGCAATCTGATTTCGGCAATGTTTACGCGCCAGACGCTGATTCTCGTGCCTGCGCTGCTCACCGTGGCAGCCGCATGGGGCATCTTCCTGGGGTTGGCCCCGTTGTTCGCGGCAAACGAACTCGGCTGGCAGAAAGATGTTTACAGTGGCTGGAGCGGTCAGGCGCAGCTTGTCGCGGGCGTTACGGGCGCTTTACTGTTCGGCGTAGCGGCGACCCGATGGGGAGCGCGACGAATGTTCATAGTTGGCGCAGCGCTGGCCGGGACGTTCGCACTGGCCATGCTCGCACTACAGGAACGGTGGGCCGATCCAAGCCTGTTCATCGCTGCGATCTTCATCTTTACCGCGCTCGCCGTGCTACGCGCCGTCACGATGGGATCGCTGGCGATGCGGTTGTGCACGCCCGCCATCGCCGCCACGCAATTCGCGGTGTTTATGGCGCTGCTCAATCTGGGGCGGGCCGGTGCATCATTCTCGCTCGGTTGGCTCGACAGCCTAGGCGGCATCCCCGCCATGTTTGCCGCCATGGCCGTGTGCAGCCTGACCGCCGCCACCTTCGGCTTTGCCGCCAAAGTGGGGCGCTGAGATGGTCGCACTCCTCGCGGGATGGGACCACCGCTGGAGCCTGGCCTCGACCGAGACCAGCATCGCGGTGTTCTGGGCCGATGCTCTGTGGGAGCGGGTCGCCGCAGCTACTGGGGTGCCGCTGGCACCGATCCAGCAAGCACTGATGGCACAAGCCAGCGATGCCGAAAAGCTTGCTGCGCTCGACGCGGCGATCACCCGGCTCAAAGCGGACTTCGGTTCGTGGCGGGTGCCGTGGGGCGAGATCAACCGCTTCCAGAGCCTTGACGGGGCGATCGTTCGAACCTTCGACGATGCCAAACCCAGTGTCCCAGTGCCGTTCGTCTCGGCCAACTGGGGCTCGCTCGCCTCGTTTGGCGCACAGCGCTATCCGGGGACCCGGCGCTTTGGCGAGAAGCCCGACGGGCTGTTCGTCTACACGGAGGACGGCCATGTCATTATCCAGATTGCCAATCCGGCAAACCCCAATTGCATTGCGCCGAGCAAGAAGTCCGGGCCAGGAAGAAAGGACGATCTGGCGCTCCCCGTGTGCAGCCCTGACCAAATGCGGATCTTGCTCGACGGCACTGTCGCCTACTGGGGCACTTACAGCGTCGATGCGGCGGCTGGCGAAGTCATCCATCACGTTACCGCCGACCTCAGCAACGGTTACATCGCCACCGACCAGCGCCGCCCGTTCCGCCTAAGCGGCGACCGCTTGGAGATCGGCGACGGCAAGACGTGGACGCGCGTGCTACAACGGGCAGTGAGATAAAATAGCATCTATCAAACGCGTAGGCAGGGTTTGCGAGCCAATCGCTACGTCGCTTCTGACCTCATTTAGCCGAAACCTGTCTCGTGATGCGAAGGAACATGACTTCCCTGCAGCTCGGGAAAATTAGCGTTGAAAAGCAGCGGCAATTGGCGAGACCGGTACACAAGTTCAACGGCGCGACTGGCGGGCGATGCCGCTCGGCCCAAGATGAAACAATGACAGCTTACCGCTATTCCCCAACAAAAGGCGACTATCGGCACCGTCTGACAATGCTGCCAACTGGTCAGGACCAAACTACGTCGGCTTTCGAATAAGGTGGTATTTTTACGGCTGTAACCGTTCGGCCAAGTTCAGCGAATGACTGGCAGGACCGCTTCTGCAGTGGCTCTTCAAGGAATCAACCTTATCATATTTGGAGAATTTATGAGCAACCTTATCCTGAAACTGGCTGGTGCTGCAGCTGCACTGTCTGCTGCAGCAACATTGGCAACAGCCCCAGCGTTAGCCGCTGGCGAAAAAGAAAAATGCTACGGCGTTTCGCTGAAGGGCAAGAATGATTGCTCCGCCGGCCCAGGCACCAGTTGCGCTGGCACCTCAACAGTCGATTATCAGGGCAACGCATGGAAGCTTGTTGCAAAGGGTGCTTGCATAAAGATGGGTGGAACGTTGACTGCGCATTCGGGCAACGCCAAGCCGTTAGCCCAAAAGGTTCGGCAGAAGGGCTGAGTCTGCCCCGACTTTGCGGATGGACACAATGCCTGATGCCCGGCAGCTCTAGCTATAAACCGCTCCCTCCCGCGGTCCGATAGCTTCAAGTTGGATCATTATAAGGCTTTACTCGATCCTCATACCGTCGGGTCGCACAGACTAGGTCGAGGTCCATCCGCGAAACTGCAAAATCTTCGGCGCGGTCGCGCCAGTCAAAGCGGGAAAAATATGAAATTTGCTGCCGCCTATTATAATCGCACCGTTGCCATTCTTTCCAACACCTGGATTGAGCAACTAACGCTGCTGTTTGTCCGTGTTTCACTTGCGGGTATCTTCTGGCGCTCCGGCCGTACCAAGGTTGATGAAGGCAGCTGGCTCTCTGTCAGCGACACCTCAAAATTTCTATTCAAGGAAGAATACAGCGCTGTCCCTCTTCCAGCAGAGTTAGCGGCATACTTAGCCACATACGCCGAACACCTGTTTCCCTTCCTGCTAGTAATCGGTCTGTGCACGCGACTGTCCGCGCTTGCCCTGCTCGGCATGACGATGGTCATTCAGATTTTCGTTTACCCAGAGGCTTGGTGGTCGGTGCATATCATCTGGGTCGCTCTTGCACTGGTGCTCATCGTGCGCGGCGGAGGTCGATTCTCGCTCGATGCCCTGCTAGCCAGGCAGCTATGATAGCTCGCGAAGAAGCCATGCGCGACCTGATGCGCCGGTCGCAGGCTGGCGACAAGCAGGCCTACGCTGTTTTGCTCGAGCAGACCGGTAGCTGGCTTTCTCGGTTCTTTGCGCGGAAAATCGCTGCTGATGCGGTGGACGACCTTGTTCAAGATACACTCATCTCGCTTCACAGTAAGCGCGCAAGCTATGATCCGTCGCGGCCATTCCTTCCGTGGCTAGCGGCCATCGCGCGCTACCGGTGGGTCGACCGGTTGCGTAAGACCTACCGCCACGCCGCCGACGAGCTTCAGGACCAGCATAGCGAAGGAAGCCACGAGGACGTGGTCGGCGCAAAGATCAGCATCGACCGTTTGCTAACTCAGTTGCCTGCGGGTCAGGCGCTTGCCATTCGTTTGGTCAAGATCGAAGGTCTTAGCATTTCGGAGGCTTGCGTAAAATGCGGTCAGTCCGAGCCGCTAGTAAAAGTGAATATCCACCGCGGCCTGAAGAAGCTTGCCGCGCTAATCGAAAGTGAATGAGATGACCAAAAGTTATAATATCGCCGCTTTGGTAGATGATTTGGAGCCTGTAACAGTTTTGGATCGTCGCCGCCCGTTATGGACGGCCGCCGCTATAACCTTAGTCATGCTAGCAACCGTTGCGCTAATGCGCGGTGTTCGCCTCGATTTGCTGGCAGGACATCCTGATGCTATGTTCCTGATACGCTCGGGAATTTTGCTTCTTCTTGGCGGCGGTACGGCCCATGCCGTGCTTGGCATGGCCAGCCCTTCTGTCGGAAGAGTGCAAATGAGCTGGCAAATGGCGTTAGCCGCAGCACTTTTGTTCCCGATAGCGGCGCTGATCGTCGCGCTGACCGGCGACATGAGCTCGGCGATGGGCGAGATATATTCGGTCGGCCAGTGCCTAATGTTCAGCGCGATTGGAGCCGCAGCTACAGCGGTGCCAATGATCTTGCACCTTCGCCGTGGAGCGCCAACGTCACCAGCACGCGCGGGATGGCTTGTGGGGATTGCTTCAGGCGGACTGGGCGCTTTTGCTTATAACATCCACTGCCCGTTCGACAGCATCGTCTATATCGGTATGTGGTATACGCTGGCGGTCGGCATTTGCGCGGTGGCGGGTCGCTTGATGGTGCCGCGCCTGATTAGCTGGTAAAAAGGCTTAGCCGGATGAACCAACCGGTCATCTGCAGCAGATGAGCGCATTGCTCCCAAGTCATCGAAAATGCAATATCATTCCATTGTGAAGCCAGCGACCGAGCATCGCGCCAGCCTCGGCTGCCGCCTCCACCAAGGGCGGCTGCCTCACAAGCAGATCGAGGACCTGGCCAAAGCTCGCGCCCTTAATCATGGCTTCCAACGCAGCATTTTCATACGGCGGTGCGGTGACAAAGGTCGGACGTTCGCCTTCACGGTAGACATGGCAAGCTAGGGGTTCGGCAAGTCTATATTCCGGCGCACAAAACTCGTCTTCGTTTAGCGCGTGCCAAATAGCGGCGATGTCGTGCTGCATGGTTCGTGTGGCCATGCGCGGCATGAAGATGAGGGAAAGCGAACTCCAATCAGAGTCTTGAAATTCTGAAGTGGCGGCGGCGAAAACATTCGCGGTTAACGGCTGGGCATCTGCGGCACCGAATACCTGGTGCATAGCCCATTCTGTCCAGGCTAGCTCACTCACTTCGGGGTCATTTGCAAAAAGCTCGGCAAGGGTAGCGTCAAATCCGCTGCCGACATCGTCAAGCGTCCAGCCACTTGGGGGGTGTGCAATTAAATGATGCGCCGCAGCTTGGCGAAAAGCTTCATGTCCCACCCAGCGGGCAGTCCGCTGAAACGTATCCAGTAACGCATCGACCAGTGCCACGCGGTAGTTGTTACGATAGATCGCTAGGCCTTGGGCATGGCGAGTTGTCCAGCCATCCGGCAGCGCTTCATCTTCGTCGAGAAGATTTGCCATGAATTTCGTTTGGCGTTCAACAAGCGTTCTCATGCCGCAGAGGTCAGCGGTACATCCGCCGTATGTATCCGCGCCAGTTCTAGTTCGTCGAGTAGCTCTGACAAAGGGGGAATGTTACCATCGCGCTCGATCATTGTAGCGACTGGGCCGACGATACCGATCGCCTTTCTGTACAGGGCCCACACCTCATCAGCGACCGGACGGTCGTGGGTGTCGATGATGATCTCTCCCGGGGTGTGCCCGGCAAGGTGGATCTGGCGCACGCGCTCGTGAGGAATGCCAACAAGATAATCATCTGCCGAGAACTCATGATTTTGTGCGCTGACGTAAATATTGTTGACGTCGAGAAGCAAGTAGCACCCGGTTCGCTGCGCCATTGCTGCGATAAACTCCCATTCCGTTAGCTCGTCTTCGGGAAAAATGACATAGCTTGACGGATTTTCGAAAAGCATGGCACGACCCAATGTTTCTTGCGCGCAATCAATATTCGAGCAGACTACGTCTAGTGCTTCGAATGTTAGCGGTAAGGGCAACAGATCATGACTGTTGTGAGCGCTGTTGCGCGTCCAGCATAAATGATCGGAAATCCAAAGCGGGTCGATCCGCTGAGCAAGCATCTTGAGCCGCCTAAGGTAAACTTCATCAACCCCGTGCGCCGAACCGATCGACATCGAAACGCCGTGTAGAACAACCGGATGCTTGGCTCGCACCTGTTCGAGGATGCGTAAGGGGCGACCGCCGTCGAGCATGAAGTTTTCAGAAATTACCTCGACAAAATCGACAGGCACTTCGCCGTCAATAAAGTCGGTATAGTGATCATTCCTAAGGCCGAGACCAAACCCGGCAAATACAGAAATATCATAAGTCATGTTTTGATATTTGGTGGACTGTTAGTGGTCCGGTGATTGCTCCAGTAGGGGTATCTGGGCAAGCACCGGACCAAACAGCGATCAGCGTTTAGCCAAGATCGCCAATAACGCCGCCCTTGGTGAGGCACTGACCGGCTTTCAGAGCTTTGAAGCCATGGCCCTTGCACGCATTCTGGCCCTTGCATTCATTTTCGGCAGTTGCGCAGTCGGCATTGCCCTTGCAGCTATGAATGCCATAGCAGTGGACAGTGTCATCGGCTCCAAGAGCGCGGCCCTTGCTGCCAGCAGGTGAATCAGCAGCGAAACCAGCGGCAGAAACCAAGGCTATTGCACCAGCCAGAGCCGCGAATGTTGTGTTACGTGTAGCGTTCATCTTGATCAATTCCTCGGATAAGTTTGTCCACTTGACGTGGGTATATTCTTATTCGTTCTAAACGCTTCGACGGTTACACCGACTAGCAGGAATTATAATAATCACCGGCTCCCTCGAGTGCCCTCCTTCAGAAATCATCGTTTTATCAGGGCCGTCACTACTCCTGAATTTCCAGTTACGGTGACATCGAAATCGACGATGTCGCCCACGGCTACGCCGCTTAATAATTTTGGTTTGCTTGCAAAGCCCATTTTCATCGTAGGCCATTGCAGGTCGGTGATTGGCCCGTGATCAATGGTAATTTTGCCAGCGCCTTTATGATTGGGAAAAAGCGTCGCTTACTGTGGAGCCAATGGCAACCGGAATTACAGCAAGCGCCGCCAGTGAAGCACAGCCCACCATTGCGAAGCAGCCCGCCTTCATGTCCTTACAAGGAGGTGCGTTATCGGGCGATTGCTTCACTGCATCCATGCAATCGGCCATTCCTGCCATTGGTGACGAAGTAGCACTCTGTTCGTGCCGCATGTCCGCACAAGACGGCGACGCATACCCAAAAGCGCATTCTGAAGTCCAATCGGCTGAACTGCGCGAGTTTACGCCAGTTAAATTATTGGAAAACAATGATTTTATGTGTGGAGGCCCGACCGAGAATCGAACTCGGGTGCAAGGATTTGCAGTCCTCTGCGTCACCACTCCGCCATCGGGCCTCACTGTCGTGGTGGAGGCGCGCTCTAGCGGCTTGGTTTTGTATTGGCAATTCCCAATATCGCCGATTTGTTGCGCCAGGCACACAAGGTTCTGGAAAAGTTGCTGTTTGCCACCCAAAATCAGTCTTTCGTCTGAATCCCGCTTGGCCTTTCGACCGGCGCTGGCTAGAACCGGGAACGACGTGCTGTGTTGCCATTACAATACAGCTGTGCCACAGGGGCGCCAAGTCACGATAAGAGTCACGGCACGAGGGTACGGAAAGCATCCGATGGAATCAGTCGATTTTAACAACATGCGGCGCGCGATGGTCGATAGCCAATTGCGCACCAGCGGCATAACGTGCGGCTGGGTGATCGCTGCAATGGGCGAACTTCCGCGCGAGGATTACGTACCCGCAGCGCTTCGCAACACGGCGTATATGGACCGCTCGTTCTCGGGCGACCGCGCGCTGAATCCCCCGGTTGCGACAGGTTTGATGTTGCAGGCCGCCGACGTCACCACCGACGACAAGGTTCTGCTGGTAGGACAGCGGGGCGGCTATGTTGCGGCTTTGCTCTCGGCTCGAACACGCAATGTCGTCGCTATCGAAACGCTGGCCGAACTCCCGACTGCAACTTTTTCGCTGATCATCGTCGATGGCGCGGTTGAGGAATTGCCCGCAAGCCTGCTAGCCGTTGCACAGGACGGGGCGCGGATCGTCACCGGCATCGTCGAGCGCGGCGTCACCCGACTGGCATCCGGCATCGTCCGCGGCGGCAAAGTTGCCCTTCGTCCTTTTGCAGATACCGAGATCGCGGTGTTGCCCGAATTTTTGGCTCTGCGGGAGTTCGTATTTTGAGAGCGCGGGTAGTGATTTCCGCGTTGCTTGGCTCGGCTGCGGTGGTAACGCCTGCGTCGGCGGATACGCTGCGCGAAGCGTTGATCGCGGCATATGACACCAACCCGAACCTGACCGCAGCACGGGAGAACCAGCGGGCGACTAACGAAGGCGTACCACTAGCCAAGGCCAATGGGCGGCCCGATATAGTTGCCCAACCGACCTATTTCGAAAATGTCATGCAGGACGGGGGATCTTCGGTTACGCAGGCACGCGGTTTCAGTGTCAATGGCACCATCTCTGCGCCGCTATACACCGGTGGCGGCATAAAAAATGCGGTACGTGCTGCCGAAAACCGCGTTGAGGCCGGATTTGCAAATCTGCGCGGCACCGAAAGCGCCATATTCTCGGCTGTTGTCGGAGCCTATATGGATGTGATCCGCGACGAGGCGATTGTCGAACTGAACCGCGCGCAGGCGGGCGTGCTTTCGGTCAATCTGGAAGCGACGCGCGACCGGTTCGAAATCGGCGATCTGACCCGGACCGACGTGGCGCAATCCGAGGCTCGGTTGGCATTGCAGACCAGTACGCTTGAATCGGCGCGGGCAAACCTCATCCGTTCGAAGGAAATTTATATCCAGCTTGTCGGGCGCGAACCTGGCAAGCTGGAGGCACCGCCGCCTTTGCCGAACCTTCCGGAAACGGCGGATTCAGCGGTCGCCGTCGCGCTCGATAATAACCCCGACCTTATCGCCGCGCGCGAAAGTCGTGAAGCGGCGGGCTTCGACCGACGCGCCGCAAATGCATCGCGCCTGCCGACCGTGAGCGTCTTTACATCGCCGTCGTATAGCAATGCGCTCAATTCGATTTCGTCGAATATTCCCGGATTCCAGGCTGATAACAGCTCGTTCACTGCGCAGGCCGGGGTTCGCGCATCGATTCCGCTGTATCAAGGCGGGCAACCCACCGCGCAGATCCGGCAGGCACAGGCGCGATTGGGTCAGGCACAGGAACTGGAGATTGCGGCAGAACGCGAAGCAATCGCCCAAACCCGCGCTTCTTATGCGAGTTTGAAAGCATCGCAGGATGTCATTTTGGCATCCGAACGGGCGGTTTCAGCCAACGAACTCTCGCTTGAGGGCACGCGCGCCGAAAACAGCGTCGGCAACCGTACCATTCTCGACATCCTTAATGCCGAACAGGAGTTGCTCAACAGCAAGGTGCAACTGGTGGCCGCGCGGCGCAACGCCTATGTTGCTGGCTTCACTTTGCTGGCAACAATGGGACGTGCCGAAGCGCGCGATCTGGGGCTGGAGGGCGGCACGCTATACGATCCGGTGGCCGAGTATGAAAAGGTCGATGGTGCCTGGAACGATTGGTCATCGCAGCCCGATCCGGTCACCAAATCGACCCGCACCGTTGACACCCCTGCGCAAAAAGCAGACATAGAGCCGCTTCCGGAGTATGAGCGGAATCGGTAAATGTGAATCAGCGGGGGCTGGGACTATGGCAGAAGGCAGGAACGAACCGTCGATGGACGAGATTTTATCCTCGATAAAGCGCATCATCGCCGATGACGACCGTATCCGACCGGCGGCAAAGCGTCCGGCCAAAGCGCCGCCTGCCCACGACGATGATGAAATTCTCGAACTGACCGAAACCGCCGCGGATGAAGAGGCGTCGGAGGATGTTTTGCTCGACGACAGCAAGGCGCGGAGCCTGCGTCATAGCTTCTCCGCGTTACAGACCTTGTCCGAACCCGGCGTTGCGCCCCAGATCGTTCGCTCGGGCGAAACCTCGCTCGAAGGGCTGACCCGCGACCTGCTGCGCCCGATGCTGAAAGACTGGCTGGACACCAACCTGCCGCCGATTGTCGAAGCAATGGTCGAGCGCGAAATCACCCGCATTACCAAGAAGGGTTGATTCGCGGCGGGCGGGAAAATACCCGCCCGTCTGTTGGCTGTTTTAGGAGCATTGTTCCGGGTCAGACAATTGTGACCGAGAAAAGCAGGCTGCTGAGCGCGAGAGCGCCAATAAAGCTGGCCAGTTTCTGCATGTTTCATTCCTTCAATATGCCGCACAGCCCCTGTTGAGATGGCCGGGTCGTCGCTTATGAAGGCATCCTTTATGTTCTCGTTGTGACGCCGAATTAACGAAAAACGGTTAAAACTCAATTCTATTAGTAGACAATTTAGTTGCACATTTTGCAACTCATATGCGCAATTTTCTTGCGCCGCTGCGCAACCGCGGTTAGCCTTCGCTTCATGCACAAAACCCTCATATTGGCCGCTACGTCGGCAATCGCCCTTTCCTCCCCTGCGCTGGCCCGTCCCATGACCGAGACCGATCTCGCGACGATGAAGCGGCTCTCTGCACCGGCCGCGTCACCCGACGGAACGATGGTCGCCTATCAGTTACGCGAAACCGATCTGGAGGCGAACAAGGGCAAGACCGATCTCTATTTGCTGAAACTGGGCGAGCCGCAAGCGAAGCCCACGAAGTTCGCATCCAAAGCTGACAAGAACGAGCACGACCCCGCCTTCTCGCCCGACGGCAAGAGCATTTTCTACATTAGCAACGAGAGCGGGTCTGAGCAGATCTGGCGCTACGACATCGCTAGCGGCAAGACTGCACAGGCAAGCAATTTCAAAGCCGATGTGAGCGGTTTCAAAATCGCGCCTGATGGTTTGAAATTCGCGGTTTGGGGTGACGTCGCCAAGAGCTGCCCAAGCTTCGGCTGCGCCGAGGACGGCGACACCTCGAAGCCCGGCCCCGGCAGCGGCCGCGAGTATGACCAACTCATGGTCCGCCACTGGGACGCGTGGGAAACGCCCGGCAATTACAGCCGTGTGTTCACCTCGGTGCTTGGTGCCGATGGCAAGCTTGGGTCGCCCGGAAAAGCGATGGACGGCGATCTCGTCGGCGATGCGCCCTCGAAGCCGTTTGGCGGCGGCGAGGAAGTGAGCTGGAGCGCGGATAGCAGCGCGGTGTATTTCACGCTGCGCAAGGCGGACGCTGGCGAGGCGAAATCGACCAATCTCGATATCTATCGCTCGACGCTGCAATCCACCAATCCGGCCAATCTGACCGTCGATAATGCTGGCACCGACACCGCCCCCGCTGCCTCGCCCGATGGCAAGTGGCTGGCATGGGCGTCGATGGCGCGCGCGACATATGAGGCAGACCGGCTGGTTCTCAAACTGATGGATGTGCAGTCTGGCAAGGTAACCGCGCTCACCGACAAATGGGACCGCTCGGTCGGCTCGCTGGCATGGGCGCCCGACAGCCAGAGCCTGCTCGTGGTGGCGGGCGATACGCTCGAACATCCGCTGTTTCGGGTCGATCTGGCGGGCAAGGTCACAAGGCTGACTGACCGTGGTAATATTGCGGCTGCGGTGCCTTTGGCCAATGGCGGCATCGTTTACAGCATCGACAGCATCAGCGGACCCGCGGATCTCGTGCTGATGGATGCCGCTGGCCAGACCCGCCGGCTGACCAATGTCAACGCCGATGCGCTCGCATCGCTCGACCCCGTCACATACGAAAAATTCGATTTCAAGGGCGCAAATGGCGACCGCGTTTACGGCCAGATCGTTAAGCCGATGAACACGAGCGGCAAGCTGCCCGTGCTTCTTCTCGTCCATGGCGGGCCGCAGGGTTCGTTCGGCAACAGCTGGTCGTATCGCTGGAACCCGGCAGTGATGGCGTCGCAAGGCTATGCCGTCGTCACCATCGATTTCCACGGCTCCACCGGATACGGCCAGAAATTCACCGACAGCATCAACAGGGACTGGGGCGGAAAACCGCTCACCGATCTGAAGCTCGGCATGACGGCGGTCGGCAAGATCGACGGCCAGTTGGACACGGCAAACGCCTGTGCGCTGGGCGGGTCTTATGGCGGTTACATGATGAACTGGATAGCGGGTAACTGGCCCGACCGCTTCAAATGCCTTGTCAACCACGCGGGCATCTTCGACTTGCGCGCGATGGCGTATGAAACCGAGGAATTATGGTTCGACCAGTGGGACAATAAAGGCCCGTGGACCACCCGCAAGGACGGCGAAAAATGGAACCCTGTCAACCATGTCGCCAAATGGAAAACGCCCACCTTGGTGATCCACGGCGAGAAAGACTATCGAATCCCCTATTCCCAGTCGCTGGCGACTTTCACCGCGTTGCAGCAGCAGGGCGTGGAGTCGAAGCTGCTGGTTTTCCCCGACGAAAATCACTGGATATTGAAGCCTAAAAATTCGATTCAGTGGCATCGGACGGTATTCGAATGGGTGGGCAAGCATTTGAAGGGTAAGTAAACAGGGGAGCCGGAGGGGAGGAATATATGACCGACATCGCATCCAGCGTCGCCACCGAAATCAGCGCCCATTCTGAACAAGGGCGCGCGGAACTGTCGCGCAGCCTGAAGTCCCGCCATGTCTCGATGATCGCCATCGGCGGCATCATCGGCGCGGGTCTGTTCGTCGGCTCGTCGACCACGATCAATCAGGCAGGACCGGCTGCCGTCTTCTCCTTCGCGATCGCCGGCTTCATCATCCTGCTGGTCATGCGGATGATTTCCGAAATGGCGATTGCAGTCGATGGCGTGCAGACCTTCCCCGACTTCGCGCGCGCGGGACTAGGCCATCTCGCCGGGTTCCTGTCGGGCTGGCTCTACTGGTATTTCTGGGTGGTTGTCGTCGCCATCGAAGCGATTGCGGGCGCGCAGATTATTCATGGCTGGTTTCCCGCGCTGTCCGAACTGGGCATCGGCGTCGGCTTGATGGCGCTGCTCACCGCAGTCAACCTGATGTCCGCGCGCGCTTATGGCGAGTTCGAATTCTGGTTTTCGTCCATCAAAGTCGCGGCGATTATTGTCTTCATCCTGCTCTGCGCCGCATGGGCGTTCGGTTTCACCTCGGGTAGCGGCGCTTCATTCGGCAATCTGACCGAGCATGGCGGCTTCGTTCCCAATGGCTGGGGCGTCGTGCTGGCTGCGGCGACTTCGACGATATTCAGCCTCGTGGGCGCCGAGATCGCGACCATCGCCGCTGCCGAATCCGAAGAACCGGCCAAGGTCATCAGCCGCATGACAGTGTCGGTCACGCTGCGCATCCTGATCTTCTATATATTGTCGATCTTCCTGATCGTCGCCGTCGTGCCGTGGACCGAAATCGTGCCCAAGGTTTCGCCCTTTGCAACGACGCTCGCTTATATGGGGCTGCCCGCCGGAAAGCTCATCATGGAGACGGTGGTGCTGGTCGCGGTGCTGTCGTGCCTGAATTCGGGCCTTTACGTTACCTCGCGTGCGCTGTTCGGCCTCGCCAAGCATCAGGATGCGCCGCAATGGCTGGTCCAGGTCAACAAGCGCAAGGTGCCTGCCCGCGCAATCCTGATCGCCAGCCTGTTCAGCTATGGCGCGCTCGCCGCCGATGCGGTGTCGCGCGATGTCGTATTCAGCTTCCTCCTCAACAGCTGCGGCGTGACCATGCTGTTGCTCTACCTGATGACCGCAGGTGCGCAGCTCAAACTGCGTCGCAAATACGAAGCCGAAGACCCGGCGCGTTTGCAGATCAAGATGTGGTTCCACCCCTTCGGCACCTACATCGCGATGGCGGCGATGCTGGTGATTCTGGTCGCGAAAGGCCTCGACCCGGCGGCTTCGAAAGAATTGTGGCTGAGCCTGGTGGTGGCAGCAGCTTTTGTAGGCGGGTTCTTCATCTTCAGGCGAAGCACCACCTAAGCGCCGCAGGCCCATTAAAAGAAATGTAAAAAAGGCGCAAAGGCACAAAGATCAAGATAGCGCCAACCTCTTCGCGCCTTTGTGCCTTCGTGCCTTCTTTACATAATGAATGAACGCGCTTCGCGCGTTGCACCGGGCCTTCCACTTTCAGGAAAGGCCGGTTAAGGGCCATGCCTATGACCATCGACAAGAATTTCGACCCAGCCGCCATCGAGGCTAAATGGTACCGCCACTGGGAATCGACCGGCGCCTTCCGCCCCGAGCGGCCTGACGCCCAGCCCTACACAATCGTCAACCCGCCGCCCAATGTAACGGGCAGCCTGCATATCGGCCACGCGCTCGACAATACCTTGCAGGATATCCTCATCCGCCACGCGCGGTTGCAGGGCAAGGACGCGCTTTGGGTCGTCGGCATGGACCATGCAGGCATCGCGACGCAGATGGTGGTCGAACGGCAGATGGCCTCAGCCCAACAAAAACGCACCGATTTCACCCGCGATGAATTCGTCGCCAAAGTTTGGGAATGGAAAGAGGAATCGGGCGGGGAGATTACGCAGCAACTCCGCCGCCTCGGTTGCTCGATGGACTGGAAGAATGAGCGCTTCACGATGGACGAGGGCTTTTCAAAGGCCGTCATCAAGGTGTTTGTCGATCTCTATAACCAAGGGCTATTGTATCGCGACAAAAGGCTGGTCAACTGGGACCCGCATTTCAAAACCGCGATTAGCGATCTCGAAGTCGAAACGCGCGAAGTGAATGGCCATATGTGGCACTTCAAATATCCGCTCGCGGGCGGCGAGACGTACACCTACATCGAGCGCGATGCCGACGGCAATGTGACGCTTGAAGAGGAACGCGACTATATCTCCATCGCCACGACGCGCCCCGAAACGATGCTCGGCGACGGCGCGGTTGCGGTGCATCCGTCGGACAAGCGCTACAGCGCCATCGTCGGCAAATTATGCGAAATCCCGGTCGGTCCCAAGGCGCACCGCCGCCTGATCCCGATCATCACCGACGAATATCCCGACCCCGATTTCGGCTCGGGCGCGGTCAAGATCACGGGCGCGCACGACCAGAACGACTATGGCGTGGCACAGCGCAACGGCATTCCGATGTACCGGCTGATGGACGAGGTCGCTGCGATGCGGACCGACGGAGCGCCATATGACGAAGCCGCCGCGCAGGCCAAGGCCATAGCCAGCGGCGCGGGGTGGACCGCTGCCGACATCGACGCGCTCAACCTCGTCCCCGACGCCTATCGCGGCCTCGACCGTTACGAGGCGCGCAAACGCGTTGTCGCGGATATCGATGCCGATGGCCTGATGATCGCCGTCGAGGACAAGGCCATCCAGCAACCGTTCGGCGACCGCTCGGGCGTTGTCATCGAGCCGATGCTGACCGACCAATGGTATGTCGACGCGGCGACCTTGGCCAAGCCCGCGATTGAGGCGGTACGCTCGGGTGCGATCAACATCGTACCGAAGTCGTGGGAGAAAACCTACTTCAACTGGATGGAGAATATCCAGCCATGGTGCGTGTCGCGGCAATTATGGTGGGGGCATCGGATCCCGGCTTGGTTCGATGCCGAAGGCAGGATTTACGTTGCCGAAGATGAGGCAGCCGCCCAGGCGCTGGCAGGCAGTGGCGTCGCGCTGGCGCAGGACGAAGACGTCCTCGACACATGGTTCTCCTCGGCGCTCTGGCCGTTCGGGACGTTGGGTTGGCCGGCCCTTCGAGACACCGCTTCGACAGGCTCAGCGGCTCCTCAGGATGAGCGGGCTCTGAATAAATCCGCTCATCCTGAGGAGGGATCGAGCGAAGCGGAGCGTAGTCGAGAGCACGTCTCTAAGGACATGCTCGCCCGCCACTACCCGAACGACGTCCTCGTCTCGGGTTTCGACATCCTCTTCTTCTGGGACGCCCGCATGGCGATGCAGGGCATTCACTTCATGAAAGAAGTGCCGTGGAAAACGCTGTATCTCCACGGCCTCGTCCGTGCCGCCGATGGCTCGAAAATGTCAAAATCGAAGGGTAATACCGTCGATCCGTTGGGCCTGATCGACCAATATGGCGCCGACGCGCTGCGTTTCTTCATGGCGGCGATGGAGAGCCAGGGCCGCGACATCAAGATGGATGAAAGCCGCGTCGCCGGGTATCGCAATTTCGCAACCAAGCTGTGGAACGCCGCACGCTTTGCGCAGTCGAACGGCATCGGCGGATCGCATTCGATTTCCGCACCCAAAGCCGAACTCGCGGTCAACCGCTGGATCATCGGCGAGGTAGTCGAGACGGTGGAGAAGCTCAATAAAGCCTTCGCCGAATTCCGCTTCGACGGCATGGCCGA
>CAZQBS010000002.1:98896-105008 GCA_964591835.1 uncultured Sphingorhabdus sp. | reverse complement strand
AAGCGGATTCCGAACTGCCCGCTTTGGCGGGAACGCCCGTTAGCAGCGACAGCCCGTTGCCGCAGCCTTCCGCCGCCCCGATAACGCTCCAGCCTGTTCCGGTGGCAGCAATCGGAACGCCAGCCGCGCAAACGCCAGCCGCGCCCGCAACGCCGTTCGCGTCTGCAACCGCGATGCCGCCCGCAGCGCCGATCCGCGACCCAGAACGCGCGCGTCCGCCGATCCTCATCGTCGATTTTGCGCAAGCAGGAACGTCGCGACCGGCTCCCGCCAGCGGGGCAGCGCCCGGCACTGCCGGCGTGTCCGGCGCACCGGTCGATCGCGGACCACAGCTATCGGATTCGGAGAATTTTTCGGCACGTGTGTCGAAGCAGGATGTCGAGATGGTCGAGGCGGTACAGTTGCCTCGCCTCAACCGGCTGGTGCCGCAAGGAACAATGATAGCGGCGGTGATGGAAACCGCGCTTAATTCGGACCTGCCGGGTTTCGCGCGCGCTATCGTCCAGCGTGATGTTTTGAGTTTTGAGGGTGGTGCCGTTCTTATTCCAGCAGGTAGCCGCGTTATCGGCCAGTATGAATCGGGCGTCGCGCAAGGCGCATCGCGGGTATTTATTGTCTGGACGCGGCTGATCCGACCCGACGGCGTGACGATTGCGCTGGCCTCGCCCGCAGTTGATGAACTTGGCCGCGCTGGGGTGCGCGGCAAAGTTAACCGCCACTTCCTGCAACGCTTCGGTGGGTCGATCCTGTTGTCGGTATTGTCGGGCGGCATCAACGCCGCGACGGCTGCTGCCACCCAAGGATCGTCGGTGGTGGTAAGCTCGTCAAGCCAGGCATCGGGCCTCGCAGAACAGGCGGCAAAGGATTTCGATATCCCGCCGACGATCAAGACGCCGCAAGGAGCAGCAGTGCGGATTTTCGTCGCGCGCGATCTCGACTTCACCCGCGTCGGGCCGATGCGGTGAATCAAACTGCTCGCGTCTATCTGGGTACGTTTCTTGCGCCGTTAATTCCTTATATTGGCCGCGAAGACGTCACCGACCTGTATATCAACCGGCCCGGCGAGTTATGGATCGAGACCAATAGCGGCACCGAACGTCACGATTTACCTCAGCTCGACGAGGCGTCCTTGTGGCGGCTGGCACGCCAAATTGCGGCGACGTCGGATCAAGGCATCACGCGCGAGCATCCCTTACTCGCAGCGACTTTGCCAGACGGTTCACGAATTCAGATTTGCGCGCCTCCAGCAACGCGTGGTGCCATCGCTGTCGCCATCCGTAAGCATAATGTGCCAGACCTGCGGCTGACCGATTATCTGTTTGCAGGCGCGTTTTCAAAGGTAGGTGAGTCGGCACTGTCTGAAAAAGTGGTCAATCGTTCGCTCACCGCGTTGCTGAACGCCGGAAACATCATGGAGTTTTTGGTAGCCGCAGTGCGTGCGCGCAAGACTATCGTCATCGGGGGCGGCACGGGCACCGGTAAAACAACATTTCTCAACACGTTGCTGAAGGAAGCACCGCAGGACGAGCGGCTCATTCTGATCGAGGACACGCCTGAAATCCAGATTGGTCACGAAAATGCAGTCGGCCTCGTCGCGGTACGCGGGCGTTTGGGCGAAGCAGAAGTCAGTCCTGCAGATTTGGTCGAAGCTGCACTGCGAATGCGGCCTGACCGGATTATCATGGGTGAAATACGTGGCGCTGAAGCAATGAGCTGGCTTCGGGCCGTTGGCACGGGCCATCCCGGATCAATTACCACGGTACACGCCAATTCTGCGCGCGGAATATCGGAGCAACTTGCATTGATGGCGCTTATGTCGGGCAGCGAATTACGCCGATCGGAACTGGTCGATTATGTTCACGGCATTGTTGATATCTTCATTCAACTTGGCCGCCATGAAGGCACTCGTCTGATTGCAGAGATCGAATTTTCAGGGTCTTCGGACACCGCTTTTGATGTTTTACCTACACCCCTTCGTCAGCGCGCGTGAGCTAGGGGTCCAACCATGTTCTGGCCTAATCATTCACGGCGGCGATCAACATACGCGATATTGCGGACTTTTCGGGTCGGGGATCTAACAGTATATAGTCAACGTCGTGACAATTGAGGGTAGCTCTTTGGCTTAGCCGTCCATATGCCGGCTGTGCGAAACATCCTCGGCTGGCCGAGAATAACGAAGCCCAAGTTTTGATGTCTGTATGCGCCGACTGATTGACAGGGACACCAGAAACCCATAAACCACTTTACTAAAATAAGGCGGGAGAGTGATATGGCGTTTTCGGCTATGCGAATCGATATCGATCAGGGTCTAGCACGGCTAACTTTCACTGATGCGGCGCGGGGTAATCCGATCGATGGCGCCTTTTGTGCCGAGATGTGCGAAGCCGCGATACAATTATCCGAAAACAAGGACGTCCGCTGCGTATTGATAACAGCAGAAGGTCCGGTGTTCAGCTATGGGGCCGACATTGGCGTGTTCATGGACGATCTGGACAGCTTGCCGAGCAACATCAAGCGGTGGACGACAACATTGCACAGCGCCATTGCACGGCTGCAGCGGATGGATGCGCCGGTCGTCGCCGCCGTATACGGAGTGTGTGCAGGCGGAATGGCGGCATTGGTCGCGGGCAGCGACATCGTCGTTGCGGCTGACAACACTGTATTTGTCTCGGCCTATGCCGGAATCGGCTATAATTGCGATGCCGGGGCGTCGGTGATGTACACGCGGCGCATGGGCGTCGGCCGCGCGCGCAAATATCTGTTGCTCAACGAGAAAATGGATGCCGCGACTGCGCTTGCAGCGGGTCTGGCCGACGAGGTGTTGCCGGTGGATAGTTTTACCGCGCGCGCAGAGGCGATTGCGCGGCAATTGGCATCGGGACCCACAAAAGCGTTGGGCGAGATGCGCCGGCTGCTGACTTCGGTTGCTGACCAGCCACTCGAAGCGCAGCTGGAGTTAGAGGCACAGGCGCTAGCCCGGTCAGCCGGAACCGCCGATGCGCGTGAAGGGCTGACCGCTTTTTGGGAAAAGCGTAAACCCGTGTTTCAGGGGCGTTGAGCGATGTGGGCGTATCCTGAAATCCGCACATTGGGCGATTATCCAGCTTATTGGGGCCGCCATGATTCCGGTCGGTTGGCGCTGAGGACCTTTGACCGCATGGTTAGCTTCGGAGAGTTCGACCGCGCCGCCAATCGGGTCGCGCACTATCTGCTTGATGGCATCAGCGAACCCGGTGCGCTGGTCGGCTTCATGGGCAAGAACAGCTTCGATTTCTATTTTGCGCTGTTCGGTTGTGCACGGACGCGCAGCGGGCTGGTGATTTACAACTGGCGGCTCGCGGTGCCCGAACTTGCGCAACAAATTGCAGACAGCCGGGCGCGCTTCGCCATCGTCGAGCGCGAGTGCGAGCCTTTATGGACTGCGGCCTGCGCGCTGCTCGATGCGCCACCGACGGCGATCTGGATAGACGCCGACGACACGCTGGAAGCAAAAGTGGCGACTTATCCGGACACGCGGCCGCCCGTTCATGTCGAGCTGGAGGACACAGCGTTCCAGCTTTATACATCGGGCACCACGGGTCAGCCCAAGGGGGTGATGCTGGCGCATGGTGCGACCAATATGATGCGCCTGTGCGAGCATCTGGAGCCCGCCTATCATTGGGAGGACGGCGACAGCTTCGTCAACGGCCTGCCCAACTTCCACCTGCTCCACATCGGCATCATGCTGCAATGCCTGTATAATGGCGTTGCCATCGACATTGTGCGTCAGTTCGACCCCGCGGTGATGCTCGATACGATAAGCCGTCAGCGCCCCACGCTGCTGACGCTTACCCCGACGATGCTGCAGATGCTGCTCGACCATCCGGCGGCGGCAGCGAGCGATTTTTCGTCGTTGCGGCTCACGCTGTATGCCGGCTCGGCGATTTCGCTCGGCCTCATCAAGCGTGCGATTGCGTCGATGCCTTGCGAATTCATGCAATTTTACGGCTCGACAGAGGCGGGGGGCGCGACATCAATCCTGCGGCCCAGCGAGCATGATCTGAACGACGAAGCCAAGCTCCAAAGCTGTGGCCGCCCGTTGCCGCTTATTGAATTTCGCATCCTTGATGGCGAAGGCAAGGAGGTCGCCGAGGGCGAACCCGGCGAACTCTATGTTCGCCAACCATCAATCACCAAAGGCTATTGGGGACAGCCCGATGTGACCGCGCAAGTGATTTCCGACGGCTGGTACCGCAGCGGCGATATCGTCCGCCGCGATCCCGAAGGGCTTTATTACATAGTCGATCGTGCCAAGGACATGATCGTGTCGGGGGGCGAGAATATCTATTCTGCAGAGGTCGAAAATGTGCTGTCAACGCATCCGTCGGTGGCTGCCGTTGCGGTGATTGGCGTTCCCGATCCGCGCTGGGGAGAAGCCGTGAAGGCGATCATAATCGGCAAGGAAGGCGCGGTCGATGGCGAACCGTTACTCGCCTGGTGTCGGGAGCGGCTGGCGGCGTACAAGGTGCCAAAAAGCGTAGATTTCGTTACGGAGTTTCCGCTGGTACCATCTGGCAAGGTGTCGAAAAAGGATCTGCGCGCGCTCTATTGGGGTGGCGAGGGAAGGAACGTCGGATGAGCGCGGAGGCGCTGCATCGGTTGAAATCGGCACCTTCCGTGGCTTGGCCAACAGTGTTATTGTTCTTCGTCTGCACAGGCGTGATCGGCACTGTTTGGTATGCCTGCATAATGGACATGCTGTCGTTATGGGCCGGAGCGCTGATTAACGGCATCGCGGCTTATTATCTTTTCAGCGTCGTCCACGATAGTTCGCACAACGCCGTCAGTCGCCATGTCTGGCTTAACGAGGCGCTAGGCAGGATCGGACTCGTTTACTTCGCGCCTCTCGCACCGATGGATGTTGCGCGCTATATCCATATGGCACATCACCGCTTCGCCAATGACCCTGACCGCGATCCTGACGCCTATGCGCATAAGCTTGATTGGTTGTTCCCGCTGCGCTGGCTGAATTTCGATTATTTTTACACCAAGTGGTTCTTTACAAAGGGCGGCGATTTCGCACGGCGCAAATATGGCGCGGTGGCGGCTTACGCCGCTTTCATCTTGGGCAGTTGCGCAATGATTATCTGGGCGGGTTACGGGTTGGAACTGCTTATGCTGTGGTTTATCCCGACCCGGATCAGTTCATTCCTGTTCGTTTTTGTCTTCAGTTTCCTGACCCACCAGCCGTTTGAAACACTCTCTCGCGAGAATGAGTATAAGGCCACGGCGCTCCGGCTGGGCGGTGAGTGGATCTTGTCACCGCTAATGGCGCATCATAATTATCATCTGATCCATCATCTTTATCCGGGTGCGCCTTTTTATAATTATCGGCGGATTTGGGTAATCAAGGGTGACGAGATATTGCCAAAGGAGCCGCTGATGCCGCTCACTTTCGGCCTGTCATCGCGCCGCAAAGATATCGCGCACTAATCGTCAGCGATACAGCATCCCGCCATCGACTATTGCAACCTGCCCAGTCGTATAGCTGCTCCGGATGAAAGAAATATAGGCTTCGGCAACTTCTGCAGGGGTGCCTATGCGCGGTAACGGCTGGCCAGCAACCATCGCACCCAAAGCGTCGGCGGGCAGTTTGGCCCAGACTTCTGTTGCAATCAGCCCCGGCGTCACAACATTGACGCGGACCGGTGCGAGATCGACGGCTAGTCCGCGCGCCAGATGCTCGACCCCACCCATCATCGCGCTCGACATCGCCGACCCCTTGGCCGGTCGGTGCGCGAACATACCGGAGGTCAGGGTGATCGAACCTTGCGGCGACAATTTGGCGAGTCCATATTTGATCGCGAGCAGGATGCTCCAAAACCGAATGTCATATGCTTGCTTGGCATCGCTGAGGTCAAAGTCCGGACCTGCCACATTGCGCCGCCGTTTCCATTCGCCAGCGGTATGGACGAGATGGTCGAACGCTGGCGCGGCGGCAAAGAATTCTGATATGCTGGCTTCGTCGCTGAGATCGACGCAGCCGCCACTCGCGCGGTCCCCCAGCTGCGCGCAGGCGGCGGCAACGCGTTCTGCTTTGCTCGATCCGATGTAGACGTTTGCATCGGCATCA
>CAZQBS010000002.1:5454-98886 GCA_964591835.1 uncultured Sphingorhabdus sp. | reverse complement strand
TTTGCTCCGGCATCAATCGCGGCGCGGGCGACGGCGAAACCGATGCCCGAACTGCCGCCCAGCAACAGGATCGTTTTCCCGTTTAACATCTCAATAGCTCCCGATTTCGACGATCATTTTTTCATAGCCATTGACGAAGCTCTGCGCGACCCGCTCAGGCTCTTCGAGCACCGTCACGCGCATCCGCCGCGCCGCCATTTCCTCGGCCAATATTCCGACTTGTAATTCAGCGAGTCGCGCACCGACGCAGCGGTGGACGCCGTATCCGAACGACAGGTTGCGCCGCGCATTGTCGCGCTTGATATCGATGCTGTCGGCGCTGGCAAACACGGTCTCGTCGCGGTTGGCGGAGATATACCACAGGATCACCTTGTCGCCCGCCTTGATGGTCTGTCCCTCGATTTCTGTATCGGCGAGGCACGTGCGGCGCATATGTGCCAGCGGCGTTTGCCACCGGATAACTTCACTGATGGTATTGCCTATGAGTGTCGGGTCGGTTTCCATCAACGCGCGTTGGTCGGGAAATTTGTCGAGACCGTAAATAAGCGCCGACATGGTGTTGCGCGTGGTGTCGTTGCCGCCGATGATCAGCAGCGTCAACGCACCGATAAACTCGGTCATTGTCATGCTACCCATCGCCTCGCTGCGGATCATCCGGCTGAGCAAGTCGGGCGCCTCTCCGCGCTCGAGGCGCTCGTCCCACAGGCGCCGGAAATATTCGCCCATATGATGGAGATGGCCCAGCCGTTCTTCCTGCATCGCGGGATCCCCAAAGCTTTCTATGTTGCCCGCCCAGTCGGACCAGAACGGCAGCAGGCGGCGATCTTCCCAAGGGAAATCGAACAGGATCGCCAGCATTTGTGTCGTTAGCTCGATCGACACCTGATCGACCCAGTCGAAGGCCTCGCCATGCGGCAGCGTGTCGAGCAGATCGGCGGTGCGGCGGCGGATATCGACCGCCAGACGTTGCATCTCGCTGGGTGTGAAGGCTGGTGACACGACTTTGCGCTGGGCCGTGTGTTGCGGCGCATCCATGTTGATGAAATTGGGGAAACGCTTGCCCGGCGGGCGGTCGGCGATGGTAATGCTGCCGCCATATTCGTGGCTTGAGGAGAAAATCTCGGGGTGACCCTCAATCTCGACGATCGGTTGATAGGTGGAAATCGACCAATAGGGTCCGAATTTGCTTTCTTCGACCCGGTGGACAGGGGCATTGGCGCGAAGCCATCGAAACGGTTCTTCCCACCGGTGCTCGGCATAAAGCTCGGCGCGACCGACATCGAGCGCTTCCGGCGTGGGTTCAAACATCTTTGGTCCCCTCCCTATATTTTGATTATGCGCTTCCCTTTATTCTCGCCACGATAAAGCCCTGCCAGCGCATCGGGGCAGGCCTCCATTCCCGTCAGTATATCCTCTTCATAGTGCAATTGCCCGGCGCGCACCCAGTCGGCAAGCTGCGCTACGCTGGCATCATAGCGATCCATGTGATCGAAGATCACGAAGCCTTGCATCCGTGCGCGCTTGACGAGCAAGTGGCGTTCGACGCGCGGGCCGGTCGGCCACGGGTTCCAATCGGTTATCGACGCAGTGCCGCATACGACAATGCGCGCGCCGATGGCGAGGTGCGGATGAACCGCATCGCTGATCGCACCAGCCACATTATCGAAATAGACATGCACGCCATTGGGGCAGGCGGCTGTGATGGCCGTTTTGAGGTCGGCGGATTTATAGTCGATGGCAGTGTCATAACCAAAGCTGTTGATGCACTGCATAACTTTTTCTGCTCCACCCGCGATGCCGACAGCGCGACAGCCAAGCAGCTTGGCAATCTGTCCGACCGCTGATCCGACCGCACCGGCTGCGGTCGAAACGAGCACCGTCTCGCCAGCCTGCGGTTCGCCAATCTGTGTTAGCGCAAGATGGGCAGTTACGCCGTTGATGCCGAGTACGCCGAGGCTGAGCGACAGCGGCAGGTCGGTTTCCGCCACGCGGCGGATAATCGCGTCGTTGGTTACGACCGCCTCTTGCTGCCAACCGAACCATCCGGTGACGGCCTCACCCACGGCATATTCGGGCGTGCGGCTTTCGATGACCTCACCAACCGCAATCGCGCGCATCACCGATCCGATGGCGACCGGGGCGGCATAATTGCCGGCATCGGCGATCCAGCCGCGCATCGCGGGTTCGACGGACAGGAATCGGTTGCGGACGCGGATCTGCCCGTCGGTAATGGGCGCGTCGGGTGTATCGATAATTGCAAAATGCTCGGCCTGCGCGACACCGGTCGGTCGCGCAATCAGGACACATTGACGGTTCATGCGACCATGCCCATCGCAATACGCGCCGCGGCGTAATCCTCGGCCAGCCAGTCGATATAGTCGGCTGCTGGACCGGATTTCTTGATTGCGCCAATACCTTGCCCTGCGCTCCAGATGTCCCGCCATGCTTTGCTGTTTGCCCCGCCACCGCTGATGTTTATTTCAGCCCCCGGCGGGCGACGCAGGTTGGCGGGGTCGAGGCCGTTTGCAACGATTGACGGCAACAGGAAATTGGCATCGACACCGGTAAAGCAATTGGTGACAACAATATCGCCCGCCTGACCATCGACGATCATCTGCTTGAATGCGGCTTGCGTATTCGCCTCGTCGCTGGCCAGAAAGGCCGAGCCGATATAGGCAAGGTCAGCCCCCAGCACTTCGGCGGCGAGCACCGAGCGACCGGTTGCGATGCAGCCCGACAGGATCAGCAAACCGTCCCACCACTCGCGAATTTCCTGGCACAAGGCAAAAGGCGAGAGATTGCCGGTATGGCCGCCTGCACCAGCGCCGACTGCGATAAAGCCGTCGACGCCCATCTCGGCGCACTTGCGGGCATGGCGGTCCTTGATGACGTCCTGGAACACCAGACTGCCATTGGCCTGCAGCTCGCGCACCAATCCCGGATCAGCGGCGAGCGCGAGGACGACAATAGGAACCTTGTGGCGCAACACGACTTCCAGATCGGGCGCGAGTCGCTCGTTGGTTTTGTGCGCGACGAGGTTGATACACCAGGGAGCTTCACCAACCGACGCTGCGATCCGTGCGAGGTCCTTGTCGAGTTCGTCGGTACTACGCGGGTTGAGCGCTGGCATTGAGCCGATAATCCCGGCGTTGCACTGCGCAATCACCAGATCGGCGGTCGAAGCGATAAACATCGGCCCGGCCATAATCGGCAGACGCAGTTTGGACCGCAACTCGGTGGCCAGACTCACGCGGGATCCCATGTGAACACGTCGGCAGAACGATGCAGCGGATAGAAATCATTGGTGAACTGGTCGAACACGCGTTCAGCGACCGTTTCCGGGGTCCAGCCGTCGGACGTGTGTGCGGCGCGGATGGGGCGCGGCTGCGAGAAGAGGAAAATCTCGTTGTTGCGCACCGCAAAAATCTGTCCGGTAACTTTGGCACCTGCATCACTGGTCAGCGCCACGACAAAGGGTGCAATCTTGTCTGCATCGAGCTTTTTTAGCCCTTCGACACGCTTTTGCTGCTCGGGGGTTTCGGTCGGTATGCTGTCGATCATTCGCGTCCAAGCGAACGGCGCTATTGCGTTGGAGCGCACATTGAAGCGCTGCATGTCGAGCGCAATCGATTTGGAAAGACCAACGATACCGAGCTTTGCAGCCGAGTAATTGGCCTGCCCGAAATTACCAATCAACCCCGATGTCGAGGTCATATGGACATACGCGCCGCTTTCCTGCTCTTTAAAAAAGGGGGCGGCGGCACGACTGGTGTTGAAGCTGCCCTTCAGATGTACTGCGATGACCGCATCGAAATCCTCGGGCGACATTTTGTGGAAATAGACATCACGCAGGTTTCCGGCGTTGTTGACCACTGCGTCTATACGACCGAAATTATCGACCCCGGCCTTGACCATTGCGCAAGCCCCCGCCCAGTCAGCGACGCTGTCGTGATTAGCGACCGCCTTGCCGCCTGCAGCGATGATCTCCGCCACCACCTGTTCGGCAGGCGAGCCTTCGTCAGGCCGTTCGCCCGTGATTGAAACACCGAGATCGTTGACGACAACTGCTGCCCCCGCTTTCGCCAGTTCCAGCGCAATCCCGCGTCCGACGCCGCGCCCCGCACCGGTGACCAGCGCGACTTTTCCGTCCATCATTCCCATCGAATAATCCTCAGTAACTTTTCGGAAGGCCCAGCACCTTTTCGGCGATGAAGCATTGGATCAATTGTTCGGTGATTGGCGCCAGCCGAGTGAGGGCGGACTCCCGATAAAGTCGCTCGACATGATATTCCTTGGCATAGCCAAAGCCGCCGTGGGTCGCGACCGCCTGCCACGCGGCATCGTGACACGCCCGTGCCGCAAGAAACTTGGCACTATTGGCTTCGGCACCGCAGGGCAGGCCACTGTCGTACAGGCGGGCTGCTTTCTCGACCATCAGCCATGCGCTTTCCAGATACATCCATTTTTCGGCAAGCGGGTGCTGGATGCCTTGGTTCATCCCGATCGGCCGGTCAAACACGGTGCGGTCCTTGGCATAAGCAACCGCGCGATCGAGCGCGTCACGGCCTATGCCGATTGCTTCGGCACCGATCAGGATGCGTTCGGGGTTCAGGCTGTGCAGAATGTAGCCAAATCCCTTGCCCTCCTCGCCGATCCGGTCTTCTTCGGGAATGAAAAGGCCGTCGATAAAAATCGAGTTAGAATCGACCGCCTTGCGCCCCATTTTCGGGATCAGATGAACATCGATCTTGTTGCGGTCGAGATCGGTGTAGAAAATCGTTATGCCGTCGGTCGGCTTTGCGCAGTCTTCGAACTTTGTCGTTCGCGTCAGCAGCATGATCTTGTTCGCGACCTGCGCGGTGGACGTCCACACTTTCTGCCCATGGACGACATAGCCGCCGGGGACTTTCTCGGCGAAGGTCTTGATTCGTGTCGTGTTTAGCCCTGCATCGGGTTCGGTGAAGCCGAAACAACATTGATCTTCGCCCGCTACCAAGCGTGGCACCCAGCGCGCTTTCTGTTCCGCGCTGCCCTCCACGACGATCGGGTGCGGGCCGAACAGGTTGATGTGAATTGTTGAAGCTGCTGCAAATCCGCCGCCACACGCTGCTACTTCGTTCATCATCGTCATCGCTTCGGTGACGCCCAAACCAGACCCACCAAATTCTTCGGGCATGGTGATACCCAGCCAGCCGCCATCTGCCATGGCCCTGTGGAATTCTCGTGGGAACTTCCCGTCATCATCGCGCGCTAGCCAATAATCATCACCAAACGGCGAACACGCGGCGCGCACGCCTTCTCGGATTGCGGCCAGTTCGTCTTCGGTAGGCAGGGGGCGGGGTGCAGTCATCGAACTCTCCAATATCAGGCGCTGGCCAGCGTCTTTTGCGCGGCCTTCAAATGCGGAATGTCGTACATTTTGCCGTTGATGCCGAGCGTGCCTGCGTCGGGCGCCGCTGCAAAAGCATCAACGATCAATTGCGCTTCCGCGACGTCTTCAGCCGACGGCGCATAGCAACGGTTGATCACCGCCACCTGATCGGGATGAATGGCGATGCGGCCGGTAAAGCCATCGCGGCGCGAGCGACGGCAGTCGGCTTCCAATCCTTCTGCGTCCCGAAAATCGGCGTAGAGCGTATCGAGAGGAGCGACTTCTGCGGCGGCAGCGGCGAAAAGGCAGTACGCGCGCGCGACCTGATACGGGAAAGTCCAGTTGCCGTCGGCTTCCTTGTTAGCGGTAGCGCCGATTGCGGCGGCCAGATCTTCGGCACCCCAAGTGAGCGCGGTCAAGCGGGGGTGGGGCGGGGTATAGCTGCCGAGGTTGAACATCGCCCTGGGCGTCTCGGTCGCGACGATGGCGATCTTCACGGTGCCGTTCGCCATGCCGGTCGCGGCTTCCAGCCGATCGAGTTCGGCGGCGATGCGCGCGATGTCGTCGGCGCCATTGGCCTTGGGGATCAGCAGTCCGTCGAGCCCGGGCTTCACCACAGCGGCCATGTCATCGAAGGTCAGGCGGGTGTCGAAAGGATTGACGCGGACGAAGAAAGCCCAGTCGCGATCTTCGTTCCGGCCGATCAGATCGGCGACCAGTGCGCGCGCCGCCGCCTTCATGCTTGGCGCGACGGCATCTTCAAGGTCGAGGATCAGCGCGTCAGCGCCGATGCCCGAAGCCTTGTCGAACTTGCGCTCGCTGTCACCCGGCACAAAAAGCATCGAGCGCAATCTCATGCGGGCTGGCGCATCATAAGCGCGCCGCGCAGGGTGCGACAGATGACTTCGTCGCGCTGGTTCAGCCCCAGATGTTCGAAAGTTACGATGCCTTGCGTCGGGCGCGACTTGCTGTCGCGCAGTTCGATGACTGTCGTTCGCGCGCGGATCGTGTCGCCCGCGAACACCGGCTTGGGGAACGTCGTCTCGCTCATCCCTAGATTCGCGATTGTGGTACCCAATGTCGTATCCTGCACCGACAGGCCGATCACCAGCCCAAGCGTGAAAATCGAATTCATCAGCGGTTTGCCGAATTCGGTGCGCGACGCATAATCATGGTCGATGTGGATCGCCGCCGGGTTGTAAGTTAGCGACGAGAACAGCATATTGTCCATGTCGGTGACGGTGCGGCGGATTTCGTGGTCGAACTGCTGCCCGACACTGAACTGTTCGAAATAAAGACCTGACATCGTAAACCTCCTAGTTAAGCCGTCCGAGGATCGACACCGCTGCCACACTGTTGAACGGCGCACCGCCCAGATTGTGGGTCAGGCCAAAATTCACGGTACCGCGCTGCCGGTCGCCAGCGCGACCCTCAAGCTGTTGATACACCTCATAAGCCATGCGCAGCCCCGATGCGCCGACGGGATGGCCAAAGCATTTGAGGCCACCGTCAATCTGGCAGGGTATTGCACCATCGGCATCATATTTGCCGTCCATGATATCGAAAATCGCGCGGCCTTCGGCGGATAGACCCAGATCCTCCATCGTCACCAGCTCGGTCACCGAGAAACAGTCATGCACTTCGGTTATCGACAAATCCGCGCTGGTAATCCCGGCTTCAGCATAGGCGCGCTTCGCCGCTTCTTGCGTGTTGCGGACCGATGCACCATCCCATTCGCCATATTGCATTTCCCAGCCGTGGCTTGCCGAGAGCTGGATCGCTTTCACCGTTACCGGGTTGGAGCGGCCCATTGCTTTTGCAATTTCAGGCGTTGTGACAATCGCGCAGGCTGCGCCATCGGATACACCGCAGCAATCGAACAGCCCGAGCGGATCGGCGATCATCGGAGCGTTCAATATAGTGTCCATGTCGACGGCCTTGCGCAGATGCGCCTTGGGGTTCTGCGCGCCGTTCTGGTGGCTCTTCCAACTGACATGCGCCATCGCGCGCTTAAGGTCTTCGGCCGACACGCCGTGGCGTGCGGTATAAGCACCAGCCAGCTGGGCAAAGGTGCCAGGGGCAGAACCATAAGGCAGCCAAAGATCATTGGCCAAACCCTTGGTGCGCAGCGGCAGCCCGCCGTAGCCCGTGTCCTTGAGCTTCTCGACCCCGACCGCAACGGCAACGTTGACCGCGCCTGCCGCCACTGCGTAAGTCGCGGCACGTAAAGCTTCGGTCCCCGTCGCGCACATATTCTCGACGCGGGAAACCGGCGTCGTCTTCAACCTCAGCGCATGCGCCAGCGGCAGCGCCGAATTGCCGACGTTGATGTCGTCGAGCGCATTGCCGATCCACGCTGCGCCTATTTCTTCGCGTCCGATCCCGGCGTCGCCGAGCGCCTCTTGGAACGCCGCGACGATCAGATCGTCGGCGCCTTTGTCCCAATGCTCGCCGAATGCGGTGCAGCCCATGCCGATGATCGCGACGCGGTCTTTGATTCCCGATGGCATCGCCTCAGCCCTCCATTGCCGGGCGCTCGGCAGGCGCGGCCTTCCAGAAATAGGTACGAAAACCGCGGCGCTTGTCGTGCGACTTGATGCGCAGCCGCATGGTCAGCTGCGCGCCGACGGAAAATCCCTCGGCATCGGCGTCGGTCAATTCCATCATGACGCGCGCGCCATTGCCGAACTGCACCAGCCCGAACCAGAAGGGCGGGGCGGGGGTGAAGTTGAGCCGGTCGGCGGTTACCGACACGAGGGTGGCGGTCAGGTCGGCGAGCCGGACATCCTCAAGCGGCTCGGGACCGGTCGCGTCGGGATGAATCGGGATTGGGCTTTTTGGGAACTGGACATTGCCACGGCTGTCGCGTCCGCCGATGAACCCGATCATGTCGCGACCATAACGTTCGATGACGGTCGCTTGCGCTTTTTGCTCGAACTCGGAGCGCACGCCCCAGTCGAGATCGATAGCGTTGGTGAGCGAGAGGAAGCGGACGTAATCGGCGAACGCCAGCCCCCGGGTTAATGCCGCGCGAGCGTTGGCGGTGCCCTCCACTGCACCGTTCACTTCCAGAACCAATGCATCACATCCCGATCCGAAGCCAGCGACCAGCACCTTGTCGCCGGGCTTTGCTCCGTCGAGCGCCAACGCTAGTGCAAATATGGCATGCGCCGCGCCCAAGTCACCCGCTGCGGCTGTGACCACGCTCGCATGATTGGGCGCGGAGACGCCGGTCGCCTTGGCGATATCGCGCCACATCCCGGCAAGTGGTTCATGCACGGCAGCGTGCTTAATGTCGCCAGGTTCGATACCCGCCGCTTGCAATGCCGCTTTGATTGTCGGAACGATTACCACCTTGGTTGCGGTGTCCTTCACGAACCTTTCTTCATAGGCGTAAGGTTCGGGGTGTTCGCGCGAGGCGTAGATATCGATAAGGTCGTGCGCGAGGCTAGCATGGCCAATCAGTACGGCACCCGCACCATCGCCGACGCGCGCTGCGGCGCTGCCATCGCCGAAAGCGAAATGCATGGGGCTGCCGGCCTTTACCGGCCGCTGTTCTCCCGCCGCGATCAGCTGCTCGCCCGAGCCAAGCAAAGCATCGAGCAACGCTGACACGCCGCAGCGCCGCGATCCGGCGACGTCATTGGTCCGGCACGATGGCGCAACTGCCAGCGCTTCGCTGAGCAGGGTGGCGTGGCTGCGTTCAATGAACGGAGCTGAAGTTGAAGCAAAAACGATCTTGTCGGGTTGAGCACTCGGGCTGGCCAGCCGCGCAGCCTCGACCGCCATGGTCAGCGCATCTTCATCCCAAGAGGCAACAGCGCGGTGCCCCGCAGCGCGGCCGCCGAGTCCTGAAAAGCGCAGCGCTTTCGAAGCCGCTGTGCGGTCAAGTCGCAGCAATGGCAAATAGCCGCTTATGCCAATGATTGCCCGCGCTGCCATAAATCCTGTCCTAGAAGCCTCGATTGTCGTTTTGTGTGCAGACCTTGACAGCTTTCGGATAACTTGTAAACCGGTTCACGAAAATCGCGATGGCATGCCTGTCGGGAGATAATCGGGAGCGGAATATGGGAACAGATATTTTCTTGGACGATGCCCTTGCCGGCAAGTCGGTCTTGGTGACCGGTGGCGGCTCGGGGCTCGGCAAGGAAATTACCCGTGCGCTTGTTGCCAAGGGTGCCGTCGTCCACATTTGCGGACGCCGCGCCAATGTTCTTGAAGAAACGGCCAGCGAAATCGGCGAACGCGTTCATTGGCATATCTGCGACGTGCGCGACGCCGAGTCGGTCGATGCAATGGTCGATGCGATCTGGGCCATCGGTCCGCTCAACGGGCTCGTCAACAACGCCGCGGCCAACTTCATTGCGCCGACCAAGGATTTGAGTCCGCGCGGCTTTCGCGCCGTTACGTCAACGGTGATGGATGGTACCTTCCATGTCACACTGGCGCTCGGCAAGCGATGGATTGCCGAAGGCATCAAAGCATCGGTGGTAAGTAATCTCGTTACCTGGGTATGGAGCGGATCGGCCTTTGTCGTCCCCTCGGCGATGGCCAAGACTGCGTTGCATGCGATGACCATGTCGTTGGCGGTCGAATGGGGGAAATATGGCATTCGTCTGAACGCGACGGCGCCGGGTCCGTTTCCAACACCCGGCGCGTGGGAGAAACTCAATCCGATTCCCGACGCCAAATCGAGCGCGACGAGCGAGGAAAAAGTACCGCTTGGCCGCTTTGGACAAATGCACGAGTTGCAGAATCTGATCACCTTCTTGTTATCGGACGGTTGTGACTATCTGACCGGCCAGACGATTGCCATCGACGGTGGTCAGCACCTGGCGCAGCCCGGCACCTTTGCCGATCTGACCGGTCTGACCGATGCACAGTGGCAAGCGGCGCGCGAGGCAATTGCCGAGTCGACCCAGCGAGAAAAGGCTGATCGCACATGATCGAACGTTCCATCTTCAGCGCCGAACATGACATGTGGCGCGAAACCGTCCGCAAGTTCATCGAACAGGAAATCGTACCCTTCCATGCACAATGGGAACATGACGGCATCGTGCCGCGCGACCTGTGGTTGAAGGCGGGCGAGGCGGGAATGCTGTGTTGCACCGTCAGGGAAGAATATGGCGGGCTGGGGCTCGACTATCTGTTCGATGTCGTCGTTTATGAAGAATTGTGGCGCGTCGGAGCAAGCGGTCCGGGCTTCCTGATCCATACTGATCTGGTTGCGACCTACATCCAGTCATTCGGTACCGAAGAGCAGAAACAGCATTGGCTGCCCAAGATGGTGCGCGGCGAGGCTATCGGTTCGCTCGGGATGACCGAGCCGCACGCTGGCAGCGACTTGAAAGCGGTCCGCACGCAGGCGGTACGCGATGGCAACGAGTTTGTTATCAACGGGCAAAAGGTGTTCATTTCGAACGGCCAGCTGTGTGACGTGCTCGTGCTCGCGACCAAGACCGATACCAGCGCAGGCGCCAAAGGGGTCACTTTGTTCCTTGTCGAGGGCGACAGGGAGGGTTTCAAACGCGGTCAAAATCTCGACAAGCTGGGAATGAAGGCACAGGATACCTCCGAGCTCTTTTTCGACAATGTCCGCATTCCGCCCAGCAACATGCTTGGCGGCGAAGGGCAGGGCTTCGTCCATATGATGACCAAGCTTCCGCAGGAACGGCTAGCGCAAGCGGTGCGTTCGGCGACTGTCATTGAAACCGTGCTTGAATGGACAGCCGATTACACGGCAGAGCGCATGGCTTTCGGTCAGTCCATAGCCGAATTCCAAAACACGCAGTTTGTGCTGGCCGATCTGAAGGCACGCAGCGTGATGGCGCGAGTGTTCACCGACAAGTGCATTGAGCTGTTTATGAAAGACGAGCTTGATCCCGTCGATGCCGCAATGGCAAAAATGGTAACGTCCGAACTCCACTGCGAAACGGTCGACAAATGCCTCCAGATGTTCGGCGGCTGGGGCTATATGTGGGAATATCCAATCGCCCGCGCCTATGCCGATGCCCGGATCGTCAAGATCGCTGGCGGCTCGATCGAGATCATGAAGACAATCATTGCCCGCGAAATGTTCAAGGGCCGTATCAAGCAGCGTGCAAAAGGCGCTTGAACGTGGATTTGGCGCTGCAAATGTCGGGCGAATCGGCTAGTCGTGGAGAAAGCTCGTCCGCGAAAGGCAACCCGGTGACCAAAGACCTTAACAGCAACCTCCGATTCGGATTTCTGATCCACGATGTGTCGCGGCTGCGCCGCATCGTTGTCGACCGCGCGTTGAAGCCGCTTGGCATTACCCGCTCGCAATGGTGGGTGCTGGCGTTTCTCTCGCGGCGCGACGGCATGACCCAAACCGCGCTCGCTGCCGATCTGGATTTGACCAAGGTTGCCATCGGCGGCCTTCTTGACCGGATGGAAACTGCCGAGTTCGTTACGCGCCGACCCGACGACAATGACGGCCGCATCCGCCGCGTTTTTCTGACCAAGGCGGGTGCCAAGATGGTGACGACGATCCGCAAGAGCGTCGACCGAATCGAAACCGAAATACTGGAAAAAGTCTCCGAAACCCAACTTAACCAAGCGGCTGAGGTTTTGATAACGATCAAGCACACGTTGCTGGAGTTGGCAGGCGCAGAAGCTGAAGAGGTCGAAGGCGCGTTCATCACGATGGACGAGTAAATTTGTGAAAGGATCGAATTTTGCGTGGATTGAAGGAGAAGGTGGCGATTGTCACAGGTGGTGGCCAGGGCATCGGTCGGGCGCTCAGCCTGAGACTTGCCGAAGAGGGCTGCAAGGTCGCTATCTTTGACCTCAATCCGGCGGCGGGCGAGGAAACAGCAGCACTGGCACCGGACAAGACGATCAAGACCTATGCCGTCGACGTCACCGATTATGACGCGGTGAAGGCTGCGGTCGATGCGGTCGAGATCGATCTCGGGCCGATATGGACGCTGGTGAATAATGCCGGATGGGACCAGCCGCTCAACTTCTTGCAAACTGCCAAGCCGCTTTGGGACAAGATTATCGCGATCAACCTTTATGGTCCCTTGAACACGCACCACTGCGTTGCCCCTTTGATGGTCGAGCGCCGCGGCGGTCGCATCATCAACATTGCATCCGACGCCGCGCGTGTCGGCACCAGCAGCGAGGCGGTCTATTCGGCATGCAAGGGCGGAGTGATCAGCTTCACCAAATCGGTCGCGCGTGAACTGGCTTCAAAAGGCGTGCTGCTCAACATCGTTTGCCCGGGACCTACCAACACGCCAATGATGGCAGCAGTGCTGGGCGAGGGCGAACAAGCGGTGAAGTGGAAGGACGCGATGGTACGCGGCATTCCGTTGAAGCGCATGGGCGAGCCCGAAGACTATGCCGGCATCGTCGCCTTTCTGGCGTCCGAAGATGCGGGCTTCATTACCGGTCAGACCTTCTCGGTCGCCGGCGGTATGAACATGATTTGAGGACGACAAGATGATTGACCCAACAACATTCGAAGATGTGATTTACGAAGTGCGCGGTCGCGCTGCATGGATCATCATCAACCGGCCCCAGCTTTATAATGCCTTCCGGGCCAAGACGATCGAAGAGCTCATCATGGGCTTCAAGCTTGCGGCCGATGACAAGGGAGTGTCATCAGTCGTGCTGACCGGCGCGGGCGATAAAGCCTTTTGCACCGGCGGCGACCAGTCCGCGCATGAAGGGCAATATGATGGGCGCGGAATTGTTGGTCTGCCTATCGACGAACTGCAATCGATCATCCGTGACATCCCAAAGCCGGTAATCGCGCGTATCAATGGTTTCGCCATCGGCGGTGGCAATGTGTTCGCGACTTTGTGCGACCTGAGTATCGCTGCGGACACAGCCAAGCTGGGGCAGGTTGGCCCCAAGGTCGGATCGGTCGATGCGGGGTGGGGTACCGCCTTGCTGGCACGCCACGTCGGCGACAAGAAGGCACGCGAAATCTGGTATCTCAACATGCAATATACAGCGCAGGAAGCAATGGAAATGGGCCTCGTCAACAAGGTCGTACCCGCTGCCGAGCTGGACGATGCGGTCAATGAATGGACCACGACGCTTGGCGAACGTTCGCCTACCGCGCTGGCGCTCGCCAAACGGTCGTTCAATGCTGATACCGAGAATATTCGCGGGATCAGCCAGCTTTCGCTCAATGCGGTGAAGCTGTTCTACGACACCGAGGAATCGAAAGAAGGCGTCCGCGCGTTCACCGAGAAGCGGAAGCCCGATTTCCATAAATATGTGAAGTGAGTCCATTGCCGACACGGATCGATTCCCCCAACCTTGCGTCAGTGCTGCCGCCGGGCGGGCTGACTTTGGTATCGTCCTGCTCGGCGGAATCGGCGGTGCTGCACGATGCGGCGATGGCAGCCGGAAATACCCTTGGGGCAATGACGTTTAGCGGGGTATTCGTTGCAGGCTTCAACCGGCGGACTTGGCTTGCCAATCGCGATTGCCGGGTGCTGACCTTCTTCATGACGCCGGAGTTGAAAGCGGCTGGTGATGCCGTCGAGTTTCTGCCTTTATGCTATCAGGATATTCTGGCACTGCTGCGCGGGCGGCGGCCAGCCGCCGCCTTGTTCATGTGCTCGCCGCCGGATGCACAGGGCAATTGCAGCTTTGGCACCGAGGTAGCCTTCATCGCTGATTTGTGGCGGGAAATTCCGGTGCGGATCGCACACATCAACCCGCAGATGCCTCGCACGCCGGGCGACTCCGGCATTCCGTTCACCGAACTGACTGCATATATCGAAGCCGACGAATCGCTTTTGGCAAACGACGGCGGGGGTGACGATCCGGTAGCCGAAGCGATTGCCGCGAATATCGTTCCTTTCGTCACCGATGGTGCAACGTTGCAGACGGGGCTGGGCAAGGTACCTGACGCGGTAATGCGCGCGCTGACAGGGCGGCGGGACTTGCGCGTCCATACCGGTTTGATGGGCGACGGGCTGCTCGATTTGGTTGAATCGGGGGCTATGGCAGAGGGGCCGTCCGCGGTTGTCGGCGTGGCGATCGGCAGTGCGAGGCTCTATTCGGGGCTCCAACATCCTGCATTCCAGTTTCGCCCGGTATCGGTGACCCATGGTCCGGAGCAGCTTGCTGCCGTTACCAATTTGATCACTATAAACTCTGCTATTGAGGTCGATCTGTTCGGGCAAGCTTATGCCGAATTGACGCCCAAGGGGCTAATGTCCGGTCCCGGAGGTGCATCCGATTTTGCTCGCGGAGCGCGCGTAGGTGGCGGCATCCGCATCGTCGCGTTACCCGCCAGCGCTGGGCGGGGCAGCATTAGCCGTATCGTCGCACCGGGTGACGGAGCGGGGCCTGTCTCGCTCGGCCGCATGGACATCGATGTCATCGTCACCGAACATGGTGCGGCGGACCTGCGCGGCCTAACCTATGCTGCGCGTGCCGGGGCGCTAATTGCTATCGCCGCGCCCGATCATCGCCCGGCGCTTTCAGCTGCCTGGGCCGAATATTCCACGCGTTTGTAAAGGAGCCACATCATGGCATCTAACAAGGTCATTATCAGCTGCGCCGTCACAGGGTCGATCCACACCCCGTCGATGTCACCCCATCTGCCTGTTACCGCGCAGGAGATCGCCGAGAGCGCATTGGGCGCGGCGGAGGCGGGGGCGGCGATTGTTCATCTGCACGCGCGCAATCCTGAAGATGGGCGACCAGACCAGAGCCCCGAGGCGTTCGAGCCATTTTTGCGCGTTATCAAGCAATCCTCAGATGTGGTGGTGAACCTGACTACCGGCGGCTCGCCCTATATGTCGGTGGAAGAGCGAGTTCAGCCTGCCAAAGTGTGGCAGCCGGAAGTTGCAAGCCTCAACATGGGGTCGATGAACTTCGGGCTGTTCCCCATGCTCAAGCGCTACAAGGAATTCAAACATGAGTGGGAGCCGGCGATGCTGGAGGGCAGCCACGATCTTGTGTTCCGCAACAGCTTCAAAGACATTCGCTACGCGCTCGAAACGCTGAACCCGACCAATACCCGCTACGAATTCGAGTGTTATGACACGAGCCACCTTCACAATCTGCATTACTTCTGGAGCGAGGGGTTGGTGCAGGCACCCTTGTTCATCCAGACCTGTTTCGGTTTGCTTGGCGGGATTGGGTCTCACCCCGAAGAGGTATTGCATATGAAACGCACCGCTGACCGGCTATTCGGCGACAATTATCGCTGGTCGGTGCTAGCGGCAGGGTCGGCGCAGATGAAGGTCGCGGCGCAAGCGGCGTCGATGGGCGGCCATGTGCGCGTTGGTCTCGAGGATTCATTATGGCTCGGGCGCGGGGAGCTTGCGCAGAGCAACGCGGCGCAGGTCGAACGCGTCCGGCAGATTATCGAGGGGCTGGGCCTCGACGCCGCGACCCCTGACGAAGCACGCGAGATATTGTCGCTCAAGGGCGGCGATAAGGTCGCATTTTAACTCTCTTTAGAAGGCATCGCCAAAATGACGCCCCCCAAGCTTGAACAATTCCAGATCGAATTCCAAAGCAATGGCCTCGTCCATCTGGTCTTTGACTGTCCCGGGCGGACGATGAATGTCTTCTCCAATGCAGCGATCCACGAGCTTGGTGCTTTCGCCGCCTGGCTACCCGATGCGGACGTCAAAGGCGTGCTGTTGCGCTCGGGCAAAGACAACGCCTTTTGCGTGGGGGCGGACCTGACCGAACTCGGTGTCGCCTATGACATGATCATGCAAAGTGCGCCGCGATCGCGGTTTGATGTCGCGTTCGATCATTTTTTTCCGCTTTCTAAGGCCATTCGCGGACTCGAAACCGCAGGCAAGCCGGTTGCAGTGGCACTCGGCGGATTGGCACTTGGTGGCGGCTGTGAACTGGCACTTGGCGGGCATTACCGGGTGCTCGTCGACGATCCCAAGATTGGCCTCGGCCTTCCCGAATCGCTTGTTGGTTTGCTGCCGGGAGCAGGGGGCACGCAGCGATTGCCACGTCTCATCGGTGTCGAAGCAGCGCTGCCGGTTTTGCTGGAAGGTCAACGCCTCGGCGGGGCGGTGGCGCTGGCGGCCGGTCTGGTAGACGAGCTTTGCGCGGCGGGCGAAGAGGTAGCGCGGGCGGAGGCGTGGCTGCTGTCACAACCCGAACCAGTGCAGCCTTGGGACCGGCCCGATTGGTGCGCTGACGCACCGCAGGAAATCGCCGTTCATGTCGCGCCACGCCGGACGTCTGCAGACCCCCATTATCCGGCACCGACGGCTATCCTCGATTGTGTCGAATATGGTGGACCCCAATGTTTCGATGGCGCGATCCGCAGCGAGATGGCAATCTTTGCGCACCTCATCCAGCGGCCCGAGCCGCGAAACATGATCCAGACGCTGTTCTTGGGCAAAACCGATTTCGACCGTCACAATCGCAAGGGCACGCTACCAACTTTTGTTAATGAGGCTGTCGAGGCTGCTAAAGATGCGGCAGGGGATTTTGGCGATCCAGCCGTGCTTGCGCGGATAAGCGATGCCGTTGCACTTTGGGCGAGCCGATCGCCTGACGAGCTCCGTATGGCGGATTATGCAATTGTTGCCGCTACGGGTTATCCGGCTTATTTGGGCGGACCCTTCACTTTTCTCGCGCGCGGTTTTTCCTGAGCGGCCTCGGCATAGCCGTGCAGATAGCCTAATAGCGCCTTGGTTCGTAGCAGGCTGAAGAAATCGATCATCAGCCGCATCCCGGCCTGAAACAACGCAGCGGCAGTCTGTTCGTCGAGTTTTCCTGAGACTCTTTCAAGAAACAGAGTCGATTCCCGTCTCGCGACAAAATCTGCAGGCTCCTTGTAGAACGCCAAAATATCGGGAGTGAAACCAAGCTGGTCGGTATAACCCGACGCCCGCATTTCGCCCCATATTGTCACGATCCGGCTGTCGGTTACGCTCAGCGAAGGTCCCTTGCGCGACTTCATAACGTCGATCAGCCCGATTTCGGCGAACACTCTGGCGTCCTCCTGTGCATGCGGCCAAACCTTGGCGAGCGATGCGATTGTGACCTGACGGTCGTCGAGACCGGCGCGTGTCGCTACCAGTGCTTCGAGATTCTGGAACGCCCCTGCTTCGATGCGATGTTCACCATGTTCGCCGTCGAGCACCGACTTGATCTGGTTCAAAGTCAGGCGGTTGTCACGCTGCAAATCGCGGACCGCCAGAATGGCGCGAACATGGCTTTCGTCATAGTCGGCAACATTCGGCTTGGGGCGGCTCGGCTCTGGCACCAGCCCGTGACGCAGATACACCCGGATGGTTTCGCGGTTTACACCGGTCAATACTTCCAGTTCGCGCATCTTCATGGCGGCCTTCCTAAAGCATATACCGTGAGGCACTCAAGGCCAGACTGAAAAGATAATCCGATTTACAGTCTTGCGGTGCCTCAATAACGCGTATATAGCAGACGCAAAATACCGGTGAGAGTTAGCCGAGAGGAACCTGCAATGGACTATCTTCGATATTATACCGCGTGCCTGATCCAGCTGCTGACTGCCGCTAGCTTTGTGGCTGGTGGTAACTGGGTGTGGGTCGGATTCGCGTCCTTGCCGCTGTTGGGCTTGATAGACAGCCTTTTACCGAATGACATGGCACCGCGACGGATGCGTGAGGGCTTTGTTGCCGACCTGCCGGTCTGGATTTCCGCGTTGCTTGGACCTTGCCTCTTTTTTGTGGCGGCATATTGGGTGGCTGGTGCCCAGACGATCACCGGCTTCCAGGCGGTTGGCGCGATATTGTCGCTTGCTTGGCTAGGCGTAGTCCCGCTCGTTCCGGCCAGCCATGAACTTTACCACGCGCGCGGCAAGCTCCGCCGCTTTATCGGCCGCTATGTCCAGGTCTGCTACCTTGATGCGACGCGCGAAATTGCCCATGTCGTGGGCCATCATATTAATGTCGCGTCCGAACTGGACTTCGACACCGCAAAGCGCGGCACAAATCTCTACAGTTTTACCGGCAAGGCGGTGTTGATCAGCCTAGTCGATTCGAACAAGACCGAGAGCGATGCGCTGGAAAAGCAGGGCTACGGTCGCTGGTCGATCCGCCACCGTATCTGGAAAGCGATTTTGGCGCAGCTCGTCATGCAATTGATCATTTTCCTCATCGGCGGCTGGCCTGCGGTTGGCATTGCGCTCATCGCGATGCTCATCGCCCGTTTCTGGATCGAATCGTTCAACTATTTTCAGCATTATGGCCTGACCCGCAAAGTCGGCGGTGCAATCAGCCGACGGCATGTGTGGAACCATCTTAAGCCGCTATCGAGGCTGATGGGGTTTGAAATCACCAATCACGCCGATCATCACACCGATAGCTTCGCCAAATTCCACCAGCTTGTGCCTGATCGCCAGTGGATCCCGATGCCCAGCGTGTTCGTCTGTTTCTTTGCAGCGCTGATTCCGCCTCTCTGGCACAATATGATTATCATGCCGGCACTGAAGCGTTGGGACAATGAACTTGCCACTCCAGAAGAGCGCGAGATGGCGAGGGCACAGAATAAGGCTGCGGGTTGGCCGGACTGGTTCGACGACAAGACGGCTGGCGGCATGGCATTCGCCTGATGGCGCAGACCGCACGGCACAGCCTGTATGCACTCATTGCGCTCGCTTCGCTGATATTCGCTTGGTTGCAGGGGGTCGATTGGATTCTCGACGGCGGCAATATCCTTAATCTGCCGTCGTTTTTCATCGATGCGTATCGCTCGGGAAGCGCTGCCGCATTCCTGACCATCGACATACTCGCCGTCTGGATCGCTTTTCTCCTCTGGGTGGTGCCAGACGCCGTGCGGGTAGGGTTGGGCGCGCGGACGGGGTGGATTTTCTTCGGACTATCTTTCCTCGGCACCTGCTTTGCGTTTCCGCTCTACCTCGTGGTGCGCGACCGGCATGTGGCGCGCCAGCTCCGGCCTGGCGGTTTTGTCTGACAAAAGCGCGGGCAGGGCGGGCTTGCCGCCCTGCCACATGTTCATCCCATGACGTAGATGGATTTGAGTTGCTGGTACGCACCGATGGCCTCGGGGCCGAACTCGCGGCCCAAGCCGCTGCCCTTGATACCGCCGAACGGTGCGCCGAGCGACGGCATATAGCCATTGACCCCGACTGTGCCGCTTTCGACCTGCCGCGCGACACCGAGCGCGCGTTCCGGGTCGCTGCTCCAAACCGATCCGCCCAGTCCGAAATCGCTGTCATTGGCAATGCGAACCGCATCGGCGTCGTTGGCGTAAGAGATAACCGACAGCACCGGGCCAAAGATTTCCTCCTGCGCGATGACATCACTGTTCTCGACATCGGCGAATAATGTCGGCTCGACAAACCAGCCGCGATTCATGTTGCGCGGACGGCCGCCTCCCGTGACCAGCCTGGCCTCGCTCTTTCCTTTGGCGATATAGCCCTCGACCCGTTCGCGGTGCGCTTCGGACGCCATGGGGCCAACATGGGTAGTTGGGTCGAGCGCGTCGCCGACGGTCAGCGTACCCAGCATCCCGGCGATCGCATCGACGACTTCGCCATAGCGGCTGGCCGGGGCGAGGATACGGGTGCCGTTGTAACATGCCTGACCGTTGTTGAGCATCGAAGCCATGGGGATACCGGCGAGGAAGCTGCCCATATCGGCATCCTCAAGCACGATCGCCGCCGACTTGCCACCAAGTTCCAGCGTCACCGGGCGCAATAGCTCGCCGCAGGTCGCACCAATTTTGCGCCCCGCAGCGGTCGATCCGGTAAAGGCAACCTTGTCGATACCGGGATGCGAAACAAGATATGCACCGACCGCCCGGTCGGCCGCGACCCAGTTGAGTACACCTGCCGGGACGCCTGCCTCCAGCGCCGCTTCTGCCATGATATAGCTGTCGAGGATTGTACCCGGCGAAGGTTTGATTACCACAGTGCAGCCCGCCGCCATGGCAGGCGCAATCTTGTTGAGTGCCAACGTCACCGGGAAATTCCAAGGCACGATCGCCGCAACAACGCCGACCGGGTTGCGCTCGACAAGCGTCTCTTTGCCCATCTGCGATGGGCGTATATCGGGTGCCGCGTCGTCCGCAGCGGCAAGCGCGGAATAATATTGGACAACACCGACCGAAAAGCCGCCCTCAAGTTGTTCACTAAGCGCAATAGGCATCCCGTTCTGCATACTGACCGCCTTGGCAAGATCGGCACCGCGTGCGGCGAGTGCGCCCATGAAGCGTTCCATTACCAGCGCGCGTTCGGACGATTTCATCTTGGGCCAGACGCTGTTGTCAAAAGCATCGCGTGCTGCTGCCACAGCCGCATCGATATCCGCTTCCATCGCTTCGGGAACCCGTGCGATGGCTTCACCGGTCGATGCGTTAATCAGTTCAAACGTTCGGTCGGACGATGGCTTGACCCATTGATTGCCGATGAAGAAGGCATTGCGGTCCATATCCATAGAAAATTCCTCTCTCGTTTTTGTCTTTTAGTTTCGTGTGCTGGCGTCGGTGAACTTGTCGTAGTAAATTTTTTCCAACGCGATTCCCGCTTCGGTCAGCACATGGATGCCCGCATCGATCATGGGCGGCGGTCCACACATATAGCCATGCGCACCCGGTCCGAGTTTTTCAAGCGCGGCGGTCACATAGCTCGTAACGTTGCCGTGCCGATATTGGTCATGCTGTTCTTCGGACAGGATCGGCCAGAAATCGAAGCCCGCCGTCCACCCGTTGCGGATCGCGGCAATTTCTTCCTGCGCATATAGATCGCGCTCGCTGCGCCCGCCGAACAGCAGGACGCAATCGCGTCGTACGCGACGCTGCACGGCGTCTTCCAACAGACTGATCAGGGGCGCCAGCCCGCTCCCGCCAGCAATGCACAATATGGGTGCATTTTTGTCGTCGGGTCCATCGCGTAGCCAGAAATTGCCATGTGGGCCGTCAAGCTCATAAGCCGATGCCATAGGATCGCCGGCGAAAAGGAAATCGGTGAATTGCCCGCCGGGCACATGGCGGACAAAGGTTGTCAGATCGGTATTTCCATCAGCGACCGGAGCTGCTGCAAAGCTATAGGAACGGTGTACCTCGCTGCCGTTCCAACGCAGATTTACATATTGCCCAGCGCGAAAACGCATCGGTAAATCGGCTTGGAAACGCAGTCGTTTAATGTCGTGCGTGAGGTCTTCAACACCGACCAGCTTCGCTGCACAGACCACCGGAGCGATTGCTGCGTCGTTGCCTATTTCGACTTCCAGCGTCAGGTCTGTTTTCGGGATGGCTTGGCATGCCAGAATATAGCCAGCGTCGAGTTCATCCTTGCTGAGTGTATAGCCGAACGGCGTTATCGCATCTACATTGCCCGACAGCAGTTTCGTCCGACACGATCCACAGGTTCCAACGGTGCAGTCATGCGGATAAGCCAGACCCTCTTTTAGCGCCCGTTCGAGTATCGTCTGGCCGCTGTCGACCGAAAACCGTTCGCCGCCCGGCAGCACCTCGACCTGCTTGGGAGACGACTTTCCGAATAACGATTTGAACAGCGACATCCTCAAGCTCCGATAATTTCTAAAGTCGTAAATCGGTTGACAAGTTTTTTTTCTAATCTATTTTGCGTATTAATACCACGCAAAAAAGCGGGTGCCGGATTTTCTAAAAATCCGGATACTTCTGAGGAGGAGGATGACCATGAGGAAATTAGCTGCAGTAAGCATGTTCGCGTTGGCGATGGCGAGTGTTTCAACCACAGCGAGGGCGCAAGAAGCGGCTCCAGCCGAAGAGGCTGAACAGGGAGGCCTGGCAGAAATTGTCGTTACGGCAACGAAGCGGTCCGAAAATCTTCAGGATGTCCCGGTCGCGGTCTCGGCCATCACGTCAGAGACGCTGCAGAACAAGGGTGTGTTTGAAACTAGCGACCTCAACAACACGATGCCGAATTTTCAGGTGTCGTCACCTTATGGCCAGCAGCAACCGAATTTCTCCGTCCGTGGTGTCGGTGTCGGTACCGAGTTTAACGCCAATGCGGCCTCGCCGATTGGTGTCTATGTTGACGAAGTATATCAGGCATTCCGGTCAAGCCATGGCCAGCAACTATATGATTTGAACCAGATCGAAGTCGTTCGCGGGCCGCAGGGGACTCTTTATGGCCGCAACACAACCGGTGGCGCGATTAACTTCATCACTCGCAGTCCTCAGCTTAGCGGCCAGAATGGTTATGCAACGGCTGGCTATGGCAATTTCAATCGCTTGAATCTGGAAGGAGCAGTGGAGGTCACTCCCGTTGATGGTATCTTCGGAATTCGTTTGGCGGGAACCTATGTTGACTCAGACGGGTATCTGCGTAACCAGACACCCAGAGGCTTGAATACGTCGGTTGCCGGTGGTGCGTCGGGTCTCAATTTAAGTAGCGGACGCAATCCCGGCGGCGCCCAAAGCTATGGCTTGCGCCTGTCGATGCGGTTTCGACCGAGCGACGCGATCGATCTGAAGCTTAAGGTTTATGCGGCTGAAGCTGAAGGTGGAGCGGAAAGCCCGCTTCCAACAGGTTCATCGAGAACCAGCGATCTCATCAACTACACCAACCCGAACTTTCTCCTCGGAGGCTTGTTCGCAGCTTTGGCGCCTGCGGGGCTTGTGCCGGCCAGCTACAGCCAGTCGAGCCGTGGTCTTGGACTCAACCAGGTAGAACTCGATACCGTTGGAGTTGCGACGACACGCGCGCGCGGTGCGGTGTTCGATGCGCGTTTTGAACTAAGCGACCGCCTGAAGCTGATTTCGATCAGCGGCTATGACGACGGACTCTATGACCAGACACAAACCGACTGCGATGCCACGCCACTGCGACTGTGTGCGATTGGCTATAAGTCAAAATTCAGTGCCTTTAACCAGGACGTGCGGTTTGACTATGACGGTGGGCCATTCAAAGCCATCGTCGGAGCTTTTTATGGCAGCGATAAAGTTACAGGTGACAACAAACCGGATTTCTTCAATTTTCTCAGTGATGTAACGACCGCCGTTGGCTTGCCGCCGACTTTCTTTAATCCGGGTGGCGCTTTCAATGGCACGGCGCTCTCGGCAGGCTCGTTGCCCACCGGTATTCGTGCAACCCAGCATTTCGTTCAGAAACGGACGTCGTACGCTGCCTATGGCGAAGCGAGCTACGAATTGACACCGACACTCAAATTCACCGCAGGCGCTCGCTATACCAAGGACAAAAACAAGTTCCGCGATGGCATCACGACATATTTCGATGATACGGGCACGGCGCGGCTGATTACGGTTTCCGATTTCATGCAAGGCGGGGCCGCCGCTCCTTACTTCCTGCAACCGGTGCGCAACGAGGCTGGCACCATCGTCATCCCGTCGTTTCAGGCACTCGGCATTCCACTGCCCGGCGGATTGCGGCGGGACGGCTCATCGGCCCGGGTAACCGGCCGCGCCATCGTTGACTGGAAGCCCGTCGATGGTATCCTAGTGTATGGCAGCTACAGTCGCGGCTATAGGTCGGGGACTTATAATGGCCTCGCTTACGGCAGCGCCAACCAAGTCTATTTCGTCCCGCCCGAAAAAGTGGATGCTTTCGAGGTCGGCTTCAAATCACGCTTTCTCGACAATCGTGCGCAGCTCAACATCGCTGCCTTTTACTATAAGTATAAAGGGCAACAGGGACAGGTTGTCGATGCATCGGCAACGGCAAACCTGATCTCTCTTGATGGCACGCTAAAGGGCCTGGAGGTTGAAGGCATATTGGAACCGGTCGATGGTTTGACCCTGACGGCCTCGTTCGGCCTGCTCGATTCGAGTTATGAAGATGGCACTTGCCCGGCTAACCCGGCGACTATCCCCAACTTCCCCGCCCAGCTCGGCAGCTGCGTGGTGTCCTCGGCGGGTCCGGTCAGCGTCGGCGGCAATCCTTTCCCCTATGCCGCCAAATCATCGGCCGCCTTTGCCGTTGACTGGGTTCCGATCGATGACGGCGACAACAAGCTGCTGCTGCATGGCGATCTGAACTACACCGGCCAATTCTATTTCGATTCGTTCAAGGATTACAGCCGGGCACCATTGCCTATCGTTTCCTCGGGCAAATTCGGCGATGGCGAGGGCAAATACTGGATCGCAAACGCAAGGGCGACCTATACGATGGGCCGATATTCGCTTTCGGTCTGGGGAAAGAACCTGACCGACCGGGTATACTATCCCTTTGGCATCTCACTCGAGAATTTGTTCGGTAATGGCTATCGAGTAAGGGCGCAGCCGCGCACTTATGGCGCCGAAGTCACCGTGCGTTTCTAAACGCTACAAGCTCACAACGAAGCCCTGACATTCGGAACGATGCCAGGGCTTCGTCACCGAAAACAGCCTCTGATGGAGAGAAGACATGTTTGACAGCAACATTTGGGCCGAACCGGAAATGGACGTCGACGCCGTGCACGACGGGCGCCATGCGCTTCCCGACGTCGCCATGGGCCGCGAATCCATTCCCTATATCGTTGTCCTGCCAGACCATCAGATTGCGTTTTTCACCTATACATGGGTGTCGAAGGACAGCGTTGCCGGTGCGGCCCTGGCCGTCTTCGGCCCGGGGGTTGGCGGCGACCCGATCCAGCAGCGGCTCGCCGACCGTCCGGTTTCTGCCGATATGGGTTTCGACGACTGGAGCATCGAAGGTTTCCGGATGCAGCAGGACCTGAAGTTCGACAAGGCGCATGTTCACTGGGAAACCCCCGAAGCGACGGTAGATTACGATTTTGAAGCTTTTCATCCACCTTACGCCTATGCATCCGATCCGCGCGGCTGCCCCGCATATTGCGCCACCGATCGCATCGAACAGGCGGGGCGAGTCAAAGGCACGCTGCGCATTGGTGAACGGGTGATCGAGTTCGACGCCACCGGCCACCGCGATCATAGCTGGGGCACGCGTGATTGGGTGCCATTCCAGCAATATGAATGGTTTGTCGGTCAGGTCGGTAAGGAAATCGCGGTCCACTTCTGGCGCTTCAACGCGCTGGGTAAGGAGCATGTACGCGGTTATGTGTTCAAGGATGGGCTGATGTCGCGCATCGCCACCGTCGCGGTCGATGTGAACTTTGACGATCAGTATTGGCAGACCGGATACACCGCCGATATAGTCGATGAGGCCGGACGCCGGACCAGCGTAAAGACCGATGTTTTTGGATGTTATACGCTCAAGCCCGTTCCAAATTGCAGTCTCAACGAAAGCGGCGGACGGTCGATGATCGATGGCAAGTCGGGCGTAGGCTGGATGGAATGCTGCTGGCCCACCGATTATCTCGATCATATTCGTGCCAACGGGCCATATTGAACCGAACGGGGACGTCGCATGATATTGGATATGGAACCCACCAACGCCGCATTGTTTGCGGCCCGACCCGCGCGCCGCGCTATGCCAGCTTATATTGCGCGCAAGAATGAAGAAATTGTCGCCAGTCTTGACCGTTTTTTTGCGAAGCAACTGCCGGGTGCTGTGGTCAGCGGTGTGCACCGCGTCGGGGGCGGTGCGTCGAAAGAGCAATTTGTCTTTCTGCTGGCGCAGGACGACGGACCGCCTGAAAAGTTTCTGCTTCGCATGGATCCGCTAGAGGCGATTACCGAAACGAGCCGCAAGCGCGAGTTTGAAATATTGAATGCTGTGCAAGGGCTGATACCGGCACCGAAGCCGCGATGGATGGACGAGGACGGCGACGTTTTCGGTCGCCCCTGCGCGATTATGGAATTTTCATCGGGGGTGACCAAGCCGAGCGGTGCCGGTCTGAAAGTTTCCGGACTCGGAACCTGGCTCGGCGAACCCTTGCGTTCGAGGCTCAAAGGGCCGTTCCTCGACAATATGGTCAAGCTGCACGGTTTTGACTGGCGCAATTCGGACGCCCTACCAAGCTTTGCCGCGCCCGATGCCGATCCCAAACAGGCGGCGCGCTGGAGCTATAATTACTGGATACAGTTGCTGATCGAGGATCTGGCCGAGCCATTGCCAATCGTGTCCTATACCAGCCAGTGGCTCTGGGACAACATGCCTGACACGACCGAATTGTGCCTGATCCACTGCGACTATCGCACTGGCAATTATCTCTTTAACGAAGAAAGGGGTGAAATTATCGCGGTGCTCGATTGGGAAATGGCGCGCATCGGTGACTATCATGAGGATCTCGCCTGGACATTGATGCAAATATTCGGAACCTTCGAAAATGGCCGGTTTCGCGCGAGCGACTTATGGGAGCGTGAAGAGTTTATCTCGGCCTATGAAACCGCTACCGGGCGCGTCGTGAACCGCGCGACGCTGCATTATTACGACGTGATGAGCAGCTGGAAATGCTACATAATCGTGCACGCCAACGGCATGACCGCAGCGCGTCACCAGCACAACCATCAGGATGTACTACTGACCTTTCTGGCCGCTACCGGAGCGATGTTTACCGACGATCTTGTTCGCTTGCACAAGCAGGGAGTTCCGGCATGACCCCGTCCATCGACGACCGGCTCGCCAGCGTCATTCGCGCGCTCACCGACCTCATTTTGCCATCGCTGCCGCCCGAGGCCGGGCTCGCGATTGAGCAGGCGCATTTGTCGATCGGGCAACTGCAAATCATATTGGCGCAACTCGACGGCATGACGGCATTCGAGCAGCAAGAGGCTGACGACGCCTGCACCCTTGGCCGCGCCATGCTCGACGGCGCCAGTGGCGGCGCATCGACATCGGCGGCACTCGCTGACTTGCAAGCGGCCCTGCAGCCCGGCGGGAGCGCGCGCGAAACCCGCGTGCGTGTTCATGTCGCCATCGACTCGCTGGTCAAGGCAATGGCCATCGACGGTGACAAAACATGGAGTGCCAAGGCAAATGCGACGCTGATCGACATGCAGGGTGAGCGCGCGATGAAGGATCGACGCTGGTTCGCGCCGATGGGGTTTGACACATTATGAAGGATTTTTCCGCATGATCCGGGCCGAAGATGCCGACTTCCATTTCAAGCCGGATTCGCACTGGCAGTGGGTGGAAACAATCGCGCTGCCGTTTTGCGTGCCGGAGGAAAATATCAATGTCATCGTCTATGTGGTGGCACGGCCAATGCTGGGCGTCTGCATGGCGGACATCACCATCCTGGACCGCATTTCACATCTGTGGGAAGAGCAAGCCTATATCGACAATCAGCAGCATATGCCTTGCCCCGAAAAACTAGGCGACTTCACGCTGCCCAACGGGCTGTCCATCAAGGCGGTTGACCCGATCAATCACTATCATGTCGAATATGAGGGTATCGACGACACCCATTTCAAACTCGACTATCGAGCTCTCCATACTGCCTATGATATAAATGATCCGGAAATCGACCCGCTCGCAGCAGCACGCAACGGACCGGCGTGGGACAGTAGCTGGGCAGGCCATTACGAAATGACCTATCGAATCACCGGCGAACTGGTGGTGCGTGGAAAACGTTACGCGGTCGATTGTGTCGAAACCGGTGACCGAAGCTGGGGACCCCGCCCCGAACGCGAAAACGGGGCGGTCATTTGGTGGCATGTAAGCTTTGGCGAGGCGTTGACCTGCCATATGTTCGTCAAGCACGACATTGCTACTACCAACGTTATGGGTGACCTGATTAGTGGTTATGTGCTCGATAATGGTGAGCTTTCGGGACTGGTGAGCGCGCGCGGGCATCAGGACTATGATAAAGCGATGCCGATGGGCGGCGTGGTCAGTGTCACCGACGCGCGCGGCAAGACCTTCGATTTCACCTATTCGACCACCAATGGCTGTTACTGGGCACCCTATCCATCAAACACCTATCTGCAGTCATCGCTGCGCGCCGCGCACAACGGAATGGTCGGTACCGGGGTCCAGCAATTGGGGCTCAGCCGCGCTTATTTGACGCGTCACCGCGATGCCATCCGCACCCGTTATTAACTGATCGCCGGAGACTGAAAATGAAAGCAACAGCAGCCATTGTCCGCCAAGTAGGTGGTCCTTTCCAAATCGAGGACATCGACGTAGCCGAGCCACGCGACAGTGAAGTACGCGTCAAGATGGTCGGTGTCGGCATGTGCCATACTGACCTTGTCGCCCGCGACGGTTTTCCGGTCCCGATGCCTATCGTGCTTGGGCATGAAGGGTCAGGGATAGTTGAAGCAATCGGACCCGATGTTAAGGGGCTGGAGGTCGGCGATCATGTCGTACTCAGCTTTAATAGCTGCGCGGCCTGTCCGACCTGTGACGATCATCAGCCCGCCTATTGCCATAACTTTCTGGCAGAGAACTTCGCGGGCGTCAGACTGGCCGACGGCAGCTCACCGCTCAGCCAGGACGGCGAGATTGTTCACGGCGCCTTTTTTGGTCAATCTTCGTTTGGGACTTATGCAATCGCGAACGAACGCAACACGGTGAAGGTCGACAAAGATTTGCCGCTTGAAATCCTTGGTCCTCTTGGTTGCGGCATACAGACGGGTGCCGGGGCTGCGGTGCTCTCGGTGGGGTTGAAAGCCGGCCAATCACTGGCAATCTTTGGCGGCGGCGCGGTCGGCCTTTCGGCGCTGCTCGGTGCGCGCGCAATTGGGGCCGGGCTTGTCATTGTTGTCGAACCCAATGCCGCACGCGGCGAATTGGCGCTCGAACTAGGCGCAACGCACGTCATCAATCCCAAAGAGACCACCGATGTGCTGGCCGCCATCAAGGAGCTCTCCGGCGGCGGGGTTAATCATGCGCTCGATACCACGGGCATACCCGACGTCATCGCTGTGGCGGTCGAAACGACCATCACGCACGGCACCGTCGGACTGATTGCGGTGCCGCCGCCCGAAGCTATGCTACCCGCCAATATGATGAGCATGCTGATGCGCGGTACGATCATCAAATATATTACCGAGGGCGATGCCGACCCGCAGACATTCATTCCGCAAATGATTGCGTGGTACCGCGAAGGCAAATTCCCATTCGACCGGTTGATCAAGAAATTCGGCTTTGCGCAGATCAACGAAGCGGCCAAGGCGTCGGAAGATGGATCAGCGATCAAACCGCTCCTTACCTTCTGACATCGACGGTGCTGAACGACTCAGCGAATAAGGTATAGCTCGGGAGCAAGGCGATCTTCAATTTCCGTGATTTCGGAGGGATGGGAACAGCCGATGGCCGCAAGGTGCAAATCGGCCAATTGTATCGGTGCGGCCAGCTCAGCCATGTCGATGACGCCACCGCCAATACTCTGAGGACCAGAAATTTTGCCTTGGTTGCCGATCTGCGCCATCCTGAGGAGCGCGCTCGGGAGCCCTCTTTCTGGTCCAAAGATCATGCAAGCCGTATATTGGCGCACGAACGGTCGGACGGCCAGACCGCTCCGCACCTCTCATTCTTTCGCCCCGGCATGACTGATTTTGCGGCGGTCGATAGCCGCTATGCCGACTTCTACCGCGACCTGCCGTTCAATCCGGTTTACCAATCGCTTTATGGCGACGTTTTACGGCGTATGGCGGTTGGCGGGACGCCAACGCTGATTCATTGTTCGGCAGGAAAAGATCGCACCGGTGTGCTCGCTGCGATCATCCTGTCAGTTCTTGGCGTGCCGTTTGACACCATTATGGACGACTATCTGAAATCCAAAGAGGCGCTGACAGCGGGACCGCTGCGGGCGATGTTGATGGAGCGCGCCGCGCAAGAGGGCGGTATTGAACTCAATGATGTTATCATGGATGCGATACTGGGCGTAAAACCGGATTATCTCGAGGCAGCCTTTGCCGAGATTGATGGGCGTTGCGGATCGCTCGACAGTTATCTTGACGTAATCGGCGTGGATGCTGCTGCACGCGCTGCGCTTGTCGGACACTTGGTAAGCGACGTTGTTTCCGAAGGACAAGGGTGATGGCGATTGATTTCAATCGCTATAAATGCCTGAACTGCGGTTACATTTACGACGAAGCAGAAGGGTGGCCGGACGACGGTATCTTGTCGGGTACGCGTTGGTCCGAAGTTCCCGACGACTGGATATGTCCGGATTGCGGATCGGAGAAACGCGACTTTGACATGGTCGATTGGAACTGATCATCCACAAGGCTTCCCATGGCCCGCGAAAGGAACATACATGACGATTGATCCAGAAGGTTATTGCGCCGCCAACGATCATCCCGACTGGAACCAAAGCTTTTACTTTAATTTCTATGACCCCGCAGCCGGGACCGGTGGTTTCATCCGGATGGGTATTTTGGAAAACCGGCGCGAGACCAATATGTGGTTCGTCTTTTTCCGCCACGGCAAACCGCTGTTCACCCGGCTCAACATGAATCTGCCTTACACCGACCAGCGATTGACAGGCGGAATAACGGTTGCGGGGGTGACTATGCAGGCCATCGAACCACTCAAGCATGCGCGGGTGGGTTTCGACGAACCCGCTTTCAAGGTTGCCCTCGATTGGACTGCCATTCTGCCGATGACCGACAGCATCGAGCTTAGCGCAGCCGGATCAGACGATGGCTTCGCAAAGGAGATATCGCACTATCATCCTGAAGGAACCTGCAATGTTCGCGGGACGATTACGCTTGGTGACGGCGAGGTTATCGCAATCGACGCAAAAGGGTTTCGTGATCTGTCGGTCGGGCCGCGCAATTGGGATTATATGCGTCATTACCGGCTGGCATGGCCAATATTCGATAACGGCCTGTCGATTGTAGCGGTCCACGGCATCGCGACGACCGGTGCTGACGCGTATATGCGGATGGTTGGTCAGAACGGTCGCTGGACTGCCATAACCGACATGGAAGATCGCAACGTCTTCGAAGATGACGACATGACGATCAAGTCGATGCATTGGAAAGTGACCGATGCCGAGGGCTGCCTTCACGAATTTACCGGCAAGCCCTTGTTCCGCTGGTTTTTCCCGTTTGATACGTTCGTTTTGGCCGAGCATATGATGGAATACACACTGGCCGACGGAACCAAGGGCTATGGACTGGGCGAATGTGGCTTCCGGTTCCCTTGGGCTGGGAATGGCGAAAGAGCGCATGGCCTTCTCAACTGACAGGTGCTGTGAACGCAGGTGTCTCGGCATGGCGCGATTCGAAATCGCGCGAGATGCTGTTCGTCTATCGTCGACCCCTTGGCTTCAGCGATGAAGCGAGCAGTTCGAGCCACGGTTTCCCAAGTCTTTAACCCCTTTAAGAAACCATTTGACAAACAGTAAAGAGGTTCACTAATATTCGCTCACCAGATCTACACGAATTCTGGGTGAGAGAGGCCTCGACGTTACGGAAAACTCCGAATGTGGACGATGGCCGGATGGGAGACGGATTATGAACAACATTAGCAAATGGGGTCTATTTCTTTCGTGCACGTCGGCGGTAGTTGGCGGACAACCGGCGCTGGCGCAAGATGCCGTAGCTGAAGAGAAAGTGCCGCAAACCGATGCCGACACGGGTGGCTATGGCGACATTCTCGTCACCGCTCAGCGGCGCGAAGAACGTGTGCAGGATATCCCGATCGCAATTACCGCACTGGGCGGTGATGAACTGTCCGCCGGCGGCATCGTTAGCCTCGATTCTATCGCGCCGCGGATTCCGAGCGTCTATTTTGGCAGCTTTGGTGCCCTTCGCCCGCAGCTCTATATCCGCGGTATCGGCACGCGATCGTTCGACCCGGGTTCGGAAAGTTCAGTCGGCGTTTTTGCCGATGAAGTATATCTCGGTCGATCCAGCGGCTCGTTCGGGTCTTTGAAAGATATTGAACGCGTCGAAGTGCTGCGTGGACCCCAAGGGACGCTCTATGGTCGCAACACCATCGGCGGCGCGATCAACGTAATCACCAAAGCACCTTCATCTTCATTCGAAGCCGTTGCAGAGGCTGGCGTCAGTAATTTCAACGGCTGGGAAGTGTTTGGCGCGGCTGGCGGACCGATCACCTCGGACGGGTCGGTACAGTTCCGTCTAGCAGGCTGGCACACCGAGCGTGATGGCTATGTTACCAATTTGCGCACCGGCACGAAATTCCAAGGCGTTGAAAATACGGGCGGGCGCGTCCGGCTTGCATTTGAACCGACCGATGGCTTGCGCATCGATCTGACCGGCGAGTATCTCCATGATGGCGATAAGGCTGGCTTCGGCGGCATCAACCAGGGAACCGGCCGCACCGCAGCTGGAGCACCGGCCAACCCGGGCGCCGTTTTTTTTGCCGCGGCATCGCGCCTGCCAAACCTGATCCGTCCGACCAGTTTACGTGCAGGATTTCTCAACTTTGATCCTCAACTTGATCGTGACAGCTACACCGGAATCGCGCGCATCGAAGGCGATCTGGGTTTTGCAACGCTGACGTCGATCAGCGCGTATAAAAAGCTCGACGTGTTCGACACTCGCGATCTCGACGGTTCATCGCTCGATACAATCAGCCAGACCGGTGTAGAATCATCAAAGCAGTTCACGCAGGAATTTCGGCTGACGTCGAATCCGTCGGGCGCGCTGTCGTTTGACGGTGCGCTGGACTGGATCATCGGCGGCTTTTACTACGACGACAAGAGCAGTCGCGACGATATCTTCGGCATCGGCGTGGACAGCGCCGTCCGCGCGGCTGCCGGTACCCCGGCAACGGACACGGTTTCTGCCGATTATGACAATAGCAGCTTGGCAGTATTCGGTCAGGCGACAATTCATTTTACCGATGCACTCGATCTGACCCTCGGCGGCCGTTATACCGAGGATAAGAAGAGAATTCGTTTCGTCGATACAACCACCGACGCGGCGCCGATTATCGCTGCCGGCTTTACCGTCAACCAACGCGCGAAATATACCTCGTTCGATCCTCGGGCGGTGCTGAACTATAAGGTTTCATCGGACGTCAGCATCTATGCGAGTTATTCCACCGGGTTTAAATCAGGGGGCTTCCAGTTCGCGCCCTTCAATCCGGCAGCGGCTAACATAGTGTTCGCCCCCGAAGACATTAAAACCTATGAAGTTGGCTTGAAATCCGACTGGCTCGACCGGCGGCTGCGCATCAACCTCGCGGCGTTCCATTATGATTATGCCAACTTGCAGGTGTCGCGCATCATCGATACGCCGTCAGGCCCGCAAACATTGATAACCAATGCCGCCAGCAGCAAGGTCGACGGCGTCGAAGTAGAAATATACATTCACCCGTCGGACAATTTCGATGTGGGATTCACCTATGGCTATCTTGACGCGAAGTACGAAAATTACACCTTCAACGTCACTCAGAATCTGACCTTCGATGGCACAACGCTTGTCCGGGCGCCCAAGCATACCATCAGCGCAAATGCTGAATGGAGGATTCCTCTCGGCGCGAATGAGTTAACTCTCGCCGCCAATTATTCATTGCTCAGCGACTTTTTCCACGAGCCCGGCGAAGGCAACCCGGTCTTCGGTTCGGGCATTCCGCTGACGGCCGAGGAGGGCTATGGACTGCTTGATCTTCGTGCATCATTCGAATTTTCCAACTTCCGCCTTACGGCTTATGCCAGCAACGTTCTCAAAACGGATTATCGGCGGACGGTCAATGCGCTCGGTGCAACCGTGGTGGGATTTGCTGGAACGCCTCGAATCATCGGCCTTCGGGGAACTTTCACTTACTGATAAAGCAGCCGGGACGTTGCGATCAGTCGCAGCGCCCCGGCTTTGCTGAAGAGCCAACGATCTTTCGCGTTTGCCAAAATGAGAGGTGACGATCATGCGTGGAGCAGAGCGGTTAGCGGCGGTCGATAAAAGCGCTGCTCCAATGGCATTGGCGTTGCCGTATCTGCCGATGGACGAAACGATAATGGTAAGACTATTGCGTATGTGCGTTGTCGGGCTGGGGCAATATTTCGAGCCGGTTTTTCGCCAGATGGGGCTGTCCGAAAGTTCGTTTCATGTCCTGTGTCTGTTGATGGCGGAAAAGGGCGGTGAAGCATCGCCAGCCAAGCTCAGCGAGTTGATTGGTGCCAGCCGCGCGCATATGAGCCAGATCGTTGATGCGCTGGCCCGCGATGAATTGGTCGAAAAGATCAGTGACCCAGTGGATTCGCGGCGGCATAGTGTGAAGATTACAGTCGCTGGCCGACAACATACGCAAGATAGCCTTGCCGCTTTTGTCGGCCCGATGGAGCGCGCCTTCCGGGGACTGAATCCGGAGGAATTCGAGCAACTCGGCACGCTTTTGCGAAAGGCAATTTTATCCTTTGACCGCGGCGCAGCAGAATTGCGGCACAGCGCATGAGAGAGCCAAGATTATGATTTTTACTGCCGACCAGCTGGCCCTGCAAGATGCTGCGCGTCGCTTTGCACGTCAACGTTTACTGCCGCGCTATTTGGAGCGCGAAACCGAAGCGGCGTTTGAACCGGGCCTTGTGCAGGAAATGGGCGCGATGGGTCTGATCGGCATCGACCTGCCCGAGCAATATGGCGGGATGGGCGCGAGCGCCGTCACCGCCGGGATCATTGCCGAAGAACTTGCATATGGCGATTTCAATGTCTCGGCGCTGGCAGTTGTTCAGTCATTGTGCGGGACGATTATCGCGCGCAACGCGACCGAAAAAGTGAAGGCCGAATGGTTACCCAAGGTCTGCCGAGGCGAAGCAACCTTCGCGCTGTCGATTACCGAGCCGCATGCCGGGTCCGACGCCACCGCGCTTCGCCTTCGCGCCCGCAAGGATGGCGACGATTATGTTCTGGACGGTGAAAAAGCATCGACCAGCTTTGCCGGACAGGCAAGCGCCTATGTGGTGTTTGCACGGTTGGGCGAGGGAACAGGGTCAAGCGGGGTTACCGCCTTTCTGGTCCCCGCAACCGCCGACGGGCTTTCGACCACACGATACCGTGATGTCGGCAGCCATGCCTCCGGGCGCGGGTCGGTGTTTTTCGACGGCGTCCGCATCCCGGCCTCGCACCTTCTGGGTAGTGAAGGGCGAGGCTTTACCGAAGTGATGGCAGGGTTCGATTTCAGCCGCGCGCTGATCGCGCTGCAGTGCATCGGCGCGGCGCAGGCGTCGATCGACGAAGCCTGGGCCTACGCCGCCGACCGGGAAGCCTTTGGTGGACCGATTGCGCAATATCAGGGCGTTACGTTTCCGCTGGTCGAGGGCGAGACGCAGATCGCGGCGGCGCGCCAGCTTGCCTATCACGCGCTCGCTCTGCGCGATGCGGGGCAGCCGCACACGGTCGAGGCGGCGATGATAAAATGGTTCGGCCCGCGCACATCTTTCGACGTTATTCACCAATGCCTGTTGACCTTTGGCCATTATGGCTGGTCGATGGACCTGCCGCACCAACAGCGGATGCGCGACGTCATGGGGCTGGAGATCGGCGATGGCACCGCGCAAATCATGAAGCTGATCGTCGCCCGCGCGCGCGTCGGCCGCGCCGCCGATCCCAAAAGGCCCGCCGCATGAGCTATGCTTCGGTCTATCGCCCCGGTCTGTTTGCTGGCCAAGTCGTGATCGTCACCGGCGGCGGTAGCGGTATCGGGCGCTGCACCGCGCATGAGCTTGCAGCTTTAGGCGCCACGGTCGCGCTGGTCGGACGAAAGGCAGAAAAGCTCGATACTGTAATGGCCGAGATCACGACTGATGGCGGCAAAGCCTCCGCTCACATCTGCGACATTCGCGAAGAGGACCAAGTGATCGCGATGGTCGATGCGGTGCTCGCCGCGCACGGCAGGATCGACGGGCTGTTCAACAATGCCGGCGGCCAGTATCGCGCCCCGCTGCGCGATATCACGACGCGCGGCTTCGAGGCGGTGGTGCGCACCAACCTGACCGGTGGTTTCGTCGTAATGCGCGAAGTCTATGTCCGCTGGATGGAGGAGCATGGCGGCGCAATCGTGAACATGATCGCCGACATCGAAAACGGCTGGCCTAATTATGCCCATTCGGGAGCATCGCGCGGCGGGATGCTGACGCTGAGCGAAAGCGCGGCGAGCGAATGGGCAGCGGCAAACGTCCGGGTTAATTGCATCGCCCCGGGGGCCATCGCATCAAGTGGCCTCGACACCTATGACGCAGCCGATACCCCCTATATCCAGAATGACATTGCGCGCGAAATTCCGCTACAGCGTTTCGGGTCCGAAGCCGAAGTATCGGCGGCCATCGTCTATCTGCTGTCACCCGCCGCAGCGTTTATCACTGGCACCACTATCCGCGTCGATGGCGGCGCGCCCAATGCGCGGCGCGTCTGGGGGCCGCTCACCGAATCCGACAAGAACCAGCCATTCGAAGGTTTCCACCGCGCTGCACCACCCGCCATCCTCGCCGCAAAGGACAAATCATGACCGAAAAAGTGCTCTACGAAAAGCGCGGGCCAATCGCGTATATCACGCTCAATCGTCCAGAGGTGAAGAACGCCATCGACGTCGATGTCCACGTGCGGTTGCGCGAAATCTGGATCGATTTTCGCGATGACGACGATCTGCGCGTCGCGATCATCACGGGCGCTGGCGATGCTTTTTCTGCTGGGGCCGACCTGCGCACCCATGTACCCGAATGGGATGGCGTTGGCCCGTCGCTGGGGCGCGACAAGCTGGACGACGGTTTCGCCGGCGGCATTACCCGCGGGTTGCACCGGATCTACAAACCGATCATCGCTGCGTGCAACGGCTGGGTGCTGGGCGGCGGTTTGGAGCTGGCGATGGCTTGCGACATCCGCATCGCGTCGGAGCGTGCGCAGTTTGGTTCGTTCGAGCTGCGGCGCGGGATGCACCCTGCCGATGGCGGTATCGTGCGGTTGGTCAATGTCTGCGGCGTCGGCATTGCGCTCGAGATGGAACTCACAGGCGAGCCAATCGACGCACAGCGTGCACTCGCTTGTAACATGGTGTCGAAAGTCGTGCCGCACGACGAACTGATGGCGGCGGCCGAGGATATGGCGGCGCGGATATTGCGCAACGACCGCCGCGCGGTGGAGTCAGCCAAAGAGACTATCTTCGAGGTCATCGGGCGGACGCTCGACGAACAGCTCAAGGTTGAATGTCTGTTCGGCTATGCGCTGTGCGGCGGCAATCCTGAACTGGTCAAGCGGTCGGAGGAGTTTCTGGCGAAGCAGGATCGGGGACGCGTCGGCAAGAATGCTTCGGCACTGTGACGGGCGCGGTACCCGACGGGTTCGAACTGCTGGTGCTCGATTGCGGGCATAATGACAGTTTCGGACCGGCCTATGTCAACCTGGCCGAGCATAAGATCGGCTTTCGGGTCGGGCCGCAGCATCTGAACCCGGTGGGTGGGCTTCATGGCGGCGCGATGGCGACCCTTGCCGATATGCAGATCAGCGCAGTCGGCCCCGAAGCCTATGACGCTCACCGCGCCACGATCAGCCTGACGGTCGATTTCATGGCGCCGGTCGGGCCGGGAGCGTGGGTCGAAGCCGAGGTCGTCTGTCCCAAGGCGACGCGCTCGATGGTATTTACGCAGGCAATCATCACCGCCGATGGCGAGCCTGTCGCGCGCACGACGGGTATCTATCGCAATGCGAGCAAAGCGACATGATGGAAAAGCCGCTTTCGGATTGTGGAGTGGCCATCCTAGGTGGAACGGCGGGCGTCGGTTTTGAAGCCGCCGCGCAGTTTGCCGAGGCCGGATCGCGCGTGGTCATTTTGGGACGCGACGACGCGCGAGGTGCAGCCGCTTGCGCCCGGCTGTTGGAGCGCGCTCCCGGCGCGTCGGTTTCCTTCGTCAGAGTCGATGCGGCTAATGCCGATGACGCCGTCCGCGCCGAAGCAGATGCGCGCGCCATCCTTGGCTCCATTGACGTGCTGATGTGCACCACTGGCCCCAGCCATCCGCCGCAATTGCTACACGAAATCCCGATTGCCGAGATTATGCTGCGCATCGACGAGATTACCCGCCCGCCGCTCCACATGATGGCGGCGGTCCTTCCTTTGATGCGGGAAGCGGGTGGTGGCTGTATCATCACCGTCGCATCAGACGCAGCGAAGGTCGTGACGCCAGGCGAAACATTGGTTGGCGCTGCGATGGGGTGCATTATCCAGTTTGCTCGCGCCGCTGCGCTCGAGGAAAAGCGCTGCGGCATCCGGATCAATTTGCTCACCCCCTCGCTGATCGCAGGCACCCCCGGCGCGCTGCTGATCGACAGCAGCCCCTTTGCCGCCAAATTATTCCAGAAAGCGGCAGCGATGGCGCATTTGGGTGTTGCCGACGCCAGCGACCTCGCGGCGATGGCGCTCTTCCTCGCCAGTCCGGCCGCCCGCCGCATCACCGGACAGGCGATTAGTATCAACGGGGGCATTTCGGTGGCATGATATGACAGAAAACAGCATTTCCGACCCGCAACTCGCCGACTGGCGCTTCGATGCGATCCGTAACATCGCGGATATTGCGCCCCACTGGGCAAAGTTGACCCCCGACGCCACTGCGTTGATCGACGGTGACCGGCGGCGCAGCTATGCAGCTTTCGACGAGCGGAGCAACCGTATCGCCAGCCAGCTTGCCGCGCTGGGCGCAGGCCCCGGCTCGCTCGTCGGCTATTTTGGCCGCAACGCCATCGAATTCTGGGAGCTGTGGTTCGGCGCCAGCAAGGCCGGATGCGCGCTCGCGCCGTTCAACTGGCGCTGCGCTCCCGCCGAACTGGTCCAGATCGTCGATAATGCCAAGCCCGCGCTGGTCGTTGTCAGCGCCGAGTTCGCCGACTTATTTGGGCAAGTGCGCGATGGCTGCGCCGATATGTTCCCGCTCGTCGCCTTCGGCGGCGCGCCCGATGCCTATGAAGCCTGGCTGGCCGATGGCGACCCGGCGCCTATTGTGCGCGAGGTCTCGCCTGACGAGATCGCTCTGGTGTCCTTCACATCGGGGACCACCGGCCTACCAAAGGGGGTTGCGACGACGCAGGCCAATTTTGCATGGTCCTTCCTGTGCACCGCGCTCGAACCGGCGCTGACCTGGGGTGAAGGCGACGTCATGCTAATGGCGATGCCGAACTTTCATCTGGGGGGCAGCTGGCTGTGCCTTTATGCGCTGCTAAATGGCAGCGCGATCAGCATTGTGCCGCAATTTGATCCCGATTTGTGTATCGACGCCATCGCCCGCGACCGGGTGAGCGTCGCGCCCATGGTGCCCGCCGCGATCCAGTTGCTGCTCGACCATGAGCGTGCGTCGCCCGAAGCTTTCGCCGCGCTGCGTTCGATCATCTATTTCGGTTCGCCAATCGGCGCGACTTTGCTGCTGCGCGCGCGTGAAGAGATCGGCTGCGCGCTGGCACAGGCTTACGGCACGACCGAGGCCAATTTCCTGACGCTGCTGCGCCCGGAAGATCATTTTACCGACGACGCTTCGATTTTGGCGTCATGCGGCCGCGCGCTTCCGCTGTGCGTGCTGCGCATCGTCGATGGCGGCGGCGCGCTGGTGCCCGCCGGAACGGTGGGCGAGGTCGAAGCGCGCAGCCCGATGGCTTTCGCTGGCTATCTCGGGCGCCCCGACGCGACCGCCGAAACATGGCGTGACAGCTGGTACCGTACCGGTGATCTCGGGCGGATGGACGCGGCGGGATACCTGACGATCGTTGACCGCGCCAAGGACATGATCATCAGCGGCGGCGAGAATATCTATTCGGCGGAAGTCGAAGGCGCGCTCGGCAAGCTGCCCGGCATCCGTCAATGCGGCGTTGTCGGGCTGCCCGATCCAAAATGGGGCGAGCGTGTTACGGCAGCGGTGATTGTCGATCCGGCGGCGGGGCTGACGGAAGCTGCGATCATCGCGCACTGCCGTACCCTGATCGCGGGATACAAAGTGCCCAAGCAGGTACTGTTCCTCGACGCGCTGCCGCAAACCCCGACGGGAAAAGTGCAAAAGGCGGCGTTGCGCAAATTGCTGACGGAGAGTGACGGTTGAGCATCGCGACCGCCAGCGAACTGCCCGCGCGGCTCGAACGCTGGTTTACCAAGCAGGGCGTCGCGGCGCCGCGGGTCGGCGACATGGTCCAGTTTCCGTCAGGATTTTCGTGGATAACCTATGCCTTCACCTTGACTTCGGCGGGGGAGGAGCAGGAGCTGATCCTGCGCATCGGTCCCGGCAACGGCCTTTACGCGCCCTATAGCGCCGAACCAGAATATGCTGCGCTGGCAGCGGTGCAGAGGTCGGCAGTACCCGCGCCGCGACCGCATTACTGGTCGGACGACAGCAGCATCCTTGGCGGGCCATTCCTGATTGTCGACAAGGCGGCGGGTTCTACCCCGATCCCCTGGGGCGATGACGACGGCCTGTCCGACGAGGTGCGCGCGACGCTCGGTGCTGAGTTCGCCGACGCACTCGGAGCGCTCCACGCCATCGACTGGCAGGGAAGCCCGCTGGCGCGCTTCGGCGAGGGGCTGACGATGGAAAATGCTGCGCTCCGCGAGGTCGAGCGTTGGGAAGCAGGCTATCGCCGCTGGGCGCTGCGCCCGCACCCGATGCTACATAAGCTGATTGGTTGGCTGCGCGCGCATCCGCCTACGGCACCGCGCCTGAGCATCGTGCATGGCGATTATCGGCTCGGCAATTTCCTCGAAGTCGATGGGCAGATCACTGCGATTCTCGACTGGGAACTGGTCCACCTAGGCGATCCACATGAGGATATCGCGTGGACTTGCTTGCCGCAGTATCGCGGGGGTACACCTTTGATGTCGAAGCTTGTCTCGCGTGACGAGCTATACGCCCGGCACGAGGCCAAGACCGGGTATGAGGTGGACGCCGCGAGCGTCCATTATTACACGCTCTTTTCGCTGCTCAAGCTCGCGGTGACCCATATCGCGGCTGCCTATGCCTTCGAGCGCAATGGTTTTCGCGACATGCGGATGCCCGCAATGGCAACGCAGATCGCGCCAACGCTGCGCCAGATCGAGAAATTGCTGGTGACGGCATGAACAACAGTTTTGCCCGGCTGATCGATGGCATGGTCGAGGTGCTTCGCCGCGATATTATCCCCACGATGGACGGAGAATTTGCGCGCGGCCAGGCGTTTGGCGTGATCTTCATGCTGGAGAGTTTGAAGCTACGCGGCGACTGGTCCCCGGCGTTTCTGGGCGAGCAGGTGGCGGCATTGCAGGAGTTGCACGATGCCATCGCTACCATTCCCGACCTTCCGCCAGCCATGCCGATGTTGTCCGCACCGGCGGCGTCCAATATCACCTCTCGCGACTTGGGGGACCAACAGGCCGCGGACCTCATCGATTGGATTGCCGCCCAGCCTTCGCCCTATCCGGCTATCCAATCTGCCATCGACGCCTATCTCAACCGCCAGATCCGCCACGAGCTGACGACCAGCGCGCGGCCCATGTTTGCTGAAATCTCGCTCGGCCGCGAACCACAGGATAAAGACCCATGCTGACCCCGCAAGACGATCTGATCGGCCACCAGACCACTACTACCTTCGACCATGTCAATTCGAGCGATCCGGCGTGGATGGAGCGGCTGTGGTACACCGGCCATCCCATACCCGGCGGCGATGTGATTTTCGACATCGGGCTTGGCTATCATCCCAACCGCAATGTCATGGACGCGTTTGCCGGCGTGACGCGCGGCGGCGAGCAGATCGACTTTCGCGTCAGCCGTCAGGCGCGGCCCAACCCCTTGGAAACCAGCATCGGCCCGCTAGCGATCGCGGTGGTCGAAGGGCTGCGCCATCATCACATCTCGCTCGCTGAGAACGCATCGGGACTGACCTTCGATCTCGACTTTATGGCGAGTATGAACGCCCATGAAGAGGAAGCACATTTCCGCCGCCGCAAGGGCCGCGTGACCGAGGATATGGCGCGCGTGCAGCAACTGGGGCGTTACCGCGGCTGGATTGCATTGGATGATGAGCGTTGGGATGTGACGCCCGAAACATGGTGGGGCCAGCGAGACCATAGCTGGGGGATCCGCGCTGAAATGCGCACCGACCCCTTGCATCTACCGATGACCTTTTATCCGCCTTTCCTGTTCCTTTGGATTACTGTCCAGTTCGAGAGTTATGGCTTGCAGCTATTCTTGAAAGAGCGCGCGCCCGGCGATACCATTTACATTACCGGTGAAGAGGTGCGGCCGGTTGGCCAGCGATCCGACGGCACAAAGCGGCTGGTATCGATGAGGCATGATATAGACTGGGCCGACGACCGGCTCGGCCAGACGGTGAGTTCTGCTACGCTCGAACCGATTTTTAGCGATGGAAGCCGGCGCAAGCTCGAAGTGCACACCTTGCCTGCACGGTACTTTCTCAAGGGCGGGCTGTACGGCGGTCTCAACGGCTGGTTCCACGGCGACGACAAGGGCAAATTTTTCGCTGATCACAGCCGCTGGAAGCTCGATAACGCCGCAGATCGCTCGGCGCTGCGCACCCTGTCTGACCATGTCATCGAAGTGCGCGATGGCGACAATATCGGCTGGGGAATCATGGAATATGGTGTCGGCGAGGGCTATTCCAACTACCCAGAGGTGCAGGGCTTTCCGCCGATTTAACGCGAGCAAAAACGCGCCAGCGCGGCGTTCCGCCAGTGGGTGATGACTTGGTCCGACATTGCGTCATGCTCGGCCCACAATTTGCGCACAGCGAGGCCGGAAATCAGTGCGGCGGCAGTGCGAACATGCTCTTCAGCTTCGCCAGTTGTCCAGCCCGCCTGCACCAGCTTGTCGGCCCAGGCCGCGTAAAGCGGACGGCGCAGCTCGGCGACATCTTCCCCTATTTCCGCCGCCAGTTCGGGATTGCGGTTGGCGTCGAGGGTAATGCCCAAGGCGACCCAGAAATAATCACCAAAAAAGAACCAGCGAAAATCGGCAATCAGTACGTCCAGTAAAGCGGCTGGATCGGTCGGCGCGGTCGCGAGCGCGCGTTCACTGTCTTGTCCGGCGAGCGCCAGTGCATGATGGATGGCTGCTTTTACCACCGCGTTTTTGTCGGGATAATGGTGGAGCAGCGCACCTTGCGAGACCCTGGCCTCGTCGGCCACCGCAGCGATGCGCAGCGCTGTATGGCCGCGCGCCGCAATGACTGCGTAAGCCGCCTGCGCGACCTTGGCCTGCATGGTCTGAGATCGTTCGGCTTGGGTGCGACGCTCTTTCACGGCGTTTTCAGCACATCGGCGTGGCGGGCGCGGATGACCTTTTTGTCGATCTTGCCGGTCGCAGTCATCGGCACAGCCTCGAAAATGATTCGATCAGGCATCCACCATTTGGCGACATGACCCGCCAGATGGGCACGGATCGCATCCTCGCCCACGTCGGCCCCGTCGTGACGTTCGATTACCATGATCGGCCGCTCTTCCCATTTGGGGTGGAACACACCTGCCACCGCAGCCACCTTGACCCCCGGACAACCGGCAGCGGCATTTTCGAGGTCGATCGAGCTTATCCATTCGCCGCCCGATTTGATGACATCCTTTTTGCGGTCGGTGATCCGCATGAAACCATATTGGTCGATCGTGCAGATATCGCCGGTGTCGAACCAGCCATCGGCGTCGATGGCGGGGGCATCGGCGCGGTAATAGCGGCTGAGCACCCACGGCCCGCGAACCAGCAGTGCGCCCGATTGTTCGCCATCGTGTAGCAATGGTTTGCCATCTTCATCAACGATGCGAAGTTCGATACCGAATTGCATCCGTCCCTGCCGCGTCCAGATAATCTCGTTTTCTTCGTCGGTCCCGAGCGCAGCGACAGCAGGTGTCGGCGTGGATACAACGCCTAGCGGGCTGGTTTCGGTCATGCCCCAGATTTGCTGGACCTTGACGCCCAGCTCCTCGAACGCCACCGCCATGTCGCGCGGAACGGCCGATCCGCCGATGATGACGCGGCGCAACGTGCCAGGCGTCTCACCGGTGCGCCCCAGATATTCGAGATACATCGTCCAGATTGTCGGCACCCCGCCGGAGAAGGTCACCGCCTCGTCGCTAATCAGTTGCTGTAAACTTGCGCCGTCGAATTTGTCGCAAGGGAAGACGAACTTCACCCCGTTGATTGCGCCGGCAAAAGGCAGACCCCAAGCAGTGGCGTGATAAAGCGACTGGCAGGGCATCACGACATCGAAGGCGCTAAAGCCCAAAGCGCCGCTCAGTCCGGCGGCCAATCCGTGCAGCACGACCGAACGGTGCGAATAGAGGACGCCCTTCGGGTCTCCGGTAGTTCCCGAGGTGTAGCAGAGGAACGCGCCGCCATTTTCGTCGGGGACCGGCCAGTCATAGGTCTTCGGATGGCTCGCTATCTCGGTTTCATAGCCAGACCAACCAGACAGCGTCCGCTCAGCGTCGGTCAGTAGCACAAAATGCTCTACTGTTGTCAGTTTCGGCCGGATGCGCTCGACAATCTCGACCATGTTACGGTCAAGCAGCAATATTCGGCTGCCAGCGTGGTTGATCGTGTAAACCAGATGATCGTCGGGCAGACGCGGGTTGGCGGTGTGGAGCACTGCGCCGATCCCCGGCACCGCGAAAAAAAGCTCGAAATGGCGGTGCGTATTCCACGCGAGCGAACTGATGCGGTCGCCGGCAATAATACCGAGGCTGGACAGCCAATTTGCCGCCTGCGCCGTGCGTGCCAAAGCACTGGCATAATCATAGCGCCAGAGCGGCTCGTCGACGTTACGCGAGACCAGTTCTTGTTGTGCATGTGCGGTCGCGGCAAAGCGCAATATGTCGATGATGCTGAGCGGTGCGTCCTGCATCAGGCCGGGGAGCATGGGCATAGGTTTAATCTTTCCTCGCGTACCTCAACTCGATTGCAGGAAAGGGACAACCAATTCAACAAAAGCATCCCGCTTTTCGATCTGCGTCCAATGGCCGCACTCACCGAAGATATGCAAGTCGCTGTTGGGGATCAATTCGTGAAAGCGGACCGAGCGACCGAACGGCACGATCCGATCCTCGCGACCGTGGACGATCAGGGTGCGGTGCGGCATCGCGGCGAGATTGTCTTCGCCCGCTGCGAGCTCGGTCAGCCAGCGCTGGCGCGGTTCGGGAAAAAGGCGGCCAAAGCTTTCCTGTGCACCGGGGCGGATGCTCGCCTCATATCGCGAACGAACAATCTCTTCGGTAACGAGGTTAGGATTATGGGCGAAGATGCGCATGAGGTCTCGCATATTGTCGAGCGAAGGCGTGTAGCCCCACACCTGGTCGAGCCCGTCGCTCATCGGGAAATCCAGCCCCGCCGAGCCCATCAGTACGATATGATCGACGCGGTCGGGATGCCGTGTTGCGAGCGCTAGCGTTAGTGAGCCGCCATAGCTGTTGCCTATCAAATGCGCCTTATCGATGCCGAGCGCATCCATGAATCCGATCAGATGCGCGACCCAGCGGTCCATTTGAAAATGAGAAATGTCAGCGGGAAAATCGGTGTAGCCGAAACCTAAAGTATCTGGCGCATAACAATGGAAATGCTGCGAAAACTCTGGAATGACGCCGCGCCAATTGGCATAGGCGGTGACGCCTGGGCCCGATCCGTGAAGCAGGATGAGTGGCGCGCCTTCGCCCGCTTCTATATAGTTGGTCGCAATGCCATCGACGTCGATATTTTTGCCGATCTCGGGGTTGTCGGTCATTCAGTTAAGCCTCTCATAACATGGTGGTGCCGCCATTGACGCTGATCACCTGTCCGGTGACGAAGGCCGCTTCATCGGTCGCCAGATAGGCAACCATCGAGGCTATTTCGGCTTCGCTGGCGAAGCGGCCAATTGGGATGATTGCCAGCGCCTCGTCGATAAGCGCTGGATTGGCGCTGCGAACATCCTCGAGCTGCTGCGTCTGCACCGCGCAAGGCGCGACGGTGTTGACTGTGATCCCGTCGCGGGCAAATTCGCGCGCAAGGCCCGTCGTCATGCCGTGCATCCCGCCCTTGGCGGCGTTGTAGCCGGCATGATCGACCAGCCCGTTGCGCACCGAATCTGCACCGATATTGATGATGCGGCCAAAGCCCGCCGCCTTCATATGCGGCAACGCGTGCCAGCTGCACCAGATTGCGGTCCACAGATTGCGGTCGATGGTTTCGATCAACGTTTCGGGCGTATGATCGAGGAAAGGGCGGAGGATGCCGCCGCCGGCATTGTTGACCAATATGTCGATCTTGCCAAAGCACGCTAGCGTCTCCGCGATTAGCCGCGCCGCTTCGCCTTCCGTCGCTAGGTTGCCGCCAAAAGCCAAAGTCCGCTCGCCGCAGCCCGCCGCTGTGCACACCGCTTCGGCGGTGTCCCGCGTCAAGTCGCAAAACACCACGCGTGCCCCGTCGTCCAGAAAGCGCTGCGCAATCGCGGCGCCAATGCCGCGCCCTGCACCGGTGACGATGGCAACGCGGCCAGCGAGCTTGCCCTCACCCATCGGCGTGCAAAATCCGTCCGGTCTTGCCGAAGCGCGGATCGGCGATGCTGCCCCAGGTGTCGAGAACTTCGGGCTTGGGCTCGAGTTCGCGCGGCGGTCGCGCGTCCTCCTCGTCGAACAACTCCATCCCGAAACTATATTCGGTGGTCATCCCGTCGGGATCGAGGAAGTAAAGGAAGATGCTGGTCGAGGGCAAATGGCGGCCGGGTCCGAAAACGATCGGAACATCGGCCTTTTTCAGCCGGTTGGTCGCGCGGCCAATGTCGTCGATGTCGGTGACCATGAAGTTGAGATGGTTGAGCCCATCCTCGGGACCCTCCAGCAACGCCAGGCTGTGGTGCAGCGGGTTGGGCCAGCAGCGCAGAAAGGCGATGCGTCCTGGGACGTGATCCGAAATCTCGAATCCCAGATCCTCGACCCAGAATTTATGCGCCTTGGCGTAGCTTGCGACATTCATGACGACATGGCCCATGCGCACGATGTCGGCGACGCTCGCCGCGAACGGCGGCGCGACTTGCTGGCCATGATAATAATCGAGCAGCAGCCCGGTATCGGGATTGCGAAAGCGAAAGGCGGCGGCGACCTGTCGTCGTGCTGCGGCTTCGGGCGAGGCCCATTCGGGCGCATAGCCGCAGGCGGCGATGTGGGCGAAGGCGCTTTCGAGTTCCGCGCCGCTCTCCAGCTCGAACCCGATCGCGGCCAAGCCTGGCTCGGCACCCTGTTCGAGGATGAGTTCATAGGGCTTGTCGCTGCATCGCAGCCACAATTCCCCGTCTCTGCCTTCCGCTTCGGTCAGTCCAACGACGTCGCGATAATAAGCAAGGCTGGCAGCCAAATCGGTGACGTGTAGCTTGGCATAGCCCAACCGAGAATAGCGGATCGGATGGGTCATGCGTCCGTCCCTCTCACAAGATGATGCTGATGCGGGCATGGGGGCGCAGCGCCTCCATATCGAGAACGCAGGTCTTCTTGGCGATCTTGAAGCCGCCATCGACCTCGACCAGTTCATGCAGATAATGGCCGATAAACATGTCGGTAGTGACATCTTTCGCGCGCGACACGAAAAAGGAGGAACGGGCATGAATCCGCTCGCCCTCGCGGCGGACGCGGACATTGCCGACGATATGGCGAACCTTTGATCGCGGCTGTTCGCTGTGCGCCCCGACCTTGCCGAGGCGGATGACGCGTTCTTCCATACGTTTGCGGTCGTCCATTATGTAAAAAAGCGAGGTAGCGGGATCGGCGGTGTCGCCGTCGATGTCACTCGGCGGGACAAGATATTCGGCATCGTCGGTGAACAGCGCTAGCCAGCGGTCGAGTTGCCAGCTGTCAATCAGGTCCGCCTCTTCGAATAATAATTCCTCGACCCGCAGGCGAAGCATCAGCGCGTCATCCATGCTCACCCCTCCGCTTCCGCCAGGCGCCGGTCCCATTCGGTCCAGAACGCCCGCATCTGCATCTCGTCGTCGAACGATGGGGCATCAGAACGCACCATGCCCTTGCTTATGTCGTTGAAGCCCCCGCCTGCCGAGGCCGCATAGCCCTGCTGACAGCGCTCGATCGCTTCGACATCGTCGGGTGTGGCGAAACCGCCGGGGCCGAGGAATTCGGTGAAGTTGAACGAGCGATATTTCTTGAGCCACTCGCTTTCCTCGCGCGGTGCGAGCGACCACGCGTTGACCTCCATATAGTCGGGGGCAGTCGGGTAAAAGGTACGGACCGTGATTGCCATGATGTCATTGATGACCAGATTGGGAAAGATCACCATGTTGCGGTTTTTGGTCGCCAGCCGTTTGGCGCGCTCCGCCCCCAACCGCGCCTGCAACTGTGTGTAGATAGCGTCGATTTCAGTCTTGCCCTCGTCACCCCATAAAGGCACCCAGCTTGCAACCGGGCGGCCCCAGGGGGCGCTATATTCGATCACCGCATGGCCATTGCCGAGATCGATGCCGGTCCCGGCCAGCGGCGTCGCGCCAAGCGCGCCATTGGCGCTCTTAAGATACTCGAGATATGTCGAATGGGTGCAGGCGGCGTGATAACCATCGACGCTGTTCTCGGCGAGCAGCTTCCAATTGCCGCGCACTGCATATTCCTGAGTTCCGCCGACGACCGCCATTCCCGAATCGCTATGCTCGGATACTAGGTCGATAAAGTCACCGGAGTCTGCCAGATAGGTGTCGAGATCCTCGCCATCCTCTGCAAAGCTGACGAAAAAGAAATCGCCGCGCCGGGCTAGGCGGGGGACGTGAACCATCTGTTTTTGCGGATCGTTTTTGAAATCCTCCGCATATCCCGAGGTACCCGGCAGACTCATCAAATGGCCGTCCGCGGCGAAGGTCCAGCCATGATACATGCACATGAACGCGGGCGATTTGCCGCGTCGTTCGCGGCACACCATCGCGCCGCGGTGCGGGCAGGCGTTGTACATGGCGTTGAAATCACCGTTGCGGTCGCGCGTGAACAGCAGAGGGCGGCGCGCGACTCGGCGGGTTACAAAACTACCTGGCTCGGGCAGCTCGGACGCATGGCCGAGATACAGCCAGCACCGATCAAAAATAACACGATACTCGCGTTCGAACACAGCCGTATCGGTGAAGGCCCGGCGCGGAACCAGAAATTGATGCCGCGCCTTATCTTTCACGATCCGTTCGTTGAAGCCCATCATCCTGTCCCGTTCATTAGCCGATGCCGATTCTTAAAAACCGTGCAGTTGGTATGTAAGTTGACAGAAGGCTATTTGTCAAATAGCCATTGCAGCAGGATGAGGATCGCCAAAAAGGGGAACTACAATCGATATGCATGAAGCAGCGGCCGCCCTTTTGCGCGATGCCTATGCCGGTGGACAGATTGCGCCGTTACGCGATGCCCTGACGCCTAACGACGGCGAGGGCGCCTATGCGGTGCAGTCGATCAACATAGAATATTGGAAGCAGTCGGGCAGGCGCCTGGTCGGGCGTAAGGTCGGGCTCACCGCCAAGGCGGTGCAGCAGCAACTCGGTGTCGATCAGCCGGATTTTGGTGCGTTGTTCGAAGATATGCAATTGACCGACGGCGCATTCATGGGATGGGACGGGCTGCTTCAGCCAAAGGCAGAAGCCGAGGTCGCGCTGGTCATGGCGCATGATTTGCCCCCTGGGGAAATCGATCGTGCGACGTTCGACGCGGCGGTCGCACATGCCGTTGCCGCAATCGAGATTGTCGATAGCCGAATCGCCGATTGGAAAATCACCTTTGCCGACACCGTCGCTGACAATGGCTCGTCTGCAAAATTCGTGCTTGGCCCGGATCGTCATCCGCTTGCCGATCTCGACCTGGAGAGCTGTGCAATGGTCATGGAAATCAACGACGCGGTGGTGTCATCGGGGGTCGGTGCCGCCTGCCTGGGTCACCCGCTGAACGCCGGGCTGTGGTTGGCCAATACTCTGGCGGCACGCGGAGAGCCGCTGCGCTGTGGTGATATTGTGCTCACAGGCGCACTCGGTCCAATGGTCGCGCTGCAACCGGGCGACCGGGTGCGGGCCACTATCGGCGGGCTTGGCGCGGTCGGATTTACCTGCGCGGACGCACGTTGATGGCGCATGTCGGGTCGGCCATGAAGCTACCAGTAGCGATCATCGGATCAGGCAACATCGGCACCGATCTGATGATCAAGATCAAACGCCTGTCGCAACGGCTGGAGGTTGTCGCAATGGTTGGCATCGATCCGGAGTCGGATGGTTTGGCGCGTGCGAAGCGGATGGGTGTTGCCACCACTGCGGACGGTATCGACGGGCTTGTTGCAATGCACGACTTTGCCAAAATAGCTCTGGTTTTTGACGCTACTTCTGCCGGTGCGCACGCCCGTCACAGCGAAATTCTGCTAGCGGCGGGTAAGCGCATTATCGACCTAACGCCTGCCGCCATCGGCCCTTATGTCATCCCGCCGGTCAACGGCGCGGCGCATTTGGATGCGCTCAACATTAACATGGTGACGTGCGGCGGGCAGGCAACAATACCTGTCGTGCATGCGATCCACCGCGTCGCGCCCGTCCGTTACGCTGAAATCGTCGCGTCGATTGCTTCAAAAAGTGCGGGGCCGGGAACACGTGCTAATATCGACGAATTCACTGAAACGACCAGCCGGGCCATCGTCGAGGTTGGCGGAGCGCAGCGCGGCAAGGCGATCATCATCCTCAACCCCGCCGAACCGCCGCTGATAATGCGCGACACCGTCTATTGCCTGACTGGCGAAGGCGATCCGGAAGCAATTAGCGCGAGCGTCGAGGCGATGGTGGCGGAGGTCCATGCCTATGTTCCCGGTTATCGCCTGAAGCAGGCGATACAGTTCGAACATATCGGATCGAACCGGCCGTTGCGTATCCCTGAAATGGATGGCGAGTTTACTGGCTTAAAGGTAAGCGTTTTTCTGGAGGTCGAAGGGGCAGGTCATTATTTGCCGTCCTACGCCGGCAATCTCGATATCATGACTTCAGCAGCGCTGCGTACGGCCGAGGCGGTTGCCGATCACCTGATAGCGGAAGCGACGATATGAGGTTCGCGCGCTTTGGTCCTGTCGGTGCCGAACAGTCCGCTATCGTTGCCGACGACGGGGTGCTGACCTTGGAAGTCAACGGCGTGCGTCGGCAGGATGCGACAACCGCTTCGATGGTTGGCGTGGGCCTTGGCATAAAGCCTGATCCGGTATTCCTCCGTGCAGGGGATATGTTAGTGGGTAGGGGAGCGCGGCTGGGCGAGCAACGGTTCCATATCGTGCAACCGGCGGAAGAACGGTCATGAGCTTTGATCCCACCACCACCAAGCTCTACATTCAGGACGTCACCCTGCGTGACGGGATGCACGCAATCCGGCACCAATATGGCCTCGATCACGTTCAGTCGATTGCGCGCGCCCTTGACCGCGCTAAGGTCGATGCCATCGAGGTCGCGCATGGCGACGGGTTGCAAGGCTCCAGCTTCAACTACGGGTTTGGTGCGCATACCGATTGGGACTGGATAGCTGCTGTGGCCGATGTGCTGGAACACTCGGTCCTGACCACGTTGTTGCTTCCGGGAATCGGCACTGTCCACGATTTGAAGCGCGCTTATGATCTTGGAGTCCGCTCGGTCCGTGTCGCCGTCCATTGCACAGAGGCCGATGTGTCAAAGCAGCATATCGAGGCTGCCCGCAATCTCGGCATGGACGTATCAGGCTTCCTGATGATGAGCCACATGTCCGAGCCTGAACCGCTGGCAGCTCAGGCAAAGCTCATGGAAAGCTACGGCGCGCACTGCGTCTATGTGACCGACAGCGGCGGCGCGATGAATATGGATGAATATGCGGCACGCTGCCAAGCCTATGATCGCGTGCTAAAACCCGAAACCCAGCGCGGCGTCCACGCGCACCATAATTTGAGCCTAGGTGTCGCCAACTCTATTGTCGCGGTGCAGAACGGCGTGGTCCGGGTGGATGCGTCATTGGCGGGTATGGGGGCAGGGGCGGGCAACGCACCGCTAGAAGTTTTCATTGCCGCCGCTGACCGGATGGGCTGGAATCATGGTTGCGACTTGTACGCCTTGATGGATGCTGCCGAAGAACTTGTACGTCCGCTGCAGGACCGCCCGGTTCGCGTCGACCGTGAAACGCTGACGCTTGGCTATGCTGGGGTATACTCGTCGTTTCTGCGTCATGCCGAGAAAGCGGCGGAAGAGCATGGTCTCGACACCCGCGCCATTTTGGTTGAGCTTGGCAAACGCAAGATGGTTGGTGGCCAGGAAGACATGATTGTCGATGTCGCGCTGGACATGGTCGCAGCGAAGGCGCGGCCATGACGCCGACGACCGATCAGGAGCAACTGGTGCAACAAGCTGCGCGTGCGTTGGGGAACGCCGGGCTGGTACACGCTTATGGTCATTGCAGTCTGCGGCTTGACGACAGCCATTTCCTCGTTTGTGCCGCTATGCCGATGGGGTTGATTGGCGATGAACCCGGCACGGTTGTGGCGATTGACGCGCCGCTGGCCGACAATGTGCTGGGCGAAGTCCGCATTCATCAGTGTCTGTACCGGCGACGACCCGATATCAACGCCGTCTGCCGGATCATGCCACCAATAATTATGGCGTTGTCGACGCAGGGCATCGTCCCGCGTCCACGCCACGGTATTGGGGCTTATTTCAGCCCGCCACCAATATTGTGGGACGACCCGCGTCTGCTTCGCGACGACGTAGCGGCTAACCGGCTGGCCGCCATGATGGGAGATGCTCCCGCTATCATCATGCGCGGTAATGGCGCGGTGGTGGTCGCCGATGGTCTTGAAAAAGCGGTAACGCTTGCCTGGTTTCTCGAAGACAGCGCGCGCATGGAAAGCGCGATCCGGACAATGGGTCTTTCGCCCGACGATGGCTTGCTCGACAACGATGAAGTCGCCGCTCGGCAGGTCTTTGCCGGCGGAGTTGTCGAACGCATGTGGGCTTGGCTGCAGCGTTGAAAAACGAGTCAGGAAAGAAATCTCTGTTCGGCATAACAGGCCGTTTTGGGCGACGCCGACATTTGCAGCCGGCATATCAGTAAACTGATTGACTGTTAATAATATATATCGTAATATAGGTGCACCAATATGAACGGCTAAAGCCGACTTGCCTTAGGAGGGTGCCTTGAAATCACGTCTAAACTCTTTGCGACTCGGTTCTGCAGCTGTTGTCTTTCTCGCGTTTCCTGTTGCTGCCTATGCGCAAACGGCACCTGCCGATGATGCCCAAACGGCCGAGGCGGAGCCAGGGGCGCGGGGCGCCGGATATGTAGACGACGAAATTCTCGTCACTGCTCAGCGTCGCGCCGAGCGGGTTCAGGATATCCCGGTCGCGATCAGCGCGTTTGGCTCCGAACAACTTGAACGCAGCGGTATCACTGATATTTCAGCTGTCGCACCGCGCGTCCCCAGCTTTTATTTCGGTAGCTTCGGCGCAACGCGGCCGCAGCTGTATATTCGCGGCATCGGTACGCGCTCGTTCGATCCGGGTTCGGAAAGTTCGGTCGGTGTGTTCGTTGACGATGTGTATCTCGGCCGAGCCAGCGGATCGTTTGCGTCGCTACGCGATGTCGAGCGGATTGAAGTCCTGCGTGGTCCGCAAGGCACGCTTTACGGCCGCAACACGATCGGCGGCGCGATCAATGTGATTACCAAGGCGCCAACCTCGAATTTCGAAGGACAGGTCGAGGCTGGGGTAAGCAATTACAATGGCTACAATATTTTCGGCGGGGTCGGCGGGCCGCTGACCAGCAACGGCACAGTCCAGTTCCGCGTTGCGGCATGGCGCGATTATCGCGAAGGCTATCTGACTAACCTGACGACTGGCACGACCTTTCAGGGCATCGACAATACCGGCGGCCGTGCCAAGCTGGCGTTTGAACCAAGCGATGCGGTGCGTATAGAACTGACCGCTGAATATATCACTGACGGCGACGAGGCGGCCTTTGGGGGGTTCAACCGTGGTGCTGGACCTGTCGTTAATGCGATTACCGGTGTGCGCACGCCCGCAAACCCGTCGGCGATTTTCCTCGGCGCGGCCGGTCGTGCGCCGATTGTTAATCCGGGTGGCAATAGCGGCTTTTTGTCCACCGACCCGGCGCTCGATCGCGAAGCGCAAACCTATATCGCGCGGGGCGAATTCGACCTTGGCTTTGCATCGCTGACGTCGATTACGGCTTTCCGCAAACTCGCCACTGACGAAGCGCGCGACCTTGAAGGTTCCTCGCGAAGCGTGCTTGACCAGCTGGGTCGTGAACGCTCGAAGCAGTTCACGCAAGAATTTCGTCTCGCATCTGACCCCGACGGCGCGCTGTCGTTCGGCGGCGCGCTCGACTGGGTAATTGGCGCCTATTATTATAATGACCGGTCAAGCCGTATCGATACCTTCTTTGTCGGGATCGACAGCGCGGTGCGCGCGGCGGCGGGAACACCTGCGACCGACGTCACCATCGCCGACTTCGATGTCGACAGCTACGCGGCGTTCGGGCAGGCCACGCTGCATATCGGCGACAAGCTCGATCTGACCGCCGGTGCGCGTTACACCCGCGATGAAAAGCGCGCTGTCCAGTCGGGTACGACGACCGATGCGGCACCGCTGATCGCGGTGCCTTTTACGGTCGATAACAGCGCCGTCTATACCTCCTTCGATCCGCGCTTTGTTATTACATACAAATTTAGCCCGGACGTTAATGTCTATGCGAGCTATTCAACCGGCTTCAAATCGGGCGGGTTTCAATATGTGCCTTTTGCCGCCTCACAAGCCAATGTCCTGTTTGAACCCGAAGGCATCACGACTTACGAGATCGGCTTGAAGTCGGAGTTCATGGACCGCCGTGTGCGGCTCAATCTGGCTGCGTTCAAATATGATTATACAGACCTGCAAGTATCGCGGATCGTCGACCTTGGCGGCGGTGCAGCAGCTTCGTTGATCGACAATGCTGCAACGTCGAGCGTCAAGGGCGTGGATGTCGAGCTGGTGTTGCGCCCGAGCGACAATTTCGACGTCAGCGTCGCTTATGGCTATCTCGACGCCAAATACGACACCTACACCACGAACCTGCCGGGCACGACGCCCACACCGGCGCAGATTTATTCCGGCACCCGCCTCGTTCGCGCGCCGAAACATACGATCAACGTTGGAGCGGAATGGCGCGTGCCCCTTGGCGCAGAAAACCGTCTGACGCTGCGCGCCGACTATGCGATGCTCAGTGATTTTTTCCACGAGCCGGGCGAGGCAAATCCGATTTTTGGCGGCGCGTCGAGTTTGGCAGGTGAAGATGGCTATGGCCTGCTCGACCTCCGGGCCAGCGTCGACTTTGGTCAGTTCCGAGTAACCGGCTTTGTCACTAACGTCCTTAAAACCGACTATCGACGCACGGTTTTTGCTCTGGGCTCGACGGCAAGTGACTATCCCGGACAACCAAGAATCGTTGGCGCAAAAGTAGGCTACTCCTTTTAAAGGCTTCGAACTTGCCGGTGGTTGGCGATTGACTCGTCCCGATCTTTGCGCTCCAGGTTGGTTAGGGTGCTGAACGGTAATGGTCGGATCAAAAGTCTGACCAAAACACCGTCCAGCACGCCTTTCGCAATGGAGGACAACCTGCCCTACGATCTGGATTGGGAGCTTCGGCTTAACTTTCTCGTTCACGATGTGGCGAGACTGCGAAGGCGCGTAGTCGACCGGGCGCTGAAGCCTCTTGGCCTGACGCGCGCCCAGTGGTTGCTGTTAGTATTCTTGGCGCGGTCGGATGGATTGTCGCAGGTAGCACTGGCCGAGCAAATGGACATCGGCAAGGTTGCGGTCGGCGGTCTTATCGATCGCCTCGAAAATGCAGGATTGATCGAGCGACGGTCTGATAAAATCGATCGCCGGATTAAGCGGCTTTTTATTACTGCTACAGGTAAATCTACTATCGCTACCATTCGAAAACATGTGAGCGGTGAAGAAACCAGGATTTTACATAATCTCGACAGTGCCGATCTGGAAACGACAGTGCGGACGCTGCGCGGTATGAAAGCCAACCTTGCGGTGATGCTCGCGACTGACGATATTTGACAGCCGGTTAGCCGAGCAATGCCGCGATCCGCAGTTGCGCGTCGGGTTCCCGCGTGAGCGCCACTATCGCGGTTCGCTCCATGTCGAGATGCGCCTCGAGATCCTGATTCAGCGCTACTCCGGTCAGCTTTTTTATCGCTGCAAAAGCATTGGTGGGGCCAGCCGCAAGGTCATGGGCTCGCCGCAATGCCTCACGCTCCAGATCGACGTCGGCGATTACGGCATCGGCAAGGCCGAGCGTCAGCATTTCGTTTGCGCCAATGGTTCGCGGCACCATCAGCAATGATCGTGCCTGCCGCACGCCTAGCGCATGGGTCAGATGATAGCTGACGCCCGCGTCGGCGCTTAGACCCAGCCTTGCATATCCTGTCGAGAAACGAGCGCCGTCGCCGATTATCAACTGATCGCACGTCAGCGCCAAACCAAATCCGGCGCCAACCGCGTTTCCTTGTACTGCGCCTATCACGGGCACTGGTAGTGCTGCCAGCATTGCCACCGCGCAATGAAACTGCGCTGCCATCGCGTCGAGCGCAAGATCCAGATCGCCACTCAGCGAACCCAGATGCTTGAGATCGGCACCGACGCAGAAATTGCTGCCTTCGGCCCGAACCAATACCGCGCCGATGTCCGAATCGGTCGCTGACGTCGTGGCGTTCATCAGGGCTTCGATGAAATCCGGGTTACACGCATTGTTCGCTTGTGGCCGGGCAAGCGTGATGATGCCCAGACGCTGGTCGATCTGGAAACGAACTGTCGCGGCCATGAAATATCCTTTCTGCTGTTGCGCAGATTTACGCTTTCCTCGCAAATTAGTAAACGGGTAAACCGTAAGGTATTGTTACGATAATCAATGCGTGCTAATTTGTTTCGGTGGAGAAGGAGAATATCTTGGAGCAGCACCAGCACGAGCGCCGCGGATGGAGCATATCGCTGAGTCCCATGCACCGCGAAATGCTAGACCAAGCTGACCGTTTTGCACGGTCCGAACTGGCGCCACTCGCTCGCAAGATGGACGATGAGGAATGGTGGCCCGATGCTGCCTTTCGTGGGCTTGCCGCGCACGGCTATCTCGGTCTGACTGCGGCTGAGCAACATGGTGGTGCCGGCCTCGATATTTTTGCGGCCGGTCTCGTCGCCCAAGCGTTCGCGCGCTGGAACCATGCCTTCGCGCTCAGCTGGGTGGTGCACGAAAACCTGTGTCTGAACAACATCGAGGCCAATGCCGACGAGGCGCAACGCGCGCGGTTCGTTCCCAAGCTGACCAGCGGGGAATGGATCGGCGCATTGGGCCTGACCGAACCGGGTGCAGGATCCGATGCGCTGGGGTCAATGCGGACGACCGCAGTGCTTGATGGCGATGATTACGTCCTCAACGGCACGAAGCTGTATATCACCAACGGACCGATTGCTGATGTCGTATTGGTCTATGCCAAAACCGATCCGGCGGCGCGGCAAAAGGGAATTTCTGCCTTTGTGGTTCCCACCGACAGTCCCGGGTTTAAGGTCGCGCAGAAGCTCGTGAAGATGGGCTATCGCGGCAGCCAGACAGCCGAACTGGTCTTGGAAGACTGCCGGGTGCCGGTCACCAATCGCCTGCGCGGCGAGAATGATGGCGCGGCAGTGGTGATGAGCGGACTCGACCTTGAGCGCGCGATGATCGCGCCCATCTGCCTTGGCATTTGCGAACGCGCGCTCGAGCTGACGATTGAACACGCAAAGACTCGGCAGCAGTTTGGCAAACCAATCTCGGATTTCCAGCTGGTCCAGGCGCATATCGCCGACATGTATGTAGCGATCGAGACCATGCGCGGCTACACTTGGGAGGTACTCGCTCGCTGCGCAGCGTTGGGCCACGGCGAAGGCGGGCGCGGGATGATCCATGCACAGACCGCCGCGTCCGTGCTTTATGCTGCCGAAACCGCCAATCGAGTTCTCGACCATGCCGTGCAAGTTCATGGCGGTGCGGGCTATATCTGGGAATCCGAGATCAACCGCCTGTTCCGTTCGACCAAGCTGATGGAAATCGGCGCAGGTACAACCGAAGTGCGCAAGCTGATTATCGCTGGCGAATTGCTGCGATGAGGATGCAGCAGGCACCTAACGCGAGCATAACCGAAGGGGCGCATGCGCTGGCCGAGGGTCTTTATGCCGGGCGCGTCGCGCTGGTTACCGGCGGTGGCAGCGGCATCGGAGCGGCAACGGTATGGCTGCTCGCGCGGCTCGGAGCACGCGTCGCCTTTTGCGGCCGCACCCCGGACAGGCTTGCTGCGACCGAAGCTTCTCTACGCGCGGCAGGTCATGATGTGTTCGGCATGGTTGCCGATATCCGCGACGAAGATGCCATTGCTGCGCTCTTCGCCCGTATCGCCGCCGACTATGGCGCGCTCGACCTCGTCGTCAACAACGCAGGCGGTCAATATCCGCAAGCAATGGCCGAGTTCCGCCCCAAGGGCTGGCGTGCGGTGATCGAAACCAACCTCACTGGCCCTTGGCTGGTGATGCAGGCTGCCGCGCAGGCGTGGTTCGCCGCCCAGCGCGGAGGGGCAATCGTCAATGTTGTCGCCGCGAATGCACGCGGTATGCCAGGGATCGCGCATTCGAGCGCAGCCCGTGCCGGCGTGATTAACCTCAGCCGCACCGCAGCGGTTGAATGGGCAGAACATAATATCCGCGTCAATTGCGTCGCGCCGGGGTTGATAGCCACAGGCGGTCTGGAAACATATTCGTCCGAGGCACGCGAGCATTTTGCCGATGCCAATCCCCAGCGCCGCGCGGGTGATCCGTTTGAAGTTGCTCAGGCGATCGCCTTCCTCGGCAGCAGTGCCGCAAGTTATATCACCGGCGCGACGCTGACTATCGATGGCGGTGGTTCGCTGTCGGGCGAGCTTTGGACGCATCGCTCCCCACCTTACATTCAGGATAAGATAGCATGATGTTGGAAGGCAAAACCGCGCTGATTACCGGCGCGTCGAGCGGGATAAATCTCGCGATTGCGCGCCGCCTTGGACAAATGGGTGCGCGTCTCGCAATCCTCAGCCGCACCCCGGAGAAGATCGAGGCCGCAGCTGCGGGCCTTCGCGATCAGGGGATCGACGCGACGGCGCTCGCCGGGGACGTCCGCGATGCGCCGCTGATGGCGGAGCTTGCAGCGCAGGCGGCCGAACGGCTCGGTCCGCTCGATATTCTTGTGTCGGGCGCTGCGGGAAATTTTTTTGCTCCTGCCACAGCCATGTCGGCGAATGCGTTCAAGACGATTGTCGACATTGATCTGATCGGCACCTTCAACGTTATCAAGGCGGCCTTTCCGCACCTTCGCCAACCCGGCGCATCGGTGGTCAATATCTCGGCCCCGCAAGCGCAGCGGGCAATGCGAAATCAGGCACATGCCTGTGCAGCTAAGGCAGGCATCGACATGCTGACGCGCTGCCTCGCGCTTGAATGGGGCGAGTTTGGCATCCGCGTCAATGCGGTTTCGCCGGGGCCGATAGCGGGGACCGAAGGGCTGGCGCGGATGGCTGGAGGCGATGCGCTCACCGAAGCGATTATGGCCGATCTGCCGATGCACCGGCTCGGTCAAGGCCAGGAAATTGGCGACGCGGTTGTTTTCCTCTGCAGCGATGCGGCGGCTTTTGTAACGGGAACGATCCTGGATTGCGACGGCGGCATGCGGCTGGGCAATTTTCATGTTGCGGAATCGTCGCGATGACCGAATTCGGCAGTGTCTTGGTTGCCAATCGTGGCGAGATTGCCGTTAGAATTTTACGCACGGTCCAGGCGCGGGGCTTGCGCGGGCTGCTCGTCGCACACTCGGTCGATAGCGGCTCGCCCGCGGTTGCGATGGCCGACGCCGTGGCATGGATCGACGGCCCGACCCCGGTTGCTGCCTATCTCGACGGCGAGCAGATCATTGCGCGCGCGTTGGAGCTGGGCGCGGAGGCGGTCCATCCCGGCTATGGCTTTCTATCCGAAAATGCCGATTTTGCGGCCCGCGTTGCCGCTGCCGGAATTGTCTGGATCGGACCCGAAGCCGACACGATCCTGCTGATGGGCGACAAGGTCCGTGCGCGGCGCTTTGTCGAAGATGGCGGCTTCCCGGTTGCGCCATCGGCGATCGAGGATGACGACCCGGCGACCTTTTCCGCCCGCGCCCGCACGGTTGGCGCGCCGCTCCTGCTCAAACCCTCGGCGGGCGGCGGCGGCAAGGGCATGCGGATCGTCCGCGATCTGGCGCTGCTCGACGCCGAGATCGAGCGCGCGCGCTCCGAAGGGCTGCGCTATTTCGGCGACGGCCGGTTGTTCGCCGAACGCTATGTCGAAAAGCCGCGACATATCGAAGTCCAGGTGCTCGGCGACGGGCAGGGCGGCGTGGTCCATCTGTTCGAGCGCGAATGCTCGCTGCAACGTCGCTTTCAAAAGGTGATCGAAGAAGCGCCCTCGGCGACGCTCGATGCGGCGGAACGAACCGCGATCTGCGAGGCGGCGGCGGGGATCGCGCGCGCGGTCTATTATCGCGGCGCCGGAACGGTTGAGTTCATCTATTCCCAAGGCGAGTTCTATTTCCTCGAAATGAATACCCGGCTTCAGGTCGAGCATCCGGTGACCGAGATGGTGACGGGTATCGACCTGGTTGCGGCCCAACTCGACATCGCGGCGGGTCTGCTGCTGCCCTGGACGCAGGACGACATCATACTGACGGGCCATGCGGTCGAAGCCCGCCTTTATGCGGAGGATCCGGCGCGCGATTTTGCACCGACCAACGGCCGACTGCTGCGCTTTGATGTGCCTGAAGGCGAAGGTCTGCGGCTCGATAGCGGCGTGATTCCGGGCGCCGAGATCGGCGTTGCATTCGACCCGATGCTAGCCAAGCTGATCGCGCATGGCTCCACCCGCGACGAAGCCATTGCCCGCCTGCGCGCCGCCTTGGCCGACACGGTGCTATTCGGATTGCGAACCAATCTTGGCTATCTCGAACGGTTACTGGGGCATGAGGCCGTTGCGGCCGGACAGATGCACACTGGGCTGATCGGCGAGCTGTCTGATCTGCTTGCCGATCCACCAGTCGATTCCGCCAGCCATGATGCGCTGCACGCGCTGGCCGCGCTCGTTCTGCCCGATATCGCGCGGCAACAGTCGAGAACCGCGCCGCTGCATTCCGCCATGGGCAGCTGGCGCAACTGATGCGGGGCTTTCTGGACATCGACGGCGGGGTGTATCCGATGGCGATTTATCCTGGTCCTCGCCTGCCCGACGGGCGTGCGATTGCCTTAGCGGAAGACAAGCTGACCGTTGGCGACCGATCGCATGTCGTGACTTTCCTGCGCGACGGTGAGCATCTGTGGGTGCGGATCGGCGGGCAAACCCACGTCGTCCAGTTCCTCGATGCGGTGTCCTTTCTCGCCAGCGCGGGCGACGGCGATAGCGCCGGCGACGTGTCGCGCGCGCCGATGCCCGGCGTGGTGGTGTCGTTGGCCGTCGCGCTCGGGGATGTGGTGGCGGCGGGCGATACGTTGCTGGTAATCGAAAGCATGAAACTGGAAACGACGATGACGGCCGGAATTTCAGGAACGGTCAAGGCGATCCATTTCGCGGTGGGGGAAAGTTTCGATCGCGACGCAATTCTCGCCGAGATCGAGGGGAATCCTGATGCGGCGATTTGACTCGACGATACGCACCGGCAGCGACGCCTTTCAGGCCAATGCCGCGCACAACCGAGCGCTTGCCGATGAGTTGCGTGCACGGCAGGCGACCGCGCGCCACGACCGGCCGCAACGCGATCTCGACCGGCTGGCGCGGCAGGGCAAGCTGACAATTCGCGAGAGGCTCGACCTGCTGCTCGATCCCGGGACGCCCTTTCTCGAATTCTCAGCCCTTGCTGCCAATGCGGCTTATGGCGGCGAGGTGCCGGGCGGTGGTCAGTTGACCGGCATCGGCATCGTCGCGGGGCGCGAAGTTGTGGTCCATGCCGACGACAGTTCGGTCAAGGGCGGTGCTTGGTATCCGCTGTCGGTCAAAAAGATCGTGCGCGCGCTCGATATTGCGATCGAAAACCGGCTTCCGGTCATCCATCTATGCGACAGTGCTGGAGGCTTCCTGCCACTGCAGGCCGAATTTTTCCCCGACCGCCAGCACGCCGGACGGATTTTTCGCAACCAGGCGATCCTGTCCAAAATGGGCGTCCCACAAATTGCGGTCGTGCTCGGCCATTGCACGGCGGGCGGGGCCTATATTCCAGCGCTCAGCGATTACTCGGTGATTGTGAAGGGAACGGGTGCGATTTTTCTGGGCGGTCCGCCACTGGTGAAGGCAGCCACGGGCGAGGTCGTGACGGTCGAGGAGCTCGGCGGTGCGGCGATGCACACGTCGGTATCGGGGGTCGCAGATTATCCGGCTGCATCCGAAGCGCATGGCATCGCAATCGCCCGCGAGATCATGGGGAGCCTCTCGACGCCTGCGAGGACCATCATCGACAGTATCCTCCCCGAGCCCCCCGCATATGACCCGCAGGAAATCTACGGCATCCTCCCCCGCGATCCACGCAGCGCATTCGATATGCGCGAAATCATCGCGCGTATGGTCGATGGCAGCCGCTTTCATGAATATCAGCCTGCGTTTGGCACAACTCTGATCTGCGGTTTTGCGCGGATTTGGGGCATGAAGGTCGGCATCCTTGCGAACAACGGCGTGTTGCTATCCGACAGCGCGCTAAAGGGCGCACATTTCATCACTTTGTGCGACAAGGACCGCACGCCTTTGCTGTTCTTGCAGAACATAACTGGGTTCATGGTCGGCAAGGATTACGAGCGGCGCGGCATCACCAAGGACGGTGCCAAAATGATCATGGCGGTCGCCGGTGCCAGCGTCCCCAAATTCACCGTCAATGTAAACGCCAGCTTTGGTGCCGGAACTTATGGGATGGCGGGGCGCGCCTTCGACAGCCGTTTGCTGTTCACTTGGCCGCAAGCGCAGGTCGGGGTGATGGGCGCCGAACAGGCGGCGCGGGTGCTGACCGACGTCAAATTACGCCAGCTCGAACGCGAAGGCCTGACATTGTCCGACGAGGAAATCTCGGCGATTCGCGATCCGGTGATTGCCGAATATGCGGAAAAAGCCAGCGCTTGGTATGCGACATCCGAGCTATGGGACGATGGCGTGCTCGATCCCGTCGATACCCGTAATGCGTTGGCCATCGGTCTCAGCGCGGCGCTCAACGCGCCGATCGATCCGGTGCCGCATTACGGCGTGTTCCGGCTTTAGCGGCGTATAACGGTATCAACCCAGCGGTGGAGATCGCTGACGACTTCATCGCGGTTGGTTTCGTTCAGTATCTCATGGCGTGCGCCCGGATAAATATGGGTTGTCAGTTTTAACCCGGCCTCGCGATAGCGCGCGATCAACGGCTCGACGGCACCTAGCATCGAATAGATCGGGTCCTGATCGCCCGAACTAATCCAGATCGGCAGGTCGGACGGAATGGCCGCAATACGCGCGGCGTCTGCCAATGCTGCTCCTTGGCCGAACAGATCAGCAAAACTATCCGGCTCCAGCCCGAAGCCACACAACGGATCCGCGCAATAAAGATCAACTTCGCGTTCGTCGCGGCTCAGCCATTCGAAACCTGTGCGCCCCGGTTCGAACGGGGTATTAAGTGCCGCAAAAATTGACGGATCGGCGGCACCTGCGATCGCAATCACATCAACCGCACCGGATCCCGAAAGCGCCAGCGCATCGATCAAATCGGCATGTTCGAGAACAAAGGCCTGGGCGATCATCGAACCCATCGAATGCCCTAACAAGATCAGCGGCAACCCGGCATTTTCGCTCCGTGCCAACTCCACCAGCGCGACAAGGTCGGCGACTACGCCAGCGAAGCCACCCGGCCCATAGTCACCGAGCGTCCCTGCTTCGTTTGCTCGTTGCCCGTGACCACGATGATTGATTGCATAAACAACGACGCCAGCCTTTATCAGCGGCGTCAGCGGTTCGAGATAGCGGGCGGAATGTTCGCCCATACCGTGCGCAACCATCAATACCGCCTTTGGCTCGGTAGCTCCACGCCATTCGCGGACGTCCAAGACAATCCCGTCGCGTTCGCGCAAGCCGAAGCGCCGTTCTATGATCTCCGCCATCAAAAGCGCGTCGTCACTTCAAAGCCGAAGCGCCGCGGATAGGGCACGGTGGCAAAGCGGGTTTGGGTGTTTGGATCGATCTGCACGCCAGTATCGACGCGATTATCAGTCAAATTCTTGGCATAGACCGCAAACTCGAACCGGCCCGACGGCTCGAGGAACGCGATCCGAGCGCCCACATCCCAGAAATCGGGAATGAAGAACTCGGGCGCATTTGTGGCCTGAAAGAATTGCGAGGCGACATGGGTTGCATCGGCGTGAAGCGTGATCGCGCCATCACCGCCGACCGGGATCGAATAATCACCGGCGAGGTTGAGCGTGTGCTTCGGCGCTTCGATCAAACGGTTGCCCGCCAGATCGACGCCGTTGAGCACCAGTTCCTTATATTTGGCGTCAATCAGGCCGAGTCCCGCGCTGAGCTGGAGCCCATCGACCGGACGGACGCTTGCTTCGATCTCGAGACCCTTGATCCGCGAACGCCCGGCATTGACGAGCTGGACGTTACCGATGCCCACGACGTTGGCGAATTGCTGGTTGGTGAAATCATAAAGAAACGCAGAGGCGTTGAGCGTGATCTTGCGATCGAGGAACTGCGTCTTCACCCCCGCTTCGTAGGAATCGAGCTTTTCGGGCTTGGCGACATTGAGGTCGAGGGGGTTAGTGAGCGCGCCGCCGTTAAAGGCGCTGCTGCGATAACCGCGCGCGAACTGGCCGTAGAGCATCGCATCCGGACCGAACTTCACGCGCACGCCGATACGACCCGTCGGCTCCTTGTCGCGATATTTGGGATTCGAATAGAGCGGATTGACGGGGATGATCGGATCGACCCGGAAATTATTTATCTCGCCCCTGTCGTCGGTATAACGGAACCCGCCATAGAGGGTGAACATGTCGGAGATGTCGAACGTGCCGTCGATATAGGCGGCATAGGAGGTGCGCTGCTGGTTGTAGAGCTGCGTGAGGATCGGGAGCGGCCGGAATGCCGGCGGCAATCCGAAGAAAAGCCGATAGGCCGTGTCGATGTCGATGTCGTCATGGTAATAATAGACGCCCGCAATTAGGTTGAACGGGCCGTCGTCGTTGGTCGAGATGCGCAGGTCCTGGCTGGTCTCGCGCGTCTTCGATGCGAAATCGATGTGCAGCAGATCGGCAACTGTGCCGTCGCCGTCCACTGTGTTGAGAAATCGGCCTTCGATGTAGGAGCTGATAGAGGTCAGCGTAACCGCGCCCAGATCCTTGTTGAGCGTCAGATAGCCGCCTTTGCCGCGCACCTCGATTACGCCCGAACGATCGGTCGCGACCTGATGCTTGCTCAGCGCTGCGCCAGTGAAGGGATTGACGCGCGGGTTGAGTCCGAAGGCGTTGGTGCCGCCTGGACCCGTACCCTCGTTGATCGCGCCGATGGCGCGTGCGTCGTTCTGGACCAGAATCAATCGCAACGTGGCATCGAACCCGCTTTCGTCGTCCTTGTAACCCAGCGTCAAGCGACCGGATTTGCGGTCGATGTTGGAAAGGTCGCGCCCTGCGGGATTTACATTTTCGATATAACCGTCCGAATGGGCGATGCTGAACGCAAAGCGGACCGAAAGCTTGTCGTCGATCAACGGTGCTTCGCCAGCCCCCTTCACCTCGAAATAATCATATTCGCCATATCCGGCGCTAACTGTTCCTTCGTTCTGGAAAGTCGGTGATTGCGAAACGAAATTGATCGCGCCCGCCGTTGTGTTCTTGCCGAACAACGTGCCCTGCGGTCCGCGCAACACTTCGACCCGTTCCACATCGAAAATCTGCGCCCCGCCCAGAAAGGAAGCGCCGACATAGACCTCGTCGAAGAAGATGCCGGTTGAGGATATGGCGTTCAGATTGAATTCGGAAGTGGAAATGCCGCGCAGTGCGAATTTGGGCTGCGATTCATCGCCAAGTACCGACACACGCAAATTGGGTGTCTGTCGCGCGATTTCGGTCCCGCTGTCGATTCGCGCGCTGGTCAGCGCTTCGGCACCCAGAACCGTTACCGAAACCGGCACATCTTGCAGCCGCTCTTCACGTTTCTGCGCAGTAACGACGATTTCCCGTACGTTCGCTGTAGCATCGGGCCCGTCCTGCGCCATGGCGGGATGGAACCCGAGTACCAGCGCGGTCGCAGCAACTTGGGTGTACAGAAACGGCTTCAACATAATTATCCCTCCCGTCCAAGGCTCCTCCCGCTTATTGCGGAATCTCGTGAGCACGTGTCAGACGGAATAATGATACATCAATATAATATTTTCAAGATGAAAATGTTATATGACCTTATCTATATCTACTAATGTAAGATTTTCCGATGCCGCATGAGGCAGAAAGATGTGAGACATGAAATCGAGAGCATTTTCCCGCTCTTCCACCGAAAGGTGGGTCAAACGCTGATCCAGATAGGCGGTTGCCGCAGCGGTCATTCCCCCGACAAATTGTTGGCCTGCTTCCGTAAGCTGAATTACTTTTTGACGGCGTGAATCAGGCGACTCCGCGACCAAAATGAAATTAAACGGGTCGCTCGACAGAGCACGCATCAGGCGCGATGTCTTTGCCTCGCTCAGTTCGAACCATTTCGACAGGTCTTCCAGCACCTCTTTGCGGCGAACCCATCCGCCAGCACCTTTGGAGTGGATCAGCCACAGCATGGCGGCCTGCATCCGGTCCACACGGCCTTGCGACATCGCTTTTTCCATTTCCATACCCAATTGGTAATGGACGGGATAAAAATAGCGCATCAGCCGGTCACCAAAGGATGCGCTTTCTTGGCGGGATTCAGCTTGATCTGTTTTGATGCTCATTGTCTTTGCTATCTGTCGGTTTGAGGCAGTCGGAATGCCTGCGCGCCTTTAAAAGCTGATAGATGTTAACGCCAGCTTTTCGGAAATGCGAAGGGTGAAATATGCGAAAGGCATTTGCACTGATTGCGGTATAACTTCCGCGCCACAGATGAAGCAGACATATAATCTCACAACAGAGACGATTTCCGCCTCTGCACGAAATTTGAACCCATGAAACCATTCAGAACTTCGCCATTTGCGGCGCAGCGCAGCAGAAGTCTCTGCAAAGCTGTGAAATTATGGACTGCGTGGCGCGCCCTACAGGAGTCGAACCTGTGGCCTCAAGATTAGAAGTCTCGCGCTCTATCCAGCTGAGCTAAGGGCGCGCGCCGCGGTCGCAATAACGCCTTTGCACCGTGCTGCAAAGGCGGTTATGCGGCTGTCATGCAAGAACAGGGCATAATAGCGCAGGACGCGGCTTCCGCTTCGGGTCGCAATTTCCGATATTATGACTTCGTGATGGCTGCTTTCGTAGCGGTTTTGCTGCTATCGAACGTCATCGGCGCGGCCAAACCAGCGGCGCTGAGCATCAACGGCGAAGAATGGGTGTTCGGCGCTGGCATCCTGTTCTTCCCGCTTGGCTATGTCATCGGCGATATATTGACCGAAGTTTATGGATATGCGCGCGCGCGGCGGGTAATCTGGGCCGGATTTGCAGGTTTGCTGTTCATGGCATTCATGAGCTGGGTGGTGGTATCGCTGCCGCCCGCTGCCGGGTGGGAGGGCCAAGCCGCCTATGAAAGCGTGTTCGGTCAGGTCTGGCGGATTGTCATCGCCTCGATCACCGCTTTCTGGGCAGGCGAGTTTGTCAACAGCTATGTGCTGGCTCGGATGAAGGTTTGGACGCGCGGAGCGCATCTTTGGTCGCGCACGATAGGTTCGACGGTGGTCGGACAGGGTGTAGACAGCCTGATCTTCTATCCGCTCGCTTTTTGGGGCGTATGGAGCAAAGAGCAGGTAATCGCAGTTATGATTACCAACTGGCTCTTGAAAGTGGGTTGGGAAGTGGTGCTAACACCGGTGACTTATGTGGCGGTTGGCTGGCTGAAGCGTAAGGAAGGCGTCGATATCTTCGATGAGGATACCGACTTCTCCCCATTCAAAACCAAGGTCTGATGAACGAAAAGTTACAAACATTGGCCGAACTCTGGATTGGCTACAAAACCCGGCTCGTCGACTTTGTCGGGCTGACCAATGATGCCATGCACATTCATGGTTCAATCCTGATCCTGTTTGTATCGGCAATCGTCCTGCGACGGCGACCGGATAGCATCTGGTGTTGGCTCATTGTGTTTGTGGCCGAACTGTTCAACGAATATGCGGACTTAAAGGGACTCGCCCCGGGCGAAGCAACGATTGATGCCGCGATCCACGATCTCTATAACACGATGTTCTGGCCCACGATTATATTGCTGCTCGGTCGGTTGCTGTTTCCTCGCCGGGTGAAGAGACCGAACGAGGACCAAGCGCAATCAGGCAATCTCGCGGATCAACCCTTCGAACAGCCTGCGCCCGTCTGACCCGCCGTGCACCGCCCCGATCATGCGTTCTGGGTGAGGCATCATGCCCAGCACATTTCCTGCATCGTTCAATAGCCCAGCGATATTGCGTGCCGAGCCGTTGACGTTTTCTCCGTAGCGGAACGCCACGCGGCCTTCGCCTTCCAGCCGGTCTAGTGTTGCGTCGTCGGCGAAAAAATTGCCGTCATGATGCGCTACGGGAATACGAATTTCTTCGCCTGCGTCGTAGCCGCTGGTGAAAAGCGACTGGCTGTTTTCGACGACCAGCTTCACTTCGCGGCAGACAAAGCGGATTCCCGCGTTGCGCATCAGCGCACCGGGGAGCAAACCGGCCTCGGTCAGTATCTGGAAACCGTTGCATACGCCAAGCACCGGCACCCCGCGCCCCGCAGCTTCCACCACCGCCTGCATCACCGGCGAGCGTGCCGCCATCGCGCCCGAGCGCAAATAGTCTCCGTAGGAAAATCCGCCCGGGACTGCGATCAGATCGATCCGCTCGGGCAGGCTGGTTTCGCGGTGCCATATCAGGCTGGTATCGGCACCCATGACCTCGCGGATCGCAACCGCCATATCGCGGTCGCAATTGGAACCGGGAAACTGGATGACCGCGGCGCGCATCAGATCGCTTGCTCGATCTCAAAGTTTTCAATGACCATATTGGCAAGCAGCTTGCTGCACATCGCTTCAAGATCGGCTTTGGAAACACCCGGTTCGTGGTCGATCTCAATCAGGCGCCCGGCGCGGACATCGTTGACGCCGGTGAAGCCCAACCCTTCGAGCGAATGGTGGATTGCCTTGCCCTGCGGGTCTAGCACGCCGTTTTTCAGGGTCACAAAGACGCGGGTTTTCATCGGTTCGGTCCCCATTTAGAGCATTCGCCCTTCCTATAGAAGCCGTTCCTCACGACACAAGCGGAAACCAAAAATTAACCTAGTCTCGAAATCCCGCCTTGAGGGTAAAGGGTTTATACCCGTTCACCACGACATGGTTCGTGATGGCAATTGCGCCAGCAGGAGTGCCTTATGGTCGGTTTGGCAACGGCAATGTTTATCGGGTTGTTTGCCTTTGGTCAGGAATTCCTGGGCTGGAGCCATGACAACAATGAACATGTGCAACTTGGATTGTTCGTGGCGTTCGTTCTGGGAATTATCTGCGGATACAAAACCAAGGGTTGAGCACTATCGGCGAGCAGTGGCGGGTTTCTCGCTCGCAGCAATCACCGCCTTATCCGGCAGCGCACGGAATGTGAATTGCGCTGGCTTGGCCAGATATTGCTTCGACAGTTTCCACAAATCATTGGGTGTAAGAGACGCAAAGCGCGCTTCGCTGTTCCGAAAACGGTCGAGACGATCTGGATCGGTCTGCGCCTCCGATGCGACCCCGATCCAGGTATCGTTGCGTTTGCGCCAGTCGGCATAGCTTTCAAGCACGGGCTTGCGGGCGCGTTCGAACAGGTCGCGCTCGACGGGTGCGGCGAGGATTTCGGAGATGATCGCGTCAACAGCCGCCTCTATGGCGACCATATTCTTCGGCTCGCCGCTGGTTGAAATCGAAAAGGTTCCGCGTTCGGGATAGGTATCCGACATGCTCGAATTGGCCGACCCGCCATAGGTCGCACCAAGCTTCTCGCGCAGTTCGTCGATCAGCCGCAGCGTCACGACGCGCGCCAGCAGGTCCATCGTCTGCGTCTGGCGCTGGTCGGTGTCTCCGGTCGTCGTCCACACCCGCCGCCAGCCAAGCTGGTTCGCCTCGCCCTTATGCACGATGTCGAATGTGCCAATCTCGGTCGACCATGCCGTGGCCCGCGCTCCCACATAATCCTGCTGCGCGGCGGTCCGCTCCGGCTGCGCGCCGAAGCTGCGGGCGACGCTGGCGATGGCTGAGTCGGCATCGATATCGCCGACAATCGCGATTTCCAGCCGATTGCTTGTCAGCACATTGCCGAGTGCTGCTTTCAATTTGCCAAAATCGGCCAATTGCAGCGCCTCGATCGGTTCGAGCGAAAAGCGCGGGTCGTGGCCGGTCATGATTCGCGCCGACGCAATATTCAGCGCCCCGCCCGGCGTGGCATCGATCGTTTTATAATATTCGGGGAGCGGACGGCGGAAGAGCCGGAGCGCGCTGTCGCGGTAGCCTGGATGCCGGGTGTAGGCAGCCAACACCTGCATCTGGCGGTTGAGATCGGCGGGGGTGACCGCGCCATAAGCGCCGAAATACTCGTCGCCGACGACGAACGACGGGGCTACGGTGGTTCCGGCCAGAAGCCCGCGCAAATCCTCGATATCGTGCGCCTCAAGACCGCCTGCCGCGAACGCGCTGGACATCAGTCTGGCGAGCGCTGCGTTTTCTTTGCCGAAATGCAGTTCGCCGCCGTCAATGCGGAGCGAATATCGAACGCGGTTGTCCTCGAAATCGGTCCGCTTGATATTGAGCAGAACGCCGTTCGCGAATTTGATGGTGCGGATGCCCAGATCGTCGATGATCCTGTCCTCGACCACGGTTCCGGCTGGGCCAAAGTCGGTGTAAGCGAAGGCGGTTTCGGCGCGGGCATCGGGGGCGGCGACGGCAACCGCGCGGCTGTTTTTATAGCCGGCCAGCAATTGGCCTTTGTCGATACCGTCTGCATTCTTGGTGGTCAGAAACATCGATGGCGCGTCGAGTTTTCGGTACCAGCCAGCCAGTTCGGCATGGACCGTGTCTTTGGTCATGAACGGCCGCACCTGAAGCCATAACAACTGCCGGTAAGCAGCTGAATTTATGGTATCGTCTTCGACCCCGACCAGCTCGCCCGCAAAACCGCTGCTCGGACGCGTTGCCTCGCCTTTGGCAGCGTTTTCATAGGCCGCGTTCAACCGTTTGATCTGCTCGAAAACCTCCGCTTCGCTAAAGCCATGTTCGGCGGCCTGGCGGACGATCTGTTCGACAAAGGGCAGCACCTCGCGCCAGCTTCCATCCTTTGCGGACGCACTGATGCCGATCCGCGCAAATTCATCGCAAAATCCGGTCTGGAAAGACAGACCGCCGCCAAGGAATGGCACATCGGCCTCGCGCGACCGCCTGCTGATCCGTTGCGTTATGATGCCGCCGGCGATCTGCATCTTCAATTCCATCACCGCTCGGTCGACCGTGTCGGGGCGTTTGCGGTCGGAAACGATCTGCTGGACCGATATTGCCTCGCCGATGCTGGGATGGACGAAAATTTCAGCACCGGCGCTTCGTTGCGTGTCGATTGTGCAGCGGTCTATATCACCGAGCGGCAGGCCTTCGTTCTTCCAGTCGGCAAATTTGGCAACGATCTGGCGCTCGATAGCGACCGGATCGACGGGGCCTACAACAACAATACGCGCACGGTCGGGCCGGTAATATTTGGCGTAGAGCGCCTTCATCCGCTCGGCGGGCGCGTTTTGCAGAACATCCAGCGTGCCGATGGGATAGCGGGTCGCATAAAATGTATCGGGATAGAAAAGCGCATTGGCCGCGCGGCTGCTCTGGAACTGGTAGTTCTCGCGCAAGCGCATTTCGGAAATAACGACACCGCGTTCGGCATCGACGGCCTTGGGTTCAAAGAGGATCTCGCTGGCCGTTTCGCGCATCAGGAACAGTGCACGTTCGATCAACGCCGGGTCGGCCTTCGGAAGGTCAAGCTTATATTGGGTCTGGGTATATCCCGTAGACGCATTGGTATCCGCGCCGAACGACAGCCCCAGCCGCTCAAGCATTTTGACCATTTCGCCCTCTGGCACGTTGGTGGTGCCGTTAAACGCCATATGCTCAATGAAATGCGCAAGCCCTTGCTCGTCTTCGGCCTCAGCCGCCGATCCGAAATCGAATGCCAGCCGCACCAGCACCTGGTTCTGCGGGCGGTTGTTCGGGCGGATAGCGTAGCGCAAGCCGTTGGGTAGGCGACCGTAAACAATGCTTTGGTCCGGCTCTAGATCCGACGTTTCGGCATTCCACGGCGCAGTGCGCGTGGCACCTTCTGGCACCGCCCCGGCGGGTGCAGCAAGCGCGAACACGCCCAAAACTAGTGCAAGAAGCTTCGCGGGCATCGAAGCGATTATTTGCCTTTGCGCAACCGGTGGCTGACCAGATCGAGCACCGCGCCCTCGCTTTCCTCGGGCATCAGCCCAAGGCGGCGCGCGACTTCCTGATAGGCTTCGGCCTCACCGCCCAGATCACGGCGGAAACGGTCCTTGTCGAGCTTCTCGCCGGTTTCGATATCCCACAGACGGCAGCCATCGGGGCTGATTTCATCGGCGAGAATGATCCGCGAGAAATCGCCGTCGAACAGCCGCCCGAATTCGAGCTTGAAGTCCACAAGCCGGATTCCAATGGCCGCGAACATGCCGCACATGAAGTCGTTGATCCGGATCGCCATCGACGAAATATCCTGCATTTCTTCTTGGCTCGCCCAGCCGAAGCAGGCGATATGTTCCTCCGCGACCAGCGGATCGCCCAAAGCATCGTCCTTGAGGCAATATTCGAGCAGGGTGTGCGGCAGCGGCGTGCCTTCTTCGATGCCCAGCCGCTTCGACAAGGTTCCGGCGGCGACATTGCGGACGATAACCTCTATCGGCACGATCTCCACCTGCCGGATCAATTGCTCGCGCATGTTGAGGCGGCGGATGAAGTGCGTTGGGATGCCGATATGGCTCAACCGCGTGAAGACATGCTCGGACACGCGGTTGTTGATCACGCCCTTGCCCGCAATTGTGCCCTTTTTCTGGGCGTTGAAGGCGGTGGCGTCATCCTTGAAATATTGGATCAGCGTACCAGGTTCGGGGCCCTCATAAAGGATCTTGGCCTTGCCTTCATAGATTTTACGGCGGCGGGTCATAATGTCAGTACCTGTGGGGCGCGAACGCGCGTTAATTGAAAACCCCAGCACTGCCGTGGCATATTTCAGCGTATAAGCGATTGCGCGCGCTGGCGCAATTCGTGATAGCTAAGCAAGTACGGTTAAAGGACAACGGTTTGCCCATCGATCTCGATTTGCTGATGCGCGCTTATGCCAATGGCATTTTCCCGATGTCCGACGCCCGCGACGATCCCGACACATTCTGGATCGAACCCGAACGCCGCGCAATCTTGCCGCTGGGCGAATTCAGGCTGTCGAAGTCGCTGGCGAAGACGATCAGGCAAGGGCGCTTTCGCGTCACCGCCGATGCCGCGTTTGCCAGCGTCATCGCAACCTGCGCCGCCGAAAGCGACGACCGGCGCGAGACATGGATCAACCCCGAAATCGAAGAGACATTCTGCGTGCTGCATCACATGGGCCATGCGCATAGCATAGAGTGCTGGCTTGGTGAGGAATTGATCGGCGGGCTTTACGGGCTGGCGATAGGCCGCGCGTTTTTTGGCGAGAGCATGTTTTCGCGCGCGACCGACGCGTCTAAAGTCGCCTTGGCATATCTGGTTGCGCGGATGAAGATCGGTGGATTCATGTTGCTCGATTGCCAGTTCATAACCGACCATCTGGCCAGCCTGGGAGCCATTGAGATTGCCCAAGAGGAATATCTGATATTGCTCGAAGCCGCATTGGGCCGCGATCTTCAGGCTTCGATTTCTTCCTCTGCCTCATCGTTCGTCGGCGCGGCAGGGGCTGGCGACTGGGGCGCGCTCGACGGCGTCTTGGCCGCAGGCGCCACCCCGCCTTTAGATGATTTTTCCTCGATTGCCTCTTCCTCGCCGGGGAAGCTCATTTTGCAGGCCTTGACCCAGACGTCGTAGATCGGATGCTCGACGACGTTCGCCGCAGGGTTTTCCTTGAACAGCCAACCAGAAAACACCTGACGCCAGCGCTCAGCGTCGTTAGTGCCAGCCGGACGTTCGCGCACGAGCAATTGGACGAAAGCACCGTGATCGGGATAGGTTTCCCACGGCGCAGTCTTCTCGCATGCGCGCAAACGGACTACGACCTTGCCGTACCGGATCGCCTCGCCGGGCTTCAGTTCGATATCGCGTGTCTGGCCGTTACGTTTGTTAAGCAGGCCGAGCACCGCGACGCGTTCGATCATCGGCGTTCCAAGGGTCTGGCCCTCGGCGACGATGACAGGATCTTTGCTCGGTTGCGCCTTGCCCGATTTGGCGGGTGCAAGGCCGTCGGCATCGTCGGAGCTGCCGCAAGCGGCTAGTGCCGCGAGCAGGGCCGCTGGCAGCAAGCTTCGGCGCAATTTCATGATGCGTCGGGGCTCCACGCCTCATAATCGCCGGTTGCTTTTGCACGGCGTCCACCGCGTTCAAGAGCGCCTGCCGGGCGATACGCCGCGTCGGTGCCGGTCAGATTGGGCAACGCATCGGTTTCGAAACCGCGCACTGAGGGCAAGTAGCTGTCGGGTCGACCGTCATGCGTGTGATGAAGCCAGCCATGCCAGTCGGGCGATACGCGGCTTGCATCGTTGGCACCCGCATAAATGACCCAGCGACGCTTGCCGTCGGCGGTCTGAAAGTAACGATTGCCAAGCTCGTCCTCGCCGAACGATTTGCCTTTGCGCCAGCTGTACAGCGTGGTGCCGATTGTCGCGCCGTCCCACCAAGTGAAGATTTTCGAGAGAATTCCCATGGGCCTGCGATTAGGGACAAGCACGCTGTGGTGCAACGCTAAATTGGGCGGGCGCTGCTAACGGGCTTGCCAAATGACCTTGTCACCCGCCGCGATGCCAAGCTCGGCGGTCAGCCCGCCGCGTACTTCGAGCACTGCGGTCACCGGCTCGCCCGCCTCGACCGGATCGGTCGAATAGGGAATGGCATTTTCGGCGATGCTTTCGATGCTGCCATTGCTGCGGATGAATATGATGTCGAGCGGGATGACGGTGTTGCGCATCCAGAAGCTGGCGACCTTGGCCTCGGTGAACGGGAAGAGCATGGCTTCGTCGTCGGCCATAGCGGTGCGGAACATCATGCCCTTGGCTTGCTCTGCCGATGTCTTGGCGATTTCGGTTTTGAAGGCGCGCGTCTTGCCGCTGCTGGTAATGCACAAGGTTATCACCTCAAGCCCGGCGGGCGATTGCCCCAGCGCCGCGCCTGCCGAGCAGCCGCCGATGCTCTTGCCGCCATTGGCTGGGCCGGTGCAGCCGACAGCGAGCACGCACGATGCGGCAATAGCCAAAAAGCCGTGGAAGCGCGACCGCATCATTTGCCTTTCCCTTCGCCGTCGATCTTGGTGCAGTTAATCGCCGCGCGCCCCGCCAGCTTGATGAAGCAACTGCCAGCGCCGCCAATGTCGATATTGCCAGATCCACGATTGGTAATCTCGGTGCCTTCGGCGACGGTCGCCGACGATTTGCCGTTGCCATTATGCTCGAGCCGCAATTTACGCATGAGCAATTTTGGGCCACCAAATTCTCCCGCACCAACGATCGTCACGCGCCCATCGCGCACCGCCCCCCCGCCCAAGTCAATCTGGCCATTGCCGTCGATATCGGCGGTCAGTTTATCCGCTATGAGATTGCCGACGGTCACTTTGCCATTACCCAAAATCGCAATTTTGGCGGTGTCGGGCTGTTTGATAGCGCTCACGCTAATCCGGCCATTGCCGCTTAGCACGACATTCTGGATCACAGGCGTGGTCAGCGTAACACGAAGCGGCTCTGTAACCGGTTTGCGTTTATCGTCGTTGAGGAGGTCGAGCACGCGTATGCGCAAAGTCGTGCCGGTACGCTCGAGTTTCAATGAATCGAGCACCCGCCGGTCGCCGCTGGACTTGGCCGACACCGGTTTGCCCGTTTCGACGGTCACGTCGATGTCGCCGATGACAACAATATTCTCAAAGCTCGCGACGAGCAATTTGCGTTCGATGGCGTTCGCCGGTGAAGCGATGGCCAATGCCAGCATCATGCCGCTTAAGTTGAAAAACTTATACAAGTTCTGCGGCATTTCTGTAACCTTATGTCAACTTGAGACTGGGCTGTCCGATCATCTTACCAATGATTCTCCCAGACAAAACCCTACATTGCAAGGCTTCAATCATAAACGCGGTCCGCCGTTGCCACCGCTTCGGATGACCTGAGCGCCGAGATGATCCGCATCAGGTGAGGCAGGTCGTGGACCTCTAGATCGACCTCGAACGTATGGAATTCGCTGTCGCGCGCGGTCATGCGCAGGTTGATGATGTTGGCCTTGTGATAGCCGAATATCCCCGCAATTTCGCCCAGCGTTCCAGGACGGTTATGGATAACAACCCGCAGCCGTGCCGATGCGCCGTCACTGCCCTGGCCCCAGCTCAGGTCCACCCAGTCGGCATCGACTCCGCTCGCTAACCGGTCGCATTCGATGGTGTGGACCTCGACCGGCTGGTCGGGCAGCCGCAGCCCGACGATGCGGTCGCCGGGGATGGGATGGCAGCAATCGCCGAGATGATAACCAACGCCGGGGGTAAGGCCGCGGATCGAGATTGCGCGTTCCCGGTTGGGGAAATCGCCATCGGCGCCTTCGGCCTCGAAACCAGGTACGAGTGCAACCATCAACGCGCGGTCGGTAATCTTGCCAGCGCCGACCGCATGCATCAGGTCATCCTCGGTGTCGATATGCAGACGTTTAAGCGCGGCGGTAACAGCCTTTTTGCCGATCTTGGTCGGCATCCGTTCAGCAATTTCGTCGAACAGCTTGCGGCCGATGGCGATCAATTCGTCGCGCTCGCGGTGACGGACATGGCGACGGATTGCGGCCCGCGCTTTGCCGGTAGTGACGAAATTGAGCCAGGTCGGCTCGGGCTGCTGCGCCTTCGATTTCAATATTTCGACCATATCGCCATTCACCAGCTGGGTGCGAAGCGGCACATGACGGCCATTGACCTTAGCTCCGACGGTTTTGTCACCCAGATCGGTGTGAACCGCATAAGCGAAATCGACGACGGTAGAACCCTTGGGAAGCTGATGCAGCGCGCCTTTGGGCGTGAACGCGAAGATCCGGTCCTGATACATCGCCATGCGGGTGTTTTCGAGCAGGTCTTCGGCATCGTGGCTGGTGTCGAGAATTTCAATGAGGTCGCGGATCCAGCCGGCCTGCCCGTCGGGCGTATCGGCCTGCTTATAAGCCCAATGCGCGGCATAACCATATTCGGAACTGCGGTGCATATCCTTGCTTCGGATCTGCACTTCGACGCGCATATTCTTGGCGAACATGATCGTGGTGTGGATCGATTTATAGCCGTTGCGTTTAGGCGTTGAAATGAAGTCCTTGAACCGCCCCGGCACCATCTGCCAGCGGCGGTGAAGCACGCCCAGCGCGCGGTAACAGTCTTCTTCGCTGTCGGTGATGACACGGAAGGCGTTGATATCGGTCAGTTGCTCGAAGGCGATATGCCGCTCCTGCATCTTCTTCCAGATCGAGAAGGGATGCTTCTCGCGACCCGATATCTGGATCGTCAGTCCTGCCTGTTCCATCTCCCACGCCATGGTCTGGATGATCTGGTCTATCTCGACATCGGCCTTCTTGCGGATATCGGCGAGCCGGTCGGTAATCGTCTTGTAAGCGTCAGGTTCGAGCTGCTCGAAGGCCAGCAACTGCATCTCGCGCATATATTCATACATCCCGATCCGTTCGGCCAAAGGCGCGTAGATATCCATCGTCTCTTTGGCGATTCGACGGCGCTTGTCGGGGCTTTTGATGAAATGCAGCGTGCGCATATTGTGCAGCCGGTCGGCAAGCTTGACCAGCAGCACGCGGATATCGTCGGAAATTGCTAGGAGGAACTTGCGCAGATTTTCTGCGGCACGCTCGTCCTCGGTTTGCGCCTCGATCTTCGACAGCTTGGTCACACCGTCGACCAACCGCGCGACCTCGGGCCCGAACTTCGCCTCGACATCTTCTATCGACGTCAGCGTGTCCTCGACCGTGTCGTGGAGCAAAGCGGTGATGATCGTGTCCTCATCCATTTTGAGGTCGGTCATCAGCCCCGCAACCTCGACCGGATGGCTGAAATACGGATCGCCCGAAGCGCGTTTTTGCGCGCCGTGCATCTTTACCGTGTAGACATAGGCCCGGTTCAGCCGATCTTCATCGACGTCCGGGTCATATGCACGGACCCGCTCAACCAGTTCATATTGCCGCATCATATGGGCTAGGTTGGGTGAATGGTTCGCACATGCAACAAAAAAATGCACCGGCGGCGCAGCTTTTCCGGTTTAACGGATCGGCGGCGCCCCGGCGCGAGGGGTTTCGGCTCTCGGTCGCCAAGCGTTGGCGAGGGGGATAAGGAGAGAGGAGCCGAAAAAATTTGTCAGGCGAAGCGATCTAATTCTTCGCGATCACTTCCTTTTTGTTGCCGTTGCAGGCAGCGATTTCTTCGGCGGTGAAGACGCGGTTGCCAGCCGAAAAGGCCGACACTTCGCCGAATTCACGCGCGATGCTGATGCACATATTCTTGGGTGCCGTGCTGGCTTGCGGCGCGCGGCAGGCGGTGCCGTCGCACTTCACGAACACGCTGCGCAGCAATTCCTGCTTCGATGCGGCTGGCTGGGCGAGCTTGATCTGATAATAAGGGCCATTGGCGGCCTGAGCCTGACCTGCAACACCGAAGAGGAGGGTGGTGCTGAGGACCGCTGCGGCGGCGAGAGTGCCCAGACGGGCGGATACGTGGGAGAGGGTCATAATCTTATCCTTTTAGCTTTGCTAAATTTGCAAAACGCTGGCTGAAACTTTTGTCCCTATCCGTCGTTTTGAGCATCTGGAAAACCAGTTGCGAATCACTACCTATTATATTAGGTTTCTAGTTGCAACTTAAAACTGATTTAGGGTTGCATTTTTTTTGGCAGGGGCGTTAGCTGTGATTAGAGGACGCATTTATGGGTGAATTACGAGAGTCGCTGAGTGACATAGTGGAATGCGGATTGCCGACCGCGCTCGAGGCGATGGGCGAACGCTGGTCGTTCATGATCCTGCGCGGCGCATTTAACGGCGTCCGCCATTTCGAGGAGTTCCTTTCCGAAATCGGCATCGCTCGCAATATCCTCGCCAACCGGCTGACAAGGCTTACCGAAAGCGGCATCCTCCACCGCACGCCGTGCCCCGACGACCGGCGCAAGGTCGAATATCGCCTGACCGAAAAAGGCCTCGATTTGCTCCCGACAATGATCGCGCTTCGCCAGTGGGGCGAGCGCTGGGGGACGGGCATCCCGTCGAACCCCGTGCTCGTCGACGAACGCGACCGGCAACCGATATTGCCCGTGACGTTGAGGGGCCATGACGACCGCGTACTCGGCCATATGGACCTGTGCTGGATGAATTCAGCCGATATCAAGCCGGTCAATGCCAGCGAACTCGCCGAAGAAGACAGCCGCGTGAGAAAATTAAGCGCGATCTGAGTCGCGTTATTGACATGCGCTAAAGCAAGCATTGTAATTTTGTTGCGAATCTGTTACACTGACGTCAATAGGCCGAAAACGGTCGACGTTTGCATACGCTATCATGCCGGCAAACGCTCTTGGCGCAAGGGACGAACGACAGTGTCTTATGGGTAACGATATGTTGCCGGCAAAGCAAAATTCTCCCGAATAATCAGAAAGGGTCCAAATATGGCGTCCACAGCGGCGATCTTTGATGTAGGCGACTACGTAGTTTATCCCAAGCACGGGGTAGGCCGCGTTATCGAACTGCAGAACAGCGAAATTGCGGGGATGCAGCTCGAACTCTATGTCCTGCGTTTCGAAAAAGAAAAAATGACCCTCCGCGTGCCCTTCAACAAGGCCGAAGGCGTCGGGATGCGCAAGCTTTCCAGCGACAAGACGCTCAAGGAAGCGATGCACACGCTGACCGGCAAGCCCAAAGTGAAGCGCACCATGTGGTCGCGTCGTGCGCAGGAATATGAAGCGAAGATCAACTCGGGCGACCTGGTGTCGATCGCCGAAGTGACCCGCGACCTGTTCCGCCCCGACGACCAGCCCGAACAGAGCTATTCCGAACGGCAGATTTTTGAAGCCGCCTCAAGCCGCCTGGCGCGTGAACTGGCGGCGATGGAAAAAACCGACGAACCAGCCGCGCTGAAGAAGATCCTCGTGATCCTGAACGAGTCCGCACCGCAATATTACGAAAAAGCCGAATAAAGTTTCCTTACCGGAAAATCTGAAGGGCGCTCCGTTGGGGCGCCCTTTTTTTTTGGGTTTCACGCAGAGGCGCAGAGATACGCAGAGGGTTTTTTCCAAACCCGTCATCTTGTTTCCCCTATCTCGTCATACTGAACTCGTTTAAGGACAAAACAAGCCACAGTGATGCGTTATCCTGAAACAAGTTCAGGATAACGATTTAGAAGTCAGGCTGCCTTCAATGCTTGCCGCGCTTCGCCGGTCATTTTCGCAATCACGTTCAGATAGGCCGCCGTCGTCGCATCGGGATGCCGCCGCCCTTGCTCCCAACCCTTGAGCGTCGCCAGCGGAATCCGGTAGGCCTCGGCAAAGGCGGTTTGCGACAGTCCCAGCTGTTCACGAATGGCGCGCACGTCGGGGACGTCGATGACATGTTCGCGCGCCACCGCGCCGTTGCCCTGTGAATGCGCCGCCGCTTCTTCCATCGCGGCGATCAGGTTCTGTCCGAATGTATCTGCCATTTTCCGTTCCTTCATCTGTGCACCGCTCATCTGTCCGAGCCCTTAATCATCGCTGCAAATCCAGCCACTGCTCGCTTTTCCTCCGGCGTCAGGTCAGATGCCGGCGCCTTTCCGTATGCAAATAACAGATAGAGCCGCGTTCCCCACTACCCGCCTCGCCCCAGCGCAGCTTTCGCACCCCGCCGGTTCCCGGAATGATATCGCCATCCTCCGGATTCACATCCCTAATCCACATTAATCGAAATCAAGTGTGATAGCTGTAAGCACTCCAAACATTCCCCCCTTGCACCCCACCTTCAATCACTGTATTATCTACACAACACACATGGAGATCAACCAAATGAAAACCCCACTCATCCTCCTCCCGCTGGCGGCCTTGTCGCTTTCCGCTTGCGGCTATTCGGTGTTCGATGCTGCTGACGATATGTCGCATAGCGACGACGACAATGGCGTGGCAGGTGGCACTGCGATTACCAACGCTGCCGCAACAACGCCTGCGTTTACCGAACTGCATTCATCCGGCCCTGACAATATCGTCTTTCTCACCGGCGATACTTTCTCGGTCAAGGCGACCGGCGATGCCGAGCAACTAAAAAATCTGCGCTACAAGGTGAAGGATGGCACGATCATCATCGGCCGCCAAAAAGAAAAAATCTGGGCCCATGGCCGCAAGGGCGTGACGATCACCGTCACCGCGCCGCGGCTTTCCGAAGTGTCGCTTGCCGGGTCGGGTGACTTCACCGCTGACCGGATGGAAGGCACCGAAGTATCGCTCGAATCGGCTGGCTCGGGCAGCATTTCGGTAGCCAATGTTATTGCCAAAACGCTCGAAAGCGGACTGGCCGGATCGGGCAATGTGACGCTTGGCGGAAAGGTCGATCGCGCCGAATATTCGATTGCAGGTTCGGGCAACATCGACGCGGTGAAACTCGCAAGCACCGATGCCAAGGTCTCGATTGCGGGTTCTGGCGAAGTCGGCTTGACCGCGACCGGCACCGTCGATGCGAGCATCGCGGGTAGCGGCAATGTCAACGTCGCTGGCGGCGCGAAGTGCACTTCATCGACGATGGGGTCGGGCAGTATCAGTTGCTCGTAACGCCGTTCGCCTTGTCGAGGAACTTCACGCTCTCCGCCACAACCGGATAGCGTCCGCGGAAGAGCGTTCCCAGCGCCAGCACAAGGTCGTTATGGCTGCCGCCTTGTTGCGGGCGGAACTCGATTTCCCCGCCTGCTGCCTTTTGCTTGGCATACAGGCTATTCGAATTGCGGATGCGGACGACGGTGTCTTCGCTGCCGTGGATGAGCAGGACAGGCGGCGCGTCTTTGCGGACGAAGCTGACCGGCTGGGTGGCGGCCGGGTCGGGATGTTCGCTCATCGCGGCGATCGCGCGTTTCGAGGTGAAGGGATAGAAGTCGGCGGCGCCCGCCAGGCTGATTGCGGCGGTCACCGGTCTGTCGCCCAGCCACTGCGGATCGAGCGCTAGCATCAGCGCGTTATAGGCGCCCGCCGAATGGCCAGCGACGCTTACTCGTGACGCGTCGCCGCCATATTTCCCGATATTTGCCTGCACCCATTTGACCGCCGCCGCGCTGTCCTCGACAAAGCCGGGGAAGCGGACCACTGGCACTTTGCGGTAATCGGGGAGCACGACGATATAGCCCGCCTCGACAAACGGGCGCGCGGCGTAGCTATATTCGGTGCGGTCGCCATTGGCCCAGCCGCCGCCGTAGAAGAACACCAATACCGGGCGCGGGGTTCCGGATTTGGCGGCGGTGGACCAGATGTCAAGCCTGTTGCCGTTTGTGTCGAAGGCGATGCCCTGCGCTACCTTCTCGACATCGGCCCTGCTGGCGATGCGGTCGATTGTATCGACGAGGAGCGCGGGGGAGTAGAAGAACAGGCCGATTCCGGTTGCCAGGACCAGAACGAGGAGAAGGCTGGCCCATTTAAGAATTGCGATCATATCTGGCATTTTCCGGCTAACTGATGATGGATCAGTTACGGGGTACGCATCCAAATAGCTGCAACTTTATTTCTCGCTTATTCCTCTGGCACTTCGTCGCCGGGGGATGCGCGGACGAAGCGCTTGGCGAGTTCTAAGCCGTGTCCGGCGCGCAGGAAGCCCTGCAACTGTTTCTGTTGCTTTTCGCGCGGTGCGATTTCGCTCGCGTAAGGGCCGATGCGTTTGCGGCGGGCGTAGTTCTGTGCGGCGGTAAATTCGTTTTCGGCCATATGGTCGCTGGCCTCGGCGGACTCGCTCTCGGCTATCCCGCTGGCGCGCAAATCCTCGTCGAGCCGCCTTTTGCCGTAACCGCGCGCGACAAACGACCGGCTGCGCGCCTCGGCAAATTGTGCGTCGTTGACATAGCCAAGCTCTGCGAACTGTTCGACGAGTGCATCCAAGTCGGCGGGGCGTTCGTTACTCCAGCCACGTTCGCGGACTTTTCGGGCGAGATAGGTGGCTAATTTGGCGCGACTGGTGGCGTATTTGCCGACATAATGCAGCGCAAGCCCGCGCAATCGCGTGTCATCGAGCGGCGGTGGCGGCTTTTTGGGAGCGCGGGGTTTGTTCACGCCCTATTTGTGCCACAGTCGGGTCGAATTTTGAACTCGTATCAACGGGTAGAAGCCGACGATAACAAAAATGTATGATGGACCGATAGAGTCCAGGTCACAACAGCTATGGGAAACCGCATGAGCGAAACCGCACCGACGCCGACGCAGGACGAATTGCCGCGTCGCCTCTCCGATTTTGCAACGCTAGGCGAAGCGCTCGATTATGCGGCGACCGGCAAACGCGGGCTGAATTTCCACGACATGCGCGGCAAACTGGCGCGGGCGTATCCTTACACGGAAATGCGCGAGGATGCATTGCGGTTTGCTTACCGGCTGATCAGCCACGGGATTGCCAAAGAAGACCGGGTCGCGATTGTTGCCGAGACCGGCCCCGATTTTGCCGCCTTGTTTTTCGGGTGCATTTATGCGGGCGCATGGCCGGTGCCATTGCCGCTACCGACGTCGTTCGGCGGCAAGGAAAGCTATGTCGACCAGCTTTCAGTCCAGTTGAAAAGTTGCGACCCGAAGATATTGTTTTATCCGGTAGAACTTGCCGACATGGCAGGTGAGGCGGCGACCGTTTGCGGGGTCGAGGGGCTTGATTGGGAAAGCTTTGCCGACCGGATTGCGTTGAAGACCGAGTTGCCAACCGCGAACAGCGACGAAATCTGCTATCTCCAATATTCAAGCGGATCGACCCGCTTCCCGCACGGTGTGGCGGTGACACATCATGCCTTGCTCAACAATCTGTCGGCGCATTCGCACGGGATGGAGGTTACCGACACCGACCGCTGCGTGTCGTGGCTGCCATGGTATCATGATATGGGGCTGGTCGGATGCTTCCTCTCGCCGGTCGCCAACCAGGTTTCGACAGATTATATGAAGACCGAGGATTTTGCACGCCGTCCGCTGGCATGGCTCGACGTGATCAGCGCCGCAGACGGCACGGTTATCAGCTACTCGCCGACCTTCGGCTACGACATTTGCGCGCGGCGGATTTCGAGCCAGACGCTTGTATCCGAACGCTTCGACCTTTCGAAATGGCGTTTGGCCGGGAACGGCGCCGACATGATCCGCCCAGACGTCATGCAGGCGTTTGTCGACGCATTTGGCGACGCCGGGTTCAGGGCATCGGCGTTTTTGCCGAGCTACGGCCTCGCCGAAACCACGCTAGCGGTGTCGATCATGCCGCCGGGTGAGGGCATCCAGGTCGAGCTGGTCGAGGAAACCGAACTGACCGGCCATGCCGGTGCCGCCGACCGGCCGACCCGCTACCGCGCCATTGTCAATTGCGGCAAGGCGGTGAAGGACATGACCATCGAGATACGCGACGAAAACCGTCGTCCGCTGGCAGACCGCACGATAGGCAAGGTCTGGTGCTCGGGGCCTTCGTTGATGAAGGAATATTTCCGCGACAAGGCGTCGACCGACGCCTGTCTTGTCGATGGCTGGCTCGACACCGGCGACATGGGTTACATGTCGAACGGCTATATCTTCATCGTTGGCCGCGCCAAGGATATGATTATCATAAATGGCAAGAACCATTGGCCCCAAGACATTGAATGGGCAGTGGAACAATTGCCCGGATTCAAGGCTGGCGACATCGCGGCATTTGCCGTTACGACACCCGGCGGCGAAGAAACACCGGCAGTGCTCGTCCAGTGCCGGACCACCGACGAAGTCGAGCGTGCCAAGCTGCGCGAACAGATCCGCGACAAGGTGCGTTCGGTGACCGGCATGAACTGCGTTGTCGAGCTTGTTCCGCCGCGCACCCTGCCGCGCACGAGTTCTGGCAAGATGAGCCGCGCGAAGGCCCGGAACCTGTATCTGTCGGGCGAAATCCAGCCCTACGCCATCGCTGCTTGAACGCAGCGACCGCCAAAAATCCGGTTAATATCTGGTAAAGTTTGGATTGCGTTGATTTCGCAAGGAAAATTTATACCGCTCGGCCGTAATAGTCGGGCGCTGATTACCTTTGAGTAAGGTTCGAACGCTAAAACGCGAGGGTGCTGAAAAAAGAGACGACCCTCGAACTGCCTACCGAACTGTCATACAAGGCATTGCTCGGTTTTGCCGATCCAGTCGGGGTCGACACAGACTTTGTCCGCGGCATCCAGGCCCGCACCATGCGCAAACGCACGACATTGCGCGTGGCTCTCAATCTGTTTTTTGCGATCATCGCGGTCACGATGTACCGCGGCATCGCCCCGGTCTGGGGTGCAGTGGGTTGGGTTACGCTTTTTTCGCTGTTCCATCTTTATTCGTTCCACAAATTCGGCACCAAAGCGGTATGGGACAAGCCGCAACTGAATACGCGGGATGTGAACCAGATCAACATTCACGCGACTGCGACCGGCCTGATCTGGGGATCGTCATTTTTCTTGCTGGGTTCGAGCGGCGGATTGGTCGAGATGATTGGGCTGTGGTCGATCGTGTTGTCGCTGATGGTTTATGCGTCATTGCTGCTCCCGACAGCCCCACTCCCGGCTACCATATTCATCGGAATGACGTCTTTATGTTCGACGGTTGGTTTCATTTACCACGGCGCCTATTTTCTTTCGGTCGCAGCCGTAGGGATCGGGGCGTTGCTCATTACCGCCTGCCTGCGCTCGGCGCGGGCGCAGATCCTGTTCGAAATCGCCCACACTATCGTGCAGGAAAAATCCGATACCGTCAGCCTGTTGTTGCGCGAATTCGAGGACAGCGGTGCCGACTGGTTGTGGCAGACCGATACGTCGCGCTGCGCCACCCATGTCAGCCCGCGCTTCGCCTTTGCCCTTGGCGAAGAGGCACGCGCGATCGAAGGTCAGCCGATGCTGAAACTGATAGCGGGCGATGCGTGGGAACAAGGCAAATATCACGAGGCACTGCATGACCTGGCAGAACGGCTCAAGAGGCGCGAATCTTTCAGCAACCTGATCGTGCCGGTGACCATCAAAGCGGTAACGCGTTACTGGGAACTATCGGCATCCCCGCGCCATTCAGAAGACGGCAGCTTTCTCGGTTTCCGCGGCGTTGGGTCGGACGTTACCGAACAGCGCGTGTCGGCGGACAAGATTTCGCATCTGGCCCGTTTCGATACGCTGACCAGCCTTCCTAATCGTTTGCAACTGACCGAAGCATTGGGCGATGCCTTGACCGATGCCGAAAAATGGAGACGGCGTTGCGGGTTCCTGATGATCGATCTCGACCGGTTCAAGGCGGTCAATGATACGCTCGGTCACCCGGTCGGCGACCGGATGCTGGCTCAGGTCGCGCGGCGGTTGCAGCTGATCATGACCGAAAACGAACTCTGCGGACGGCTAGGCGGCGATGAATTTGCAGTGGTAGTCAAAGACGCCAGCGACAGCAAATATGTGATGACGCTGGCCCGCAGGATCATCGACAGCCTGTCTAAACCATATGAGATCGACCAGAATACGTTATTCATCGGAGCCAGCATCGGCAGCGCTCTTGGCCCGGTCGATGGGGAAACCGTCGAGTTGCTGATGCGCAGCGCCGATCTCGCGCTTTACCGCTCTAAGGACCAGGGCGGCAATACCCATCACAGTTACCAGCACAAGCTCCACGCCAATGCTGAAGAAAAAAGGCTTATGGAGTTCGAACTGCGCAATGCCCTTGATCGGCAGCAAATGCATGTCGAATATCAGCCGGTCGTCAATGCGACCGGCGACCATATGCTTGTCGGTTTCGAGGCGCTGGTCCGCTGGAACAATCCCAAATTCGGCAACGTATCGCCTGCAAAGTTCATCCCCGTCGCAGAGGACGCGCGGCTTATTGTCTCCATTGGCGATTTCGTCCTCCGGCAAGCGTGTAGGGATGCCATGAGCTGGCCCGAGTCAGCGCGGGTCGCGGTGAATATCTCGGTTGATCAGCTAACCAGCACCAACTTCGTCGAAACGGTAATTTCGGCACTGCACGACAGCGGATTGCCGGCGTGGCGGCTCGAGCTCGAAGTTACCGAGAGCATATTCCTGCGCGACGGGACGCTTGCCGTGCAGGTACTCGACCGGTTGCGCGGACTAGGGATCAAATTGTCGCTTGACGATTTCGGCACGGGCTATTCGTCGCTCGGCTATCTCAGAAACATTCGTTTCGATACGATCAAGATCGATCGCAGCTTTGTCCAAGGCGCGGCCAAGAACAAGGCGGAGAGCCTTGCTATCATCCGGGCCGTGGTAGCACTTGCCGACAGTCTGGATATCGCGACGACGGCCGAGGGCGTGGAAACCGAGGCTGAGCTCGTCATCATTCAGCAACTGGGTTGCAACAAAATCCAAGGTTATTATTTCGGCCGGCCGATGGTCTTCGCCGACAGCCTCGAACTGTTCAATCGTCCGCAACGTCAAGTGGCCTGACACGGCTTAGAGGATTTCGGCGACCTTTTCCTGAGGGCGACACAGCCGGACGCCTTTTTCGGTTTCCACAAACGGGCGCTCGACCAGTATCGGCTGCGCAACCATTGCATCCAGTATCGCATCGGCTGACGCGCCGTCGATCAGCCCAAGTTCCTCGGCAGGCGAACCGCGAGTCCGCAATGCTTCGCGAGGCGTGAGGCTCGCATCGCGGAACAATTGCTCCAGCTTATCGCGCGTGAAGAGCTGTTTGCGATACTCCACCACGGTCAGATCGATATCCGGCGTTTCCTGCAAAATCGCCAGCGTCTTGCGCGATGTCCCGCAGTCGGGGTTATGCCAGAGCGTTGCCCTCATCTCATATATATCCTTGCACCAGTGACGCTGTTCATTAGCCGCGAGTTCCGGCGACGCAAAATTCTTTTCAACATTCGGACTTTTCCAATTGCTTTTGATAATCGGTCGCAATAGAGCCGAGGCAACGCTGCGACTCGTTCTCAATAAATGGAAAAGATATCATCAATGCATCAGCTTAAACCGTCCATCCTTGCGCTGGCAATCGCCCTCGTTCTTCCGCTACCAGCCTTTGCCGACGATGAAGATAGTGCAGGAGATGATAGCCAGACGATCATCGTCACCGGCGCGAGCGACGGCTATGTCGCATCCAATTCGATTACCGCGACCAAGACCGATACGCCTTTGCTCGATATCCCGCAGACCATCAACGTTGTAACGCGTGAGCAGATCGAAGATCAGGCACATCATTCTCTTGGCGATGTGCTCCGATACGTGCCTGGCACCACCGTCGGACAGGGCGAGGGCAACCGCGACCAGATTACGCTGCGGGGCCAGAACACCACTTCGGACTTCTTCCTCGATGGCGTGCGCGATGACGTCCAATATTATCGCGGCCTGTATAATATCGAGCGTGTCGAAATATTGAAGGGCCCGTACGCGCTAATCTTCGGTCGCGGCGGCGGTGGCGGTATCATTAACCGCGTGCAGAAATCACCGCAGGCCGACGAAGTTTTCTACGCAGGGCAAGCCAGCATCAACAGCTTTGGCGCGTATGATCTGGCCGCCGACCTGAACGCGCCGCTGGGCGATACGGCCGCCGTCCGGTTGAATGCGGTTTACGAGAATTTCGATAACCACCGCGATTTTGTCGGCGGCGAGCGTTATGCGTGGAATCCCTATCTTGCTGTTGCGCTCAGTCCCGACTGGAAGATCGGCCTTTCATACGAATATGTGAATGACGATCGCACAACCGATCGCGGCGTCCCTTCGATTGCAACGGCTGCCGGGCAACCGAACCGACCGATAACCGGCTTTCGCGACCAGTTTTTCGGGGTTCCAGGTGTGAACCGGACGAAGCTCGAAGCGCATGTCGCCAAGTTGCGGCTCGACGGCAAATTGTCAGAGAATCTGTCGTTCACAGGGAGTGTATTGTACGGCGATTATGACAAGATTTATATCAATGTCTTTGCAAACGGTGCGGCCACCGCACTAAATGGCACGGTCGCTTTGTCATCCTATAGCGACCCGACCAAGCGCGAGAATTTCATCGCGCAGGGCAATCTCGTCTGGGACGTCAACACCGGTTCGCTGGCGCACAAGATACTGCTTGGCGTCGAATATGGTGACCAGCATTCGGCCAACAGCCGGATCAACGGCACACTGTCGAGCTCGACCTTCAATCTTGCCACCCGAATCTTTCCAGGCGTCAATTTCAACGTGCCTAACCGCAACACTGTGTCGGACGTTAAATTCTTCTCTGCCTATCTGCAGGACCAGATCGAAATCGGCGAGCAGCTCCAACTGGTCGGCGGGTTGCGGTACGACAGTTTCGACATTCAGGGTATCGACCTTTTCCCCGTCATCGACCGCCCGTTCGCGCGCAAGGACGACAAGATATCCCCGCGAATTGGCCTGATATTCAAACCACAGGATGAGGTGTCGCTTTATGGCAGCTACAGCCAATCGTTCCTGCCGCGCTCGGGCGACCAGTTCCTAACACTGTCGACGACGCAGCAGAATCTCGCACCGGAGAAGTTCACCAATTACGAACTCGGCGCAAAATGGGATATCCGGCCCGACCTCAATGTGACTCTGGCGCTGTTCAAACTCGACCGGACCAACGCGACGACACCCGATCCGACCAATCCGCTGGTGACAATCAACATCGGCAAAACGCGGATAAAAGGTGCCGAATTGTCGGTAGCAGGGCGGATCACCCCCCAGTGGCAGGTCATGGGCGGCTACGCCTATCAGGATGCCGCATTGTCAGGAAACGAGGCCGTGCGTCTTGGGCAAGTGCCCAAGCATCAGGCGAGCCTTTGGAACCGATACGACTTCACCGGGCGCTTTGGCGCAGGCGTAGGAATTATCCACCAGTCGAGCCAGTTCGCCGCGATCCGGTCGACCCCGACGACAACCAGGCTGCCCGGCTTCACCCGCGTGGATGCAGCACTGTTCTTTGACATCAGCGAAGCGGTGCAGTTGCAAGCCAATGTAGAGAACCTGTTCGATACCAACTATTTTGCCGACGCGCACAACAACAATAACATAACCCCCGGCGCGCCGGTCAGTGGACGGGTAACCGTTAGCGTGAAGTTCTAACAGGGATTTGCCAAGGCTGCCGCGTGCGCCTTGGCATTCTCCACATAATGCGCGACGCCGATGCGCATTCCCATGATCGCGGCATCATCCAGATTGCGGACAAAACGTGCGGGTGAGCCTGCCCATAATTGCCTCGCTTCGACGCGTTTGCCTTGGGTCAGCATCGCGCCTGCTGCGAGCATCGCATCGCCTTCAATCACCGCGCCGTTCATCACTGTGGCCGACAGCCCGACAAAGGCGCGGTCGTGGAGGATGCAGCCGTGGAGCATGACATTATGCCCGACCAGAACGTCCTCACCTATAATCGTCGGATAGCCGTCCTCGACCCCCGGCATCGGTCCGTCGCAGTGGACAACGCTGCCGTCCTGGATATTGCTCCGCGCGCCGATGACGATGCGGTTCACTTCGGCACGGATTACGCAATTATACCAGATACTTGCTTCTGGTCCCACCGTGACATCGCCGATGATCCGGGAACCCGGCGCGATGAAGGCGCTGTCGTCGATTTGCGGAGTCTTGCCGCCGATGGTGATGATGCTGACGTCGGGGCGGTGCATTAGTCGAGTACCTTCCAGAGCGAGAGATGCGGGAGGACCGAGGCATAATCGTCGGTCCACGGTCGGGTGCCGTCGGGCGATGCCAGCGCGATCCATGTGTTGGCGTCATAATAGCGCGGCTTGGTTTTTTCGACTGCACCGGTCAGCTGCACCAGTTTCGCCGCATCCGGGCTAAGCGCAATCCACTGCGAAGCACGCGAACCTTGCGCGATGAGCGCCTCGGTCGGGCTGTCATGACGCAATGCGGCCGCCCAGCCGCCCGAACGAGCCTCGGCAGCCACCACCGGATTGAGGTTGATATATCGGTTGGAGATATGCACCAGCAGCAAGCCATCGGGTTTCAGCGCGCGGCGATAGGTTGCAAACGCTTCCTTCGTTAGAAGGTGCAACGGGATCGAATCCGACGAAAATGCATCGAGGGCCAATATGTCGAACTTGCCAGCCGGAACATCGGCGAGCGTCAGTCGCGCATCGCCCAAGGTAATCGGCACATCGGGTGCACAGCGGTCGATGAACGAAAAAATCTTCCGGTCGCGCGCGATCTCGATCATCAGCGGGTCGATTTCGAAGAACTGCCAAAACTGGCCGGGCTTGCGGTAACAGGCGAGCGTACCGGTGCCGAGACCGACCACGCCAATGCTGGCGTCCGGACCGTAAAGCGCAGCCGCGTTCGTCATCGTTATGCCAACGCCCGATGTCGGCGGATAGTAACTGATGGGCTTGGTAGGTTCGTCAAGTCGCTGCATTCCGTGCATCGTCGTGCCGTGATTCAGCCAGCGGAAGCGCTCACTTTCCGACCCGTTGACAGTATAGGTGCCGAAATAGCTGCGCATTCTTACGCCGTCCATCGTCTGCTCGATATTATGCCAGCCGCCATTGGCCAGCATCAGCGCCGCAATCGTCAGCGCGAAAGCGACGCGGTGGCCGGCGGCGATTACACCGATGCTAATGATGATTGCCAGCAACACGATCTTGGCGGCGGTCATTTCCAGATCGGTATTCATTCCGGTGTAAACGCCGACCGCAACCGCCAGCAGGCCGAGCACGAGCATCAGCCAGCGCACACCGCGTTCGCCGAATATGTCTTCCTCGCCAAGCGACACAAAGCGGGTTTGTGGCAACAGAAGCGCGGCCAGCAGGATCAGCACCGGATGCTCCCATGTCCAGTCGAAAATCAGCGGTGCGACGATGGCGCAGAAAAATCCGCCGATAACGCCGCCGAGCGACATCATCAGGTAAAAACCGGTGAGTTGCGACGGGTCGGGACGCGTGCGGAACATCTCGTTGTGCAGCGCCACGGCAACGACGAACAGTAAGGTCAGACTTGCCGCCAGCCCATTGATCGCGGCTTTGCCCCAGATCATGAACACCACCGCGCCTGTGGCCAGCAATATCACGGGCGCGACCTTGCCGATCCAATATGCCGGGCGCTGGTTGTCGGCAAAGGCGACGCTGAAACTCAGCAGATACAGCCCGAGCGGAATGACCCACAATAAAGGCATTGCCATCAGGTCGGTGGTCAGGTGCGATGTTGTCGACAGCATCAGACCTGACGGTACTGCGGCCAGCACGATCCAGTAAAGCCTGCGCCTCCAGCCGATATTGTCAGCTTGCGGTTCGACGGTCGTTTCGGCTGGAGCCTCGCTGCGGGTCTGCCACAGCAACCGGGCGCATAAAGCGACCGCCACTACCAGCACTCCATAAATGCCGGTCCACAGCCAGTTTTGCGACAGCATCGGCATAGAGGGCTCGACCAGCAACGGATAGGCAATCAACCCGGCAAAGCTGCCAACATTGGACGCGGCATAGAGCGCATAAGGATTGCCCTGATTTCCGGTCAGCGCATACCAGCGCTGCATCAACGGCGCTTGCGCCGCGACCGCAAAGAATAACGGCCCGATCGACGCCACCAACAGCCAAGGCACCCAGAATATCGGCGAACCATCGGCAGGCGGCGTAAATCCGGCAAGCCCGAGCGGCAACCACAATGCCGCGACCAGCAATACCGCGATGTGGATGACGGCCTGCCGACGCGGTGTTTCGCGCGACAGCCGGTGTGCATAGGCATAGCCGCAGAGCAAAAGCGCCTGATAAACGAGCATCGCGCTGTTCCACACGGACGGCGCCCCACCCAGTCGCGGCAACGCCATGCGCGCAACCATCGGCTGGACAAGGAAGAGCAGGAAACTGCC
>CAZQBS010000002.1:0-5354 GCA_964591835.1 uncultured Sphingorhabdus sp. | reverse complement strand
CCCGCCGCGACCGCCGCCTCGATCATCGCATATTCGCCCGACACCTGATAGGCGAACACCGGCACGTCGAAGCGGTCCTTCACGCTTTTGATGATGTCGAGATAGGGCAGGCCGGGTTTGACCATTACGCTGTCGGCACCCTCGGCGATGTCCATCGCGACTTCGCGCAATGCCTCTTGCGCGTTGGCCGGGTCCATCTGGTAGCTTTTCTTGTCGCCCTTCAGCAACCCGCGCGAGCCGACCGCATCGCGGAACGGGCCGTAAAAAGCGCTGGCATATTTGGCGGCGTAGGACATGATCTGGACGTTGCTATGCCCGTTCATTTCAAGCGCCTTGCGGATCGCGCCGATGCGGCCGTCCATCATGTCGCTTGGGGCGATGATATCGGCACCGGCATCAGCCTGATTGATCGCCTGGTCGACCAGCACAGCAACGGTTTCGTCGTTCAGCACATAGCCTGCATCATCGACCAATCCGTCCTGTCCGTGCGCGGTATAGGGGTCGAGAGCGACGTCGGTCAGCACGCCGATTTTGTCTTTATGCGCGGCTTTAATCGCGCGGATTGCCTGGCACATCAAATTGTCGGGGTTAAGCGACTCACCGCCATCGGCGCTGCGACGGTCGGCTGGGGTGTTGGGAAACAGCGCAACGCAAGGGATGCCTAGCGCAATCGCTTCTCCAGCGCGTTCGGCGATGCCATCGACCGACCAGCGCGACACACCGGGGAGGGTGGCAATCGGTTCCTCGACGCCTTCGCCGCTGGTGACGAACAACGGCCAGATCAGGTCGGCGGGCGTCAGGCTGTTTTCGCGAACCATGTCGCGGCTCCACGTCGTCGCGCGGGTGCGGCGAAGGCGGCTGTTGGGATAGCTTGCTGTTAGGCTCATGGGGCGGGCTTAGCCGACCGGCCAGCCTTGCTCAATGCTCTTATGCCGCCTTGGGCAAGCGCGATGTAAACGTCGCATGGGCTATCGAAATGGATAATCCGGATGCGGTGTTCTGCATATCGACTTTCGCATCTAGTTGCTTCGCCAGCGCGTCCACGATTGTCGTTCCAAGCCCCCCCTCGGTCGAAGCAACGCCGTCGCTTTTGCCGACGCCGTTGTCCGACACCGTCAGATTCCAGTCGGTCCCGGAAATCTCGTACCTGACATCGACCACCGCGCCTTGTCTGCTGTAGGGAAAGGCGTATTTCAGTGCGTTGATGACAAGTTCGGTGACGATCAGCCCGATACTGACCGCGTGGGCCGACGCAATCATGCCGATGTCGCAGCTCACATTCAGCGTAACTGGCTGGCTATCGCTGACCATTGATTGTGCAAGGCCATCGCATAGTTGAGTCAGATAGCCGCATACTTCGATTTCTTCGATGCCATCGGTCATATGCAAATGCTGCTGGACAGTCGCTACCGACATCACACGTTGATGGGCGTCCTCCAGATGGAACCGCGTTTCTTGCGATGATACCGCGCGCGCTTTGATCAGCAATATGCTGGCAATGATCTGAAGGCTGTTGGCGACACGGTGGCGCATTTCTTCGAGCAGCATATCGTTGTGCCGCCGCAGCTCTTCGGAGCGTTCCAGCAATGCGGCCTTTTCCTGCTCGATGGCGCGCCGGTCGGTAATGTCGCGGAATGCCAGCAGTATCGCCATCGTTCCGGCGTCGTCGTACATGACCTTGCGGGCGTTGAGCAGCATGATCTTTTGACCGATATCGGCAAAATCATGATCGACCTCGAAATTGTCCATTTCGGTCTTTTCGGGCAGGATCGTTTCGAGGAAGAGTCTGAGCGCCGGAATGTCCCATTGGCCGTTGCCCAAAGCATAAAGCAAAGTGCCCTCGGTGGCCGCCGGATTGACCCTGAATATCTCGTAAAATGATAGACTTGCTTCGAGCACGCGCAAGTTGGCGTCGAGCACCAGAAACGGCTCGGGTATCGAATTGACGATGGCGTGCGCCAACCGATTCGCGTCGTCCAGACTGCGCGCACCAAGGATGATTGACCCCAAAGTCATAGATCAAGTGCCGGACAATGAAAACTAAATGGCATAACCTTGTGTGCCTTTAGGAGAGCACCAGCATCTATCAATCACACGGCGATAGCATAAGTGGGTCGCCTGATATGGCAACTATAACATGGCGTATCTAATTCGCCTAACCGGCGTTGCTGCGGCCATCCACGCGCTGGGTTAGCCGGTCGATTTCGCGGACCGGCTCTTTGGGTTTGCTTGTTGATGCTTTCATTGGCGTAAGCGCGGCACCCGGCTTGACCGATTTCAGCCCGTTCAGCTTGCGGCGGAATTGCGCCAGATCATTGCCCGCCAATTGCGCACGCTGGGTAAATTTGACCGACATCGGGTTGACCGCGCGGCCACCGCGATAAAGCTCGTAATGCAGATGCGGGCCGGTCGAAAGGCCGGTCGAACCGACATAGCCAATAATCTGCCCCCGCCGCACCCGGCTGCCCGAAGAAACCGCAAAGCGGCTCATATGGCCGTAACCGGTGGCAAGCCCGCCGCCGTGATTGAGCTGGACGAAATTGCCGTAACCGCCCTTGCGGCCGGCATAAGCTACGGTGCCATCGGTCACCGCGTAGATCGGCGCGCCATATCCAGCCTTGAAATCGAGACCGCTGTGCATCCGGCGATATCCGAGGATTGGGTGGCGCCTGGACCCGAAGCCCGAAGTCACTGCGCCGTTGACCGGACGGCTGAGCGCGCCTGTCGATTCACCCACGCCCGACGCCTCGAACCACTGGTTATTGTCCGCAACGGTCCATTTGAGCATCTGGATCGCCGATTTGCCGTCACGTTCGACCCCGGCGTAGAGCAGCTTGCCGACCTTGACTTCGCCGGTTTCGGCGCGGGCATAGTCAATGATGATATCGAATTCGTCGGTTGGCCTGATCGACTTGAGGCTGGCGCGCCCTGCGATGACTTTAAGATAAGCCTGGATCGCGTCGGCTGGAGCGCCAGCGGCGCGGGCTGAACGGTATATACCCTGCGAACCGACAACGCCGCGGATGCGGAGCGGAGTTTCGTCTACGGCAATTGGTTTGCGGGCCAAGCGGAGGACACCGCCTTCGCGGTTGACGGCCAGGTTGAGATCGAAACGCGCACGGAATGCAATGGATTCGAGCGGGCGGGCCGAATTGCGCGAAGCGCGTTTGCCAAGCACGATGTCGATGGGTGTGCCTGCTTCGATATCGCCGAGCGATGTCGCGCCGGACACGAGCGAAGTCACTTGCTCCGCTTCGCCGCCGCCTACACCGGCGCGTTGCAGCACACGTGTAAAACTGTCGCCCCTGCCAAGGCTGGCGGTGAGTTCGATGCGCGGGCGCTCGGGGCTTCCGGCGAGTGCCACCACCGCATCGGTCGCCGCCATCCGCCGGCCGCTATCGCTCCCGAAGGCAATCGGCATGACCATCTGCGCACGGGATTCCTCGAATTCGGTTTCGGTCGGCATCGGGGGTTGGGCGCCGTATACTGGGCCGAAATCGGGAAGCAGGGCAAGTGCTGCGACGCTCAACAAGGTCAGGCTGGCCAGCCCGCGAAACCAGCGCGCCGAACCGATATCTTCGCCGAGGTCGGGAACAAGGTCCATTTCCGAGACCTTTTCGCGCCAGGAGCGCTCGGGCGTCTGCCGCATGGGCGCGATCATAGCGTCGGCCAACGTCATGCTGCCCCCACCTGAAACCGCCAAAAAGCCGGAATTATTGGCTTCAAACACTAACGACCCCTGCCCTTCATCCACCCCGGATATATCCGTCCGCATCACTGTGGCGGCATATGGTTAAAGTCAATTTAAGATGTGAATCGGACTGTAATACAAGCGATGAAAGGTGTAAATTCACGGACAAGCGCAGGGAACTTATAACTTAGATGAGATAAGCCGAATTTAACCGCTTCTTTAAAAATATCGGAATGCTATGCCAGATGCCGACAGGAGAGGCTTATGGGGCGGGAACGCATCGAATTTTTCTACGATTTGTCCAGCCCGTGGACCTATCTGGCCTTCACCAATCTGTTCGGCGTGATGGAACGCACCGGTTATTGCGCAACGTTGCGGCCGATACTGGTCGGCGGGGTGTTCAATGCGGTCAATCAGGCGGTCTACGCCGCGCGCGAGGCGGACGATAACCGCAAGCTCAAACATAGCTTTCGCGTGCTAAAAGACTGGGCAAAGCTGGCCGGCGTCGATATGAACTTTCCGAGCCAGTATCATCCGGCAAAGAGCGTGAATGCGATGCGCATGGCGTGCACCTTGGCCGACGACATGCCCGCGCTGACCGAATTTACGCGCGCGGCGTTCGAGAGTTATTTTGGCCGACAGGAGAATCTCGACGATCCCGATGTGCTGGTCGCGGTGGCAAACAGCGTCGGGCTGGACGGTGAAGCGATGCGGGCGCGTGCCGGGACCGACGAGGTGAAGGCGCTGCTTCGTGCCAATACCGAGGAAGTGATCGCGCGTGGCGGCTTCGGCTCGCCGACGATCTTCGTCAACAAGACGGTCATGTATTTTGGCAACGATCAGTTGCCGCTGGTGGAATTTGCGTTGAAAGAAAAAGAATGAACGACCGCGTTAGCATCACTTTTGAAAACCATGTCGCAGATGTCCGGCTGACACGCGGCGACAAGATGAATGCGCTCGATCCGGCGATGTTTGCAGGCATCATCGCGGCAGGCGAGGAACTGGCGGCGATGGACGGCGTGCGCGCCGTTGTCCTGTCGGGTGAAGGGCGGAGTTTTTGCGCAGGCCTCGATATGGCGAGCATGGCGGGCGGCGGTGCCAGCGCGAGCGGTGGCATCGGCAGCCTGATCGACCGCACCCACGGCAATGCAAACACTTTCCAGCAGGTCGCCATGCTTTGGCGTAAGCTGCCCATGCCGGTAATCGCCGCGGTCCACGGTGTGTGCTTCGGCGGCGGTTTGCAGATTGCCAGCGGCACCGACATCCGAGTGGTCACGCCCGATGCGCGGCTGGCGGTGATGGAGATGAAATGGGGGCTGATCCCCGATATGGGCGGCTATGCGCTGTGGCGCGGGCTGGTGCGCGATGATGTTTTGCGCGAGCTGACCTACACCAACCGCGAATTTTCGGGCGCCGAGGCGTTAGCGCTGGGCTTTGCGACCTATGTCGATGAAAACCCACATGCGAAAGCAATGGCGATGGCGCACGAAATCGCCAACCGCAACCCGCAAGCGATGCGCGAGGCGAAAGCGCTGTTCAACGAATTCGCCGACATGGATGAAGACACGATCCTTATGGCCGAAAGCGAGCGGCAGGCGAGGGTCATACGGACGCCCAACCAGATCGAGGCGGTGATGGCCGGGATGCAGAAGCGCGCGGCGAA
>CAZQBS010000001.1:237216-240175 GCA_964591835.1 uncultured Sphingorhabdus sp. | reverse complement strand
ACCCGCCCGACACACCCCGCGCCACTGGGGCAACACGTGAGAAATTCGGGGCGCGGTCGATTCTGAATCAAATCAGCTCCTCAAGATACTGATTCACAGCGCCTTGCCCGCCTTCAATCACGATATTGCGCCATCCTTGTCGCTTCATATGAGCAATTGGGGGCTATCCGAACCCAAAGGCAGCTTAATGTGAGCGGATGGGGGCTGGCCGTGGACAGCCTGTTCAGAGCTTGCGGAAACCTGTGGAATACCGATTCGCACGCCTTGTTCATATGTGTGATCGGGGGACGGCCTAAAAACCCCCTATTTCTGCGGGTTTGCGGGGGTCTTTATGTGAGTCGACGGGGGTAGCCCGATTCTCGCTTTTGGGGCCGTTTTTGGGGCATCTTTCGGCCCACTTTATTGTGAGAAATCGGGGGCTGCGCGCCAAAAGCCGCAGGAATCCAGACCCTTTATATGAGCATTTGGGGGCTTAGAGTGAGTTGCTTAGTGTGAGCCACTCATGCTAAGAGACTCACATGGAGATTGAGGCATCAGTCGAATCGGACGAGCCCAAAGTCGGCCTTACCCTTCGTGTCGCCGAAAGGATCACGAAGAGCAACCAGGACTTTGTCAGCAAGCCGGGTGAGTTGGTCGAATCCGAGTTCGAAACCGGCTCGCTGAGTGCTGCTGCGCGCAAGGCTTTTGCGCTCATGCTCCGCAAAGCAGGCGGGGATGCAGCCGAAGACCGGGTTTTCACGATCACCAAGAAGGAATTGCGACGTTCGCACAAAGGCAATGAGCGCATCCAGTCCGTCATGGACGAATTGATCCGCGTGATCGTCCGCATCAAGACTACGTCGAGCAAAGGACGTCCGGCAACCCTGTCACAGTCGCTCCTGTCGCGCTGTGTCGAAGAAGTGGCCGAGGACGGCCTGAGCGTCGTCGAATTCGAGTTGTCCGATGCGCTGCGCACGGTCCTGCGTGGATCGGACTACTATGCACGGGTCAATCTGGGCGTCACCCTCTCGCTCCAGTCACGCTATGCTTTGACGCTTTATGATCTTGGGTGTCTCATCATCAACCGTCAGAACCGCACCGTGAAAATGTCGATCGAGGACCTGAGACGGCGTTTGGGCGTTCCAGATGGCAGCTTCAAAAATTATGCGGAATTCCGTCGCGATGTGCTCAACAAGTCCAAGGCAGAGATCGACCAGCTTGCTGACTTCACCGTCGAATGGAACGAAATCAGGGGATCAGGTCGTGGCAATCCAGTGAAGGAAGTCGTTCTCAACTTCATACCCAAAGTGACCGAGGAGCAGGAAGCCGCTGCTCGTGAATTAGATCGCCCACGTATAGGAAGAAGGGCCCGCCGCGACGGCACGGTCGAGCAGATTGTCGGGACCCCCCTCCCCCGGATCACCCAGGAACCGCTATTCCCTTCAGACTCGCTGCATTTTTGCGGGGACCAAAAACTGCTGACGATCATATCCGACCATGGCGGCGGGTGGGACAAAGACGTCGTCGCTCAAGGCTATCGCAAGTTCATGGGCGACAAGTTGCAAACGCTCCGCGGAGACAGGCTCTACAAATCCTGGGAAGGCTATTGCAAAGGCTATGTTAGGTCGCACGGCCGGCCTTGAAGTTTCAACGCGATGTTGAAATGATCAATTTGATGAAAATTGGAATGGGCCGTTCGGTAAAGGCCGAGTGGTTAGCTGTCGTGCCGCGCACATGCTCACATTTCAGGGGAGCACGTCACCTACAGCGTCACGCCCAAACACGTAGCGACTGATTTTTGACGACCATCTAAACTTTAGCAACGTTCCAATCGCGCGCCCGGTCGATTGAGTCCCCAACGCCGCTCAACATAGAATTCCAGAGAACGGCGAATCCGAAAGCTTAGAACATCTGTAGTGAAACCGAACTCAAGCCGGACAGCTGCCTGCTGCTCGTCTGTCAGGCTGCTGATAGGCCTAAGCCGGATCTCAACCAGTTCGTCCCACTCGGCGTCCTGTGGAAGCTCCGGGCCAATCGGCGCTATTGAAAATCTGCTTTCGGGCGACATCCGAACTGGCAGATAATCGCGCCATTGCTTATGATGGAAACTCCACGCCCTGACATGCAGGCGCTCTCCATCCGATGCGAAGTTTGCAGGCGCAATCCACTGATTCTGACGAAGTCCACTCGACATCGAGATATAGTCGATCTCGATCTTCTGCCGCTGCTCGATCGCCTGATAGAGATGGCGCATTACAAATGGCGGGCTCTGCCGGATCGGCGATGGTAACAAGGAGAAGGCGTCGAATGCGGAGCTTCTGACAAGCTCATCCGGTGAACCGGCTTCGTGCGTGAACGCCAATCCGAGATGCCCGCTATCAGCCAAGTAACATTTTCGGACCGTGTCATAGCTGGGTTTTGGTTTGGCAACCCGCTCCAGATATTCCCTGAAATCAATCGCGGCTTGTGGCGATGAGATTCCAAATCGCTCGATCAGGTCTTTGCGGTTCACCTGCCCACGCCAAGTCAGACACTGGTCTAGATAAACCAGTCGGGCGAGCATCGCAGGCTTAAGGGTGGGTTCGTCCATCGCGGCAAACATTACTTGACTCGAGCCCGGTCGTCTATATATTTTTTATACATACAGAGATTCGGGGGCCCCGTGAATGCGCATATTGCACACAAGTGACTGGCATCTGGGCCGCCAATTCCATGGAATGGTTCTGGAGGAGGACCATGACCACGTCCTCATTCAGATACTGTCAATTATCGATGACCATCAGCCCGATGTTGTGATTGTCGCAGGCGACATCTTTGACAGGGCAAACGCACCCCAGAGCGCGCTCAAGCGGCTTTCCGAATTTTTGAGAACCGTAAGAGCAACCTCATCCGCCGCCATCGTTCTGATTGCAGGAAACCATGATTCCGCCGCGCAGATTGGAGCATTGGGTGTTCTTGCTAGCGACGGTGAAGCAATCGT
>CAZQBS010000001.1:0-237206 GCA_964591835.1 uncultured Sphingorhabdus sp. | reverse complement strand
ATCGTCAGAGGGCCGTTGGACCAAGACGAAAGGCCCTTGATCATCTCCGATGCAGACGGACCCGTGGCGATTTCGGCTTTGCCCTTCGCCTTCGAATATGCTGCGCGGCTGTGCTTTGAGGACGAAGGAATTTCCTGCCCCGCCGACGTTATTCGGGCTCAGATTGCTAGTACGCGTCAGCACGTCTCCGATGGCATGCGATGGATCGTCGTTGCACATGCCTTCGTTGATGGTGCTGCAACCAGCGAGAGCGAACGCCCGCTAATGCGGATGGTGGGTGGGATTGAAACGGTGTCTGCTGCCGCCTTCGAAGGGGCGCATTATGTTGCGCTCGGACATTTGCATCGCCCGCAATCGGTCGGACAGAATCATATTCGCTATTCAGGCGCACCGTTGGCCTTTGGCTTTGACGAAGAGGGACAGGAGAAATCCGTCAGCCTGATTGACCTTGCGCCAGACGGCTCCATCAAGGTGACGGAACTGCCAATCAAACCGCTGAGGCAGGTTCGATCCATACGCGGCAAGCTTCAAGAACTGCTGGCGGCAACAGAACAATCCAATGATCTGGTCCGCGTGGTGTTGACAGACGAAACGCCGCAGATCGACCCGATGAAACGGATCCGGGAATTCTACCCGAACGCTGTTCAGCTTACCTACGAACGGAACGAACGACCTGTCGAGCAGCGCTTGGCGGAACAAAGAGCCGCGATTGATGATCCCCAAACACTCGCGGCAGCGTTTGTGAATTTTGTCCGTGGAGATGCACTTTCGGACGCAGAAGGCGAAATTGTCGCGACCGCACTCCATACATTCGCCACGCTGGAGGAAGGCTAATGAAGCCGATCAAGCTAACACTTAGCGCGTTCGGCCCTTATGGCGGCCTCGAAACCATAGATTTCCGTGAAGCAACCGATGCCGGGCTGTTTGGCATCTATGGGCCGACCGGATCGGGGAAATCCTCGATTTTCAGTGCGATCGCCTTTGCTCTCTTTGGTCAAGGCGCAAAGGAAGAGCAGGGCATCGGAACGATGCGCTCTGACTTTGCGGCCGAAGCGCTGTTGACCGAGGTCAGTCTGCAGTTTCAACTTGGTGACAAGCGCTATTTCGTCCGGCGCATTCCCGACCAACCTCGCCTTAAGAGCAGAGGAGAGGGGCAAACAATGCAAGCGCATACCGCCTGGTTGTTCGACGTTTCTGAAGTTGCCATTGATGAGGTCAGCCCGGACTGTTGCGGCGTTCCTATCGCCGAACGCAAGGTCAGTGACGTCCTGCGGCATGTCGAGGATTTGCTCGGCTATGGCGTGCAGCAGTTTCGTCAAATCGTGCTTCTTCCACAGGGCCGATTTGAGCGCTTCCTCGTATCCAATAGCAATGACCGTCTCGCGATTCTGCGCGAACTGTTCGATGTATCGCTTTACCGGCGACTGACGGACAAACTCAAAGAGGACTCTGCCGAGATCCGGCGCGAGATTGAAGACGGCTATCGATTGAATGGACAGCGGCTCACGTCAGAAGGCTTTGCCAGTTCGGATGAATTAAGCGCGGGTATAGCGACCGCGCTTGGCCAGTATGAATCTGCCTGTTTGAAGGTGGCTGAAACGTCAGCGATCCTCGATCTTGCAAATAGAGAATTTGCGGCGGCCGAAGCCCAGGAGAAGCTTTTTGGCGAAGTCGATGCGGCGGCGGCGGCCGTCGAGCTGCTGGAAAGCAAAATTCCTGAAACCGAGGCCATCCGCGCGCGCAAATCCGCTGCTGAGTTGGCGCGGCGGATGGCTGATCTCGACAACAGTCTGGTCGACGCTCGTCGGCGTCACGCATTGGCGGTAAAGGCCCAGGCCGATGCTAACGAAGCAGCCATCCGCGCTCGCGACGCGTCGTTGGCGGCGAACACTGCGCTGGCGGAACTGCGATCACTGGAGCATGAAATCGAAACCTTGGGGCGCAAGGTAGATGAGATGGGCCGGCACAAACAGGTATTGGCCGATTCCGCCGAAAGACACGCCGAGCATCAAGAAGCTCTGAGCGATTACAACAGCGCCAAGCAGCAGCAGGAAAGCGCTGCTTCAGCTCATGTGGATGCCGAGCGGCACTTCGAGCAAAAATCGGCGGCGCATGCTTCTGGCCAACAGAATGCCTTGCAACGGCAGGAGTTGATCGGTCTGCGCGACAAGCTCAAAATTGAGCTTGAAGGTGCCCGCGCTTATCTGAACGCGACCCACGCCCAGGAAAAGGCGCAAGCCGAGTTTGACGGAGCATTGGCAGATTCATTGGCCGTGCAAACCCGCCACCGTGACGCCGCTGAAGCCGAAGCTGCGCGTGAAAGTGACTTTATTGCTGCACAAGCCAGCGTGCTCGCACAACGGCTGGAGGAAGGTTCTCCATGCCCCGTTTGTGGAAGCAGTGAGCACCCTCAGCTGGCACAAGGGACCGGCGACGCAGCTCTTTTGGAGAACGCTTGGCGTGATGCTCAGTCGGCGACGATCGTCGCCGCGAAGCTTGATCGTGAGGCGCAGTCACGCGCCAGTTCGGCCAAAGCTACCCTCGAGGCCCGTCAAGCGATTATCGCAACACTTATGACGCCTCAGCGGGGCAGCGACGAAATTGATACCGAGTATCGAAAAACCATCGGGGCAATTGATGAACTCGGAGACTTTGCTGATGTGAATCTTCTCGCTCAGGAAGTTGAGCAATTGCGTGAAGGCAAACAGGCCGCTGCGACCAAACTTGAGAAGGCAAATTCTATTTTGGGTGCGGCAACGACCGTCGAGGCTTTATCTCGGCAAGCCTATGCAGATCGCATCGCATCTGTTCCGGAAACGTTGCGCGAGCCGGGCGCGTTGGAGGCCGCAATCGATGCGGTCACGAATCAGATCAATCAGCGCAGGCAAGCGATAACCGACGCGGTGGAGAAACAGCAGGCCTGCCATGCTGCCAAAATCAAAGCCGATACAGATCTTCAAAACGCGTCAACCTCGCTCAATGATTGTGCGGATGAAGTTGAAAAGAAGCAGGCGGTCTTTGAGGCGCGATTGGTCGAACTCAAATTCTCTGAAGCCGCCTACCGATCCGCCATTCCGGACATCAATATGATCGGAGAATTGGAAACCGCTGTTTCCGAATTTGACAATAATTTGGCAGCAATGCGCGGTCGGCAAATTGCCGCCAAGAACGCTGTCGCCAATGCCCAGCGGCCCGACATCGAGCCGGCTCGCCTCGCTTGTGAACAAGCCCAGGCAGTGGCCGGCGATGCGGCAAAGCAAAGCGCTGAGTCGAAGCAAAGGCATCAGTCACTTCTCGAGTTGCAGGCGAGTTTAGCCGATGAACTGAAGCACCTGCTGAGCCTTGAGCAATCGTCAGGTTCGCTGCGCGGCCTGGCAGACGCGTTCGACGGGCAAAACGAGATGCGGACCACTCTGGAGACCTTCGCCATCGGCGCCATGTTCGACCAGGTTCTGGAAGCCGCCAATCTTAGACTCGATCCGATGACCAATGGCCGATACCGCTTCGAGCGCGACACGGTGAGCGTCGGCGGGCGGTCAAAGCGTGGACTCGATGTGCGCGTGCACGACATCGAGACTGGCCGGGCACGTGAGATCATAACGTTGTCAGGAGGTGAAACCTTCATTGCCGCCTTATCCTTGGCGCTGGGGCTTTCGGACATTGTAGAAATGACCAATGGGGCCATCAGGCTCGATACGATTTTCATCGATGAAGGCTTTGGCAGCCTTGATACCGAAAACGACGCTGGCACGCTCGATCAAGTCTTGCAGGTTCTCCAGAATATCGTTGGCGAGCGTCGAGCCGTCGGCCTGATTTCGCATGTGCCTTTGGTCCAGCAGGCAGTCCCCAATGGCTTCACTGTTCACAAGGGTGCGAACGGCAGTCAGATCGAGGTAAGATTGTAATGGGCGCTGTCAAATTTCCATTTTCAATTCGAGAACCGAGTGAAAATTTTTTCCTCTTTTTCTCCACCAATCCGATCAGGTGAATAGTCGATGGCCATTGAACAAGGAATCAGCATGGTGCAGCCGCTTGCCAAGGTCACCAAAGAACAAAAGGTTTACGAGCGGCCGCCTGCCGTCGAGGAGGAGATTGCGGCCACCCTGGCCCTGCCCCTGCACGACGCATTCGGCCTTGCCGCGTCAGGACATACGAGGCCACAGACCCTTGTCTATCTCATCCGCAACTTCAAACCGAACCGCCCCACACCGCAATATGACGCGATGGTGGTGGCGTTCTTTTCGCGGCTCGAACGGGCAGGTGATAGGATTTTGCGCGACTTGCCGGAGAACATCCGCGACCGAGCTCACAACATCGTCCAGAGCAAGGCGCTGGAACTCCTCTACGATAATGATCTCGACATCTTCGAATGCAGCTTCAAGCTCGGTGCCGAACGTCTCTATCTGACGGCACGCTCTAAAATGAAATTGCGCATGGCGACCGAGATCTCCCGCGAAGACCTTGCACCTCCTGACACCGACGTCAGCAGCGAAGAAATTGGAGATGCCCTCGCCGCTCGCGCTGGCCGCACTGGTACGCCGCTCGCAGAAATTAAAGCTGAACTGCAGAGTATTTACGCCCTGTTGACCGATGAAGAGCGGATCGCCGTGGGGCATATTCACGCGATGGGATTGACCTACGACGAAGCGGCCGCCGCGATGGGCTGTTCGGATAGGAAGATAAAATATCTCATCAAGCGCGCGCGCGACAAAGCGCTTGAAACAAGGACCTGAACCATGACCAATCAACCTCAGAGCGATGAAATGCTCGATGACGTGCTGTCAACTCTCCACGATATGCTTGAGGACGGCGCTTCGCGCGACGATGTGCTGCGATTTGCTTCGCTTAATGGTGCGTTTCGCAATGACATATTGGCTTTCGTAGCCGAATGGCTCGCATCCGAGGGGAGCGACCTTGGCGACGAGGACTCTGCCGGTGGGCGTACGGCGCGCAATCATCATTCGATCCTCGAGCAGTTCTGGGCATCGGAGCAGCAAAGCGTGCCCGACCCTTTTGAAGCCATGGATGCCGACAATATCGATCGCATTGCCGCCATTTGCCGGATCGATGCGGGTATCGTGCGTAAACTATCTCGATGCCTGATCGATGTCGGTACCATTCCCGGACAGCTGATCGTGTGGCTTGCGGATGAGTTGAATGCTTCGCCGGCGTCGCTCAGTGCTTTTCTCGACAGCGCCCCGGCAACTGCCAGTGCGGAATATTTCGCGCCCAAGGGCCGGTCAGCACCCGGCAAGGTGAGTTTCGAGGCGGCTGTCCAGTCGTCGACGCTTGACCTTAAGCAAAAACGCTTTTGGTTTCCGGACCTGGCTGCCTGATATGGATGGTTTCGCTGCGGTCCGAAACGCCGCCAACCGATTGCGAAGCGAGATCGGGGCAACGGATCTGATGAGCGCAGCGGATGCGGTGCAGCATGCAGCAAGCAAACGTAAGCTGACACTTCGACCATTGGCTGCCGAGGACCCTGAACTTGAAGGTGCGCATGGCCTGCTCGAGCGCAAACTCAGGCAAGTCCTTTATCGCAGCGACCTCGGTCCGGACCGGTCCGCTGAAGTGATCGCCCATGAGATTGGGCATTTCGATCTGCACGACGGTCCAGAAGCTGGCTTCTACCCGCGGTTGCCGTCAAATGGGGGCGATCCCAATCAGCGGATCGAGACCTATGGCATCAAGGAGCGGCGCGAAGCGCAGGCCAACACCTTCGCGCGCGAATTCATACTGCCGCGGACTACCGCCAAGCGCCTGTATTTCGCTGGGCACAACGCCAGCGCGATCGCAATGATGCTTGGCGTCCCTTATGAAACGACGCTCCAACAGCTCGCCGATGGCCTGCTTCTTCCTGACGTTCCGGATACGCCAGAGCTTCAACGGTCTCCCGAGAAGCCGTGCAATGTCGCGCAGCAGCGCGCTGTAGATCATCGCGGCGCGCCCTATCTGCTTAGCGCTGGCCCCGGCACCGGCAAGACAAAGACTCTGGTATCACGAATCGCCGATCTTCTTGGAAAAGGCGTGCCGGCTCAGAATATTCTGGCCCTGACCTTGTCGAACAAGGCCGCACTCGAACTTGCCGAGCGGGTCGAGGCGGTGGCCGGCAACCATGTCGTGAACATCTGGACCGGCACTTTCCACGCCTTTGGGCTCGACACGATCCGCAAGCATCATGCGCTGTTCGGACTGCCAGCTGATCCCAAGGTCGTCGACACGAGCGAAAGTGTCGCGATGCTGGAGGAGGCGCTGCCAGCACTCGGCCTCACCCACTATCTCAACCTCTACGAACCGGCGCTGGCGCTGCGCGATATTCTGAGAGCGATCTCCCGCGCGAAGGACGAACTTTGCACGCCGGGCCAATATGCAGCGCTAGCAGCGGCAATGGAAAGGCAGGCTACAACCGATGAAGAGCGCCTTGCCGCCGCCAAGGCAGCGGAAGTCGCAACGGTCTATGCCTATTACCAACAACGTCTCCAGGAGGAAAAGGCCGTCGATTACGGCGATATCATCATGCGTCCGATCATGATGATGCGTGATGACAAGGATTTCGGCACCTTGATGCGGGGGCGCTTCTCGCATGTTCATGTCGACGAATACCAGGACATCAACCTCGCCAGCGCCATGCTGGTGCGCGAGCTCGTTGGTGAAGAAGGCGAGAACTTGTGGGTCGTCGGTGATGCGCGCCAGTCGATCTACCGCTTTCGCGGCGCGTCCGCGTCGAACATCGCGCGGTTTGAGCAGGATTATCCCCGGGGGCAGCGCGACAGCCTTTCGGAGAACTACCGGTCAACCCGCGAAATAGTCGATTCCTATTCGCAGTTCGGCTCGACCATGGCGGTTTCGCGCTATGCTGGCGCGGCCGCGCTGACCGCGGCCCGGGGCGCAAGCCAAATCTCACCGACATTGCTGACCGCCCAAGACGATATCGCAGAAATGGACGCGCTGGCAGGTTCTATTCGCGGACTTCAAACTTCAGGCGTCGCGCTTCGCAACCAGACGGTGCTGTCGCGCAGCAATGGTAATCTCGCCCGGTTCGCGGAGGAGCTCGAAGCTCGCGATGTCCCGGTCCTTCATCTAGGACCATTGTTCGAGAGACCCGAAGTGCGCGACCTGCTGTGCATTCTTGCGCTGCTCGCTGATGACAGCGGAACGAGCCTAATCCGGGTCGCCGAATTTCCGGGTTATGCCATACCGCAAAGTGATGCCCTCTCGTTGATCGGGCACGCGCGCGACACCGAAAGCCGGCTATTTGATCGGCTCAATCGGCTCGAACAATTCGACGACCTCTCTCCTGCCGGACGTGTCGGCCTTCAAAAGCTGGCGCAAGATCTTCATGGTGCCACCCAGGGTTCGCCCCCCTGGTTGCTGATTAGCCAATATCTGTTCGACACCAGTGACTATGTCCGCACGGTATTGTCCGGCCAGTCGCCATCTGACGACATGCGCCGGGTGGCTGTCCGCCAGCTCATTGACTGCCTTCGTAATATGCCGGTCCAGGGACATGGGACACCCATTCGTCGCGCGCTCGACCGTGTCCGTCACATGATTCTGCTCGCCGACGAGCGGGATCTTCGTCAGCTTCCACCTGAGCTGGATGATCTCGACGGCGTACGCTTGATGACGGTGCATGCCAGCAAGGGGCTCGAGTTCGATGCGGTGCATCTGCCCGGGCTTTATGCGGGCGCGATTCCATCGGCGAACCGTCCGCCCGTCTGTCCGCCGCCCGCTGGCATGATTCTTCAAATCCAGGATGAGGATGCGCACGAGGCCGAGGAAGAATGCATTTTGTTCGTCGCGCTTTCGCGCGCGAAAACCCATTTACGGCTCTACCGGCCAGCCCGTCGCGGATCGCGCAATGCCAATCCCTCGCGCTTCTTGGAACGTGTGGCAACGGCGCCCGCCATGGCCGCGTCCCCGGTCCCCCGGATGACCCCCCTCGCCCATTCAAACCCGATCCTCACGCCGCCACCACCGACTGAACTCACCTCGCGCGACATTGACAATTTCACGTCCTGCCCGCGCCGCTTTTATTATGAGCGTGTCCTCAACCTTCGGCGGCGCGAGCGGGCTGGCGCCTATCTCGACGCGCATGGCTGTGTACAGGCGGTAATACGCTACGCGCGCGACCTCCCCGATGGGCAGGCATATGACGCCCTAGAAGCAGAGCAGATTTTCGACGAGGCATGGGCCACGAGCGGCTTAGCGGACCATGCGTTCGGCGATGCCTACCGACGTTTGATAATGTCGATGCTGGCAAGACTTCATGTTGCCGCCGCTGGCGCCGCAACGCATCCAGGCGAAATTGTGACAACAATCGGCGGCAACAAGATCGGGGCCCTGGCCGATCGAATTTTCGACATTGACGGAACGCTCGTCGTTCGCAACCTGCGGTCAGGCAAACCGTCCAGCGGAGATCCTGATCGCCTGTCCGCAACGATACTGCTGAAGGCTGCTGGCGAGACCTTCGGCGGGGCCGCTCGTGTTGAAAACCACTATCTGCTTGGCGAGCCCGTCCTGGAGATCGGCCAGACGCCGGCCAAGTACAACAAGCGCATGGCCGACTGTGAGAATGCGATAGGAGATATCGCTTCTGGCAAATATCCGCCGATCACCAGCGACTTCCGGTGTCCGCGCTGTCCTTATTTGTTCATCTGTTCAGCTCCGAATGGCTTGCAGCCCGCGTGACTACCCGCGATGACGACATGTGGCACTCGGCAGCGAGGACCGGCTCCCGACATCGATTCTGATCGATTGCCTTAGAAGCTTCAGGTCGAGCGACCATTACTGGTCCCCATGCGCAGTCAAAGATTTCTTCGACTGATTTTTCCCTTTTGGCTCTGCTCATCCGATCAGCTGAGAGAGGCGGCCACGGACCGTCGATCACCAGAAAGGAAAACACACCATGGTTACGACTATTTTTGCCGCCATCGAGGACAAACCGGTCGAGCGTTTCGAGCTGCCCGAAGCCGCGCTTGTGAAGACTCTCATCGACAGTTTGGTCGGGCGTCACCCCAACATTGCCGAGATGCTTGTCTTCAAGGAAGATGATGACGAACCGCTGGGCGAAGATCACCCGCTCCACGGCCAGGCCAATGCGGTCTTTCACCTTCACCGTTGCCGCCAGATCAAGGTCAGTGTGAACTATAAGGCTGACACTTACGGCCGCAAGTTCGCGCCGGGTACCACGATCAAGCGCGCAACAAAGTGGGCGACCAAGGAGGCCGGTCTCGATGCCGCCGAGGCTCAGGAGCATGTGCTGCAGATCAGTGGCACACGCATGCAGCCGCCGCAGAATGCGCACCTCGGTAGCCTAGTGACGAGCGGTTGCGAGATCAAGTTCGACCTCGTCCGCAAGCAGCTGGTGCAGGGCTGATGGATCCGGTCGTCGGAGCAGATGAAAGGGCATTCCGTGGGCACATGGAACGCTCTGATTTCCAGATCGGCGAAGCAAAGGGTCAATGGCGTTTGGTTGGCTTCGAATGGCCGCATCCGGTGATCACCGTGCGTGCGCATGATGGCACCGACTGGGCATTCCGGTTCGCTCTGGCCGGCTATCCGGCAGCGCTACCGAATGCCCGCCCCTGGGACCTGGAAGCCAATGCCCCGCTGGCCAGCAATCGGTGGCCACAAGGCACGGGACGTGTCGCTGCCGCCTTCAATCCGAACTGGAACAGTGGAGCACTTTACCTGCCATGTGATCGGCTGGCGCTCGCCGGCCATGAGCAATGGCTGGTGCAGCACCCGGAAAAAGCTTGGCAGCCCTCGCGCGGCCTCATTCACTATTTGGAGATCATTCATGACCTTTTGGCCTCTCACCAGCATCTGCCGGCTGTTCGCGCGGCCGCCTGAGCTGACGATTCCGGGACCGATCTGGCTGGAGTTGCTCAGCGGATTGCGTGCGCGCGGCGGCAATGTTCGCGAAAGCGGCGCCTTTCTGCTGGGGCCGCCCGGTCACCCGCGAAGCGTTTCGGCGGTTGTATTCTACGACCAGATCGATCCCCATGCCTTCGACACGGGAATCATTGTGATCGATGGTGCCTGCATGGCCGATCTCTGGGCGATCTGTCGCCGGTCGAGCCTGGCGGTCGTTGCCGATGTCCACACCCATCCGGGTGGCGCAGGACAGAGCGAATCCGATCGCCGTCATCCGATGATCGCCGAGCGGGGACATATTGCCATGATCATCCCTGATTTCGCAGCCGAACCGGTCAAGCTGAATGCGATCGGCCTTTACCGCTATCGCGGCAATTTCGAATGGAACCGGCTGATGCCCGGGCTTTTCCGTCCCAGCCTGATAATCGAGAGGATCAAGCCATGAGTGATGATGTCATCGACGATCTGAACCGCACCGCAAAACTGTTCATCGACAATGGAGCCGCAGCCAGCGTCGACGACGCCTTGGCCAAGCTGGCAACCTTCACCATGCACGTGAAGATTGATGCCGCCGCTGCCGCGAGTCCGACCCACCAGGCAGCACTGCTCACCGCGCTCAATTGCGGTCTCCGCTGCTTTCTGGGCGGCGTGACCGTCGATGGCGCACTCGATGCGCTGCTGGCGGTTCCTGTCGCCGACGGCCCGACCCTCGGTGATGCGGTGACCGAACTCGGTGGGACCGTTGCGCCTTGTCCTGCAGGTGCGCCGCTGGTCGTTATCGGCGGGGCTGCCCAGGCGGCAACCGTGGATTTCGCCATCCGCACGACCTGTGATGGATGGCGCGGCGGTATTGTTCCGCTGGGGTCCGCTGGCTTCGACACAAAAACGGAGTTTGTGTTGAGTGGTGCGCTCGCCGGGGCCTTGGCTGTTGCCGAGGTCTTTGCGCATCTGAACGGCGAAGTCATTGCTGGTCACCGTAACGTCGGGCTTTCACTATGGGATATAGATCCCGATCGAGATTGGCAGTCGCCGGACCATGACGAACCTGTGGTGATCGACCTGCCTTCGGATTACTGGATCATTGGTCTGGGCCATCTGGGCCAGGCCTATCTCTGGTCTATCGGGCTGCTGCCGTTCGCTGATCGAGGCGCTGTGCGACTGTTTTTGCAGGACGTCGATCGCGCTGGAAAATCCACGAAAAGTACGTCGCTCCTTACCGACGCCAACGACAAGGGTCTCCTCAAGACCCGTATCTGTGCTAATTGGGCCGAACGCCGCGGGTTCGAGACGGCGATCATCGAGCGCCGCTTGGACGCCGATTTCCGGAGGTCGAACCTCGAGCCTGGTCTGGCATTGTGCGGTGTCGATAACCCCGACGCGCGTCGCATCCTCGATGAAGCCGGGTTTGCGATGGTTCTTGAGGCTGGGCTTGGAAATGGTGCCGAGGATTTCCGACTGATCAGGGTCCATAGCTTTCCGGCCAAAAAGCGCTCTGCGGAAATCTGGCCGACGACGGCGCAAGCAGACGGTAGCGGCGGTGACCACGCAGCGACGCTCAAGGCTCAACCTGCCTATGTCGAATTGCGGGACAAGGGCGATCTCGACGAGTGCGGTTTGACTCGACTTGCCGATGTTGCGGTCGGCGCGCCGTTCGTCGGCGTCACGGCAGCGGCGATCCTTCTCGCGCAGGCGGTACGCGTCGTCGCTGGTGCGCCGCGCGTTACAGTTGCCAATATCGACTTGCGGTCAGTCGCCCATCGGAGCGCCGTGACTGGAGGGGATTTGGATCTGATAACCTTTGCGACTTCGAAAGCCATCCAGTCTTGAAGGCTGATCGAGCAGTCAGGCCCCGTAGGGTAATTCGCCAAGCAGACCTCTCATCACGGCGATGGTGCGCGGTTGGGTTCCACTCCGAGCGTGTGCGTGCCGTTCGTGTCCGAAATGCGTCTACATATTTCGGACACAACTCAATGGACATTGTCCGAAATTCTGCTACATATTTCGGACATGAACGATGTACCATCCGGTCTGAAAGCACAAATTCTCGATCGCATCGGCCGGGGAGCGCAGGGTGCTGTCTGGACACCGTCCGACTTCCTCGATCTCGCCGGGCGTGATGCCGTCGACAAGACGCTCCAGCGTTTGGTCAAATGGGGCGATCTGCGCCGGATCGATCGAGGACTCTATGACAAGCCGACCTTCAACAGTCTGACGCAAGACGACAGCGCCCCCGATCCTCGGGCTGTCATCGACGCCGTCGCACGCCGTGACCAGATTCGTGTACTGGTCGATGGCATGACGGCGGCAAACGATCTCGGCTTCACAAATGCCGTACCCGCGAAGATCGTCGTGCATAGCGAAGCGCGACAGAAGTCGATCAAGCTCGACAATCTCACGATAACCTTCAAGCAGACCGCGGCGAGCAAGCTGTTCTGGGCCGGGCGCCCCGCCATGCGCATCGTCCAGGCGCTGCACTGGCTGCGCGACACCATGTCCGGCGGCGAAACCGACCAATGGCATGACCGGCTATCGTCACTGCTGGCCGACACCAGGCACGGCGCTGCGCTCAGGGCCGATCTAGCCGATGGCCTGATCACGCTTCCAGCCTGGATGCAGGATATGCTGCGGCCGTTCGTGAACAGCGAGAAGCCTCTGGCATGAATGCCGCTTTCGACGAAATCCTGCGCGCAGACGCACGAACACGCAGCGGGCTGTTCATCGCCACGGCTCAACGCCTCGGAACGACGCCGCAGAATGTCGAGAAGGACTTCTGGGTTTGCTGGACGCTGGATGCGCTGTTCAACGGATTGGGCGCGAGCCCGCGCCTGCTCTTCAAAGGCGGCACCTCACTCTCCAAGGCATTTGGGTTGATCGAGCGATTTTCCGAAGACATCGACGTGACCGTCTTCCGCGACGATCTGGGCCAAGCGGCATCGATCGAGGAACTTGCGGTGCTCAGCGGCAAGAAGCGCCAAGCTGCTCTCGACGCGATACGCAGCGCCTGCGAGGCTTACATAAACGGGCCACTGGCCGAACGACTGGCCGATATCTGCGCCGAAACCTGCGCGCGCGCAGGATTTGGAAAGGATGCCATTCGCGTCGAGCCTGACGCGTACGACGGCCAAACGCTCATGCTGGTCTATTCGAGCGTGACGCCGACCGATGCCTATATCGCCAAGTCGGTGAAAATCGAATCCGGAGCCAAGTCGGCGCTCGATCCGCATTCACGCCGGACGATCACGCCCTATGTCGATGCCGATGTCCCGGATATCGACCTCGCTGTGCCCAACGTGACCGTAGTCGATGCCGAGCGGACATTCTGGGACAAAGTGGTCATCGTTCACGGGCTGCGACGGTGGTATGAAATTCGCGACCAACTGCGCGGCAACGGCCAGCGAATCTCGCGTCACTATTACGACCTTTATCGCCTGATCCACTCCGAGACTGGCAAGGACGCGATGGCAAATCTGGAGCTTGGCGAAGACTGCGTTGCTCACGCGCGCATGTTCTTCAACCGGCCCGACTTCGACCTGGCGTCCGCACGCGTCCCGACATTCGCATTATGCCCGGAAGGCGCCATGATCGATCAACTGCGTCAGGACTATCAGGCAATGAGCGGAATGATCTTTGGCGATCCGCCGCGGTTCGATGATGTGATCGATGCCATTGCCGAGCTCCAAAATTCGTTGAACGCTGCCGCATGAAGGGGTTTCTCAAAGGATTGTTCGGCGGTGGCCGTGATGTGGAACGGGCAGCTCAACCTGGTCGCGCCGTACCCCTGGAAATCGAGCCATTCAGCCACGGGCTTGTCAGCATTCCCAGCCTCGACTTCTTCGGCCCACATGCCGCATCGCCCAATGGCCGGTTTCATCTCATCTGGCAGGACCGAAACCCGGAAGGCACTATTGGCGGCCATCGCTATGAGGGTCACGGATCCTGGACCCTGTTGAGCGGCAATGGAGATAGACTGGTAACAGGCCGACTTGAGCGGCCGCAGGATGGTCATGTCGCCGACACCGGCAGTTTCATTCTGAGTGATTGGATGTTCGGCGATGGCTTGAGCGGCAGGCTCCTCGCCTTCCGCGCCGATGGTCACAAACTCGTCGAGCATGAGTTCTCGGCCAACCTGACAAGTAGCGGCCTCTCTGCCGATGGTTGCTTTGCAATTTGTCAGACCGCCAATGCGCCAGGCAGCGCCGACAGTTGCCGCTATTTCCTGTTCGACCTCGATCAGGGCTGCGAGATCGCGAACTGGGAGCAGGAAACAGGCTGGGTCGAAGCCTATGCGTTCGATCCGGCAAACCGACGCGTCTATTTGATCGGCAAAGAAGATGAGCGCGTCGGCTATGATTTTGACGGAACAATGATCGATCGCGAGGGCTGGCAGCGCAATCGCATAGCGGCCGGCGACATTCGTATCATACGGTCAATCACGGACGCTGCTGCTGACGAGCTTTCGCAGGAACGGCGGACTGCCATATTTGCCGGGCTCGATGTTGCGGAAGCTAGCGCAGAGGTCTGGCGGCAGGCGCAAGCCCTTCGCCTGCGTGGAGAGTTGCACGAGCACGCCGGAGAAATCGTGGCAGCGATCGCCGCTTACGACAAGGCGCTTTCAATAGATCCTCAGGTAGGAGTCTCCAGGAAACTGGCAAAACTGCAGCGAACTGCTGTGCCGAAAAACTCGGCGCGCGCGACAGTCAAGGTTGGGAAATTCGAGCAGCAAGCCCAACGCTTCGGCATCGAGCATGAAGTTATCCAGCTCGAGCGGGGGGCCGGTAAGGAATGGCGCCTGCGCCGGGACGATGCGATGAAGCCGGTGGAGCTGGCGGCGCTCGATCATTATGCGGCAGATGGGTGGAGCGGTGCCGCAGCCGAGGGCGGGCTAATCCTTACCTTGATAAAGGCAGCATCGTTCAATCCCCTTCCCCAACGCCATGCCGACACATTCATCGAGGCACTCTATGCCCAGAATGTCGCTTTTCCCAAGGACCGCTTCGATCATGGACAGCTTCTCGGGACATTGGGCACTGCTTCGCGCAGGCAGGTCGAAAGCAACTGGGCGATCATTGCGGCAACTGCGGGTCATAGCCCGGCATATTATCCGGCGGTCAGACGCGAACACGTGCTCGGTCTCTTCGGTTGCCTCGGCACTAAGCGGCTGCGCGAGATTGCCGAGCGGTTCGCCCAGGCCCCTTATGATCTGCGTGCTGGTTGGCCGGATTTGACGCTGTGGCGCGAGGGTGAAATTCGGTTTGTCGAGGTTAAGGCACCTGGAGACTCGATGCACGCAAGTCAGGCTCGGCTGATTTCCAAGATCCTCGTGCCGCTTGGATTCAGAACCGGTCTTGCCGAGATCCGGCCAGCCTGACCGGATATACTTGCGGATGGCCGCATCCAGCGATCACCGAGACGGCAAATGACGCCGAGGGCGGTGAAGCTGAGCCATGGCGATAAAGCGGGCTCCTAGGCCAGAGCTAGCCCCAAGTTGGGCTGAGGTTGAAGTATGCCCCTCCCCTGCCCCGGCGTTACGTTTGCGTTTGTTTATAGTGCGCGATCAAGATCATGATCGTGTCTGGGATTGATCGGTTAAGCTCGTCGCAAAGAGTATTGAGCGCCGCCTGCTCGCTTGGCTTCATCCGAAAGTTTATCGCCTTGGTGCGGGTCTCTTGATCCCCTCGCCTTCTGGCGCGTCCCCCTCCCCTGCCCGTGTCTGGTGCGATGTTGGCGACCGGCATGACCGATGGGATGCTGTCTTCAATCGGTTTCGGCGCAAAACCGGACAAGGCATCGCTGAGCGACGGTTTGACCTCAGATGCTGGCGCACCTGTCTTCCGGGCAAATGGATCGGGCGGGGTTGGACGGTCTCCCATGGCCTATTTCCTCTCTTCTGCTTCTGCTGCTTTGATGTCTTCGATTGTCTGGTGAAGCACCTCTGCGGCAAATTTTCTGGGCCGTTCGGCATTGGCAACGCGCTGCTCGGCAACCTCTTCGAGCGTCAGTCCATAGAGATCCATCGCCGCATAGGCATCATATTGGCGCAACTCTACGTCAAACACCGGTGCCTTGTTTCGGGTTGCATTGACCACGTGCCGCTCGTTCTTTGACATGATCAGTGGATTGGTCATCGTGAAGAGGATGCGGTGCGTTATGGGGCGCCCTCCCCTCATTTCGACAATGGCTTCCATGTCGACATCGAGCAGATTTGCCGTGGCCGCTGCATCGAGCGACGTTGCCTTTTGCGGGATGATCCACATGTCTGAGAGCGATGCTGCCCATTGCATGCGCTGTGAACGCATGCCGGCTGGATCGACGATAACGAATGGATATTTTGCGGCAGCATCCTTGATATGCGCGCGAATATCGATGTCCCGATTGAGATTTGAAGCATCGATGACCGTTATCCGGTCTTTGGCTTGCCATTTCAGGTACCAATTATAGGCACTGAGCTGGTCGTCGGCATCGATGATGCAAACCTCTGCCCCGGCCGACCTAATTTCTGAGGCAAGCGCGAGAACGGTGGTGGTCTTGCCACAGCCGCCCTTCGATGATCCCACGGTGATAACTGGCATATGTAACTCGCTTTGCCTTTGTAGTGCGACATGTAACGCGCCTCTATCCGTGCAAGGAAAAGCGCATTGCAGTGCGATAGCGCAAGATAAAGTGAAAGTGCAAACGAAATGACATTGCAACGCAATATGCAAAGCGAAAGCCTATGTAACGCGCAACATAAAGCGATAGGGTATGTAACGCGCATTGTAATGCGCTTAAACTCAAAAAGCCGCAGTTAATCGTGGGAAAACAGTTCGTCATCAGCGGCATCCGCCAGCGAATAGGAGCGCAACCAGGTCGCGCCGGGCCAGCCGAGCCGGAAACAGGAAGAGTTCTCGAACACGGGGGAGGGGGGGTGGTTCTGCGCGAACCCAGCGCTCATCAATTGACGAAGCATCTTGCGAGCCCCGGGCTCGGAGCAACCAAGCAGACGGGCCAAAAGGGTAGGGCTGAGTTCGCCTATGCCTGAGAGATAGGCATGAGCGGTACCTAGCCTCGAATTGCGCCGCAAATCAGGAAACCGCGCCTTGAAGGTCTTTACAGCGTGAAAACTATCGAACGATAATCCCGATAATTGATGGGCTGACTCTGTTAGGGAAGCGCACAAGGCCTTGTCCCGCCACGTCCTGAAGCGATCAAAACGCAGCATTTCACGATTGAAAAGGGCAGGGAAGGGGGGAGACCCGTTTGCACGGCCAAGGATATCCAACCGGTTTGCGGCTGACAGATTCAATGCCCAACAGACACCAAACTCATGCTGTTCCTCGAGCTTCTGGCAACGATCAATGAGAAGGCCGACACGCCTAATTGGATCGAGATCAGCCGGAAGCCGGGCGATCTGGTCGCAAATCTCTAAAACGATGTCACGTTTATCGTCGATATCGTCATCGTAAAGACGACGTTCCTCAGCTGAAAGGGCAGGGGAGTGGGTACGGATGAAACTGTTTGCGGCCAATAAGGGTGGCCAATCCGCCAGTTCGTCGATCAGTGCGGTGAACACGCGGAGTTCATAGCCATTGTCGATGCTGAGCAGCGTGCGCCCGTGGTTGATTTTGCAGTCAATTCGGTATTGCTTCCAAAGCTCTCCCAGCACGCGGAAAGCAAGAATGGAGGTCACATCCTCTGCGATCTCGTCAGGCAAAAGCTTTAGAAAAGAGAGGCTTGCGTCAGCATGCCCTAGCGCAAAAAGGGCCATGGCAGGATTTGACGTCTGGTCTTCGGAACGGGCCATTTATAACCTTGAAGCGCGCTGCATGACTGAAAAGGTAGGAGGCAATGCAAACCTAAATAGCAATATAAGTTTGGTAGAGCTAGGCCAAAATTGTCACTTTCCGTAAATATAAGTTACGGAAACTATATATATGGACAAACCCGCCGCAAACCCGCAAAAGGCCGGCTGTGAGCACCGTCATTGACCCTGATGCCAACCATGGGCCGTCCATGCCCCCACACGTCGCCGAGAGCGTGGTCATCGAGATCGCAGGGGCAGACCAGTTGCCCGTTCGCCGCGAGGGCGCTGCCAAATGCATCAGCGTTGACCGACTGGCCGCATTAGTAGAAACCGCGCTGCCCCATGGCTTTGGCGGCGTCAGCCGGATCGGCTTTGAAACCGCATGGGAAGCCATGGCTCCGGAAACCCGCCGCGCGCTCACCGATGATCTGACCTGCTATCTAGGCTGGAGCGCCTCGGAAAAACGGCAGGCCTTTCCGGCAAACCCGGAAGATCTGGTGCGCTACCTCAGATGGCTGGAGCAGGGCAGGGGGTTCAGGCCCGCAACGCTCACCCGCCGTATTGCCAGCATCTCCCGAATCCACCGCATGCTGTCGCTCTCCTCTCGCGACACCCTGCCGACGCGCGCGGCAATGGTCGCGGATGCGCTAAAGGCTGCGCGCCGGCGGAAAGGCAGCCAGCAGCGACAGGCCGCAGGCGTCAGGCTGGGACCAATGATGAACCCGCAGGACGAAGTGGAAGGCGTGACGCTCGCTATGCTGTTCTCTGTTTGCGGAAGTGATTTGCAGGGCTTGCGCGACGGTGCGCTGCTGGCGGTCGCGTTCGAGTCCGGCTTACGCGTTAGCGAACTGGCTGCGATCGACATACGCGACGTTGATCCGCAGGCCGATGGGCGCGGGATTCTGGCGATTGGCAAGACCAAGACCGATCAGGAAGGGGAGGGGCGCTACGCTTGGCTTTCGGTCGATACGATGCGGCGGATCGGGGCGTGGCTGGAGGCGTCCGGCCTCGAAGACGGGCCTTTGTTCCGCCGTGTGGGCGTGGACCGGCGTCAAGGCCGTCCTGCGCGCCCGCCACAGGCATATTTTAGCATTCCGGGGCAAACACGTCGCTGGCAGGAACGGCTGCAGGGCAGTCCCGCTGAACCGCCAACGGCGCGTTATGCCATTGGCGAGGGCCCGCTCACAAGGCAAGGCATTGGCGTGATCTACAAGCGGCTGGTCCGCGCGGTGATCGACGAAGGCATGATCGAACTGGAGCCGGGTAGGGAAGGGGACCTTGTCCGGGCTATCAGCACACATTCGATGCGGGTCGGGCTCACGCAAGATCTGTTCGCCAGCGGCGAGGACGGGGCCGGGGTGTGCCTGGCGATTGGCTGGACGTCAGTGTCGACCGCGCTGCGCTATGTCCGCAAGCAGTCAGTCAAGGGCGGGGCAGTGTCCCGAGTTATGGACGGGTTGCGACGTTGAAAAATCCGCACCTTCGGCGACAAGTTCTATAGGTTTTATATAGTTCTATACGAATCATGTAGAACTGGGTAAAAAGCCTAGATATGGATCCACGACGTAATCCCTTTGCCCCAGGTGCAGGCAGCAGACCTCCCGAGCTGGCAGGTCGCGCATCTGCCATGGAAGGGGTTGCAATCGCGCTAGATCGAATCCGGAATGGCCGACATGCCCAAAGTGCGATTTTGATCGGATTGCGCGGCGTCGGCAAGACTGTCCTACTCAACGAAATGCGTCGCGCCGCCGAAGGCGAAGGCATTGTTACGGTCCCTATCGAAGCCCCTGAGGGCCAATCCTTGCCTGCAATGTTGGTGCCGGCATTGCGGACAGCACTGCTCAAGCTTGACCGCGGCCAAGCTGCCATGACTTTGGCAAAGCGGGGCCTTGGGGCGTTGGCCAGATTCGTGAAGGCATTCAAACTCAGTTACGGCGAACTGGAAGCATCGATTGATCTCGGCGAAATCGGCATTGCCGACAACGGAGACCTCGAATCTGACCTGATCGATCTCATCGATCTGGTGGGGGCCGCTGCTGGGGAACGAGGGACGTCGCTGGTCCTGTTTATTGACGAGCTTCAGTATGTGCCCGAACGGGAATTAGCTGCGCTCATAACGGCATTGCATCGCGCCAGACAGAATGATCGCCCCATAACGATGGTCGCAGCCGGCTTGCCGCAATTAGCAGGCCAAATGGGCAAGGCGAAGTCATACGCTGAGCGGTTGTTTTTGTTCACAAGTATCGGTCCGCTCGATACGACCGCCGCAACTGCGGCAATTGTCCATCCGATCGAAGCAGAAGGGTGCAGTATCGAGCCCGAAGCTATAGCCAGAATTCTTGAAATTACGCGAGGATATCCGTATTTTCTTCAGGAATGGGGTAAGCAATGCTGGGACACCGCAGAGCGGTGTCCGATCACGGCTGAAGATGTAGAGATAGCAAATCCGACGGCAATATCTGCACTTGATGATAGCTTTTTTCGAGTCCGCTTTGACCGGATGACCCCTTCGGAAAAGCTCTATCTGCGCGCAATGGCCGATCTTGGCGAAGGCCCGTATAATTCGACAGCCATTGCGGAGCACCTGGGCCGTAAACCATCTTCTTTCGGCCCTGTCCGTGCCTCGCTTGTTGCAAAAGGCATGATTTACACCCCCGGCTATGGCCAGTCCGCCTTTACCGTTCCGCTGTTTGATGCCTTCATGCGCCGCATTATGCCGTCGGTCCAGTAAGGACAGCCCCTTCCAGATTTGTAAGATTGAGTTTAAAATAGCTAACAGACGAAACGCTTACACCGGATAGGGAAAGCCTGATACTAATCCGCGAAGCCTGCGCTTGCTAGATTTCTCCCCACATTATCGATGAGGGCTACAATCTCATAGAAGTCTATTCCTAACAGTGACGTGCAGGCGGGTTCACGCGCCGCTTGGATCGGTTGACAACGCCCGGCGACCGTGAATGGCGTCAAGCGCGCGCTTACTAAGCCGAATATGATAAGGCCCGGTGGAGGAATTCACCGGGCCTTTTTATTTACATGCCGTGCGCGTCAGGCCTCGAGATAGAGCGCGCGCAGCTTTGCGATCTCGTCGGGGCCAACGCCAAGTTCTTTCGCCATATAGCCCTCAACGCCGCCATATTCGGTGTCGAGATAAGCGAAGAATTGCACGAGATGCGACACACCGCTTTTTGAATAGAGCGGCTCGGCCTGCACGCCGCCGGGTTTTTTGGCGGCTGCGGCATAATATTGCACAATCGGGTTGTCGAGATGCTCGGCTGGATCAAGCGCAGGCATTTCCCATTGCGGACGGCGGCTTGGGGTCGAAAGGTGATAATCCTTGATGATCGTTTCACGGTCGACACCAAGCGCGGTGAGGATTAGCGCGCTTGCCATCCCGGTGCGGTCTTGTCCCGCCGAGCAATGATACATCACGGCGCCGTCATTTGCGAGCAGGCGCGCAAATATCGCCCGATATTGCGGCTTCAGAAGCTTTTCCATGCCGACATAGACATTCTCGCCATTGCCCGCCGCAAAGTTGCGCATCAGCGGCTTGAGCGAATAGTCGTTGCTGAGGAACAATGCGCCAGTGCGGTCGTCAAGCTGGGTGGCGGCGACTTCGCGTTCTTCCAATGAGCGTAAATCGACGATGGATTTGACCTTGAGGCCACTTAGTAGGGCATAGTCTTTTTCGGAAAGCAGAGGCAGCGCACCCGAACGGAAAATTTTACCCCATTTAACGGTCTTGTCGTTAGCACCAACATAACCGCCGACATCGCGGAAATTGCTTCCTTTTTCGAGCGGGAACAAACGTTCGGCAACTACGGTCAGGCTCTTGTCGCCGCCATCACGCAGAATCACATATTGACGCTTTTCCGTCGGAAGCGTGAGTGTTGCTACGCCGGTTCGGCTCGCTGCCACCGCTGGTTTGGCGTCAGCGGCGAGCGTTGGGGTCGCGCTCAGGTAAACATCGACCGGATCGCTGTCTTGCCAACTGACGGTGACATTCTCGGCATCCTTGCGCATCACTTCGGCTTTATCGACTGCAAAGGCGGGGGTGGCGGCAAAAAGGCCGATGACTAGGAACTTACGCATAATGCTGTCTCCTTTTAGAAGCTGAAACGGACGCCGAACAGGTAGCGGGCACCGATTTGTTCGACTTCGGTCGGCTGAGTGTTGTTATCCTGATACGCCACATATATTTCATCTGTCAGGTTCGACAGGTCGGCAAATAACGTGAAATTGTCGGTCAGCTGATAGCGCAGGCTGACATCGACATTTTCATATTCCTGCCGGAATTCGCCACTGCCAAGGCCACCCAGTGTATCGAGCCAGTCCGACCGCCACTGGTAACTCACTCGCGCCGATAGACCGTATTTCTCGAAATACAGCGAGGCGTTGGCGATGGTGTCGGACAGCCCTTGGAACTGCAAACCGGTCTGCTGGATGCCGCCGATGGTTTGCGTGTCATATTGGCCGTCGAGCAGCGTCACATTGCCTTGAAAGCCGAAGCCGTCGAGCGGCGAGGGTAAGAAGCTGAACTGCTGCTGATAGTTGAATTCAACGCCGTACAGCTTGCCGTTTTCTCCGTTGAAGGTTGATGACAGGATATAGTTGGAACGGTCACGTCCGCCGAAATCGAATACGTCACTGCCGACCGGCTGCGCCGATTGATACAGCACATTGTCGACGGTGCGGTAGAAACCAGCGACCGAAATGATACCTTTGCCCGGCAGATAATATTCGATGCTGCCGTCGACCCCCCAAGTATATTCAGGCTTCAGCCCCGGGTTGCCGCCGCCGATCGTGCCGGGCGATGCGGTGTCGTTGATCGAGCTGCCGACTCGAATGGCGCCGTAGGCCGGGCGCGACACACCGCGCTGTCCCGCGACGCGGAGCACGAGATCATCGGTGAGATTGAAGCGCGCGTTGATGCTCGGGAAGAAATCGGTGTAGGTCTGGCGAATAGTCAGTGGGTTATCTGTCGCGCCGATGCGGGCAAAGCCGCTATTGTCGAGCTTGTAATGTTCGACGCGCACGCCGCCGACGATGGTGGCGGAGCCGAGATCGACTTTCGCCATCACGTAACCAGCAAAGGTTTGCTCGTCCTGGCCATATTTGTCCGTCGAAGGCACATTGTTGGCGGGGTTGAACCGCCCTGCCGCCTGCAACGCCGCAAGCAGTTTATCGAGGTCGGCACGCATCGCGCGATTGTCGATATAGTTGAGCGTGAAGCCCAATGGAAACTGCGTGTCCCAAGGACGGCTCGTGACGTAATTGTTGACGTTGAACGGCAGGCCAACGGTCGCGCCGAGAGCGCCAACCGCAACGACATTGACGAAGGAGAAATTGTTGCCGGTAATCGTCCGGTCGGCATAAAGCCCGCCCGCCGATAAGGTAAGGTCGCCCATCTCTTTCGACATGTCGAGCTTGACGGTGTAGCTGTCCGATACGGTTTCCTGATAAGCTCCAATCAGGATAGCGCCGCCGGGAACCAAGGTCGCTTGCGGCGACGTTGTGAGCAACGGACCGCGGGCAAAGGTACCCGGCGTCGCGCCTGCAACGGTCGAATAGAGCGTGACAATCGGAAAGCGCGGGTCGCTGCGGTCATAGGTCAATGACGGCGAGCCGAGGCCCGATGCGGTGCTGGCCTGAACCAAGGGAAGGTAGCTGCTATTCTCGGTGCGGGTGTAGTTGACCTTCAGTCCGATGGTGAAACCGTCATCGCTTTTATGCTCGCCGCCGATGGTATTGATGAAGTTGCGGTTGCGATATTCGCCATAGTTGAAGCTTCCACGCAGCGGCACATTGACGAGGTTACCGCTGTCAAGATTACGAAAGCCCGAACTCGCGCGGTCGAGGCGCAACTCATATTGGTTGCGCTGCTCGTCATCGTTGAACTCGGTAAAGATGGTGCTGGCATAAATCCGCTGGCCAACGACTGGCTCATATTCGATGCCTGCGAACAGGCCGTTGTTCCAGCGTTCGATCTCATATTGGCGGATGTCGATTTCGGTCGGGCCAAAGGTCGTATCGGCGGCGCTGGTTGGCGCGTCATACAGACCGACCTCGCGGTTATCAGTCAGCTGTTTGCGGCGGTAATGCGATCCGCCTGCGACCACGCCGAATGTGTCGTCGGCCCATGATATGCGGATCGAGCCCTGACGCTGTTCGCCCTTGCCCTGATCCATGAAACCGTAGCCCAAGTCGCCGCTGACGTGGAAGCCACGATTGGCGAGCGGAGAATAGGTTTTGAGGTCGATATTGGCAACAATCGCATCGGCCTGGAGGTCGGCGGTGAGCGATTTGTTGATTGAGAGCTGTGACAACAAGACTGCAGGCACAGCGTCGAACCGGAAAGCGCGTGTGTCGCCGCCTTCATCGACGCCGATCATCGGGATGCCGTCGATGCTGACCGAAGTCCAGCGGTTGGGTGCACCGCGCACCTGAATATAGCGTTCCTGCCCCTGATCGCGCTGTACGGCAACGGCTGGCAGGCGGGAAAGCGCGGCCGCGCTGTTCTGATCGGGGAAGCGGCCCACCGAGTCCGCGGCGGCAACATCGACAAGGTTCAATGCTTCGCGCTTGGCTCGAATTGACGATTCCTGCGCGGCAACAATGGAGCCGGTGACCACTATTTCGTCGGCCGCTTCATCGTCGACCGGTGCTTCCTGGGCAGATACGGGCTGTGCTACTGTTGCGGTTGAAACTGCTAAAGTGGTGAGCAAGACTGATTTAAAGCTGCGCAGATACGCCTTTGGTCGAACGTGCATGATAGATTTCCCCTTTGATTTGGGGCGGCGCTAGTCCGGGCAGACGACTCTTTCATGCGATTGATCTGACAGTTCTTAAATTACGTGACGTATATCCGTCATGAAATTGCAAAGCTTTGTATAATTAGTTGATGCACAATAAAAAAAGGCACAGCGATCCCCCAACCACCGGGCCTCAGCTATCTGCGAAGGATAAGTAGCTGTAATACGTGACGAACTCGACTGGTGACGGCACTATTTTCCAGTAGGCGACGACTGCCATCAAGTCGCCAAATCCGGCTGTGTTGCATACACGCCTCGCGCTTTACCGGCGGCTGTGAGGAGCTTTTGTAGTCGTCGAGATTTCGGGCGAAGCTTCTTGCGACAAACCATAGACTGGTGTCAATCCGGAGCAGCTTGAGCAAGGCGTGTCTCATCAGCCGCGCGAAGCGCATGTTTCGGCCTGCCTTTCGGGACGTGATCGCCGATCATTTCACACTTGGAAAGCGAGAATAGATTTCTGACGATGTAGAGATCGAGGTGGTAGTCAATGTCTCAGAAGGGGTCGGCCTTGAGGCGTTGACAGCGTCGATCAACGGAGAGCATGACTGTCCCGATGGAAGCATTTATCACATGACCTGGTAGTTGGATAAGGCGAAGGGGCCGTCCGCAATCGAAAGCAACGACCTGTTGCAGGAGGATGGGTTAATCGCGTTGTCCCACCCAATTTCGAAAAAGCTACGCCCATCCATCTTCGAACACGCGCAACGCCGGCAGCACTGAGCGCGACTCTTTTGGTCGCCTCGGCACTGTGTCGCCAGCGTCCTACTGGCTACTTATTATTTGGTCAAAATCGGATGAATCCAGTGGCGCGCATCAATTCTCGTCCCTCATTGCAGAACGCCCCGAGCTGGACTTCATTTCCACTCTGGCGCATGACCAGATTCAGTTCTGCACCACTGATCGCGGGGGACATGCCACGGAAAGAAAAGCTCTTGAGCTGATCGTCCCCAAACTCACCCTGCGCAAGTTCTAGCAGCAATGTCGCCACAAGAGGTCCGTGTACCACAAGGCCGCAATAACCTTCCTCATTTGTAGCATAAGGCAGGTCGTAATGAATGCGATGGCTGTTGAAGGTCAGTGCCGAATAGCGAAATAACAGCGTTTCTGTGGGTAAAATCACCCGGCATGTTTCCCAGGGGCTCGCATCAAATACTGTGCCCTTTGGTGCGGGTGGCGCAACGGAAGTGCTGGCGGATGCAGCTTCGCGATAAACGATTGATTGAGTCTCGGTGACGCAAAGCGTCCCGTTGGCGCATGTCTCATGTGCAATGTCGACGAAGACCAATTTACCCGAGGCACCTTGCTTCTCGGTGATGCTAGCAATGCGCGAAGTACGGGTGACATCATCATTGACCTGAAGAGGTACATGAAAATCCACCTTGCTTGCTGCCCACATCCGGCGCGGCAATGGGATCGGTGGTAGGAAGCTCTCGGGATTTTCGTTACGGACAGGGTGCCCATCAGTGCCCAGCAATGAAGTCGGCGCGTCAGGCAAGCAAAGACACCAGTGAAAGCCTTGCGGAACTACACCATTAGCTGTGCTGTTAATGTCTAAAGTAGCAAGCCAGCGATCTAGCAGTGCTTTGCCAACATAGTCACGGCTGGTCGCTTTGCGACCAATCCAATGCTCCCAGTCACCCATCAGTTGCGCCCTCCGACGAGACCGCGCGCAATGACTTGTGCCTGGATTTCAGCGGCTCCCTCAAAGATGTTGAGGATGCGGGCATCACACAAAATGCGGCTGATCTCATATTCGAGCGCGTAGCCGTTACCACCGTGAATCTGCAGCGCCGCATCGGCATTCGACCAAGCCACCCGCGCGCCAAGCAGTTTGGCCATACCGGCTTCGATGTCACAGCGTTTCCCGCCATCCTTGGCCCGGGCAGCGGCGTAGCTCAGCTCGCGCGCCATCACGAAATCGACAAGACTCATGGCCAGCTTGTCCGATACGCGGGGGAAATGGGCGATCGCCTTACCGAACTGTTTGCGCGTTCCAGCGTAGCTAAGCCCGCGCTCACGCGCGCGGCGCGCGACGCCGACCGCGCGCGCGGCGGTCTGGATACGAGCGCCCTCGAAGGTACGCATAAGCTGCTTGAACCCTTGCCCTTCTTCATCGCCAAGCAATGCGTCTTCGGGCGCGCGCATGCCATCGAACTGCAACGCATATTCGCGCATGCCCCGATAGCCGAGCACCTCAATCTCGCTACCGGTCATACCTGAAGCGGGAAATGGATGCGTCTCGGTTCCGCGCGGCTTGGGGACGAGCAACATTGACAGGCCAGCATAGCCCTTTCCGTCGGGCAGGGTACGTGCGAGCAACGTCATCAGGTCGGAGCGGGCGGCGTGGGTGATCCAGTTCTTTGCGCCGTCGATCACCCAATGGTCGCCTTCGCGCCGTGCACGTGTCTGGAGCGAGCCGAGATCCGACCCGACATCCGGTTCGGTGAACACTGCGGTCGGAAGGATTTCGCCGCGCGCGATTTTCGGGAGCCATTCGGCCTTTTGCCTATCGGTACCGCCGAGGACAATCAGTTCGCCGGCAATTTCTGACCGCGTGCCGAGCGAGCCAGCGCCAATCCAACCGCGCGACAATTCTTCCGTGACGATACACATGACGAGCTTGCCAAGTCCGAGCCCGCCAAATTCTTCGGGAATACAAACGCCAAAGGTGCCGAGTTCAGCCATCGCCTGCACTGTTGCTTCGGGGATCAACGCGTTGGAAAGATGCCAGCCGTGCGCCTGCGGGATGATCGCAGCGTCGGTGAAGCGGCGGTATTGCTTGCGGATTGAGTCGAGTTCGGCATCGTATAGCGTCTCGCTCGGCCAGTGGCCATCGGCGAGAGCCGCGGCTACCTCTGCACGCGTCGTTACATGATCAGCATCGAGCAGCATGGCGCAAGCGTCGGCAAGCGTTCGCGCTGCTGCGCGAAGCCCGAGATCGGCGGGGCGGAATATCTCGTTCTGCCCCATTGGCAGGCCACCGACGAGCTGGGCCACACCCTCGGCAAAAGCGAGGGTTGCGATCTTCTTATCGAGTGGGTTCACCCCCTCACTTGCGGCCAACCAATCGAGTGTTGATCTCAACGCCGCAACGGTCGTTGCCACCCATGCAAAGCCGTGTGCCGCGCGCTGCTCGCTGTCGATCGAACGGCTGGCGAGCCGCTTCGCCAGCGCACTGTGCGCAGCGGCGCGATAGACTTCGGCGTTGGTCAGGGCTTGGCGCAAGTCGCGCATGCTCAGACAACGCGCTCAAAGATCGCAGCGATACCCTGGCCACCACCGATGCACATCGTCTCAAGGCCAAAGCGGCCGCCCCTGCGACCGAGTTCGCGCGTCAGGTTCGCGAGGATACGCACGCCAGTGGCGCCGATCGGATGGCCGAGCGAGATGCCCGAACCGTTGACGTTGAGCATATCGTTCCGGCTGTCGTCATCCGACCAGCCCCAGCCCTTTAGCACCGCGAGCACTTGCGGCGCGAAGGCTTCGTTGAGTTCGACGAGGTCGATATCTCCCCAGCCCAACCCGTTACGGGCAAACAGTCGTTCGACTGCGGGTACAGGACCGATGCCCATGCGGCTGGGGTCGCAGCCCGCAGCCGCAGAACTGTGATACCAGGCGATCGGCTCCAACCCGAGTTCGTCGAGCTTGTCTTCGGCGACGACAAGGCAGGCGGCGGCGGCGTCATTCTGCTGGCTCGCATTGCCTGCGGTCACGACACCGCCTTCTAGCGGACGTAATTTACCAAGCGTTTCCATGCTGGCATCGGCTCGGTAGCCTTCATCATGGTCAAAGATGACAGGGTCACCCTTCTTTTGCGGCACGGATACGGGCACCAGCTCATCGTCGAAGAGTCCGTTTTTCCATGCCTTTGTTGCGCGCTGATGGCTACGTACCGCAAACATGTCACATGCCTCGCGGCTGATATTATAGTCTTTTGCGAGATTTTCGGCGGTCTCGATCATTCCCGAGATCACGCCAAAGCGCTCGACGGGCTGTGACATGATGCGCCCGCGGGTAAGGCGGTCATGCAAAGTCATATTTCCCGACCGCACGCCCTTGCGTATATCAGTACTGTAATGTTCGACGTTGGACATGGATTCGACGCCGCCGGCGACGACAACGTCGGACATGCCGGTCTGCACCATCATTGCCGCATTGATTACAGCTTGCAGGCCTGACCCGCATCGGCGATCCAGCTGGTAACCCGGCACTTCTATCGGAAGTCCGGCAGCAAGCCACGACCAATGACCGATACAAGGCGCTTCGGCATTGCCGTAACCTTGTGAAAATACGACGTCATCAACGCGCGCCGGATCGATTTTGGTGCGTTCAACAAGTGATTTCAAAATGACGGCCCCGAGGTCACCGGCAGTCATGGATGACAGGCTGCCGCCGAATTTGCCAACGGCGGTACGCATCGGGGCGACAATGGCGGCGCGTCTTAAGGTCATTTATCTTGCTCCAATTGATGCGGCGCCGACGATACCGGCGTCGATTAGCCGGGCAATTTGGCCCGATGAAAGCGACAGACGGGTTGAAAGTATCTCTTCGCTATGCTCGCCATTGCGAGGTGCTGGGCGGGGCACTTGCCGATCCAATTGCGGTACCGTCGCAAAGGCCCCAGCAGCGGGATAATTGAAGCCGCTGGGATTGGCAGATTCGCCAAATATCGGATTGTCCTCGACGAGCGCTGGATCCTTCACGGCTTCCAGCATCGTTCGATACGGGGAGTGGATGATCCCGCATGCATCAAAAGCAGCGGCTAGATCTGCGTGCTTCCGGCTGGCGATAGCGCACTCGAACAAGGGGTAAAGAGCATCCCGATGGACAAATCGCAGCCCGTCATCCTTGGCAAAAGATATGCCCCGCTGCGACTCGATAGCTTCAATTTGGGAGGCAAGCTCCAGCGTTGCGACAAGGTTCGCCCATTGGCGCGGCGTCACGACCACAACCATCGTCCGTTCGCCGTCGAGAGTCACAAAATCGCGACCAAACAAGCCATAGACTGCGTTGCCCAAGCGAGGGCGATTCTCGCCGGAATAGAGAATCTCGGCTATCCCTCCGAGATTGGCGACCGTGCCAATCGCAATATCCGACAGGGGCAACCGCACTTCACTGCCCTTGCCGGTCGCCTCGCGGCGCCGGATGGCAGCGAGCAGGGCAAAGGCGGCATAGGCACCGGTAAGCAAATCCCACGCAGGCAGTACATGATTCACAGGTTCAGGTCCGTTGCCTGTCAGCATGGGATAGCCCACAGAATTGTTGACCGTGTAATCAAGCGCGGGCGAACCATCGGCCCACCCCATGACGCGGGCAATGACCAGATTTGGATGCCGTTCGGCAAGCTTGTCATAACAGAGAAATCCATCCACCGGAAAATTCGTGATGAACTGTCCCGTTGCTCGCACCAATTCCTGCAAAAGCTCTCGGCCCTCGGGATGGGCGAGGTCCAGCGCCACCGACTTCTTGGCGCGGTTCAGATTTTCCCAATAAAATGAGTCGTTGCGTTCGGTTACCGGCCAGCGATGAAAATCGGGACCACCGCCGATGTGGTCCACGCGGATGACCTCTGCACCCATTTGTGCGCAATACAGGCCCGCAGTTGGAGAGGCTACGAAGGATGACGCCTCAATGATCGATAGCCCGGAAAGCAAATCGTACATTTAGCTCGTGGCCTTAAACTCGCGCAGCATATGCTTTGCGATCTGGAGCTGGAGGATCTGTGTCGTACCTTCGTAGATGCGATAGATACGTGCATCCCGGAAGAAGCGCTCGGCGTCATATTCTGCAAGATACCCTGCGCCGCCATAAACCTGAACACAGGCATCGACGACTCTGCCGCACATTTCGGATGCAAAAACCTTGAATGCGGCAGCTTTGAGCAGGACATTCTCTCCCGCATCGGCCCGACGCGTTACATCTGCCATCATGCATTCAGCGGCATAAATGTCTATTTCGCTTTGGGCGAGCATTTGCTGGATGAGCTGGAAATTGGCGATTGGTTCACCAAAAGCCTTGCGTTCGGTGGCATAGCGAACAGCACTGTCTAGCGCGCGCCGCGCATAAGCGGTCGCTGCAGCTCCAACGGACATGCGGCCATTGTCGAGACTCATCATGGCAAACACAAAGCCCTTGCCGACTTCGCCGCCCAGCAAAGCTTCACCGCCAACACGGACATCGTCCAATATGATGTCGGAAATATGGCTGCCCGACTGGCCCATTTTCTTGTCCGACTTGCCGGTCGATACGCCGGGCGCGTCCATCGCTACGATGAACGCCGAGATATGTGCGTTTTTGGGTAGATTCTCTTTATGCGTGCGCGCCATGATGAGCCCGACTTTGGCAAAGGGAGCATTGGTAATGTAGCGCTTGGTGCCATTGAGCACCCATCCGTTATCGGTTTGGACGGCGGTCGTTTGAAGACCTGCAGAGTCGGATCCGGAGCCTGGTTCGGTCAGGCCAAATGCGGCAATCTCGCCAGCCGCAATCCGCGGCAGCCACTCAGCTTTTTGAGCTTCGCTGCCGCCGTTTTTCAACGCCGACGCAAACATACCGATATTGATTGAAATGATCGAACGAAATGCCGGCATCGCATAGCTAATCGTATGAATGGTGCGGATATATTGCGCGGTATTCATACCTGCGCCACCATAATCCTCGGGCATGGTCAGGCCGAACAGCCCCATCTCTCGCATTTCGTCCAGAATTTCACCAGGTATCTCGTCGGTTTCGATGATCAGCTTTTCTGCCGGCAGCAGCCGCTCACGCACATAGCGCTTGAGCTGATCGATAAACTGCTGAAAAACTCTCTCGTCCATGCCGGAATTTTGATTGCTCATGGTCAACTCTCCGATTTGGCCGCTGGCGGATATTCAGTCGCGATGACCGAATATCGATGATCCGCAAGCGGTTCATGATGCTCTGTGGCGATTCGCGCCGGAATAGTCGCACTCTGCCAATATTTCAACATTTAGAATTGTAATTCACATATGTGCAAACTAATATCGCTTGCATGACTGTCCCCGTTAAATCCGTTTCTCAATCGCTGAGTATTCTTCGTGTGCTTGCCCAACGCAATCCACTCTCGCTGTCTGAAATAGTACGGATGCTTGAACTGAGCCCGTCGAGCTGCCTCAACCTTCTCAAAACTCTGGTCGAAGAAGGCGTCATCGAGCGGGATCTCCGCACGAAAAAATATCGCCTCACCCCCATTTGGTCTGAAGCAGAGGCTCTGAAGAGCGGTGCAGAACAGGCGTTTGTTGATCGGGCGGTGCCTCTCATGCACAAATTTTCGCAGGCCGCAGATGTTGCGGTCGGCTTGTGGAAGGTATTTTCTGCCGAACGCATGCGTCTGGTTTCGCACACTGAAAGTGACGCCGGCATGCGGTTGAAACTCGCAGATGCGCAGCGTCAGCCGCTTGGGGCAGGCGCCGCCGGCCGAGCCCTGGCATCGGCGCAGGCTATTGATGCGGCCGAGATGAGACGCCGGTTTGCAGCCGTGCGCTGGCAGTCGGACCTTGGCTTTGAAGACTATGAGCAACAGGTGCACATAGCCAACAAGAAGGGATATGCGATTGATCTTGGCGCTGCTCATCGCGGGGTGTGGACGATTGCTGTCCCGGTGACTGCGGTTGCACCCGGATTTTGCCTGTCCGCTTCAATGCTCGCCGGGTCAAGAAGCGATGCTGCAATTGACGAACTTGGCGGGGAGCTGCTGAAGGTCCGGCATGCAATCACATCGGGGAAATAAAACACGCCAACCCGCGCAATATATTTCACAATGTTGAAACATGATTCGATATGTTGAATTAGATAGCCAACTCGCTTACGACCTTGACAATTGGGCACTTAGGAGAACCTCATGGCGGGTATTCTGGAAAACAAGGTTGTGGCGGTGACTGGTGCGGGGCGCGGTGTCGGGCGCGAAATTGCTTTGCTCTGCGCTAAGGAAGGTGCGGCAGTCCTTGTTAATGACTTGGGTACCAGCGAAGAGGGTGAGGGAGCCGACCATTCTCCCGCGCAACAAACCGTAGCAGACATCAGGTCTGCCGGCGGCAAAGCCTTCGCAAACGGAGCAAGCGTCGCCGATCCAAAAGGCGCTTCCACAATCATCGAAGATGCGGTTCAGCAATTTGGACGGATCGATGCCGTCGTTAATAATGCAGGGTTCTTGCGGGACCGCATTTGGCACAAGATGAGCCACGAAGATTGGAACGCCGTTATCGACGTGCATCTCAACGGGTGTTTCAACGTGTCGAAAGCGGCGACACCCTATTTTCGTGAGCAACAGTCGGGCAGTTTTATCCACTTCACGTCCACCAGCGGGTTAATCGGAAATTTCGGCCAAGCCAATTATTCGGCTGCCAAACTCGGCATCGTCGGCTTGTCTCAATCGATAGCGCTGGACATGGCCCGCGCGAATGTTCGGTCAAACTGCATTGCACCGTTTGCATGGAGTCGAATGACGTCCTCAATTCCGGCGACGACTCCCGAGGAGCAGGAACGTGTTAACCGAATGAAGTCGATGACCGCTGACAAGGTTGCCCCACTCGTCGCATTTCTCGCAAGCGATGCCGCGAGCGAAGTCACAAACCAGATATTTTCGGTACGTAAAAACGAGATCGTCCTTTTTTCGAAACCGCGACCGATCCGGTCAATGCAGAAGAACGAGGGCTGGACGGCACAGGCATTGGCGGATGAGATGTTGCCGGCATTTCGTCCGAGCTTTTCCAACCCGGCCGAGCGGTCGGGGGACATATTCGGCTATGACCCGATCTGAGCTATTTGTGTGTATGAACCAACGCGCTGCGCTGCTGCCAGCCACTGCTGGCTGAGAGACTTTGTGAATGAATGACATCGATCCTGGTTATCCGCATATTCGCGAAGAGGTGGCCAAGCTCTGCCAGAGATTTCCGGGCGAATATTGGCGTGCCAAGGATAAGGAGCGCGATTACCCAACAGAATTTGTCGAGCAGCTTAGCAAAGCCGGTTACCTCGCTGCGTTAATCCCCGAACAATATGGTGGGGCCGGGCTACCGATATCCGCGGCGGCGGCTATCCTGGAGGAGATCCAGGCACAGGGCTGCAATGGCGGCGCGTGCCATGCGCAAATGTACGTGATGGGCACGCTGTTGCGCCATGGCAACGACGCGCAGAAAGCACAATATCTTCCCAAGGTTGCGAGCGGCGAATTGCGGCTGCAGGCCTTTGGCGTAACCGAACCGACCAGCGGCACGGATACACTAAGCCTGAAAACTTCCGCAAAAAGGGATGGCGATCACTATATCATCAACGGGCAGAAACTGTGGACCAGCCGCGCCGAACATTCGGACTTGATGATTCTCCTCGCTCGCACCACGCCGCAAGATCAGGTAGCATCGCGCACCGAGGGGCTCTCGGTGTTCCTCGTCGATATGCGCGAAGCGATCGGCAATGGCCTCACCATACGACCCATCGAAACGATGATGAACCACGCGACCACCGAAGTCTTCTTCGAGGACTTACGCGTACCTGTCGCAAATTTGATTGGCGATGAGGGCAAAGGCTTTCGATACATCCTGTCAGGCATGAACGCCGAGCGCCTGCTGATCGCTGCGGAATGCGTAGGCGATGCTAAATGGTTCATCAACAAGGCAACGGCCTACGCGAATGAGCGCGTTCTTTTCGGTCGCCCTATCGGCCAGAATCAGGGTGTGCAATTTCCTATCGCTCGCGCCTACGCACAAATGCGCGCTGCCGAGTTGATGGTGCATGACGGGCTGCGCAAATATGAGGCGGGCGAAAATGTTGGCGAGCAAGCCAATATCTCAAAAATGCTCGCTGCAGAGGCAAGCTGGGCTGCCGGTGAAGCCTGCATCCAGACCCATGGCGGATTTGGTTTTGCTGTCGAATATGACATTGAGCGCAAGTACCGTGAAACCCGGTTGTATCAAGTGGCCCCGATTAGCACGAACATGATCCTGTCCTATGTCGCTGAACATGTCCTTGGTCTGCCAAGAAGCTACTGAAAAAAGAGAAGCGGGCTATTGCCCGAAGGCGTTGAATTCTATTCTATATAGCCTTGCCGGATGTGACCTCGCCTAGGCAAGGTGGTCGCGATACGTTTCGCGTAAGCCCTTTTTATCGATCTTTCCCGTTGCAGTGAGCGGTACTGTCGCGAACAGGATGTCGTCCGGGAGCCACCAACGAACAACCTTCGTCTCCAGATGCGCGCGAATGGCGTCCTCTGTGACGTCTTGCCCCTCATGCGTTTCAATCACGAGAAGGGGACGCTCTTCCCATTTTGGATGATATACGCCAACGACCGCCGCGACCCGGACGCCGGGGTATCCAACCGCCGCATTCTCGATATCAATCGAGCTGATCCACTCGCCGCCTGACTTGATGACGTCCTTCGCGCGATCAGTCAGCCGGAGAAAGCCAAAGCGGTCAATCGTGCCGATGTCGCCGGTGTCGAACCAGCCATCGCTGCCGGCGCCTTCAATATCGGGAAAATAGCGGTCGACGACCCATGGTCCGCGCACCTGAAGCGCGCCAGCTTGCTCGCCGTCCCATGGCAGCGGCACGCCGCCATCATCGATAATGCGCAGTTCGATGCCGAACTGCATGCGACCCTGCTTGCTGAGCAGAACATCGATCGCGAAATCCTCACCTTCGGCCATAAGGAGCGGGGTGGGTGTCGAAATCACCCCGAGCGGATTGGTTTCGGTCATGCCCCACAGCTGGAGCACGGTGACTCCATATTGTGTCCGAAACGTTTCGGCCATTGCCCTCGGCACGGCCGAGCCGCCGATTACGAGGCGCTTGAGATTGCCGACGCCTTTCTCCGTGGCATCAAGGTGCGCGAGGTACATCGTCCATATCGTTGGCACGCCGCCCGAAAAGGTGACGCCCTCTTCGTTGATCAGGTCGGCAAGACTGGCACCGTCCATCTTGTCGCACGGAAGCACAAGCTTGCAGCCGTTGATCGCAGCCGTGAAGGGCAGACCCCATGCGGTGGCGTGATACATTGAAGAGCACGGCATGATGACATCGAAAGCACTGAATCCGAAGGCGCTGCTGAGGCCGGCCGCCATGGCATGGAGAACGATCGAGCGGTGGCTGTAGAGGACGCCCTTGGGGTCGCCTGTCGTCCCCGAGGTATAGCAAAGAAAGGCGGCCGCCTTTTCATCGAAGCTCGGCCAGGCGAGGGCGCCGTCCTCGTGCGCTAGCAAGGCCTCATAATTCAACGCGTCGGCAACATCCGGGACGAAAGCTGCGCGCTCGGCGAGAAGGACATAATGCTCGACCCCGGGAAGGAGAGGGCGCAACCGTGCGACGAGTTCGGCAAGATTAGGTTCAAAGAAGAGGACACGGCTACCTGCATGCTCGATAGTGAAGGCGATCTGTTCGTCGCTGAGGCGCGGGTTGGCGGTGTGCAGAACGGCCCCCATTCCAGGCACAGCATAGAAGAGTTCGAGATGGCGGTGCGTGTTCCAGGCGAGTGAGGAGACGCGGTCGCCCGTTGCAACACCGAGCACGCCAAGGGCCTGCGCCGCCTGGCGCGAACGCTGGTCGCAGCTACGCCAGTCATATCGCCAGACGGACTCGTCGACGAGCTTCGAGACGATCTCCCGCTCGCCGTGCGCGCGGGCGGCATATTGTAATATACCACTGACCAGCAACGGTGCGTCCTGCATCAATCCTTGCAGCATGCTGCATTCTTCTCCTAGCGGGCCCGGCATGTTATGCGCCACGCGCCCTTCTGTTCCATATGACGCGCTGGCGCGCAGGCTGTCAATAGACCGCCGTCTTGCCCGCGGACCCAGTTGTGGCCTGCTGCCGTTTGGTGGACACTGAGATAGGCTCATTCATGCTACACCGGCTTCGCGTTCGACGTCGATGGGGCTTTTGTATCCGATGGTCGAGTGTCTGCCGATGGGGTTGTAGAAGCATTCGATGTAATCGAACACATCGGCCCTAGCGTGGATGCGCGAGCGATAAACTTTCCGCGCGATCCGCTCAGTCTTGAGCAAGGAGAAGAAGCTCTCCATCGCGGCATTGTCCCAACAGTTGCTCGACCGGCTCATCGACCAGCCAACCATCCCCCTGGAGAACAGATCGATCACGGCGGCGACATAGAGCCATCCCTCGGCGGTCCAGCACATTGGTGGCGTTCGCCCTGATCATTGGGTAGTCCGCGCCGGCGTGGCCGTGCCCGCAGGTCTTGAAGCCTTCGACAAACACTTCGACGATGCGGGTGATGTCCCCATTGAGAAGACCGCGATCTTTGTCGCTCCCGGCCCAGCGGATGCGGTTGCCGGTAGCTCCGAGGCCCGCCCCTTTCTGTGGTGTTCACGCTCCGGCTGTCGATCACACCGGCGGATGGCGACGGCTCGCGGCTCTGCATCTCGCGCATATTCATCAGCAGGTAGTGGTTAATCGTTTGTCACAGGCGATTGTCGCGCCACAGGTAACTGTCGAGACCGGCGGAAAGCAGGGTGGCAGCATCCGTCACGGCAGGCCACCCCGCATCAGAAGAGGATAATCCGGCGCATCGGCCACTTGCGCCGACAGGGCCACACAAGACGGCGGCAGCAGGAACGGCTCCAGCAAGACCCAATCAGCATCGGTCGAATCGCTTGGCAAAACCATTCCGGCGCGTGCATGATGCGCTAGTGTGGTGTCAGCCCACATCGTTGATTTCCTTCGGTTCATTTCATAACCGTTGAATCAACGATCAGAGCGAACGTCAAATTAAACCGCTGATAACGCTCAAACCAATTTCGAATCAGACACTTAGAAAGCTTTGCAGATGTCACTTGCTCCCCTTCATATTTCTGCCGATCCATCACGTATCGCCGTGTTCATCGCCGCCGCGTCGCGCCTCATCGCGGAGCAGGGTTATGACCGGACCTCAGTCCGCGATATCGCTCAGGCGCTCAATCTTACCTCCGGCACGATGTTCTATCATTTCAAGACCAAGGATGATTTGCTTGAGGCGGTGATCAAAAAGGGGATCGACGACGGGAATGCCCTCGTGAACGAAGCGCTGAGCCGGGCCGGTAACGGGTCACTGGCTCGCTTCCTTGCCCTAGTCACAACCCATATCGGGATCGCGCACGGCGATCTTCGATACGTTCACCGCGTGTGGATGCGCGAATGGGATCGGTTGCCTGAGGAAGCACGGCTTCGTCTGCGACCGTCGACCGAACAATATCGCGAGTTGCTCGACAAGTTGCTCGTCGCATTGGCAGAAGACGGCCACGTCGAGGCTGATCCCACCACCGTGCGGCATCTGTTGTTGCCGGCACTCAACTGGACCACCGCCTGGGCAGTCTTGCCCGACGCGCACTCCCGTACCTTGTTGGGTGAGCAGATCTGTGCTGCGACCCTCAATCAAACCGTGAGCGCATTCCGATCACTGGTGCAACAGGAAGCCGAGACTTCCTGAGCCGCATGTTTACCCTTAAATTATTTCCTTGACTGACTGCTTGGTTAACAGCATACGAGTCACCAACCCGTTATGTTGGGAAGAGGAGACACATGATGTCGTTTCGGGAAAAGAATGACGATTCAAGCGAGCGTCACGTGGATTACGCCGCGCTGATCCAAGAAGATCGGATTCACGGGTCGCTCTATACCAGCGAGTCCATTTTTAAGGACGAGATGCAGCGCATTTTCCGCGAAGGCTGGGTCTATGTGGCGCATGAATCGGAAATTCCCAAACGGGGCGATTTTGTTCGCCGCCGCATTGCAGGCGATCCCATCGTTGTCATTCGCGCCGCAGACGAGCAGGTCAACGTGTTCGTCAACCGCTGTGCACATCGTGGAAATCTGCTCTGCTCTGAAGACCGGGGTTCGGCCCGAGCGATCGTCTGCAAATATCACGGCTGGGCGTACGATCTTCAGGGTGATCTAGTAGACGTACCCTATCCGGCTGGCCTCACCGCCGACCGCAAGGGCCTGGGACTCACCAAGCTTCCGCGCATTGAGCAGTATCGCGGCTTTTATTTTGCCAGCTTCAACGAAAATGTTATGTCGCTGATGGAGCATCTCGGCAAGTCGGCGGCGCTGATTGACCGCGCCTGCGAAATGTCGCCCACCGGCAAGCTCAAGCTCGACGGCGGCTGGGTTCAGCATCGTTTCAAGTCGAACTGGAAGATGCTGCCTGAAAATGACGTTGACGGTTATCACGTCAGTTTCGTTCACCCCTCGTTCGCGGAGGCGATCCGCACCCGCTATGACGAAGCCGCCCTCCTCCAGAGCGAGGAAGATCTTGTCTCGGAGGCGCGCTACTGGGGCATGGGTCACACCGAGATCGACTTCAGCAAGGCCTATAAGTCCGTGCTCGGATGGTTCGGCTGCGACGAGAAGCGTTATCCCGAATATGTTGCCAACATGGTCAAGTCCTATGGCGATGAGGGTGCGCGCAAACGGATGACGATGGGGCCACCGCACGCCTGCATCTTCCCGAACCTGTTTCTCGCCGAGGGGAATATCGGCATGTTCGAGCCAATCAGCCCGACCGAATGCATCCATTGGCACACTCCGATGCAGCTCGAAAACGTCGAACAGGGCGTCAATGACCGCTTCAAGCGGCAGTCCGAAGGGGCGATGGGCCCAGCAGCATTCCTGCTTGCCGACGATGCAGTGATCGCCGAGCGCACGCAAGAGGCTTTCGGCCAGTCAGGCGGCTGGCTCGACCTCAGCCGCGGCATCGACCGCGAGCATGAGGAAGACGGTGTGATGGTTGGTCATCTGACTGACGAGCTGACCAATCGGGGTTTCTGGCAGCACTATCGTAACGTCATGTCCCCTGCTCCCAAGTCTGCGCGTATCGTCAAGGCTGCCTGACTTTAGACAATGTCGTTCGGATCCAGAAGCTTGGCCGTTTGTATCAGCTAAGTTACATAAGAAAAAAGTCAAATGGGAGGGTTGAATGAACGTATCGGTTGAAGAGCGTCTGGAGATCGAAGAATTTCTGGCGCTTGAAGCTCGATTTGCTGACGAGTCGCGTTACAGCGATTGGGAAGCTCTGGTCGATGACGACATGATCTACTGGGTGCCAACCGCCGAAGGTGCCATCCTGCCGCCGGGTGACAAGATTTCGATCATATTTGACAACCGTCAGAGGGTCGCCACCCGCATTCGACAGTTGAATACCGGCAAGCGCCACTCTCAGGTGCCGGTTTCACCGATGATTCGTGCGCAGACAAATTTTCTGGTAGAGGCGACCGGCGCCGACACTTACACGGTATTTTGCACCCAGATCCTCTACGAATTCCGTATCCAGTCAACTCGTGAACTGGCGACATGGCCGGCGAGGGTGGAATACCGGCTGCGCCGAAACTCCGATGGTCTGAAGATGTGTTTCAAGGGCGTCTATCTGGTCTCTGCCTCGGATGCGCTTCCGGGCCTGCCGTTTATTATCTGACATGCAGACCGGCCGCCCTATCGCAGCGATCACGGCACTCGGCTTCAGCGCCCTGTCGCGCAAACCCGGGCCGAGTATACGCCGCCTCGCCTGCGATGCCGTTCGTGATGCCGCAGTTGATGGTGGACTGGCCCTGTCGTCGATCGACGGGCTTTTGTTGAACCGTAGCCCAATCGAGCCATCACACAGCTTGCCGCTCGGCGTCAGGCACGATCTTGGCCTGCCGGACTTGCGACTGCTCGCCTCAATCGAAGGTGAGGGTAGCTCCGTGGTCCAAATGATCCAGTATGCGGCGCTTGCAATAAAGGCTGGCATGGCGGAGCGCGTTGCTTGCGTGTTCGCCGATGCGCCGATCATGCCCGACGTCAACGCTGGAAAAACCTTCGCCATCGCGCTGCCGATTACGGGGATTGAGGGCTGGGAAAGCACCATCGGGTTTCGTGGCGCCGCGCCCGCCTTCGCGCTGGTCGCTGCCCGTTACATGGAACTCTATGGTGCCACACCGGAAGATTTCGGCAACTGGGCGATCGCCGAACGCGAATGGGCGATGCGCAATCCTCGCGCTTTTCTCAAAAAGCCTCTGTCAATGGACGATTATCTCGCCTCACGCCTGATCGCCAGACCCTTGCGGATGCTTGACTGTGCCTATCCGGTCAACGGCGCGGTCGCGTTTATCGTCGGCAAGGTCGAAGACGCCGGAGTGGCGCGCCCGCCGGTTTATATCCACGGCATGGGACAAGGGCATTCCGGTTGCACTGCATTCGGCGATCACGAGCCGGAGTTCGACAATGGCGCTACGACGGCGGCCAGCATTGCTTACGCGATGGCGGGCGTTGGCCCCGGCGACGTTTCGAGCGCACAATTTTATGCGCCGTTCTCATGCGCGGGCATCGTCGCACTTGAAAATTACGGCTTCTGCAAGCGCGGCGAAGGCGCAGCGTTCGTCTCCGCCGGTAACATCGCGCCTGGCGGCACGCTTCCGGTCAACACCGGCGGTGGCATGCTCTCGGGCTACTATCTGCAAGGCGCGACTTCGATTTCCGAAGCGGTGATCCAGGCCCGCGGTGAAGGCGGCGAGCGCCAAGTCGCCAACGACGTCGTGCTGGCAACCGGCCTCGGCGGCCGCCAGGAGCATCATGGCGCGTTGATCCTCAGTCCACATGCGAGCCTTACATGAGCAACCCGATCGCATCCGATAACGTCGATGGCTTCCGCGCCGGTCTGGCCCGCGGCGAACTGATGCTGGCGGCGTGTAGCGCCTGCGAGACGGTGCTCGACTATAGCGCGCGCATGTGCACCGCCTGTGCATCGACGGATCTTGGTTGGCGCAAGGCATCGGGCACGGCCGAGGTGCGTTGCGTCGTCGAGATGAGCGTATCATACACACCGAGCCTTCCGGCGCCGTTTCTGATCGCATCGGTCAAACTAGAAGAAGGGCCACATCTGCTGGCTCCATACAATGGCATATGGGAGAGTGCATATGGCGGACAATCGGTCGTCGCGTGTTTTGAAGATGGTGGATTCCACTTCCGGTCGGTTGCAGCCTAGTTCAAGGCCCGCAGGACCGGCAGCCCCCGGTGACTACCGGTTGCCGCGCGATCAGATTGCGCGATGTGGCCACCATTATCCCCGGCGACCCGCCTATGTCGCCGGAGACGTCTCGCGCAGCTGGGGCGAGGTGGATGCGCGCTCGGACCGGATCGCCGCCGTGCTTCAGGCGCTCGGCACGCGCAAGGGTGATGCGGTCGGCATGCTGTCTGGCGATTTCATCGAAGTCTATGAGCATTTCTTCGGCTGCCTGAAGATCGGCGCGATCCGCGTTGGCATCAATCGCCGCCTCGCAGTGCACGAGCTTGTCCACGTTATCCGGGACGCCCGCCTGACCTCACTCGCGGTTCATGTCGATTGCATGCCGTTACTCGACAAATTGCGCGACGCGGGCGGTACCGAAGGGCTTCATCTGATCGGCTTTGGCGGCAAACATGATCTTCCGTTCGATCTCGAGACTATGATCATCCACGCAGAGGAACAGCCCAACTTTCCGGATATCGAACCCGAACATCCGGCTTTCTATTCCTACACTTCGGGAACCACAGGCTTGCCCAAGGGCGTCGTGCTCACCCATCACGGCCTCGCGGTTTCAATAACTCATGCCGTCACACAGTTCGGCTTCACCCGCGAGGACATCTTCTACCACGCGACGTCGAACGCCTGGGTTGCGATTGTGCTCGGCATGCTCGGCCTTGCCAACGGCATGACCACGGTCTTGCCCGAGGGCGGACTTTTCGAGTTGCCCAGATTGCTGCCCGAGCTTGCACGGCATCGCACAACCATTGCCCTGCTTGCGCCGACAATGCTCGGCTGGGCGATAGAGGAGCACCGCAAGGGCGAGCAGGATCTTTCCGCGCTGCGATTGATTGCGTTCGGATCGTCGCCCTCGACCCCTGAGCTGATCCGCAACGCGCATGACGTCTTCGGCTGCGAATTGCTCAATTGCTATGCGATGACAGAAACAACATGGGGCGGAATTTCCTTCCTGATGCCAGGCGAAATCCGCCGCGCCATAGCTGACAAGCCGAAATTGCTGAGTTCGGTCGGTCAGATCTCGCCGCTGTTTGATATCGCCGTGCGCGATGAGCAAGGCAACGACCTGCCACCTGGACAAGCCGGCGAAGTGTGGCTGCGGAGCGAAGCCAACATGCTGTGCTATCTCAACCTGCCCGACGAAAACGCTGCTGTGCTCATCGATGGCTGGATGCGCACCAACGACGTCGGCCAGCTCGATGACGAAGGTTATCTTTATCTGCTCGATCGCCGCAAGTTCATGATCATCAGCGGCGGCATTAACGTCTATCCCATCGTGGTCGAAGCCGCGCTCGACGAGCATGGTGCGATTGCCGAAAGCTGCGTGGTCGGCATCGCGCATCCGGTGTGGGGTGAGGCGGTAGTGGCGGTGGTGCGTTTGCGCTATGGCGAGACCGCCGATGCCGACAGTTTGCGCGACTTCTGCCGAGAACGGCTCAACCGTGTCCAGGTTCCGAAGCATTTTCACTTTGTAACTGACGAACTTCCCCGCACCGTGACCGGCAAGATGCAGAAGGCGCAGGTCCGCCAGTCGCTGGCCGCGCAACCCGAACTTTTCCCTTGGAATACGTAGCCATGCATCACAACCAGAGGGGTTCATGCGCTACGCGCCGACACCGGAAATAGGCTTCATGAGGGAGTTTTGCTGATCAACTGACCAGATATGCTTTGTATGATGAACACAAAAAAGAGGGAGAGAAGAAATGGCTATCAAGTTAACCAAGGCAACTCAGATTTTCAGTTCGGGCGCTTTTATTGGAGCTGCTCTCTGGTCGACAGCGGCGCATTCCCAGGTTGCGACACCTGACGCCGAGGAAACTGGCGGCATCGCGGAGATCGTTGTTACGGCGCAGAAGCGCGCGGAAAACGTTCAGGATGTTCCGATCGCGATCAGTACATTCAACGGTGAATTGCTGGATCAGGCCAATATCTCGTCGCTTCAGGATCTCCAGGGTCGAACCCCAGGCCTGGTCATCAACTCGTTCAGCCCTGGCCAGCCCGAGGTTGCGATCCGCGGCGTCGGCACGAAGGAAGATGGCGCCGGCGCGTCCGATTCTACCTTGGTGATGGTTGATGGCGTTTATTTCGCCACCCGCACTGCAACGAACCTAGATATCTTTGATCTGGAACAGGTAGAGGTGCTGCGCGGCCCGCAGGGCACGCTGTTCGGCAAGAACGCGATTGCCGGCGTGATCAACTACGTCACCAGGAAGCCCACGCTCGGCGAATTCGAATTGAAAGTTCGCCAGACGGTCGGCAATTTTGGTACATTTGATACCGGGGCAGGCGTCAATGTGCCAATCGGCGACACGCTCGCTGCCAGACTCTCGTTCAGCCGCCGTTCGACGGACGGTTATCTGACCCGCCTGAACGTTGGTGTGCCGGCGCTTCCAACCGGCATCGAGGATGCTGACGACATCGGCTATGCTGATCGCTTTGCATGGCGTGCAGCAGTCAAATGGGAACCGTCTGACGCGACCACGTTTCTGCTTTCGCTCGATGGAGCTAATGACGATTTCGGTGCTGACAATCGCGAGCCGGTCGGCTCGGCAGGCCCGCTCCACAATTGCCTATGCGCTTCCGACCCGATGGCGGTCAATGCAGCGATTGGTGGCAACCTGGGCAAGCATGGCGGAGTCTACAGTTATGCCGGCCAGATTCTGGGCTATTCCAAACGCGACATTTTCGGCGGGATGGCCCAGCTCGATCACGACTTTGGCTTTGCTACGCTGACTGTGCTGGGCGCCTACCGCGATTCGACGTTCAAGAATGTGCTCGATTCAGCCGGGCTTCCACCCAGCCCGGTTGTCGATCTGACCGGTGCACACGGCAGCCCCAACGTCGGTCTCCTTGCACCGGCGAACGTCGGCTTCACCTTCGACAACGTCGACATCGTTGACGAGTCTGGCGAACAGGTGACGGGCGAGGTTCGGCTTACTTCACCGTCAGATCAGCGCTTCAAATGGGTCGCCGGTATCTTCGCGTCGCGCGAAGATATTGATCGCACCGAGGCAATCGGATTTTCGGCCCTGTCGGACGCTTCGCTTGAACCCAGCCTCGTCGCGTCAAGCATGTTCTTCACCGGCAAGAGTGTGGCTGGGTATGGTCAGGCGAGCTTTGACATTACCGACACGCTGACGATTACCGGCGGCGCGCGTTATTCCTATGAGAAGAAGGAGATCGGGGCCCGCAATGACGTCGTAACCTCTCCCAATGTGATGCTGTTGCTTGCCCCGTTTGGTTTGACGAATGGGGAAGACAGCTGGAGCAACTTCTCGTGGCGGATAAGCGGCCAATACCGTCCGACCAACGACGTCATGATCTACGCGAATGTTTCAACTGGCTTCAAGAGCGGCGGCTTCACCGGCACAGCGACGACGGCAACACGCGCGACCACGGCCTTCGATCCCGAGGAAGCAATCAATTACGAGTTCGGTGCCAAGCTCGACCTGTTCAACCGCCGTCTCCGGCTCAACACCTCGGCTTTCTATATTGATTATTCGGACCTCCAGGTTACCCGCTTCTTCCAGCCGGTCGGCTCGTTTTTCGGAGAGTTCATCACCGAGAACGCGGGCACTGCGGAGATCAAGGGGCTAGAGGTCGAACTGACGGCAAAACCGGTCGAATGGCTCGAACTGGGCGGGAGCTACTCGTACCTTGATGCAAAGTACAAAAGCTTCTTCGGTACTCCGGACATCAGCGGAGGCGGCGACTTCTCCGGCAACCGCATGCGTCAGGCACCGGAGAACGTCTGGAGCGCATATGTTCAGCTCAGCCACGAATTGCCCTCTGGCGCCATGCTCACGGCCAACGTCAGCGGCCGTCACCAGGGCAAGGTGTACACCAACGCCGACAATAACGCGCTTGATGTCATTAAGAGCTACACGCTTGGTGATGCCTGGGTTTCCTGGCGCAGCGGCGACCGCAAGTGGGAAGTTCAGGCCTGGGTCAAGAACTTCACCGATCAGGTGTGGGGAACCCACGTCTACACGCAGCGCGGCAACCGTATCGCCTTCGGCACGTTCGGGCCGCCGCGCCAGTATGGCCTGACGCTGACGTTCAATTACTGACGGAGGCACTGTCATGCCCGCGCCCGGCTCTTATGAAGGAGGGTCGGGCGCGGGCGGGGCTGTTTTGTGGCGTGCCCCGGCGCTGCCCGTTTCGCGATCGCTGTGACGTGCTCCCGTGATTTTCTTCCAAGATTGATTAGGCTCAGGACCTATTAAATTGCTTAAATGAGGCATGACTGGTTGCTTCAATGGCGCCGATGGTGAAGGCGAGCGACGGATCGGAGAGGGTACCGAGTGCAGCAGACTAGCTGCATGAAACCCGGGTTGTCCCATAGCGCGACGACCATCGCTTATGGCTTTGCAACCGTCTGGACAGACATCCCTTTGAGCTACCGGGCGAGCGCGGTAGTATGGGCTGCATCCGCCGGATCGCGCATGATGGTTCGGCCCAAGAGCTGGCCGCGCCGAGAAGGTAGCGTGACAATGGCATCCGCTGCGATGCCGGACGTCGACTGCTGAGCTGATTGGACGATCAAGCGATAGGGTCTGTCTTTCGGAATGGCCTGGTCGTTCACGACGAAAAGAGTGTCGGTGTTGTGCCCGAACACCGAGATCGGCCAATATTCGGCGAGCGAAGGCGGAGTGGCGGTAAACACGACCGGGCCGTTGCCGACGTCGATCAAGACGCCCGTCTGCAGGCTGTCGGCATTGGCCATCGGTACGCGGTTGCGGCTTGCTTTGCGCAAAGTTGCAGGACGCAGTTGGTTCCAGCCAGTATACCCAGTCGCGGCCCAGCGGTTCCAGATAGCACTTTGCGCTACATACGGAATGGCCTGGAGCTCAGCAAACCAACCCGCAGCGCTGGCCGCCACCGCCAAAACGGTCGGGAGTGCAATCGTTCTCAGCCGCATTTTACCCTCGTGATCGTTGGCAGCGAAGCATGCACAGGATCGCGCGCAATCGACGGATGGGGCTGATAATTTCTAAACAGTAACAGCAACTGCCCATCCTTTTCGCCAACTAGTAGCCAGTTCAATTGTTTCGGATGCGCCGAAAGAGCAATCCGGCAGCCCCCATCAGGGTCGCGCACCACGCTCGTCTTTGATATGGAATAGCGGTCAAGCTGGTTGTCGATCCAGAGGAAGTCCCGATAGATGCTGATCTACCACCATCCTTTACACGGATCGCCTTTGTCCGCGATAACACAGTCGCAATTGCGGTCCAAATGTGCACCCTTTTCTTTATCTCGCTTCTTAGTGGAGGAGCCAGCCCCCACTAATACTACGAGTGGTATCGTCGCCGCTTTCGATCGAGCGTTAGCTCGCTACACAGAAGTGTTGACCGATTGGTCTGTCGTGGCAGGCAAGAAGCATTCGATAGCGCACGGGCTTGACCTCACGACTGGAAGTAAGGCAGTTACGCGAGCGCCAAAATGACACATCCAATTTGAGGGAAAGCTCAGGTTCACTCCATTTGGTTGCGCGGACGCCTCGCAAAAAAGAAAGGACGCATGGGCGCTTTGCTAAAACGGACTAAGTTTGATTCCTTCGGTACCGGACAAGAATCGCAACTTTCTCGGCGCCGCGCGATATTTCCAATCGGTTTATGCGGAAACACAAACATAATTCCTAGTCCGCGGCGATACGGCCTTGATCGAGGTTCAACGAGGCGCGCACAAGAATTTCCCTCAATGTACGTTTTTCTTCAAGCGTCGTATTTCGCCATAAGAGATCATGCAGCCGGTCAGCAGATTCTCGCAGTTCGGGCAGAAGTTTATCGATTTGCTCGGTGAGGATGAGTTGCCATGCGCGCCGGTCCGTTGTGGCTCTTTGCCTTTCCATTAACCCTTTCGCACAAAGACCGGCCACCGCTTGGCCGATAGTTGCGGATTCCAGTTCTAGTCGCTTTGCAATTTCAGACTGCATCAACAACGGTTCACGAAGAAGTTGTCCGATTATTCGCCATTGCGTCTGATTGAGACCTATTTTGCCGATCCGTGCATCATAAGCTCGTCTTGCCCCACGACTGATGTCGTCCATCAAGTAAAGTATACGGTCGTCGTCAGTAAGCGCGCTTTCCCGTGGCACTGTCCGCGGAATAGTGTCGAGTTCGGCGTTCATACCGCTGTCTAATTACTTTATTGCGAATACCCAAACTCAAAGTACTAAACAATTTTACTATCCGGATGGGAGTGTCTACGTCATGAGGCGGTATCAAACACAACCGAAATAATTCGAAAGAGGCAGATGACCGATAATCCAAATGATCGGGAGCTAGAGAGCACACCCGCATCCAGCCTGCGATCCAAACGCAAGTTACATATTGTAATCATCATAGCGGTTGCCGCGGCCCTTATCGCAGGTGGATGGTGGTATTTCAGGTATGTCAGCTACGGGCAGTATATGCAGTCGACGGACAACGCTTATGTTGCTGCGGACAGCGTCGTTGTCTCGTCAAAAGTGGCCGGGTACGTCGACGAGGTTCTCGTCTCAGAGAACGAGCAGGTAAATCGTGGCGAGGCGCTCGTGCAGCTGGACCTGCGCGACTATGACGCTCAGGCACAACAGGCACGTGCGCAGATCGCCGCAACGCTTGCCGGGGCAGACACCATCCGCTCGCAGGTAACCGAACAGGACGCAGCAATCCGCCAGGCGCAGGCTCAACTTGCAGCGAAGCGAGCGACACTCGACCTCGCCAATGGGCAGGTGGCCAGGTATCGACCCCTCGCCGCGACCGGAGCGGAACCGCGTGAAAAGCTTGAGCAGTATGAGACACAGGCGCAGCAGGCGCGAGCCGAATTTGTTTCGGCCCAGGCTGCAGTCTCTGCGGCCACCAGTCGACGAGGCACCCTTTTCAAACAGATCGGCCAGGCCCAGGCCCAGTCTGATGCGGCGCGCGCACAGCTGGAAGCTGCGGATCTTAATGTCACATCTACCCTGCTGCGAGCGAGCAAGGGCGGCCGCGTGGGCGATCTCTCGGTAAGGGTCGGCCAATTCGTTCAGCCCGGTCAGCGATTGATGACCGTGGTTCCAGTGAACGAAATTTATGTGACGGCTAATTTCAAGGAGACGCAGGTAGGTCTCATGCGCGCGGGCCAGTCCGTCAGACTCGAGGTCGATGCTCTTCCCGATTTCGAGATCGCCGGACGAGTGGACAGTATCTCGCCTGGAACAGGAGCGGAATTTTCGGTCCTCCCTCCCGAAAATGCCACGGGCAACTTCACCAAAATTGTCCAGCGGATAACGGTTCGCATCGCAATAGAGGCCTCGCCTAAAGTGCGCCGTTTGCTCGTACCGGGCATGTCGGTTGTTGCAACGGTCGACACCCGAAACGCTGCCGGTGAGCTCAAAGAAATCTCGAGCGCCGCAAAATGAAAGCGGAGCTCGCATCGCAAAGCACTTCTGGTGCTCCCGCTACGGACCGGCAGAATGCCGATGTCACCGCATGGATCGCGGTGGCAGCGGGCGCACTTGGCGCGATGCTGGCAACACTCGATATCTCGATCGTCAATTCAGCTCTCCCGGTGATTCAGGGCGAGATCGGGGCAAGCGGCACGGAGGGCACCTGGATTGCAACCGCGTTTCTCGTCGCCGAAATCGTAGTAATTCCGCTTAGCGCTTGGCTTGAACGACTCTTTGGCCTTCGAAACCTGCTCATTATTGCAGTCTCCGCGTTCACCGGCTTCTCGATTCTTTGCGGAGTTGCGACCGACCTCACGACAATGATTATCGGACGTACGGGCCAAGGTTTCATGGGCGGTGCACTTATTCCGACCGCGATGACCATTGTGGCTAAAAGATTGCCACCCCATCAACAGCCAATCGGCATGGCGCTATTTGGCATGACAGTGATTCTCGGTCCCGTCATGGGGCCGTTGATCGGTGGCTGGCTAACCGAAAATTTGAGCTGGCATTATGCATTCTTTGTCAATGTGCCAGTCTGCGGCCTGCTGCTGCTGTTTCTCTTCGTGGGATTGCCTCACGAGGAGCCTAATTGGGAATATCTGACCGAAGCCGATTGGGCGGGAATTCTCGGCCTTATATTGGGTTTGGGCGCTTTGACTGTGCTGCTGGAGGAAGGTCACCGTGAAGAATGGTTTGAATCTTCGTTTATTCGCTGGCTGACTCTTATTGCCGTTATCGGTTTCAGCTCGTTGATCTACGGGCAAATGAATGCCCCAAAGCCCGTCCTGAAACTCCGCCTCCTTCTCGATCGCCAGTTTGGCAGCGTTGCAGTGATGGCCCTGGCGTTGGGAATGGTCATGTATGGTTCGACCTACGTCATTCCCCAATTCCTTGCGATAATCTCGGATTATAATGCTTTCCAGACCGGGCTGGTCATTTTCTGGATGGGTATTCCCGCCTTCCTGCTTATGCCTGTCCTCCCCTTCATGATCCGCAGAATCCACATCCGCATTGCCGTCGGGGCGGGAATGCTGCTGATGGCGATAAGCTGTTTCGTCAGCATCAGCCTCACCGCTCAATCCGGTGGCGCTGTATTTACCGAAGGCCAACTCATTCGCGGGGTAGGCATGATCCTGTCAATGATGTTCCTGAACCAGGCTACTGTCGCCTCCGTGGCGAAAGCCGATGCCGGCGATGCCTCGGGCATTTTCAATGCTGCCCGGAATCTTGGTGGATCTTTTGCTTTGGCGGGGCTGGCTTCGTTCCAGGACCAGCGGATTTGGCACCATAGCCGCCGCATGGAAGAGTCCCTGAATGCAAATAGCGTTTCGGTTCAGAATCATCTCGATGGGCTCGCGCGAAACTTCGGCGGAATGGATGGCGCCATGGCGCTGCTCAGCCGCACCATCCAGCGCGAGGCATTCGTGATGACCTACAACGATGTTTTTCTGGCCATGGGCATCCTGACCTTGGCGACAGTTCCGTTGGTCGTCTTTTTGAAGCCGCTACCAAAGAATACTTCCCTTTCAATGCACTGAGCCTGACATGATAAGAAAATCCACAATATCGCTTCTCGCTATTGCCTTGCTGGCAGGCTGTGTCGCCGGACCCGATTATACAGGGCCTCCGGATATTGTTTCGGCAAACCCGAATGGTGGCTTCGTACGTGCCAGCAGCGAAGTTGTCGGCACCGCACCTCAGCTTGCAGAATGGTGGTTGTTGCTGAAAGATCCGGAACTGAACCGGCTCGTCGAGGCTGCGCTGGCTAACAATCCCTCGCTCCAGGCGGCGCAAGCGCGGATTGCCCAAGCCCGGGCATCGGTCAGGCAGGAACGGGCAGGACGGTTGCCTACGCTTGGGACACAAGCGACGGTAGTCCAGGGCCGACTGCCTGGCCTTGATATCCAGAACACCGCCCCTCCTTCACCAGGTGCGCCTGGTCCGCAGGGGCAGGGCGACAACATCAGTATTTACAACGTCGGACTTAACGCCAATTGGGAGTTGGATTTCGCGGGAGGAACCCAGCGGCGGATTGAGGTGAGCAATGCGCAAGCAGCAGCAGCCGTCGCGAATGCAGAGGATGCGAAAGTCCAGCTGACCGCGGAGGTTGCTAACGCCTATGTCAGTTTGCGCGAATCGCAGTTTCGAGCCAAACGGACCCGGGTCCAGATCGAATTGCAGCAGCAGATCCTATCGCTCACATATCAACAATATCAGCAAGGTGTCTTGCCGCTGTTTCCCTTGGGCAACGCGAATGCGGAGCTGGAACTGCTCAAGTCCCAGCTAGCCGAGGCTGAAGCCGACACCGCTGTTTTGCTGGATGCACTCGCCATTCTAGAAGGAAAGGTCCCTGGCACCTCGGACGAAGCGCTGCAGAAGGACTTCGAGGTTCCCCTCCCGCCGGAACAGGTCGCGGTTGGCGATCCGGCTGGTCTTGTCGCTCGTCGGCCCGACATCCGAGGAGCAGAACGAAACCTTGCAGCAGCAACGGCCCAGATTGGCGTGGCCGAAGCGGCACGATTTCCCAAGCTGTCATTCATGGGAATATTGGGGCTCGGCGGAACATCATTGGACGACCTCTTGGATGTGGGTAGCCCTTCTGTTCTCGCGATTCCGCAGCTGCAGTGGAACTTTCTCGATTTTGGCAGGATCGACGCTTCTATAGATCAGGCTGGGTCCGCCCGGGACGAGGCCGTTGCGAAGTATCGCCAGACAGTGCTTGTAGCATTGCAGGACGCAGAGCGAGCGCTCGCGCGCTTCGGGCAGCAGCGCGCTGCCTTGGCTGCGCTGGCGCAGATCAAGCTGCAGGCAGATGGTGCAGCTGATCTCGATCGACAACGGTTTGCAGCAGGAGCGATCTCACGCACGGACCTCAACCGTACTCTTCGCAAGCAGGAGCAAGCGGCTACAGATCTTGTGCGTGGAAAGGCGGCACTAACAATGTCATGGATTGCTCTGCAAAAATCTCTCGGCTTGGGATGGCAGGCGCCTGTTACGGGTTAATATCGCGAGCTTTTATCAATATCGTCGCTTGCGATGGACGATATTTGCGAATCGTATTGCGTTCCGATTTTCAAAACCAAGGCTCCAGAAATGCCTCCACTTCTGAAGAGGTGTTGGAACGAAGATTTCTGCCATCTTTTGCTCGGTTCAGCCAAGGCGCCGCCGACCGCACCCTTGCTCGAGCGATCGCTCTCGGGGCGCGGAATTCCCGCTACCGCTTCTTGGGTGATAGGGATGCGGGGTTTTCGGCGCTCGCCATGCGGCCCAACTCCTCTATTATCGGTTGCAGGGGTGTTGTGTAATGGTCGACCGCCTGTTTGAACGTGACGAAACGCGCATCGCCGTGTTAACAGCCGCTGAGGTTATTCGAGCCGAACACGACGTCCCGCGGCTTCGGACGCGATCGTGCAGGGGCCAAAAAGCGCAGCGGTCGCCGAAGCGCGGCGAAGATCGAATGGGTCCGCCGCCGCTGTTTCGGGAACCCTATCGGTAAAGGCATTACGAAGAACTATGGCGGGTCTTGCTCGTGTCGCAAAATACATTTTCCAATCTGGACGCTGCCGGCAGCAGCGCCATCGTTGGTGCACCGATGTGAAGGCCGACATCGGAGAGCTAACAAGAGCCCTCCGATGCCTTGATTTATGACTTGTATACTTTTTTCCAGGTACATAGCCATGTTTAAAGAATCAGAATTTTGCACCTATCGCCACACCATAACGTCGCGGATCAAGGGTGTAGATGTTTGTGAAATTACCTGACGATGCATCGGTTACATAAAGTCCGGTAACGGAGTTGCTATCAAATATATTTTGAACAAACCCTCGGACAAACCAGCGTTCGTCGGCGCTATTCAATTGTAAAACAGCATTTGCCTGCACGAAAGGCTCAATGCGATTGACCCTGCCGTTGAAGATGTTGCCATACTGCTTGCCTGTAAGAGCGACGTCGAGTCTTGGGACAAGTGTCATTCCGTTCCCCAATCTCGCGGTGTACTGAACGCCCATCGAGACTTTTACATTGGGTGCCTGCGGCAAAGTGTTGCCTTTTATGTTAACCTCAACACCAGGACTTAATACTTGAATGCCGCTATTTGCAGGTATGGCACCTGCCAGAACTCCACAAATGCCGAAGGCGCCGCTTGAGGCGATATTGCCGTCAGACGGAAACTCCTGTGGTCCACGCAAGCCGAGAGCTGCGTTGACTCCCGAAACGAAGGCATCAGCAACGCCAGGGGCAGGCCCTGTAACAGCGCAGTGAGCACCATTGCTGATGTCCTTGATAATCACGGCATCCCGATCGCCGCCGCCCGGATCACGCGGATTGGAGAAGAATTGATCGCCTGCGACCTTGGCATTTAGATAGCTGAAGGTCAGATTTATAAGCCAATCCGGGTCCGGTCTGATGATAGATTCCAGTTCAACGCCCCAGATATTGGCGTCAACTGTGTCATTAACCGACGTTCTTGCAACAATGCGGCTTAGCTGCAGCCCGCTGTACTTGTAATAGAAAGCGGTGGCGTTCAACTGTAAGGTACCGTTTGCAAAGACGTTTTTGGATCCAATCTCGAAAGCGTCGATAGATTCGGAACCGAAACTCTCGCTCACTTCGAAAATCGGAGACAGTGGTGGATTTACTCCGCCGGATTTGTAGCCCCTCGAGTAAGATGTATATAGTGAGTTGTCGGGCGTGACTTCGAAGGCCAGAATAGCACGTCCGGTAATTTCGTCGAAGCTCACTTCCCGAAACTGGGTCAGCTGCTGGCCGGGTGTTCCCGGGTCAGCATCGAAAAGCCCTGACGGGCTTAAGAGAGGCGTTATGGGAGAATCGAAAGGGTCCCCGTCGTTTGCGTATGGATTCAGGAAACTGATCAGCGTCGTACGTGCCGTCACGTCTTTCTTGTCATTGTTGTAACGCAGCCCCCCGGTAAAGCTCAGCCGGTCGCTTAGATCGAAATAAACCTCGCCAAATATACCATAGCTCTCCAGATTCGATTCAAGAGAATTGTTCCGATACATCGAGGTCGCGAAATAGGATGGCGGACGGCCACTCGATAAGGAGCCGAACGAACCCAAAATTGCACTGGCGTAATCAAGTGCAAAAGAGTTCACATAATAGCTGTTATCGGTGGTTTTCGATTTTGCGTAAATGCCCCCCAACAGAAAATTGAACGGGCCGTCGAAGTCGCTCGCCAGGATCAGTTCTCCGCTCCAAGATTTACGTTGCTCTGCAGACCGGTCGAAGGAAAGAGGAGTGTCGGCGCACAACGAGTTCCCCTCGAACGCACCTCTGTTGCCGTCATCATTATCAGAGGTGCACAACGCTCCCTGCGGACCGCCCGGAATAAGGGCACCAGCGATGGGGGAGAAATAGCCAGATGATCCCGGAATAAAAGCGGGCGCGGGCGGAGCGAGGCCAGTCGGTAATCCATTGGCTGCGAAAAAAGCAAGCGTGTTGAGCGCCGGACCGAAACTTGCCCTGCTCTGAATTCCGAGAAAATAGTCCTGACGGGAGTCGATTTCGGTATCTTGGTAAATTCCCGTGGCTGTCAGGGTCATCGCGCCGATTTTCTGCTCAAGGCGGGCCTGCACCTGCAGCTCATCGGCAAAATACAAAGGCGTATAGGCTGTATTGACGACCCGCGCGTCGGCAGGCTGCTGGAACCCGGCGAATCCATCGGGGCCGTAAAGGCTGCCAAGGCCGAGCACTGCCGGAATACCCTGAATGGCGAAGAATTCGGAGGAGCTGAGCGCAGCACCAACGGTTGAATTTGCATTCGTGCTGTCGAAATCGCGCCGATTGTTAAGGCATCCCAGTACCCCTAACGGATCGCGTTGGCATGTCTGTTTTTGGTTTCTGAGGCGCGTATCTTTCTCCCGGAAATAGTAACCCATGAGATCGATTGTGGTATCAGGACCGGGTTCGAAGCGCAGTGAACCACGCAGCGCATACAGGTCACGATCGTCGATGTCAGATCCGTTATAAAGGTTGGTGGTGTAACCATCGCGGTTCACGTAGATGCCCGCTAGCCTGACGCCAATCGTATCCCCGATCGGGATGTTGACCATACCGCGCGCTTCGATACTATTGAAATTACCATATTCGAATTGCGTTTCGGCCTCGAAGTTGGAGAGCTTGGGTTTCGCTGTGACTACGTTGACGACCCCTGACGTGGCATTGCGTCCGAAAAGTGTCCCCTGAGGTCCACGAAGGACTTCGATCCGTTCGAGATCAAAATACTCGGTCTCGAACAGGCGTGTTCCAAATAGCGGTGATCCATTCACGTGAATTGCGGTCGCAGCATCGCAGGTCACGCCGACACATAAGTCACCCACGCCGCGAATAGTGAAGGAGGCAGAAGTGAAGTTGCCTTTCGAGAACGATACATTTGGCAGCGTCAATTGGAGATCTGAGGCATTTTCGATCTGCTGGCTCTCAAGTGCCTCGGCGTTGAATGCGCTGACAGCGATTGGCACGTCTTGCAAGCTTTGTGTTTGACGCTGGGCAGTTACAACGATGATATTCTCGTTGGCATCTTGCTCTTCAGACGTGGTTTCCTGAGCGTGCGAGACTTGCGGCAACGCCATCAGGACCGCGCTTGCCAACCAATAGTATTTCGTTTTCATTGCCTTCTCTCCCTGCGTCAATCTTGCCTTTCTTGAGCGGGTTTGTTCCGCTTCTGGACAGATATCGTTCAAAAATGGGGCAGCTCGTCGAGCCGCCCCCGAGTTTGGAGAGTAGCAAGAGTGAGATTTCCGAGGAGGAAAAGAGAGTCTTGCTGCCCATCTGGAAAGTAAGCATTTTTTTTAAGTTGGTAAAGGACTTTATTAAAGAACTTTAGTATACGCGCCATAGCCGAGGAGGCGTACAATTTTCGCTCGGTCAGATTCTTGGTAACAGTCAGTATCCTGCTGTAGTAATTTGAGTCTTTGTTCGGCTGGGAGCGGGCCACAGAATTGCTGAGGCTCCTGTGTTACTGCATCGCCGCTCCTGTGACCGCGTCATCCTAGGGCTGAAGATCAAGAATGAGCCTATTAGACTCGCAGTAGCTGCTTTGCTGGCAATCCAAGTCAACCAACGGCGCTGTGAGCGATTTGGCTGCTATCTCGAGAAGCGGAGATAATGCAGCATAACTGACAGAACAGATCGTATTGGCGTTGCTGAACCCTTCTGCTGCCAGCGCGGCGTGTGGCGCCATCCGACCCCGAAACGCGCGATACCTGTAATGTCAGGGATACTCAGCGCAACGCCCAGCCCCTTGCGTGTCATTGCGAACTGGTGTGGGCGCCGGGTCGCATCGGCGCAGGAATAATGATGAATCAAACATTCGACCGACCGAAACACGAACTTGGCGTTGCCACGAAATTAAGCCGCGTGCTCGGCAACCTGTGCGATCAGCAACGGGCGTTTATTAGCAGACGCAGCAATTGGATTCCTCATCGATATTCAAATCGTCCGTTAATGAGGCGAACGATTGAACCTAAAACCGGTAGGTCACTCCGACACTGGCCAAGATCGGGTCGATTTCCAACTTGGTCCGGACGGCTGCTCCACCCAGTGAACCGGTAGCGTGCGTGGAGAAGGGAACGTATCGAACGTCAGCGTTCAGCATCCATGCTGCGCCAAGCTCGTACCGTGCACCCACCTGAGCCGCCGGCGCCCAACTGTCGTCGATGCTGAAATTAGCCAAAGCCCTGTCACGCTCATTCAGAAAGACGATCCGCCCGACACCCACTCCCAGATAGGGATGAACCTTGCCAAGATTGTTGAAATGGTACTGGGCTGAGAGGATAATTGGTCCATAGCTGACCTTGGCCAATGTTCCGAGCGGATCAAGTGAACCTGCGCCGTCAATTTCCGCAATCGGCGGTATGCCGAGAAACAAATTTCCAGCAACATTGGCCGTGAAGAAATACCCGATATCAATAGTCGCCGACGTGGCGTCCCCGATCCTCACATTCGAGCCGGGAACAGGCCCTCCTGCTAAGGTGATGTCGGGTGAATCCTCATGCACGAATACTTGAGTTGCATTCAGACTTACCACCCACCGCTTGAATTCTTCCGAATCCTGGGCCCAAGCAGCTTGAGGGCAGGCGCTCAAGACGGAGAGCGCGGTGGCGCATTGTGCAAGCCTTGCGTGCATGTGTGCTCCATTTTGTTTCATGAAATTATCCTTCCTGTGCACCGCCTCCATTATTGGATCGGCATGTGTTGATGGGTCTGTACGGCTCTAAATTTGGTCTTATTTTTGCTGCGAGTTAGCGGGCTGCCTCTATGTTGGCGCTAAATGCGAGTTTCGTTTTCCCAAGAATGAGCTCGGCAGCTCTTTCCGCGATCATCATAGTTGGGGCATTGGTGTTTCCGGCGACTAATGTCGGCATGACCGAGGCGTCAATGACGCGAAGCCCTTGCACGCCACGCACTCGGAGTGAAGGATCGACGACCGACTGAGGGTCTCGTCCCATCCGGCATGTTCCCACGGGATGATAAATCGTCTCCGCTCGCCGACGAATATCCGCCACGATATCCGTCTCGCTCTGGATCGATGGCCCAGGGACCAGTTCGGTTTTCGAGAAGGCCGCCATTGACGGCGCCGACAGAATTTGCCGACCGATCTTCACCGCCGCGATCATTGTCTCAATATCTTCGGGGGCCGAGAGATAGCCGGGATCAATCAGCGGATCGTCGAGCGGATCGGGGCTTTTGAGCCCGACGCGGCCCCGACTCTTAGGCAGAAGATCGCAGGCATGCAATGTATAGCCATATCCGAGCGCAATTTCGCGCCCATGATCCTTCAAAAGCGTGGGCAGGAAATGAAATTGCAGGTTCGGCCGTCTCAGCGAGGGGTTGCTTTTGACAAAGCCGCCCGCCTCGGCGACGTTGCTCGTCAAGAAGCCCTTTTTAAAGAAGGCGTAGGATAACGCTCCGGACAGCGCCCGTGGGATGAATGTGGGTGCGATGCCAATCGGTGTACGGTCGTTCGCCTCATGCATGATCGTGATATCGAGGTGATCCTGCAGATTTTTTCCGACTGCCGGAAGGTCGACGAGCACCGGAATGCCGAGTGCTTTCAGCTCGGACGCGTCGCCGATGCCGGAAAGCATCAAAAGTTGCGGGGAATTTACGGCTCCGCCCGAAAGAATGACCTCGCCGTCCCTGGTTCGCACATCGAACAGCTTGCCGCCCGCGACATAGGTCACGCCGACTGCTTTGCGGCCCTCCAGTATGATCCGGGTAGCCCGCGCGCCCGTGACAATCCGCAGATTGGGCCGGCCCTTGGCCTTGGAAAGAAAGGCACGCGCGGAACTCCAGCGCCGGCCTTTGTGCTGGGTAACCTGGTACAGGCCGACGCCGTCCTGCATCTCCCCATTGAAATCGACGGCATGCGGAAACTGGGACTGTTGTCCGGCCTCGACGAAGGCATCGCTCAAGGGGTTGCGGGTTCGCAGGTCGCTGACGTGAAGCTCGCCATCGCCGCCATGATACGCGTCGGTTCCAAATCTCTCGTTGGACTCCATCGCCCTGAACAGCGGGAGCACGTTCTCATAGGACCAGATCGGATCGGCTGCCTCGCCCCAGGCGTCATAGTCATCCCGGTGCCCGCGAATGTAGACCATCGCATTTATAGAACTCGATCCTCCTAGGGTTTTGCCGCGTGGCCAAAACAGCCGCCGACCATCAAGATTGACCTGCGGCTGCGTCTCGAATGCCCAATTGAGAGTCTTGCTCTTTGACAGAAGCGCTATCCCGATGGGCATATGGATAAGCGGGCTGCGGTCGGACGGGCCCGCCTCAAGCAGACAGACCTTCGTCTTGGGATCGGCCGACAATCGCTCCGCCAACAAGCATCCGGCAGACCCCGCTCCAACAATAACATAATCGTACATCTTAGTCTCCTGACGGCAGCTACCGACGCCGCTCTATTGTTTATGGATTCATCTCAAAAGGCGGACGGTTAGATTGATCAGTTTTTTTACGGTCGAGGTGTACGGCGGGAAGAGAAGGTGCGGCACAGAAAATTTGTCTCTCAGTATCGCACGTTCATGGGAGAATGCTTTGAAGCCGTAGAACCCTTGCGCGGCGCCGATGCCGCTGTTGTTGATACCGCCATACGGCAGATTGGGATGCAAGAATTGGACGACATTGTTGTTAACGCAGACACCGCCGGAACTGGTCCTCACGTTAATATCCTCGCGCACAGGCGTGACAACATGGCTAGTCGCGCCTTCAGCGTGAATTTCGCCCTGTTCTCTACAGAAGAGCGACGCTGCGATGCGAACAGGGATTCGAGTACCCCCTCGACGCCGGTATGAACCGGTGCCGCGGCGGTCTCGGTGAATGCATGAACGCTCACGCGGCCCTCCTAAAGGAATTCGCAGGATTGCCGAGTTGGAATCCGATTGTCCGCCCGAATGGATCACCTGCAAAGGTCATAATCTTCCTTGGTCGCCCCGCAGTCCGGGCAGTACCAGTCGGCGGGGACGTCCGCCCAACGGGTGCCGGGCGCCAAACCCGTATCGGGATCACCGAGGGCCTCATCGTAAATGTGGCCGCAGGTTACGCAGTGCCATTTCGCGAATGGCTCCGTTTCCGTAGCAGCACACGACGGCTCCGGCCCCTGGACGCCCTTGCTCATCGTTCGGCTCCGGACCCAGATTGGGGTCCGGCCTGTTCTCTAAGCTCATCCGAGCCCAGGGGAATGAAATCGGGTTTGTCGCGCACCGCACAATCGGGGCAGGCCCAATCTTCGGGAATTTGAGCCCACAACGTATTGGGCGGGAACCCTTCGTGGACCTCTCCAATAACCTCGTCGTAGATATAGCTGCAGTCGGGACACTGATAACGAACCATGGCGCCCTGCTCCTTTGTCGAATTGAGTATTTGAAAATTTCCGGGATAGGCCGCTGACGAAGATGCAATCGCCCGGCATCCCCTTCTTCGGGACGCCATGCAGGCCCGCGAATGACGGCCTGAGGAGGCTCGGAACGAGCCTCCTCGGATAGTCGCCCAAGCCAGTCGCCTACTCGGCTGCCGCCCGCGTCAACTGGCGTGAAGCCGCACCGAACTTGCGCTCTATCTGCTTTCTGCGCGTACGGTCGATCTGAATCTTGCCAAGATCACCATCAGCCCATTTCACGACGCGACGGTCCATCACAGACCGGAACACCGGCGGGATCATCGCCATGAAGAACATGCCGGGGTAGCCGCTCGGCAACTCCGGCAGGTCTTTGAAGTCTCGGAGCGACTGATAGCTGCGGGTCGGGTGGGCATGGTGATCGGAGTGCCTTTGAAGATGGAACAGTATCAGATTCGAGGCGATGTGATTGCTGTTCCATGAATGGCGGGGCTGAGCACGTTCATAACGCCCGTCCGCCATTTTCTCGCGCAACAACCCATAATGCTCAATGTAATTAGCGCTGGTCAGCTGCCACCATCCGAACGCGATCTGGATGGGCAAGAACACCAGTAACTTGGGGTCGGGTCCGAACGCCAGCAAAAGGGATGTGTAGAGAACCACGGTGATCAGCAGCGGAGGGATGATTTCGTTGTCGAGACTCCAGAGACCCTTGCCCACGCGCTCCAGCCGCACCTTTTCCAGGCTCCAAGCGCGCTTGAAGGCACCCGGAATTTCGCGCAGCGAGAATTTATAGATGCTCTCACCCATCCTGGACGTAGCCGGATCTTCGGGGGTCGCAACATCACGATGGTGGCCTTTGTTATGTTCGATGAAGAAGTGGCCATAGCCGACCACGGCCAGAACGATCTTGGCCATCCAGCGGTCGAAGGCTTCCTTCTTGTGTCCCAATTCATGGCCGGTGTTCAGCGCCAAGCCGTTGACGATTCCCAAGGACAAGGCAAGCGTGACAATTTCCAACCAGGCCATCGGCTGAGTCACCACCCACCACGCCGAGACTATGAGCGATGCATAATGTACGGGGACGGTAAGATAGGTGAGAACGCGATAATAGCGATCTGCCTCGAGTCGTGCCACAGCCGCCTCTGGAGGATTATTCGGATCATTCCCAAATAAAACATCAAGAGCCGGAATTACGGCATACCAGACGACCAGAGTAAAGGCGTAAAAGACCCCCCACCCTGTCAAACTGACAAGGTAGAGGCCGATCAACGGCGCTGCCGGCCAGACAACTGACAACATCCATAAATAGCGTTTGTTGTCCACATAGCTATCTGGCGCGGTCTCGGTGGACGGATTTTGTGTGATGGTGCTCATCCGGCGTTCTCCTCATCCCAATGCAATGACATTCACTGCGTTCTAAAAATCGGTTCTAGTTGACCGTTCCAAGCAGATAGGATTCATAATGGTCACGAAACAACCGCACTAAAGTGTGGTTTTCAACTTCCTTCGAGGCCCCTATCTGGAGCCGCAGTCGCGACCGGTGTCTGGAAGTCCTGCACGAGGCGCACGCTTTTGGAAAAAGGGCATATATGAACCGGTCGGATGCGCACGTATTGATCCTTGGCGCGGGCCAAGCCGGTGGAACGGTCGCCGCGCTGCTTCGTCAGTATGGCTTTGAGGGAATTGTAACGCTGGTAGGCGAGGAACTTATCGCGCCTTATCATCGTCCCCCCCTGTCCAAAGCCCGGCTCCGGAACGGTTCCGGCACCGCATCGCTTGCCTTGAGGCCGGGGGAGTATTACATCCAAAATGGCATTGACATCCGGCTTGGTGTTCGTGCGGAAAAGCTGTCGCGTCAAAACAAAGCGGTTCATCTTTCGATGGGTGAAGTTCTGACCTATGACTTCCTGGTTATCGCCACCGGCGCACGCCCGATCAAGCTGTCAGTCCCGGGATCTGATCTGGCCGGTGTGCTGGCGTTGCGCACGGCCGACGACGCCGAACGGCTGAGCTCGGCGATACGGTCAAGCCAGCGCTTGGTTATCATTGGCGGCGGCTATATTGGTCTGGAAGTAGCCGCGTCTGCGCGCGCGCTCGGCGCGGAGGTGGTGGTGATCGAGCGCGAAACGCGGCTGCTCGCTCGGGTCGCCAGTTTGGACATTTCCTCCTTTTTCCTCGACTATCACCGGGAGCGGGGTGTTAGCTTCGAACTGGGAGCGTCGGTGTCGGGGTTCGACGGACAGGATGGACGCGTGAGCGGCGTCAAGCTCGAAGACGGTCGCACGATCGCCTGCACCGCCGCCCTGATCGGTGTCGGCACCACCCCAAATGACGAGATCGCTCGGGACGCAGGGCTGGACACGGCTTGCGGCGTCATCGTCGACCCGGAGGCCCGCACCGCGGATCCGGCCATCTTCGCCATCGGCGACGTGGCGCTCCGGCCGATGCCTATTTATCACCGCATGTTTCGCATGGAGAGCGTACCCAACACGCTCGAACAGGCCAAACAGGTCGCCAGCGCCATCGTCGGCCGCGCGCCACCGCCAGATGAGGTCCCATGGCAGTGGTCCGATCAATACGATCTGAAGCTGCAGATTGCCGGCTACGCCTTCGACGTCGACCGCGTCCTTCTTCGCGGGGACCCCGCCACCGCCAAGTTCGCCGTCTTCCATTTGAGGGGCAATCAGGTCCAATGCGTCGAGGCGCTCAACTCGCCGCAGGACTTCATCATCGGCAAACAATTGATTGCCAGTCGCAAGTCGGTTGACCTCAACAGGCTGGGCGACCCGTCCATCGACCTGAAGGAGATTGCGGAAATCGCAGCTTAACTAACTTCCGGAGACAGCAAGTGGTTATCGCGAGCACCGTCCGCGAACGCGGACGAGTGGCCTGCGGGCCTGCGGACGGCCAGCTCCGCCGGTCAGAAACCCACACTAAGGAGTGGTTCTCGCTTGCACGCATTCGGCCCGACGCTGTAGATACGCACGAATGTCGCATGTAAAAACGGAAAAAGCATCTAAGAAAGTGAGAGATATTCGAGCGGATCAACATGCTGCAAATCATCCTCACGGATTTGAAATGCGACCTCAGGAGACCGAATCCATCTCCTTACAAAACGCACGGCGGCCCACAGACTCTATCAATGAGCGCGTGGCGTCGTTGGTCTCCGGATGCATTGCGCGCCCGCGTCTCATCGCTGTCGATAAGACGACGCGCTGTCATCTCCTTCGCGCGCCTCAAGGTTACGGTAAAACTGTCACAATGGCACAGTATTGGGCTGATCATCGGCAAGCTTGTACTGCGGCGGCATGGGTTTCCATCAAGGAATGCCGGAGCGATCTGCAGGCGCTCGCGGACCGTATCTGGGTGCAGCTCTCCGCTTCCCTCGAGCCAGGCGGCCACGACACGCCGCCTTCGCCACGAAGAGAAAGTCCTTGCAACCTGCATGACGTCGCCACTTGGCTCTGGGAGACCAAGGAGCAACTAGGGTCGAAGGTTCTCATCTGCTTAGATGATCTTGAATTTGATCGGCATTCGATAGACGAGATCGAGGCCTTTATGCTTGCGACGCCTGCCCAAGTGAAGTTCATCGCGGCAAGCTCGGCAGACATCGGCTTTGCTCGCATGAAAGCGCGACGAGAAACCCACGAAATAAGGCATGATGCGCTTGCCTTCACTTTCGACGAAGCAAAAGCAGTCGCGCTCGCGCTCGCGGAAGAACGACGAGCAGTCTCGGAAGCTGCAATTTATTCGCTTTGGAAGCGGACCCAGGGCTGGCCAGAAATATTCTGCCTTTTGATGCAAGCAGAATCGGAAAGGCGCTCTACCGGCCGTCTTATAGCCGACCGCGTCACAGGCGTAGACATTGATTTAGATAAATATTTTCGGAGCACAATATTAAATTCATTGCCTGACGACGTTCTGAAGTTTTGTGTCAGCGTATCAATACTTGGATCAGTATCAGCAGAATATTTCAATCATGTATTTGATCGGAACGATGCGGATTACTTTATCGACAAGCTCTCTACCGAGCATATGCTTTTAAAGCCACTGGACCGGTCACAGACTGCTTATGAGTTCCACTCTTTGCTTCGCGAGTTTCTAGAGCACAGATTCTCTATAGAGCATCGCGTCTCTAAGCCCAACCTGCTCGCCCGCGCCGCCGAGTGGCAAAGACAAAACAACAACAGTCGCGAAAGCATCAACCTTTCCCTACGCGCAGGTGAGAACGAATCGGCCGCTGAAGTTGCATCTCAAAATATAATGGATATTGCGCTGCGAGAAGGCGCGATAGATCAAATCCAATTCTGGCAAGGCAGTTTTTCCGCTGCTGTCATTTCCGGTGCTCCAACGATCGCCCTTGGCTTGGCCTGGGCCCAGATTTTTAGTCACGACCACCGGCAGGCAGGCGGTCTTTTGGCCGACTTGCGCGCCGCTGACCTTGGCGGTCTTGATCAACAAATACGCCGACAAATAGAGTGCTGGTGCGACCTCATCGCAGCCATCGGCGAAGCGACCAACGACAATCTGTCGGAAAGTCGGCGTCAGTGTGAAGCTTGGATGAAAGCCTATGACGAGGCGGATCTCGTCAGCAAAGGCGCTGTGCTCACATGTCTTTGCTTCCTTGCGACCAGTGAGCACCGGTTTGATGACTCGAGGACGCTGTTGTTGGAAGCATCGTCCGCCAACAACGTCGCCGATCATCGCTACGCGCTCGGGTGGCTTTACAGCACTATGATTTTCGCTGAACTTTCAAGGGGAGATATCCGCGCAGGTGATGCGCTACTCCTGAAAGCTCGTGAAGACGAGAACGCCCAAATCAATACGACCTTGTTTTCGCTAAATCTGCTGAACACGCTGGAACTTGAACTGCAGTACGAGGCCAACGAACTTGACGGCATAGAAACACGCGTCGATGAATGTCTTGATTTTGTGCGGCGGCACGGGATTGTCGATTTCACATTCTCGGCCTATCGAACCGCCGCAGCAATTGCCCGCCGCAATGGCCATCCAAAACGTGCTGCCGAGCTTCTTCAAGAGCTGCGCGTGATGGCCGGACAATATGGTTTCTCCCGGCTTGAGGTCCTTGCCCGATTAACGCTCGCGGATATGTTTGTTGTAGAGAGTGCGGAGCAGGCGATCTCCTTTCTACCAAACCGCAGCCACTCTATTTTTCTCACGACTCACGGGCCGTATCTCCGCGCAAGGCAATCGTTGACCGAAGCGCGCATTGCGGCGCGACAAGGAAAGTTTCACCTTTCCAACCGCTTTGCAAACGTCGCCCTAGACTACGCGCGCCGATTGAAACTTGGTAGGCTGGAGGTTGCGGCGTTGCTGTGCACCGCCGTTGCTTATGCGGGTACGGGAAGATCGGCCCTATCTGGACAACGCGTGGCGGACGCGATCGATATTGCTTCGCGACTTGGGTGTTATCGCTCACTTCTCGATGAGCGGTGGTATCTGGAATCGCTTGGATCCACCTCGGCGCCGCTGTTGAACCTATTCCCGAGCGAAGAGAAATTGGGGAGTCGAGAACTCGCGCCCCGCGACCATCGTGTCCGTTCGCCGAGCAGCAATACTTGCGTTGTGCTCACAAGAAAAGAACTGGCTATGCTTCAAAGGATAAGTGAAGGGCTATCTAACCGTGATATCGCAAGCAGACATCATATAAGTGAAGACACTGTAAAATGGCACATACGCAATCTATTTGCAAAATTGAAAGTCAAGAACAGAGTCCAGGCGCTGCTGGAATCGGAGAGACTCGGAATTCTACAGTAAACCTGCCCGCCGCTACCAGCACTGCACTATCGCCAAGCCCGTCTACTCGCGGCCATCGCCCTGCTCCACCTGCGGCCAACGCTGACGAGGGAGAGGACAATGGATACATGGGTCTTGGCCAGAGCGCCAGCTTCGCACCGGGCCAAGCCCGAAGATGAAATGGCCGTGGCATGAGTCCGAAGTTTTCACGAGTAACGAGTGGAGCATTTAGCCGTTTTTATGCCCGACACCGGATGTGATACCAACAACAGGGTCGTGGGCATGCCCACGACCCTGTTTGCCGTTTGACCTGGTCCCGATCTCGGCCGGGGTTCTGTTCCCGAGGCTCGAGTGGTATCGGAAGTTTTTGTATTCCTGCTGCAAAGCTTTCGGCTCCTGGCCGACATTGGCGAAGCTGGTGAAGATCTTCTCGTTCGGGCACTCATCCTCGTCCGTCTCTTTCGCAAGGCCGGACTCTACTTGTCGCTGGAGGAAATCTAGGAGATCAGGCCATCGGTTGTACTGGCTCGTTCCAAAGGGCAAGAACGCTTAGGAGCGCGGTCACAAAGGCGAGGGGCTGATCGAGCATCAGATGGTGACGGGCTTGCGGAACCGCGACCATCGGAACGTCGCCTCCACCCAGTTCGCGGACGTATTCGGCCGAATCCCGATTGAAGAGCTGGCTCTTGCCGCCGTATACGATAGCTTTGCGGCCCGGCGCGTTCACCACACGCTGGCCCATGGTGATCCATTCGTCGAGCTTGCTGCTCCTCCGAAAAACCTCGGTTGAGAACTTCCAAGTCCACTCGTCTCTGTCCCGCCGCAGGGAATGATAGGCCATGTAGTCCAGAAGGAAGGGCTCGCCGACCGGCTGGGGCGGGGAAAGGATGTATCGCTTTCGCGCCGCTTCATAGTTGGGATAGCGCTTGCTTGGCTTGTCCGGGTTGCCGGATCCGGGGCTTGCCCGTCTGAGGCTCCAGTACTGTTCAAGGCGTTCAGGCCGCATGATCATCAGATCGCAGGCCACGACGCCGGAGAAGGCGTCGGGCGATTGGGTCACGGCTGTCAATGCTGCGCCAGCACCGAAACTGTGCGCGATAATGGTTGGCTTTTGGCCATCCACAAACATGTCGAGCGCCCCGGCGATCTCGGCGAACTCACGACCTCTTGCGGAGGGATCGGCTTGCCCGCGAATCTCGCTGTCGCCCATGCCGGCAAGGTCGAATGCCACGACGTCGTAATCTTCAGCGAGAAACGGGGCGATGAAGGCAAAGCAGCGAGCATGGGCAAGTAAGCCATGGGTCATCAGCACCTTTGGCTTGCTGCGGTCACCCCAGCGGAAGTAATGCGCCCTGGCACCATCGATCTCCACATAACCTTCTTCGCGCGGCACCTTGAGGGCCGACACGAACCATTCCGGAAGTTGCGTGCCGTCGCCGGCCCAAACAGGGTCAATGTCCGCCGGAACGTCTTCTATCATGGTCACCTTCTTCATCAGGTTGCGCAGTCCTTGTTCGCTGGTGTGCTGGCGGTAAAGCCGCGGTAGCCATCATGTGCCACGTCGCCACAAAACGCGGCATAGCCTGACACACTTGGAAAATTGATCAGTTGTCGTTTCTTGCCCGGGATGTTTGTGCCCATGTACCAGGAGTCCGCTTCGGGAAAGAGCGTCATCGCACCTACTTGGGCGACCATTTCGGTCCAGCTCGCCTCGGCTTGCGGATCGGCATCGAAAAGATCTAAGCCCTTGCTCCGCATCCAGACCAAGAAGTCGCAGATCCAGTCGCCCTGTATCTCCGCGCTTGTCGGGCCGTTGGAGAAACCCGATGGGCTCAGGGGGCCGTAAGCGAACAACATATTGGGAAAGCCCGATACCGCCATTCCCAGATAGGCGCGCAAGCCGTCTTCCCAGGCTTGCGAAAGTGACAGGCCGTCCCTCCCGGTGATGTTCATGTCGATCAACCCGCCTCGCCCGGCATCGAAGCCGGTGGCGAAAACGATGAGATCGCATTCGACCTCGCCGTCTTCGGTCGTAATTGCGTGCGGCCCGACCCGGGTGATCGGGTTTGCCTTCAGATCAACCAGCGCAACATTGTCCTGCGCGAAAATTTCGTAATATCCCTGTTCCAGCGAAGGTCTTTTCGTGCCGAATGGATGCGGCGGTTCGGATGGCGCGAGTTTGTCGGCCAGATCGGGATCGGCGATCCTCGCGCGAACCTTGTCGCGCCAGAAGTCGTAGGCGTGGCGGTTGGCTTCGCGATTGATAAGCAGGTCGGCGAAGTTGTGATACCAGAACCTCAATCCGCCCCGCTGCCACAAATCTTCGAAGTGTGCATTGCGCACTTTTTCGTCGACTTCGAGCGCCGACACCTCAAGCGACTGGCATTCAAACCCCCCGCTAGTCTGCCTGCGCTGTTCGAAAATGGCAGGATAGCCATGCTTTTCGTGTTCCTGATCTTCCCTCGTCAGCTGCTCCTGCCGCATCGGCAAGGCCAGGATCGGGGTTCTTTGGAACAGTGTCAGCGTCTCCGCACTTTTGGCTGCTTCCTGGGCGACCTGCACACCGCTCGCACCGGTTCCTATCAGGGCAACTTTGCGCCCATCCAGATCGATACCTTTCTGCGGCCAGCGCGCGGTGTGGAACCATTCGCCCTCGAAATCCTCGATGCCAGGAATGTCAGGGATATAAGGCTTCGACGCGAAACCGAGGGCAGGCAGCAGGAAGCGTGTCGATATGGTTTCCTCGCCCTCAAGGTGCAGTTGCCATAGTCCCGCCCCCTCTTCAAAACCGGCACGCTCGACTCGCGATCCCAGCCGTATAAGCGGCCACAGATCGAGGGTATCGCAGACATGCCGGAAATACGCTCGGAGCTCTGCCCAGCCCGGAAAGCGCTCACTCCAGGTCCATGACTCCCACACTTCGGGTATCGAGAATTCATAGAGAGGAACCTGCGAATCCACTCGTGCGCCGGGATAGCAATTCCAGTACCAGATACCGCCGGGCTGGGCCGCAGCATCCACCAGCAGTACGCGGAACCCGGCATCACGCAACTTGTGGAGCAGGTAGATCCCGCTGAAGCCGGCACCAACAATCACTGCGTCGAAATCGGGACAATTCCTGTTACTCACGGCGCGATTGTCGCACGCTCAGCAATTGATTTTGCCGTTGCATAGTCAGCCTTGCCGTTCGATGCGCGTAAGGCTGTTTCGGTCGGAACGATGGCCTTGGGAGTTTTGTAGCCTGCCAACTGCCCCCGCACATGGTCCTTGACGGCTTGCTCGTCGAACGGAACGTCTTTATTGAGGTGGACGACGGCGGTGACTGCCTGGCCCCATTTTTCGTTCGGCACGCCTACCACCAATGCGTCACCAATGGCTGGGTGGGTCTTGAGAATCTCCTCGACTTCCTCGGGGTAAACTTTCTCGCCAGCGGTGTTGATGCAGACGCTTCCGCGGCCCAGCAAGGTAAGGCTGCCATCGGCCTCGACCAGGCACCAGTCGCCTGGAATCGAATAGCGCACCCCATCGATTGTGCGGAAAGTCTTGGCAGATTTTTCGGGATCCTTGTAATAACCCGCTGGGATCGCACCTTTGCGAGCGATAAATCCGGGCACGCCGCTTCCCGGCTGCACTTTCTGGTCGTTTTCGTCGAAGACATCGCAGAATTCGCCGATCCCGAATTTCGCGGTGTTAGTGCCCCCTTGCGCCGTTGTAACGGAAAGGCCGAAGCCGAGCCCTTCAGAAGCACCAAAACTGTCCATCAGCACGACTTGGGGAATGTGTTTGCCTAGGCCGGCCTTGACCTCCTTGCTCCACATCACGCCCGATGAGATGATGGTGGCAAGGCTGCTCGTGTCCCAGTGACCGGCATTTTCGTCCAGCGCGTTGAGCATCGGTCTGGCAAATGCGTCTCCAACAATTGCGATGCTTTCCACCTTATGCTTCTCGACGGTCTCCCACAATTCCGAAGCATCGAAGGACGGGTCAGCAAGAGTAACGATCGCGCCGCCCGACATGAGGGTACCGATCGCAGTGATGAAACCCGTCCCGTGCATCAACGGACAGGCGGGAAGGGTGCGCCTGCCAGGTCCTTGACTCCCGATCAGCGCGACATTCTCTTCGAGTGTCTGCGGTACGGGGCCCAGCAGCTTCTGCGCGTCGAGCTGCGCTTTGCGCATGTCGTCGTGCCGCCACATGACGCCTTTGGGCATACCGGTCGTGCCACCGGTATATATGAAAAGGAGGTCGTCGGGCGAACGAACGATGCCCAGCGCCGAACCGTCCCCGTTTTGCGCGAGTGTCTCGTAAGGGATCGCAAAAGGCGCGATTTCAGAAAGCTCGCCAATTTCCACGAACGTGTGAACTTTCCCAAGCCGGTCCTTGAGTTCGACGATACAGTCGCTGAACTCCGAACTGTAAACGATCACCTCGCAGTCGGAATCGTCGAAGATGTAGAAAACTTCTTCGGCCCGATAGCGGTAATTGATGTTTACATGGGTCAACCGTCCCTTGAAACAGGCCGCCATCAGCTCGCCATATTCGGGCCCGTTGCGCATATAGAAGGCAACCTTCGCGCCATCGCTAACTCCGCGTTTACGCAGCGCGCGCGCGATATTGTTCGAGCGCGCGGACATTTCGGGCCAAGTAACGATCCGGTCCCCGTGAATCAGGGCTGGCGCATTCTGGGGCATGGCAGGCTCGATTGCGTCGAGAATGTCGCCGAGATTCCAGTCGATCATAATGGTTCTCCTCTCGAACGGGGCGGCGACACAGGCGCGAGCGTCTCCCCGCAAAAATATTACACGGCCTTGGTCCAGCCTTGAAGCGCTGCTGCCTCTGCCCGCACCGTCTCGGGCCCGCCCAGGACCTGCCGGTCGAAGCCGATCCGTTTGAACCAGTAGTGCAGGCCTAGCAAATCGGTGAAGCCCATGCCGCCGTGCACTTCGGTCGAAGTTCGGGCGACAAATCGATGGACTTCGCCCGTGAGTGATTTCGCATGGCAGGCGACGAGCGATGCATCGTCTGGCATCGCGTCGAAGGCGTGGGCTGCGTACCAGACAAGCGAGCGGCATGGTTCATGGCGCGCGGCCATTTCGGCGCACATGTGCTTTACGGCCTGGAAACTGCCGATCAGGCGACCGAACTGTTCGCGCTGTCCGGCATAATCAACCGCCTTTTCGAGCATGGCCTGACCGGCACCTAGGCTGTCGGCGGCGAGGATTACGCGGCCCGCATCACGCAGCCGGGCAGCTGTCGTGCCGCCATCGTCGGCAAGCGGGTCGGCCTTGGCCCCGTCGAAACGCAATTCGCCGACGCTGCGGGTGCGATCTATAGTGGTTAGCAGGATTATCTCCAGACCCGACGTTCCGGCGCCGACAAGGTGCAACCTGCCACCGGCGTCGGCGACGATATACGCATCGGCACCTTCGAAATCGAGTGAGAACAAAGCGGTGCCGTTTAGCCTCCCTTCGGCTGAGGAAACCCCAGCGCCGTCGCGCGCCGCGATTGTCTCGGAAATCGCGACACTTATATGCGCTTGTCCAGTTGCGATCTTCGGGAGCCAGTAGGCCTTTTGCGCCTCGCTGCCTGCCTCTCTCAGCGCTATCGGCGCCAGAACATGACTGGCTAGAAAGGGCACGGGGGCGACCGCATAGCCGAGCTGTTCCGCAACTATCGTCGCGTCTAGCAGGGTCATGCCGAGGCCGCCATGTTCTTCGGGGACGAGCATCCCTGCAATTCCCAGCTCGTGGAGCGCGCGCACCACCTTGTCGCTTATCGGATTGCCCCGCTCTGCACATTCTCGAACGTGGTCGAGCGTGCAGATGTCGGCAAGACACCGCGAAACGGCGTCGCGCAACATCTGCTGGTCTTGCGAAAGTCCGAAATCCATCAGTCTGCTCCCTGCTTATGCTGCGCCAAGCCTGCGGTTTGATGCCCCGCATCCGAACTCTTTCCCGGCTTCGGTTCGCGCGACATTTCGAGGCCGCGCTCGGCGATGATGTTCTTCTGTATCTGAGCTGTCCCGCCGCCGATGATGAGCCCGAGCTGGAACATGTAGTTCCATTGCCACGCCCCTCCGTCCCGCTCGCGGGGGCTTTGGTGATACAGAATGCCCAGTTCGCCCATAGTGTCGATCGCCAGCGCCGAAATCTGGTGAGCGAGCTCGCAGCTTTGCAATTTGACGATCAGCTTCGCCATGCCGCCTGGCTCACCCCTGAGGCTGTTCGAAAGTATGCGCATCCCGTTGTATTTCATCGCCGCCACTTCGGCCTGAAGTGCTACCAACCGGTCGCGCAGTACCGGATTGTCCATCGCTCGAGCCTGGCCCATGCGCTCCTCCAGCATTAGCGCGATCAGCGCCTGCAGCCGATTTTCGAGCGCGTCGGGATCGCCCAGCATTCCGCGCTCGTGTCCAAGCGTTGCGTTCGCCACAAACCAACCCTGGCCCCGCTGGCCCACGATCTGGGCCACCGGGACGCGCACATCTGTAAAGAAGGTCTCGTTGAACTCGGCGTGACCCGTCATCGTCTTCAAGGGACGAACTTCGATACCCGGCGTGTTCATCGAAAAGATCAGGTAAGAAATCCCGCCATGCTTGGGTGCATCAGCTTCGGTCCTGACGAGGCAGAAGATCATGTCTGCCTGCTTTGCGGTGCTGGTCCATATCTTCTGGCCGTTGATAACGAATTCATCATTCTCGACGTGTGCGCTGGTCTTGAGGTTGGCGAGATCCGACCCGGCACCGGGTTCGGAATAGCCCTGGCACCAAACGACTTCGCCCTTCAGCGTGGGTTCGATCCAGCGCCGCTTCTGTTCTTCGGTGCCAAGTTCGAGCAGGGTTGGCACGAACATCGAGATTCCTTGATTGGCAAGCCCGCCCGGCACTCTAGCCCGCGAAAATTCCTCTGCGATGATGCGCGATTGAAGGATGTCAGGCTCGGCTCCAAAGCCGCCATATTCCTTCGGTATCGTTCGCGCAGTATACCCGTGCTCGATCAATAGTTTTTGCCATTGGACTGCCTCGGGCGAGGGTCGGGCTGCCCGGTCTGCAGAAGGCGGCGCAAGATGGCTGTTCGCTTCGATGAAAGCGCGCACATGCTTGCGAAAAGCATCATATTCGGGTCCGTATTCGAGATCCATTTCGTTTCTATCCTTTGCGCAAACGGAACACCGGCAGGCGGAAATCCGGGGCAATCATTTCGAAATCCAGTTCTACCGGAAGGTCAAGCTCGAGGCTGTCGCGGTCGCAATCCACAATACGGGTCGCCATTCGCACGCCTTCCTCAAGTTCCACCACCGCAGCTACGAACGGGATGTCGGCAGCAAAAGCGGGGTGCAACGCCTGATGGGTCACGGTCCAGGAAAAGAGCGTGCCCTTGCCGCTGCTGCGTTCCCAGGAAAATTCCGGAGAACCACAGCTAGCGCACATATAGCGCGGGAGGTGGCGGAAGCAGCCGCAATCGCCGCAACGCTGGAAATAGAGATGGCCGTCCTGGCACCGCTTCCAGAATTCCTGCTCGACCGGGTCTTGCGGCCTCGGTCGGGGTTTGGGGGGCACATCATGCGCGGAAGGCCGCATTTTCGGAGGCAGGTCATTTTCGTCGTTCATTCAAACCTCCTGAGGATAGCGATGCTGCCGTCGCCGAGATCTCCCCAGCCGGTCACAAGGCCGGTCTGGGCGCCCTGTACCTGGCGCTCGCCGCAGTCGTGGCGCAGCTGGCGCACTGCCTCAACGACATGGTTGAGGCCCCAAACATGCGCTTCGCTGAGCAAGCCGCCATGGGTGTTGATCGGAAAGCGTCCGCCCAGCTCGATCTGGCCGTTTGCGACGAACTCCGACTGCCCGCCTGGTTCGCAAAATCCCATTGCTTCGAGCTGCAGCAACACCACGTAGGTAAAGCAATCGTAGATCTGAAGAAAGTCCATGTCCTCGCGCGTAACGCCCGCCATCTCGAATGCGCGCGGCGCGGCGTAGCTAAGGCCGATCTTGAACGGGTCGGGCCGCGAAGGAATGTCGTCGGCAGGATAGGGGTGGCCTTCGGCGGCGCCGGCGATGCTGACGGGCACATGCGGCATGTCCCTGGCCCGATCCATTCGCGAGATGACAACCGCGCAGGCACCATCGGTTTCGAGGCAGCAGTCGTAGAGCCGGAAAGGCTCGGATATCCAGCGCGCCGAATGATAGGTTTCCTCGTCGAGTGGGCGACCATAAGTAAAGGCCTGCGGATTCAACTGCGCATGACTTCGGCAGACAAGGGCGACTGCCGCCATAGCGTCCGCACCGACGCCGTATAGTTTTGAATGGCGGGTTGCCAGCCAGGCATACATCTGCACCGGCAAAAAAACGCCATAGGGGATATAGTATCCCTGTATGGTATTGGTCAGGGTGTTCATGTTCATCGGACGGGTGGGCGGAGCACCCGGTTTTTGCCTGAGGGCGGAATAGCCGTTCCAGCCCAGCGTCACGAGCACGTGATTGCAAAGGCCACTGGAGATCGCCATTGCCGCGTTCTGCAGCGCTGTCGTCGGGCTGGCGCCACCCATGTGCACCGTGGCCGCATAGCGCAGCACGTCGATGCCGAGATTGGCGGCCATTTCCTCCGATGTCGTATAAATCGGCGGCGGCACCATGCCGTCGATATCGGAAGGCTTCAGCCCGGCATCCGCGATTGCACGGCGCGATGCTTCCAGCATCATGTCCACTGCGGTGCGTTCGGTGCCTTTGACGAAATCGGTTTCGCCCACGCCGGTTATGGCGGCTTTGTCGGCAAAGGAATAGGTGTGTGAAGCATTCATGCTGCGTCCCGTCTTGCTGCCGCTCAAAAATGGGTTCTGGCGCGGGCCAGCGCTTTTTCGGCCCCCTCGACAAGATCGCGCATGACGTCTGCCGCTGGGCGGATCGAGTCGATCAAACCGACTCCCTGGCCTGCGAAGCCGGGGATGATGTCCTTGCGCTCAGCCTTGATGCCCGAGGCCATGACCGGCCCCGAAATCATCGACTGATAAGGCATGGGAAGTGGTTCCTTGCCCGACGAAACCCACGCATCGGCCCATTTGTTGCGGATCATGCGGGCTGGCTTTCCGGTCAGCGAGCGGCTGACAACGGTATCCGCATCCCCGCTCTCGGTGATAGCCTCCTTCTGGAACTGTTCGATACCTGCCTCATCGGTTGCCAGAAACGCTGTTCCGATCCAGGCGCCCTCAGCGCCAAGCATCATCGCAGCAGCGACTCCGCGGCCATCGGAAATGCCACCCGCACCGATTACGGGAACACGATCGCCCACCGCATCGACCACCTGCGGAATCAGCGATAAGGTTCCGATAGGGGAATTGTGGCCACCGCCGTCGTGACCCTGCGCAACAATCATGTCGATGCCGGAATCGACCACTTGCCGGGCGTGCTTGACCTTGCCGATCACCGCCATGACTTTGGTGCCATTGGCATGAAGGCGGTCCATCCACGGTTCGGGATTGCCGAGGCCTGCAGCATAGACCGGCACCTTTTCCTCAATTACCACTTCCATCTGCGCCTCGAAGAATTCCCTCGAGAATAGCTGCGGTCCGCCTTTGCCCATTTCCGCCGCACCCGCCGCGCGCATGGCCATTGCCACATCGATTGCGGGCAGATTCTCCCGCTCCATAAAATCTCGGGTGAACTGCTGGTATTCGCCAAGCAGTGCCATCGGGTTGTCGGGAGCGCCCCCACTCTGCGGCGTCGAACCGCGCCTGACCGAGGCTGGAAGGAGGGTATCGACGCCAAACGGCTTGTCGGTCATCTCGCGGGTCTGCCGGATCCAGTTGCGCAGCTGGTCCGGCGAACATGCCGCAGCTCCAAGAACGCCGAGCCCCCCGGCATTCGATACAGCGGCCGCGAGAGCGGGAACACTCGCTCCGCCCATTCCTGCCAGAAGGATCGGATATTCGATCCCGAGAATTTCGCAAATGCGGCTTTTGAGCGCCATTGTCCTGCCTTCTCCTTCCTGCGCCTGGCACCGACGCCAGCGTGTTATATCTGCCCCCACCTGACCTTTTGGGCTACGAGCTCTGGGCTTCTTTGTGCCAGATAGGATGCCGAACCCGCCACGAGACGGGCCATGGCCTGCCGGGCCGCTTCGGCATCGCCCGTGCGAACGCCTTCGAGAACACGGCGCAGGAACCGTAACTGGACTGCCCGCTCCTGTGCCGAATACCCCAATGAGTGCGAGAATTCGCGGGTAAGCAAATGCATCGCGGAGGTCAGCAGGCCGAAGAGCGGATTGCCGCTGGCCCAGCCGAGCAGGTCATGAAAACGGCGGTTCAGTTCCTCGAACTGGCTCCCGGCTTCGTTTCGCTCCAGCTCCTTGAGGCAATCGGCAAGTGCGCTCAGATCGCCCGTGGTTGCCCGCTGCGCGGCATAAGATGCAACATCCGGTGCGATCGCTTCGCGTAATTCCAGTAAACCCCTCAGGTCCGCCTCCATGAAATGCAGAATGAGCGAGAGGCTGCTCGCGAAGTCTCCAGTCTGCGGTCGAGCGACCACCGGCCCGCCACCGCGGCCGAGCTGAAGATGGATGACACCCTGAAGCTCAAGGAAGCGCAGTGCTTCGCGCAAAGTCGCTCTTGCGACTTCGTATCGGACAAGCATCTCGTCCTCGCGGGGCAACCTGTCGCCCGCAACATGGGCCCGAGCCTCGATATCGCGAACGATGTTCTGCGCTAGCGTGAGCGCACGCTTGGCTTTCTTGGAGTCATCTAATTTCGGCTGCATCTGCGGGAATCACTCCATTTACAAAACTCTTATAAGGGTTAATTGCTTTTTATGTCCAGTATATAGCTATCAAGAGCTGTATACGGATAAATTGCAAGAAAAACATTATAAGCTTTCTTGACCTTGGTTCGCGAAACATTTACTTTCCGAGAGAATGGCGAGTCTGTTTGACAGAGGAAAAGGACGGGACATGAGTATCGAAACGATGGAGCTGGATACTGCGGAAAAAATCGCGACAATTCCGATCGAGCAGATCGATGTCGCGCGGCCGAGCCTTTTCCAGAAAGACACGATCGGCCTGTTTTTCGACCGGCTGCGCAGGGAGGAGCCGGTCCACTATTGCCGCGAAAGCTATGTCGGACCGTATTGGTCGATCACCAAGTTTAACGACATTATGGCCGTTGACACCAACCACAAGGTCTTTTCGTCGGAGGCGAAGCTCGGGGGTATCGCCATTGAGGACATGCACTCTGCGAAAAGCGGGCTTGAACTTGAAATGTTCATTGCCATGGATCCACCAAAGCACGACCAGCAACGAAAGGCTGTCACTTCCGCTGTCGCGCCTTCCAATCTGCAGTTGCTTGAACCAACAATCCGCGAACGTGCGTGCCAGATTCTTGATGATCTGCCGGTCGGGGAGGATATTGACTGGGTTGACAAGGTCGCGATCGAATTGACCACAATGACCCTTGCAACCCTCTTCGACTTTCCGTGGGAGGAGCGGCGCAAGCTCACGCGCTGGTCCGACATCACAACCGCAGCTCCGGAAACCGGCATCGTCGAATCGTATGAGGCGAGGCGCGAAGAGCTCATCGAATGCGCGATGTATTTCAAGGGCCTGTGGGAACAGCGCATCAATGAAGAGCCAAAGAACGACCTGATTTCCATAATGGCGCACTCTCCAGCGACGAGGGACATGCCTTTTTTGGAATTTTTGGGGAACCTCCTACTACTCATCGTTGGGGGCAACGACACTACGCGCAATTCGATCAGCGGCGGTGTGCTTGCTCTCAATCAGAACCCCGACGAATATCGTAAATTGAATGGCGACCCATCATTGATCACCAGCATGGTTCCAGAGATTATCCGCTGGCAGACGCCGCTGACTCATATGCGCCGCACTGCGCTCCAGGACTGGGAGATCGGCGGCAAACAGATCATGAAAGGCGACAAGGTTGTGATGTGGTACCTGTCAGGCAACCGTGACGAAACGGTCATCGACAGGGCTGACCAATTTATCATCGACCGAAAGAACCCACGTCATCACCTGTCATTCGGCTATGGTATCCATCGCTGCATGGGCAATAGGCTTGCAGAACTGCAGTTGCGGATCATCTGGGAAGAGATTCACAAGCGTTTCGCAAAGGTCGAAGTGACCGGTGAGCCTGAGCGCCTGTTTTCGAACCTTGTGCGAGGGATTACGAAATTGCCGGTGCGGCTGCACGCCCGTTGATTTACTGAACAGGAAATGCGGAGTTTATGATGGTCAAACTGACGTTCGTTTCCAGCGATGGAACGCACAGAGATGTCGAAGTAGCCGAAGGCGAAACCGCACGAGAAGCGGCGCTCTTCAATGATGTTCCGGGCATCGACGGTGATTGCGGGGGTTTATGCGCTTGTGCGACCTGTCATGTCCATGTCGATCAGGACTGGATCGAAAAGGTAGGCCGCTTGGAGGTAGGGGGCCCGGAGGCCGAACTCCTGCAATTTGCAGAAGGGGCGAACGAATATAGCCGCCTTGCTTGCCAGATCCCCATCGAGATTGAGTTGGAGGGTTTGATTTTGCACGTTCCCGAGCAGCAATACTGAAGTGCCTAAGTTATGCATATTCGTCTGCTTGGGGCGAAGCGAATTTGATTTTTGAACGGAGGTCTGCGTGCCGGCTCAGCTAGAATCTGGTGTAAATGCGAACGACGAATTGTTTCGGACCGAAGTGCAGCAATTCCTCGCCGCAAATTTCCCCGAAGATCTCAAGGGCAAGGGCAATCCGCTTGCCGGGCTCGAAGGGCCCACTAACGAGACCGATCAGCAGAGGAAATGGCGCGAGGCCGTGGGCCAGCGCGGCTGGGGTACGCCGACTTGGCCCAAGGAATATGGCGGAGGCGGGCTGAGTAAGGCACAGGCCAAGATACTCGATCATGAAATGACCAAGGTCGGCGCATTCAACCCCATCGGCGGTATGGGCGTGATGATGTTTGGCCCGACGCTCCTCGAATATGGCGACGAAAAGCAGAAGCGGGAGCATATCCCGCCAATCTGCCGTGGCGAGATCCGATGGTGCCAGGGTTATTCGGAGCCGAATGCAGGATCGGACCTTGCGAATCTGCAGACCTTTGCTGCGGACAAGGGCGATCACTATCTCGTCAACGGGCAAAAGACCTGGACCAGTGGTGGTCAATGGGCGGACAAATGTTTTGCGATCGTACGGACCGACAGGTCCGACAAACACAATGGCATCAGCTTCATGCTGATCGATATGGATTCGCCGGGTGTCGAAGTCCGCCCAATCACCATGATTAGCGGGACCAGTCCGTTCTGCGAAACCTTTTTCACCGATGTGAAGGTACCGAAGAAAAATCTCGTAGGAGAGGAAGGACAGGGCTGGACAATCGGCAAACGCCTGCTCCAGCACGAGCGCACGAACATTTCGGGTGGCGGGAGCCTCGCGGGCATGATGGGCCAAAGCGTTGGCGCTATCGCAAAAAAATACTGCGAAGCGGATAGCGATGGTGCGCTTTACGACAAGGTGCTGCGCGACAAGATCGCAGATCTTGAAATCCGATGGAACAGCTTCCTGCTTACTGTGCGTCGTGCGCTGCAGGAAAGCAAAGCGCAGGGCGGTGTTTCGGAGATCAGCTCGGTGCTCAAGAAACTCGGTACCAAGCTGAGCCAGGAGCGTAGCGAACTATTGATTGAAATCCGCGGCCTTCAGGGCCTTGGCTGGGAAGGCGAACAGTTTACCGATGGCGAACTGGAGGACGTGCGCGGCTGGCTCTTCGGCAAGGCAGCGACGATCTACGGCGGTTCGACCGAAATCCAGAACAACATCATTGCCAAGCGGGTGCTCGGCATGCTCGACCACCAGTAAGAGACGGGAGCAAAAGGACAATGGCAGTTCTCAACGAAGAACAGGAAATGTTGCGCAGCATGGCGCGCGACTGGGCGACCAATGAAAGCCCTATATCCGAATTCCGCAAGGTCCGCGCTGCGGGCGAACCCAAGGCTTACAACGCGGACTCTTATGCCATGATGGCGAAAATGGGTTGGGCCGGGATCATCATTCCCGAAGCACATGGCGGATCGGATTTCGGTTTCCTTTCCGCCGGTCTCGTGGTGGAGGAACTCGGCAAGACGCTGACCGCAAGCCCGCTTGTGGTCTCAACTATCGTGGCAAGCGCAATCGTGCTTGGCGGAAGCGACCAGCAGAAAGCCAAATGGCTTCCCAAGCTCGCCAGTGGCGAAACCGTGGCAACGTTAGCTGTCGATGAAGGTCCGCATTACGATCCCTCGGCAATCGAGACAAACGTATCGGACGGCAAGCTGACTGGCAAGAAGGCCTTTGTACACGAAGCGCATGGCGCAGACCTCTTCTTGGTCGCAGCCAAGGACGGCCTCTACCTTGTCGCAAGAGACGAGAGTGTTTCGCTTGTCACGCGCAAGCTCACCGACCAGCGAAGCCACGCAGATGTCTCATTTAATGGCGCTGCCGCCGAGCAGCTCGAGGGCGGAGGAGTCAGTCTGCTCGACGATGTACTCGACCGGGCGCGCGTGCTTTCGGCCGCCGAAATGCTCGGTATGGCGCAGGCCGTGTTCGACACTACGCTCGACTATCTGACACAGCGTGTACAGTTCAACCAGGTGCTCGCGACCTTTCAGGCGCTGCAGCATCGCATGGCGGACCTGTTCGCCGATCTGGCGCAGATGCGCTCGGCCGTCGAGGCGGGCTTGCAGGCAGTCGACGGCGGCTTTGGAGTCGCGCGTGCTGCGACCATTGCGAAGGCGGAGGCGAACCGCGTGCTGAATGTAATCAGCAACCAAGGTATCCAGCTGCACGGCGGCATCGGGATGACCGACGAATACGATGTCGGTTTCTACCTCAAGCGCGCCCGCGTGCTTGAGGCGAGCTGGGGATCCACGAGTTACCTCAGGAACCGTTTTGCCTTATTGTCGGGCTACTGACGGCAAAAGAACTTTTCCAACTCGCAGGCAAGCTCTCAGCCCATAATCTCTTGAGCAGGGCCGTATCCCGCATCTTCGGGGATAGTGAGGACTTGCTTGCCCTCTCGCTGAATGACTTCAGGAAGGACGGTTACGACATCGCGGGAGGCTGCCTGCGCAACGCATTCCTCTGCGCTCGCCGCTTCCGCTAGCAGCTGCAAGTTCAGCCGCGTGGGGAATATGATGGTTCGCTCTCCACTGACACCCATTTCCAGCGCGGTGCTTGGAGAAAGCCATTCCGCATCGACGGTTTCGTATCCATCGCATGCAGCGATCTGGCGTCCTGGCGCGCGAACAACAAAGAAATGGGTGTCGAAACGCTTCTTCATGAAGGTAGGCGTGATCCACCTTGCGAAATCGGTTAGCCGGTCAAGGCGAAGGCACAGGTCGGCCTGGCGAACTACGTCGAGAAACTCGCGCTCGCCACGCTCCACTGCTTTGCGACTTTCAAGATCGCACGTTTCCTCGAACGGGTTGCCATCACGATGATCCGCCAACAGGATACCCGCTTCCTCGTAGGCTTCGCGGATCGCGGCGATCCGAAGGGTCCGCTGGGTATTGTCGAATGTACTCCAGCCGCTGCAATAATCCACCCATTCCTGTGCTTCGTCGCCAGCGGTAGGTTTTCCTCCAGGAAATACGAGCGCGCCGGAGGCAAAATCGATCTGGTGATGCCGCTTGACCATGAGAACCTGAAACTCCGGTTCGTCGCGAAGCAGCAAAAGGGTGGCCGCGGGCACCGGGTCAGCGAGTTTTTGCAAGGTCATCTCGTACTCCAGTTCTGGGTTTATCAATTCCGGGCAGAAGCCCGCACGAATTGATCAACAGGCTCTTTACCATTTACGCAAAAGAACCAACCCGGCAAGTGCCAGCGAAGCACCCGCCAGTAACCAGGATTGGTCCAATAACAGCGCGGCGGCCACGATAAATGAAGCCGCCACCGGACCCTTGATGGACTGGCCCTCGCCACGAATTCCTGCGAGGCGTTCAATGCTGACCGGATCGAGCTGGACTGGTACGAAGCCGGACTTGGCGATGGAGGTTGCATTGGCGAGTATATCGGGCAGGGCTGACGATAAACCGAAAAAATGACGGCGCAACGTCTTCAGATTGGAAAGGGCGTTGCCGAGGGAAAATCTTTCCGCGAATAACTCAATAATGATCGGGCGGGTCTCTTCGGCAATGTTATAGTCGGGTGCGATGGAACGCACAAATCCCTCGGCGGTGAGCAGAGTTCGCATAAGAATAGCGAGGTCTGGGGGCAGGACTAGCCGATATTCCCGCAAGAGATCGAACACTCGGCTGAAGATTTGCGAGAATTTTATCCCGGCAAGGACGGTTCCTTTGAATTCCCCAATCAACAGGTCCAAATCCACCGTCAGTGCATCACGATCGACCTTGGGATCTCCAGCCCATTCGAGCAGGACAGCTGTGACCTCGCTTGTTTCGTCGTCGGCAATTGCTAGGACAAGCTGGATGATCTGTTCGCGTCGCGCCTTGGTTAGAGCGCCTACCGATCCGAAGTCGATGAAGCCAACATCCTGTTCGCCAATCAGAAAGACGTTGCCCGGATGCGGATCACCGTGGAATTCGCCATTGAGGATGATCATTCGCAGGACCGCATTTGCATATCGTTTGGCGAATGCTGCTACGAAAGGGTCGCCCGATACAGCGCCCAGCACAGATACAGGTTTTCCGTACAGCCGTTCCTGTACATTGACCCGTAGCCCGGTGAATTCCCAATGGATCGCTGGCGTCTTGATCCCAAGCGTATCGAGGTAGGCGCCGACCCTCTCGCATGCGCGGGATTCGGCCGCCAGATCCATTTCCCAGGCGAGATTACGTCCGAACGTTCGCAGAAATTCCACCGGACGATAGCGCGCGATATCCGGGGAGCGAGCCTCGGCAACAGCAGCGAGGCGGGCAAGGAGCCGCACATCGGCTTCCATCCGCGCGGCAGTGCCGGGACGTCTGACCTTCACGATAACTTCCGTGCGGTCGAGTAGGGAAGCAGAGTAGGTCTGCGCGATGGAAGCGGAAGCCAGAGGCTCTTCATCGAAATGGGCGAAATCCGCTCGCCAGTCCTCTCCCCAACTCGATGCGAGTATCGGCTCGATCTCCTCGAAAGGCACCGGAGAGACCTGATCGTGAAGGGTGGCAAAAGCAGCAATCCAGTGTTCGGAAAACAGATCGCTCCGCGTAGCCAGAAGCTGTCCCAGCTTAATTCCGACCGGACCGATATCGCGAAGGAATGCGACAACTGCCGCCGGACGAAACTCGCCCGGATCAATAGAACCTTTCGGATGGGAACTGACGCCGAGCGCGCCCGCCAGGCTTTTTGCACCATGACGGACAAGTATTTGCCCAATCTCGGCCGCGCGTGCGATTTCACCAATAGGTTTTTCCATCAATGTGGCCATTTCGTCAGAGGTGGCTGGGCTTGTTTAAATGCGGTCAGCCAGAACGGCAGAGAGTTGGGCTATTATCGGCGGCATGTGGTTGCAAATCATTCCCGCATGCGCCGCCCCCACCCATGGCCGATAGCCAGACGATTCCTAGTATAGCCAGATGGTGGTGGTTTAGTCGTCACATAAAAATCACAAAAATCGGCTCGGTCAACCGACATATGCCGCCCTGCCACTGGCGACAAGTCTTTGTGCCGAGTCCTCAATTCTGGTTTCCGCAACACTCAACTGTTTGCCCAATTTGATCACTTGGCCAATCGCGCGCAGTGAACCGGGGGTTGCAGGGCGGTGAAAATCGACGTGAAGGTCGGCCGTGGCGCGCACTGCGCCGCCAAAAGCATTGATGGCGTAAAGTCCGGTCAAATCGATCAAGGCTGACAGGATGCCGCCGTGCACCGCTTGTATCATTGGATTGGATATTATTTCTTCTCGCCAAGGCATTTCAAGAATCAGCTCGCGCTCGGTCAAATCAATAACATCCAGTCCGAGCCAGCGGTGAAACGGCGCCATGTGGAGCATCTTGCGCAATTCGGCCAATTCGGGTCTATCCGTGTTATCCGTCATCCTGACACATTCCTTGTGTGCGTGCCGATCAGGAAGTCGACAATGGCTGTGCCAAAATTGTCGTTCTGGTCTCCGACGACCATGTGCGTGGCACCGGCAATGTCGCTGTAAGCGGCGTGCGGGACCAGCTTTCGGAAGTGTTCAACGGCTTCAGGCGAGACAAGATCGCTCGAACCGCCTCTGACCAGATGCACCGGAAGCGAAAGTCGGCTCGCCGCAAGGCTAAGCTCGCTCGGCCCATTTGCAACTGTAATGTCGTTTTGCATATTACGGCGTATGACGCCCTTGATAAACGCGGGGTCCCAATGCCAATAAAAGCGGCCGTCTGATTTTTTTTGCAGGTAGTGCGCCAAGCTTGATGATGCCTTGCGGCTTGGCCGATGAGGCAGATAATCGGAGATGATTTGCGCGGCCTCATCCGGAGAAGCGAAGCCATCTTGAGCATGGGCTGCCATGAAGCCGACCACCCTCGCAACCCCCGTCGCCTCCATCTGCGGTGTAACGTCGACCAGGGTCAGCGAAGCGAAACTGCCCGGTGCGAGATGCCCTTCAGCCATAATCCCGGCAAGCCCGCCAAGCGATGCACCTATCAGCGCTGGTTTGCGCTCCAATCGAGCCGCGATGGCGATAAGATCGCCAGCAAAGTCGGCAATGCCATAGGCTCCGTCCTTGGCCCATTCGCTGGTCCCGTGACCTCGCAGATCCAATGCAATCGCATGAAAGCCATGACTTGCGAGGAGCGTGGAAACCCTCTTCCAGGCACGGTGGGTTTGTCCACCGCCATGCGCGAGAATGACCGGCATTCCATCGCTGGCGCCTTCGACACTAGCGGCAATGGCAAGGCCGGATTGACCGGCCAGTTTGATCGATTCTTTCGTCATGAAATCATCTTACTGTAATGCATTTTACAGTAAAGCCTTTTCAATTCTCGGCTCGTCGGTTAAGGCACTGAGCGATGCGCGGCGAAATCAACCAAGATAGCTATGTGACCGAAACTGACGAGATCGTCTTTCTTGTCGAGGAAGTCCCGCGCAAACTTCGCAAACTGTTTGATGCGTCCACGGCAAAATTCGGCCTGTCTCGCACTCAGTGGCGTGCTCTTGCCTATATTTTTCGCACGCCGGGACTCACCCAGACCGAACTTGCAAAATACCTCGATCTGGAACGAGCGAGCGTGGGTCATGTGATCGATCAGTTAGAAAGGGCTCATTTTGTCGAGCGGCGTTCCATCGAAGGAAATCGCCGCGTTTGGAACCTGCACTTGCTTCCCAAAGCTATCGAGATACTTCCATCGCTCAGGTTGGAGGCCGACACTATATACACTCAACTGCTGTCCGGGATTTCCGCAACGAAGCTTGATACAATCAAGACGCTGTTAGTTAAAATGTCCGGCAACCTCGCCGACTAATCCACGTTGTGGTGGTTTGCGGCATAGTGAAGATTACATCATCAAGCTGCGGCAAGTGGCTTGGTATGCGATCTCGAGAATTATTATGATATGTAGCCGTTCGGAGCAAATTCCAAGCGGTGGCACCTGACCGGAATTATCCATACAGAATAGTCGTTTAAGTGCCGATCGCGGGACCCTGACATTGGTTATGCCGGTGCCTAGTCCAGCATATTATGCGTTGCGAAGAAGGCCAGCGACAATTACGGGATCGAGACCCGCATTGCCCTTTGAACTTTTGGGAGATTGAATATTGGCCTGTAAAGTGATGTGTTTCGGAGGAGGTACGTTGAACAAAGACCCCCGTAGCCGTGACAAGACGGTTGTGGGCGGAAAAGGTGCCAACCTGGCGGAGATGGCGGGGATCGGCCTTCCCGTTCCCCCAGGCTTCACCATCGTCACCGAGCAGTGCGTGGAGTACCTAGCGAACGGCGGTGACTTCCCAGACGCTTTGCAGACAGAGGTGGCGCAGGCGCTAATCCATATCGAGAATGCAGTGGCCAAGAAGTTCGGCGATGCCGCCGATCCGCTGCTGGTCTCGGTGCGTTCGGGGGCACGAGTCTCTATGCCGGGTATGATGGATACCGTACTCAACCTCGGCCTCAACGACGCCACCGTCGAAGGACTGGCCGCGACATCAGGAGATGGACGCTTCGCCTGGGATTCCTATCGCCGCTTCATCCAGATGTATGCCGACGTCGTGCTGGGTCTGGAGCACCATCTGTTCGAGGAGGCGCTAGAGATCGTCAAGGAAGACTCAGGATACAGAAACGACGTCGAGATGACTGAGGCAGACTGGCGCGGCATTGTCACACAGTACAAGGGCATCGTCGAAGTCGAGCTCGGCCGCGCATTCCCGCAGGACGTTAGCGAGCAACTCTGGGATGCCATCCGCGCAGTTTTCGATTCATGGGATTCGGACCGTGCCAAGGTCTATCGCCGTCTCAACGACATTCCCGGCGACTGGGGCACAGCTGTCAGCGTCCAGGCCATGGTCTTTGGCAACATGGGCGATACCTCGGCCACCGGCGTTGCCTTCACCCGCGATCCAGCGACCGGAGAGAAGGCCTATTACGGCGAATGGCTGGTAAATGCCCAGGGCGAGGATGTCGTCGCCGGCATCCGCACCCCGCAATACCTGACGCTCGCTGCCCGCGTACGAGCGGGCGCCAAGCCGCTGTCGATGGAAGAGGCAATGCCCGCCAGCTATGGTGAACTAGCTGCGGTATTCGAGCTTCTTGAGAAGCACTATAGCGACATGCAGGACATTGAGTTCACCGTGGAACGCGGCAAGCTGTGGATGCTGCAGACCCGTTCGGGCAAGCGCACCGCCAAGGCTGCACTCAAGATGGCGGTCGACATGGTCGAGGAAGGTCTGATCGACGAAACTACCGCGATCCGCCGCGTCGATCCAATGGCACTCGACCAGCTGCTGCATCCGACGCTCGATCCCAAGGCACCGCGCGACATCCTCGGCCGCGGCCTGCCTGCGTCGCCAGGCGCTGCTTCGGGCACGATCGTGCTCGATGCCGACACCGCGGAGAAGCGCGCCGAACAGGGCGAAGCGGTGATTCTCGTCCGCGTCGAAACAAGTCCCGAGGATATCCACGGCATGCACGCAGCCAAGGGTATACTCACTGCGCGGGGTGGGATGACCAGTCACGCCGCCGTGGTGGCGCGTGGAATGGGTCGTCCGTGCGTGTCGGGTGCATCGAGCCTCTCAATCGACATGAAAACCCGTACGCTGAGGATGGGCACCCGCGAGCTGAAAGAGGGTGACCTGATCACTCTCGACGGCGCGAGCGGCGACATCATGGCCGGCAAGGTGTCAACCGTGCAGCCGGAGCTGGCAGGCGATTTCGCGACCTTGATGGTCTGGGCCGACAAGTATCGGCGCATGAAAGTGCGTGCCAATGCTGAAACCCCGGCAGACTGCCGCATGGCGCGCGAGTTTGGTGCCGAGGGCATTGGTCTTTGTCGCACGGAGCACATGTTCTTTGAAGCTGGGCGGATCTCTGCCGTGCGCCAGATGATCCTGGCCGAGGACGAAGCAGGTCGTCGCGCCGCGCTGGAAAAGCTGTTGCCTGAACAGCGCGCTGACTTCGCCGCGATCTTCACGGTCATGGCCGGCCTGCCGGTCACCATCCGCTTGCTGGATCCGCCGCTGCATGAATTCCTGCCGCACGGTGACGCGGAGTTTGATGAATTGTCTGACACCATCGGGATCGGGGTCCAAACGCTCAAGCGGCGAGCGGATGAACTGCACGAGATGAACCCAATGCTGGGTCACCGGGGCTGCCGCCTCGGTATTACCTATCCCGAAATCTACGAGATGCAGGCCCGCGCCATTTTCGAGGCAGCCTGCGACGTGGCGGATGCATCCGGCGACGCGCCGGTGCCCGAGGTGATGATCCCACTGGTGGCCACGAAGAAGGAACTCGCGATCCTGAAGAAGCTCGTCGATGAAACGGCGACGAAGGTTTTCGCAGAAAAAGGCCGGACGCTCAACTATCTGGTCGGGACGATGATTGAGTTGCCGCGAGCTGCCCTGATGGCCGGAGAGATTGCGGAGGAGGCAAAGTTCTTTTCGTTCGGTACCAACGATCTGACACAGACCACTCTTGGCGTCAGCCGGGACGATGCGGCACGGTTCCTCAGTCCATATGTCGAGAAGGGCATTTACCTGCGCGACCCATTTGTTAGCCTCGATATTGAAGGTGTTGGTCAGCTGGTCGAACTTGCTGTTCAACGCGGGCGAGCGACACTTGCCGATATCAAGCTGGGCATCTGCGGAGAGCACGGCGGTGATCCGGCTTCGATCGCGTTCTGTGAAAAGATAGGGCTCGACTATGTCAGCGCTTCGCCGTTCCGCGTGCCGATTGCCCGTCTTGCGGCGGCGCAGGCAGCTTTGGAGAAATGAAGGGCAGGCTTTCTGACGGCGGTGAATTTTCTTCCCGTCGGTCTAAAGATGGGCGCACGCAAGATCACCATCCGGCCGTTTGCTTAGTGGGCAGCGATCCACTGCTCGCAGGCTGCTAAGAGACGCTCAATTATGTATCGCCTGTAACGGACCGACTCCGACCTCTTTGCAACAGGGTTGCGCTGGCCACCATCAGCGCAATCATGGCCGCTGCCATGATTGGCGCATCACTCTGCGCGCCAACTCTGCGAAACAGCAGCGCGGCTAGCAAGGCCCCGAGCGTCTGACCGATCAGCCGTGACATCGACAGCATTGCTGAAGCAGCGCCGGTACGGGAGTGCGGTGCGTTTGCGATCATGCTGTGGTTGTTGGGTACTTGGAAAATTCCGAAGCCAATTCCGCAAAGCGCCGTCACGGCGATTATCAGAAACGCCGATGCATTTGGTTGCAGCAATGAAAGGAAAATTGCACCGCATGCGAGGATGATCAACCCCGATGCGCACAGCCAGGCCGACGAATAGCGATTGACCAGACGCCCGGAAACGAAAGCTGCGATCACGATACCGAGCGGCAGCGGCACCATGAAAAGCCCTATCGCTTCAGGCTTGAAGTGAAACCGTTGCTGCAGAATGAACGGAAATGACAAGGTGATCAGTATCATGACAATATAGGCTGAGACCGACATTGCATAGGCTGCGCGAAGAGTGCCTAGCTTCAGCAGATCAAGCGGCACCATCGAATCCTGACTGGAGGACGTGCGTTTACTGAGGAACCATATGGCCGGGATAGCGACGCCGATTTCGAGTAACGTCCACCCAGAGGCGGAATTCTGGGCCAGATCGTTCAGGGTGAGGAAAATCGCCGCGAAACCCGCACAGCACAAGAGGGCCGAAATATGGTCGAAAGGTTTCCTTACCGACGCGTTCGGAGGGAGCGCCCAAATCCCGAGGGCAAGCGAAAGCAGGCCGAACGGAAGACCTACTGCAAAAACCGCGTGCCAACCTGCAATCGAAAGGACCAGTGCGCCGACCGCTGGTCCGGCGGCCGAAGCAATTGAAACGGCAATGGTATTGTAGCCAATTCCACGCGGGACCAATTCGGGTGGATAAATTGTCCGAACCAATGCCCCGCTGACCACCATTACTGCCGCAGCACCGATACCTTGCACGAAGCGCGCCAAAGCGAGAACAGGGAGGCTGCTTGCGCTAATACTGCCAAAGGCTGCAAGCATGAAGAGCATCAGGCCTGCTAGATAGACCTTCTTGTAGCCAAGGATTTCAGCAGCCTTCGCCATTGGCAAAAGTGCCATCACGATGGCAATCTGATAAGCGTTGATTGCCCATACCGACTTTGCTGCTGTTACCTCCAGGCCTTTAGAGATGAAAGGCAAGGCAACGTTAGCAATCGATACGTCCATTATGGTAAGAAATATGGCACTCCAGATCGAGAATGCCGCCCAGAAACGACGAGGAACTGGCAGTCCGGTTCTAGGCTGGTAGCCGTCTGTAATGCTTGACGTCGGCCCTTGGGCCGCGCCATCGTTCGAACTCATGACGCAGGTACTTGGGGTTTTTTGCCCATCCTGTCGCACTCCCCACACAAAATCACGGTCCGGTCGTGTCAACCGCCTAAAGTTTACCAAACATTAGGTCGGTCGATGTCCGTCTTGAGAATATTTGGCAAAAATTCAAGCATAGCCGTGCGGATCGATTTGGAAGGCACCCGGAACGAACGGCAGGAGCTGGTTCTGTCCGTTCGTCTTTTTCAAAACCTGCTGGTTGGATTGGCTCCAGCTGGACTGGCCGGTCCACTCTGTTGCCTGAATCGACCGCAGAGTGAGCACAGTGCCATATTACATCTTGAGAATGGCCTTGATTGCGTTACCGGTAACTTCCGTATCCTCGACGGCCTGATTAATCTGGTCGAAATCGTAGAATGTGCAGAGCCGTTCGAACGGAAACAGGCCAGCCTCGCGCATCGCAATCAGTTGCGGGATAAAGACTTGTGGCGTGCTCGAACCTTCGACCACACCGCGCAATTTGCGGCCGAATAGCATGTTGTTCATGTCGAGAGAGAATTCAGTCCCCAGCTTTGCCCCCCCGACTACAGCGGTTTCCCCCATGGTATGTGTACTGTCTACCGCGCTGCGCAGAACTTGAGGAATGGCGGTGGTATCTATAGCATAGTCCGCGCCGCCCCCCGTTAAGGCAATAATCGTTTCCTGGGCATTGGTGTTCGTGGCATCGATAATATCGGTTGCACCAAGTTCACGGGCCAGTTGTAAACGCGTGGCATTGCGATCGACTGCGATAATTTTGAGGCAACCAGAAGCCTTTGCAGCCATCACCGCGCTGAGGCCAACCGAGCCGACGCCGAAGATCGCGATCGACGAGCCCGGGGCAGGCTGCAATGCATTGAGGACGGTGCCCGCGCCGGTTTGAATTCCGCAGCCCAGTGGACCGAGAAGCTCTATCGGCGCATCGTCTGCGACCTTGATGCAGTTGTTTTCAGTTGCGATCGAGTAGGTCGCGAATGAAGACTGGCCGAAGAAGCACGCATTCACCTCTTCTCCGTTACGCCTGATCGGGGTCGATCCATCGAGCCTGCGACCCATGAAATTGAGCGGAAAAAGGCTCGGGCAATAGGCCTGATGCCCCTTCATGCACGATGGGCAAGTCCCGCAATAGCTGAATGATAGCACCACCTTGTCGCCAGGCTTAACCGTGGTGACGCCGCGCCCGACCTTTTCGACAACGCCCGAACCTTCATGTCCTAGAACGGCGGGAAGTGGCGTCGGATAATATTGGTCGCGGACCGTAAGATCGGTGTGACACATCCCCGCAGCCGCAATCTTGACGAGTACTTCACCGTCACGGGGCTCTTCAATATCTACGTTATCCAGGACAAATTTCCCGCCTTGGCTTTCGATGATCGCGGCATAGGCTTGCATATTGACTCTCCCTTTATTGCGCTCTCTGGCGCTCGTTCAACAGAAAAAATACAGGTTTTTATCTTGCGTTACCCTGGCATCGACCAGAAGCTTGCGCCGGAACACTTGGAAACCATCGTCCACCCGGCGCAGCTTGTCCTCGCGCGCAAGTGTGTGCACAGACGTCTCAAGCTGGCGGCGGTTACGATAAATGAGTAGGTTTGAATAAACGTCGAATTCGCCATTTCCCATATCAAAAGCTTCTGTATTGCTGACGAAATACCGTATTTTGGAGGGCGGATCCTCCATCCACACGGTGCCAGTATAGAGCCGCTCGACCCGCTGATTGAGCTCACCATAATCGTCATTATAGATCGCTGCATCGTCGGGAGTGGGGTCGGGGCGTCGGTCCCGTATAAAGCGCTGTTCGTATATTGGCATCCAGTAATGGATGTCCTCAGCGACCATTTCCTTGAGCCATTCACGGTATTGCCCGGTCTGCCACAACCGGACTTCGGCGCGGTAATGCGCTTCGATGGCAAAATGCACATCTTGGGCCACTGAAATCTGCTTAACTGACATAAATTCTCCGGTTTTCGGAACGTTTGGTGTAGAATTTTGTCTACTACTCGGCCGCCTCGATCTTGTCGGTCCAGTAATCGCGATTTGTGAAAACCGAATCCCAGTTGTCGTCATTTGCCTTCACCGCTGCCCAGTCGGGTGCGTCCAGCATTTCCTTCCAGAAACGATAGAAACCGCGATGGGATGTTTCCCCGATGAAACTGGACCCAACGATCCCCGGATAGACAGGGTGTGGTCCTTCAAAACCAACGCCCATGCTGGAATCCATTCGACCATCACGGGTTATGTTTCCGCGGTTGACATGGGTAGCCGAAGACATGTTCTCGCCATCGTCGCTTTCCAACGTTCCGGCCGTCCCAAAACTCCGGGTGGCTTCTCGCTGGATCATGCTTTTGGTTTCGGGGTCGGCGTCGCGTGGTACCATCGTGTAGGTCCACACCTCAATCTCGTGCGGGCCGCGCGGATGCCAGACCTTGAACGTATTGGTACCGTAGAGGAACGAGCAGCTCGGAAAGATCGAGCAATTCCAATGGCCGACATATAGGCGTTCACGTTCAGGCCCAAATTTCCGGCCCACTTCGGCGCGGTTATCGGCAAGGTACTTTGCCCAGCCATCTCGCTTGACGTGGATTGCAGGGGCCGCGTTGTCGATTACGCCAAAGCCGTGCCCGTGGCGAGTCGTGAACTGGAGACCGAGATCTTCGAAGGGGATGTCCGCGCGGTTGCCCGCCAGACCGGCCAGTTCGCCGCCGATTCCGGCCAAGGCACCAGCGTGGGTCCAGCCTACATGGTAACCATCTCCGACGAAGTTTTCAGTCGGCACTTTCCAATTGCAAGCCAAAATGCTTTTCATTGGCGGTCCCAGCAATTCCAGCCCGCCTCCAGCACCCTCCCAAATTGTGTCAAGGTACCATCGGAATTCGCCCAGATATTCCTCCAGACTAGGTGCCTCTGCATCGCCGCAGCCGAAAATGAAACCCTTATACGTCTCTACCCGAACATGCTTGGCGCCCAGCTTCGCCTTGTCGAGCTGGCCATGATAGCACCGCGTTTCGAGCGGGACATCAACGAGGCTGCCATCCTGCCCGTAAACCCACCCGTGGTAGTTGCAGACGAACGCCTTGGCATTGCCGCTGTCGGCGTGGCAAATCTGGTTGCCGCGATGGGTGCAAGAATTGATGAATGCCCGGAATGATCCATCTTGCTGATGCGACAGAATGACCTTGTCTTCAGCCATATATGTGGTGATAAAATCACCGGGTTTGGGGAGGAGTGACTCGTGACCAAGAAACAGCCACGAACGCCCAAAAACCCTTTCAAGTTCCAAGTTGTAAACGTCTTTGTCCCAGAAAATTTCACGCGATTGACTCGATTCGACATTGTCGACGAGACGGGTATCTCCGGTCATAATTCTCTCCGTAAAGCTCATTTGGCTTGCACCAGTCAGGTCCAGCCATTATAGGCAACGCGATGCACTATATGCAAAAAAAGAGTGTTCTGCAAGCAGCTTTTGTCCAACCAGGTGCAGAGTTTTGAGCGCCTTTGTCCGACATCTCGCCAGTTGGCGCAGTGTTGGGCCAGCGATCTGGGCCTCGCCCACCTTGCTGCTTTGTGTTGCATCTTTATGCTGGGCTCTGAACCCGATTATCGGCCGTGCGGTGCGCGACCTGGTGTCTCCATCGTCGCTCGCATTCTGGCGGTGGACGGTCGCCTTCTTATGCGTGCTGCCGTTCGCCTGGCGACATCTCAAGGCCGACCGCCAGACCCTTCGCGATTCCTGGCTGTTTCTCACTTTGCTCGGCTTCTTCGGCGTGGGGTTTTTCAGCTATATCGTCTACTGCGGTCTGCAATATACCACCGCCACTAACAACCTACTGCTGCAATCCATCATGCCTATACTGACATTGGTTATGCCGGCGGTTCTATTCGGTGAACGACTTCGTCCTTTTCTTGCTCTAAGCGCCGTACTGTCGTTTGCGGGGATCATGTGGATCGTAACCAAGGGACATCCCCTCGATCTGCGGGGTAGCGCATTAAATATCGGGGACGTGCTTTCCGTCACGGGCGTATTCCTCTACTCGGTCTATGCCACATTCCTTCGCAAGGTTCCGGCCTTACACCACCTTACCCTGCTTGCCGCGCTTTTCGCGATCGGCATGGGATCGATGGCAGTGCCCTACGCCGTTAATCTTGCAAGCAACGGTCCTTCGACTCCGCCGGTCGAAGTGGTGGCGGCAATCCTTTATGTCGGAGTTTTTCCGTCGCTCGTCGCCTATGGCCTTTTCAATCGCGCGGTGGTGCTGATCGGTTCGGTCCGTTCCGGGATATATATGAACTTGCCGCCGGTTTTTGGGGTGGCTCTCGCAGTGCCGATTCTTGGCGAAAGGCTTGCTCTTTATCATTTGGTCGGTGCCGTCATAATCATCATCGCGATCGCTATTTCACGCGAGTATCGCGCCGGTACCGTCGATGGAGCAAACCAGGAAGTTTGAAGCTATGATCGCTGGAGAGTACCCTCAGAGGGATCGGGATCGGGATCGGGATCGCGGCCAACCCTCAAAATTTTCGGGTACAGGCTGCGGCAGCGATCAAATCGTTCGCAGAACCCCGACTTATTTGTGACGAACCCAAAGGGTGTGGTTGCGACGGGCTACTCAACACTTGCCACAACCGGCTGGCACTGCCTGCCCTCGCAGTGGCTTTGCCGTACCAGAAGGTCCCAAGCACATTGATGATGAGAAACCGAATGTCATGTTGACCGCCTCGTGGATGTTCTATGTTGTGGGGGCTATTACCTGCAGGCCGTTGGTCTATGATGCGTTCGAAGTTTCGTCAGATGGCATCGAGCAGGTCATCTTGCTGCAGCGCGACCGGCCGATCTGCGAGGACGATCCGGAAACTCAAACCGAAAGAGTAATTATATGAGCGGAACGCAAGGTGCTATCGATCAGGCCCAGAAATCGCAAATGCAGTCGGGTATCGCCTATGCAACTATCGCCTATTTGATCTATGGGGCCATGCCGATCTACATGAAGCAGTTGCAGGCGGTCCCTACGGGGCAGATTATGGCACATCGCGTAATCTGGTCGGTTGTTTTGCTGGCGATTATCGTAAGTCTTCTCCGGCGCTGGGATACGCTTCGCCAGACGATTAGTCTGCGCTTGGTCGGCCTTTTCGCCGTGACGGCTTTGCTAATCGGCACCAACTGGTTGGTATATATCTGGGCCGTCCTGCAAAATCACGTCCTCGAAACCAGCCTGGGGTTCTTCGTCACACCCCTAATGACCGTTTTACTCGGTGTGGTGGGCCTGGGCGAACGATTGAACCGGCTCCAAGCAATTGCGGTAGGACTTGCCGCGCTGGGGGTTTTGGTGTTCGCGATCGGGCAGGGCGGAAGCTTGTGGATTGCGATGGCTCTAGCGGTAACCTTTAGCACGGCGGGCCTGATCCGTAAAATTGTGCCATTGGACCCGCTCTGCGGGCTCCTGATTGAAACATCTCTCCTGGCTCCGATGGCGATAGCCTGGCTTTGGCTGGCTTCTTATCACGGGCAGCCGGTCTTCGGCACCGACGCAGTCGACAACGTTTTTCTTGTTTTAACCGGGGTTGTGACGGCCGTCCCGTTGTTGCTCTTTTCGATCGCCGCTAAGAAGATGCCGTACTCGCTTGCAGGACAATTCCAATACATCGGCCCTTCGCTCCAGTTCCTGCAGGCCGTTCTGCTGTTCCAAGAGCCTTTCGGAGTGCTTCACGTGTTCACGTTCGGATGCATCTGGGTTGGATTGGCCTTTTTCATTTTCGACGCTTTGCGTGGACGGCGCGTATAGGGAGTCTGATAGCAAAGAAACGGCGACGGAATTTTTTCCGTCGCCGTTGCGCTCCTGCGAAGCCCGAAAAAGGGAGAGCGGACAAGTTTGACACCGTCCGCTCTGGAAGTTCAGCTGGATTGATCAATCAATCTCAGAACTGATCAGCGATCATGGTCGCCTGATCGAGCGAAGGGCTGTTTTACCTGGGCCCGCCAGTGTCAGAACCGAACCTCGAACGAAACTCCGACCTTACGCGGCTGTTCGTAGAATCCATCTGTACTAAAAGCGCCAGGCCGAATTGTCTGCAGAACCTTTTCATTGGTCAGATTGGTCACCCACAGGCTCGCTTTCCAAGCTCCGCTGTCGGGGGTCCAGAAAACCGAGGCATTTGTCAGCGCGTAGGAAGGTTGCGAGAAAATGTTCAGAAAGTCATAATATACACGCGAACTCCATGAAAGGTTCGCGCCTGCTCCGAACGTCCCTCCGCCCAAGGCAGTGGTATAATCCGCTCCAAGGTTGCCCGACCACTCCGGCGCGCGAGTCAGTACTTGGCCCGAGGCATCGACGGTGACGACGGTGTTGCCGCCAGTCGGTCGCGGAATGAAGCCCTGCGCTGCGGTGAAATCTTGATACCGGGCATGTATGTAAGCGACGGCAGCACGAAGCTTTAGACCATCAAACGGAGAAATGAAGGTTTCCAGTTCTCCGCCGTAAATCTCGGCATTGGCGGCATTCTGGAGGATATAAGCAGGGCTGTTGGCGGCACGTGCCTGGAGTTGCAGGTTTTTATAGTCGTAATAATACCCCGCGAGGTTCATTCGCAGCCACGGCAATGGATCGGATTTTAAGCCAACTTCATAAGCAGTGATTTCTTCAGGAAGAACCGGCGTGCTTAAGGTTGCAGCCATATTGTAGACGCCGCTCTTGAATGCCGTGCTGTGATTCGCATACACATTTGTGCGCGGAGCAACCTCGTAGCGAGCGCCGACTTTGTAGTTGAACTTGTTGAACGTTCTGCTGACATCGTTTACAACTGTTGTCCCGTTCAATACTTGCGTAAAGCTGCGCTTCTCGGTCGTGTAGCGTCCACCGAGCGTCAAGAAGAAGCCGGTCGCCAACTCATACGTTCCGTCGGCGAAACCGGCGAAAGAGCGACCCGCCAGTTCGGGCTGGAGTCGCGGGCCTACCAAGGGACTAGGCGGAGTCGTCGTCGAAAATGGTTTAAGGTCAGAATGGCCACCGAACTGGTAGAAATATCCGCCTAGGAGCCATTGAAACGGACCGGGGTTCGTCGAGCTGAGCTTGAGCTCTGAGCTACCCGACTCGGTAGCAAAGAGTGCCGGGAAATTGCCTATGTCGATATTCGAGGCATCGGAGTCGGTCTCCTGATACCAGCGAAGGTTGAGGAAACCGCTGGTCGACTCGAGGTTTACGCCGCCCAGATCGACTGAGACGTGCAGTGCCGCAGTCCATCGGCGCAGATCAAGTACTGGAATGCGGGTAAGCGAGGCTTCCCACGCGTCACTTGGCAGAATGACCCCGGGGAATGCTCGACCAAGTGTATTGCCGTTAATTGGTTGCGGGGAATTGGTCGTGCTTTCCTGATCGAAGAATTCGCCCGTCAGAACGACCTTGATATTGTCTGCAGGGTTCAGCAAGAGTTTGCTGCGGATGTCGATCACGCGCTGATCGCCCAAGGTTCCCCCGCGAACGAGATCCTTGATGTAGCCATCGTTCCTACGGAAAAGACCCGCGATGTCGAAGGCTGCACTTTCGCTGATCGGACCTGTGACGTACAGACGTGCATCGTAGTCGCCGGCATCGTTGCGCATGCGGCCAACGCGCAGTGACGCCTTGCCCCGAAAATCGAAGCTCGGATCAGGCGTGATGACGTTAATGAGCCCCCCGGTTGCATTGCGTCCAAAGGTAGTGCCTTGCGGACCGCGCAAGACCTCGACCCGCTCGACTTCGACCAGATCGACCCAGTTCGCTGCCGATTCCGGCTGATAGACGCCGTCCACATATATCGCGACATTGGGTTCGTCGCCGATCGAGATGCCAGTTGATCCGACGCCGCGAACGACCGGCTGGAACACACCCATGTTGCGGCTTCCGATGAAACCGGGAACGACTTGTGTCAGGGTGCGGACGGTCGAAACGTCTGCCGCTGCCAGACCGTCACCGGTAATCGCGGTAACTGCAACGGGCACGTCCTGAAGGCGCGCCTCACGCCGGGTGGCAGTAACTACGATGTCTTCGAATGCCGAGACAGCTTCATCCGGTTGAGGCGAAATGGGCTGAGGGCTCGCTGTTTGAACTTCCGCTGCATCTTGTGCAGCTTCCTGAGCCAAGGACACTGTCGACGAGCAAATTGCTACCGAGCCAACCCCTGCGAATAAAGCCAGACGAACGCGATCAAATACTGTTTTCATGATATTTCCCCCCTAATCTGCTGCGCCCTTGTTTCGGCTGTCAGCTTGTTCAAATGATTACTGCAACAAACAAGCGAGCCAAATGACGTCCCGTATTTGCTGCCTTCGCGTTCGCACTGCGAATCATGGCACATACCTAATTAAGCAATTCCTAATAGCAAATGCAATGCACTATATGCAACAATTTTCCGCGATGGATGCTCGGATTGCTAAAAAGCAAGGAAATTTTGGGATGGTTTCTCGAGCAGCGGATCGCGCTGTGTAGCCGTTCGGGGATGGGATCGTCCGCGAGCGCAAATGCTTGTGGCTTCATCTTTGGGCACTCAACCCAGTTGATGAGCGAGCCGCACGACAAGAGATCTTGCCTGTCTCGTCAGCCCTTTTGCGCAGGAGCATCGCATTTGGTGGCCACACGCATTTCGAAATAAATGACATGACACGTGATTTGACGGCCATCGATGGATCTTGGCACTAGCTTTGCGTGACCGGCCATTTTGGCCTCATCGTCAATTCGACAACAAGGGCGACGGGCAATCGCACGGTTGCTCCGGAATTATTGCAAATCGGACCCGATTTCTTCTGGAACCCCGGGCGCAGGTCGGTCTGATACCATCCGGACACCGTCGATGACGATCGGGCTGGCCACCCCGGGACGACCTTCGCGTTCAATCGCCATGCCGCGGGCAATGACTTGCGGGTTGGCGAATACCTGGTCCAGCTCGTTGATCGGACCGGCGGAAATTCCTGCATCTTCGAGTTGCTCGAAGAGTTCCACCCGGTTCCATTGTGTTGTTATCTCCTCTATAGCCTTGATCAACTCTACCCGATTGCGAATCCGCTGGGGATTGGTGCTGAAGCGCTCGTCCCGGTCGAGCGCAATATTCAGCACGCGGCAAAGGGCGGCAAACTGGCCGTCGTTGCCGACCGCGATGATCAGATCTCCATCTCGGGTCGGGAAGGCCTGATAGGGTGCCAGATTGGCATGGCCGTTGCCGACCCGGCGCGGCACCACCCCTGAGGTCATCCAGTTCAGCGCCTGATTGCCCATGACACTGACCTGGGTATCGAGCAGCGCCATGTCGATATGTGCGCCGACGTCTGTTTCACGCCGTTGGTTGAGCGCTGCCAGCACTGCCACTGCGCTGTAGACCCCGGTAAACAGGTCGGCAGCCGCGATGCCGGCTTTCTGCGGCTCGCGCTGTGGCTCGCCCGTCATTGACATGAGCCCACCCATGGCCTGGGCGATGTAGTCGTATCCGGGACGATGGGCATAAGGCCCGGTCTGCCCGAAGCCGGTGATCGAGCAGGTGATTAGTCGCGGATTGATCCGTGATAAGGTCGCATGGTCGAGCCCGTACTTGGCCAGCCCGCCCACCTTGTAATTCTCGATCATGATGTCGGCGCTTGCAGCAAGACTGCGAACGATATCCTGACCTGCTGGTGTCGCGATATCAACCGCGATGGACCGCTTCCCCCGGTTGGCCGAATGATAATAGGCCGCGCCCAGGTTTTCGCCCGCATCCGACATTACGAACGGCGGGCCCCAGTGCCGGGTGTCGTCACCACTGCCGGGTCGTTCTATCTTGATAACCTCGGCACCGAGATCGGCCAGCAATTGCCCGCACCATGGCCCGGCCAGGATTCGCGCGAGTTCGAGAACCCTGATGCCGCTCAGCGGCTTTACCGATGCCTCCGTTTGCGCAGGCCCCCAGTCACACTGCGTCATTTTGTGCCGTTGCTCGCTGCATTGATGCGATTGTGCCAGTCCCGCGCCATGTCTCCCGCAGCCTTGGCCAGTGTAAAGGAATCTATGCCAACTGCGAGGAAGCGAGCACCTCCGTCCAGATATTGTTGCACCAGGCGTTCGTCTCGTGACAGGATGCCGCAGGGGGTTCCGGTGGCGCGGATTCGGGCGAGGGCCTCTCCGGTCACTTGGGCAAGCGCCGTTGCATTGGCGGGGCCGAGCAGACCGAGCGATGCCGCGAGGTCGGCAGGTCCGACAAACAGGGCGTCGATGCCATCGACCGCGGCGATAGCCTCCAGATTGTCGAGCGCTTCGGCGGTCTCGATCTGGGCGATGATGCATAGGCGCTCATTGGCTTCTGCCACGTAAGCGGGATAGCGGCCCCAGCGTGCGGCGCGGGCGCCGCCGATACCGCGATCACCCGCCGGCGGATAGCGCGATGCCTTGACGATCGCCGCTGCCTGCTGAGCGGTATCGACCATCGGCACCATGATTGTCTGGGCACCAAGATCGAGAATCTGGTGGATCGTCACCGGATCGTGGCCCGGAACGCGCACGATTGCAGAACAGGCTGGAACGGTATCGACCGCGCGCAGCTGGTTGGCAATCCCGGGCAGGGTCTGGGCACCGTGCTCGCCATCGATCAGAACCCAGTCATAGCCCAGGCCAGAGCAAATTTCAGCGATGTCCGGATTGGCGAGCGCCAACCAGAACCCAAGCTGTGGCGGACCGTCGCCGAGCCCGTCCTTGAAGCGATTTTGCGGTGTTTTCATGGTCTTGCCCTTAGACGAACCGGAAACCGATAGCGCCCAGCGGCCCGAAATCGGCGTTGAAAACGTCACCCCGCCGGACTTCCACGGGGCGAGTGAATGACCCGCCCAGCACGATTTCGCCCGCCTCGAGCGTCTGGCCCCACGGAGAGAGCCGGTTGGCCAGCCACGCCACACCGTTTGCCGGATTGTTGAGCACACCCGCTGCGACGCCCGTTTCCTCGATCACGCCGTTGCGAGTCAGCAGCGCACTGACCCAGCGCATATCGATCTTGTCAGGCCGCATCGGCAAGCCGCCGACGATGATCCCGGCATTGGCCGCATTGTCACTGATTGTGTCCTGCACCTTGCGGCGCGCGCCGGTTTCAGGATCGACAGGAAGCGTGCGGCTGTCGATAATCTCGACCGCCGGTATCACATATTCGGTCGCCTTGAGGACGTCAAAAATGGTCGCACCCGGCCCTTCGATCCGTTTGCCCAGCATGAAAGCAAGCTCAACCTCAACTTTGGGAGTGATGAACCGGTCTAAGGGCACGTCGCCCCCCTGCTCGAACACCATATCGTCGAGCAACGTCCCGTAATCGGGTTCGGTAATCCCGGCAGATTGCTGCATTGCGCGCGAGGTCAAACCAATCTTGTGGCCAACGATTTTTCTCCCTGAAGCGAGCTTGAAATCGACCCATTTTTTGCTGATGCGATAGCCATCAGCGATCGACATTTCCGGTCGGCGCGCTGTGAACTGGCGGATTTGCTGATGAGACTGCTCGGCCTGGTCGAGCTCGGCCGCAAACGCTGCAATATCTTTCTCGCTAAGACTAACCACCGAATCACCGGGTCCGGTGCCTCCGCCATCTTTGCCCATCGATCGCTCCTCACACATAATCTATCTTGATGAATGCATTGCACAGTTATGAACGGTCGTCTATAGCCGTGCCGCACAGAACTGGCCGGTCATGGCAGAAACACGCAGCTTACAGAGGAGAGACAGGATGCAAGGCGACACGAGCGTAAGGGAAGAGAAGATCACGGGGCGGGGGCTGACTTCGCACACATTGCTGGCAGGCGACCCAAGTAAACCGGCTATTTTGTTGCTTCACGGGGCAGGGCCTGGAGCACACGCCGGGTCCAACTGGTTGCATCTGATGCCAGATCTTGCAGAAAACTTCTTCGTGATCGCACCTGACCTGATCGGTTTCGGGCAGTCGGTCATTCCCGATCCTTGGCCCGACAACGTCATGGCGTGGATTGGCACACGTGTCGAACAGTGCTTTGGTCTTCTCGATGCGCTGGGGATCGAGAAAGCCCACGTCGTCGGCAATTCGATGGGAGGTGCGCTCACCCTGCAGATGATGAGCGAAGAGCCTGAGCGGCTTGACCGCGTGGTACTGATGGGCTCGATCGGAGCCCCTGGCCCGCGGACACCCGAACTTATCCGCCTGCTTTCGTTCTATGCCGACCCGCGGCCGTCGCGCTACCGCCAGCTGATGCACAGTTTCGCCTATGACGCTGACAAATTTGAAGGCATGGAAGAGATCGTTAACAACCGTTATAAGATAGCGACTGATCCCGAGATCATGAAGACTGCGGTCAAGATGATCGATTCGATGAAGCAGGGAATGGAAGGGCTGAACATGCCCCCGTCCATCCTGTGCAAGCTGCCTCATAAGGTGCTGATTTTCCACGGCAGGCAGGACCGCATCGTTCCTCTCGACACGAGCCTTTACCTGATCGAGCACCTGCAGCACGCCGAACTCTATGTGCTGGACCGCTCCGGCCATTGGTCGCAGCTTGAGCGTTGGGATGTCATGCGTCCGATGATGGAAATCCATTTCGGCGCGCGCAGTTTCTGATGCTTCCGGCATTCCTGCACCGGGTGCGCTGGTAGGCGCGATGTTCTACGTCCGCCTGCCTGCTCCGGTGAGGGAGTGACCAAGCTGGATCAGACTGCTGCGTCGGCGTTCTGGCAATTCTCGCTGGATGTGTACGCCAGGCCGCAAGTGGCTGAATTGTGCTTGGCCTTGCAGGATGAGCACAATTTCGATGTCAACGCGGTGCTTTTTTGCCTCTGGTCCGCGCAGCGCTCAGCTGCGGCGCTAAATCAGTCCGAGATCGGCGAGGTTCTGCTCAGAATTGCACCGATCAATGAAAATCTGGTTCACCCGGTGCGAGGTGCCCGACGCTGGGTGCGTCGATACTTCGACAATGCAACGGACTCGGAGGAAGCACCCGAACTGAGGGAGCTTTACGCAGCGCTGAAAGCGGTCGAACTGAAATCAGAGCGTCAGGTCCAGTCGGCGTTAATCGATCTTTCTCGGCCAGCCTCCGTGGATCAGCAAACCTCGCCGGAAAGCGCGGCACATGCCAGTCTCGAAATCTACCGCCGGGCGATTGCCGCTCACGAAGCGGCTACTGTCTTGCTGACGCAGCTGGTCGTCCGGGCGTTCGCGCCCGATGCGGAGCCGAAGATTTCACCGACCTGAAAAAGTCGAAACTTCCCTCGATCTCAAAGTCGTTATGTTCGGGCGGGCCGAAGGGCATATCTCGATGAGGCCGTGCCTAAAAGTCGAATGCAGTTAGTCGAACGCGAGATCGGTACATACGATCAGCGAGGGTAGCCTGAACGTCACATCGAATACTGATCGCCCTTCTACAAGCCCTCGGAGATACATGTGCGTGTACCTACCAAGATTTGGGCCAAAAAGGGTTTAGGGAATCATTGCTCGTAGGTCATGCCGCTCTGGCGATCAAGCCAAGGTCCGCGCCGCACCAGATAGGGCGGGAAGACAAAACAGGCACTAAGAATTGAAAAAAAGGGCGAACGCAACGCCCGTGCTGGTTCCCAGACATAATGCGCCGGAATTCTGCAATGACCCAGACTAGGAACACGCGCCAGATGTAACGGACGATTTTGTAGTGTTCGTATGTCGGCTTTATATTCGTTTCTGCTTGGCCGGTTTCCTGGATCATTGTCCTGGAGCCGGGTTCTTTTCTCTCGGTCGGTCAAGCGCCTGCTATCGCGGTAAGACCGCAGCACCTATGGTCCCTCAAGGATAAACGCCGTGCTGGAGGAAGCTGCAAGCCTCATGGGGGCCAGTTTCTGATATTCGTCGGACCGATACCAGTCCTGAGCCTGCTTGAGGGTTTCAAACCGGATTATGACCGCCCCGTTTGGAGGCGATCCTTCCAGTGTTTCGGCCACAGCCGGCCCGGCCATGAAAGAAACGCCCTGCTCCGCAAGGAGTTCTCTTGCCTGTTCCTTATACTGGTTCATCAGCGTCGGATCCGAAATTGCACCTGTCACAACTAAGACGTAAGCCGCCATATCATTCTCTCCTTGTAAAAGGGGTTCGGCCGGATTGTCAGCTATGCCATTGGTGATGATCGAAGCCTACCATAGCAATTGGACCTTGAAGGCGGACATGCCGCTGAGGTCATATATCTTCTACTAAAATTAAATGGCGTCAACTGGCGGAGGAGAATATTTCATCCAATAGCCCGGGACTTCAACGCCGAAACTTGTATTTGCTCTGATTGATGATGCCGCCATCCCTCACGCCATCTCCTAGCGAGTAAAGGGCACCTGATCATTGGCGCGGCCGCACTCGAGCAGTTCCCATTAAACCGGACCCAACGAAAGTCGTTGCGCGGCAATGCGGGCCTAGGTGCTTGGTCGCAGTATTTGATTGTGTGTTTCGGAATGGCCTTCGCAACGCAGCCCCTTGCCTAACCGGCGCTCATACCTAACAATTTTGCTCGACTCTATTCCCAGCTTGGGGGAAAGCGGGTGAAGTCACTCATTACAGCCACAAATGTCAAATTGGATGATCATGGATTACGAGACAAAAAAAATAATTGAAACCTCAGAAAAAGGATTTGAGGAAAATTATAATCCAAGAAAATCAATCCAATCGGTCGAAATTGGGGTACGAGTTCTGTTGGCATTGGTAAAGACCGGTGAAGGGGAGGGGGCTTATCTGCGGGAAGTTGCAGACAATTCGGGTCTGTCTCGCAGCCAAGCCCATCGCTATTTGCTCTCTTTTGTCAACACCGGGGTGGTCGCACAAGACCAAAAGACCGGACGATATTCTTTGGGGAGCCTCATGGTACGCTTGGGTTTGGCGGCGATGGCACGACTCGACTCTGTCCGGATAGCCACCGAGCATTTGGAAAGTGTTCTGGTGGAGATGAAAACCACAGGTTTGCTGTCAGTGTGGGGCGATTACGGGCCTACAGTCATTCGCTGGATTGATGGCGGAATACCGCTGTTCACCTCGTTGCACACAGGATCGGTCTTGCCATTGCAGACGTCATCGACCGGCATACTGTTTCTGACTCATTGTCCCCGTGAACAGACGCGGGAGCGGATCGAAAAAGAGCGCGCTGAGGGGATTGTCGTCGATGACGTCGAACTTGCCGCCCTGATTGACGACGCAAGGCGGGTTGGTTTCGCGCGAAGCTACGGGACCGTCGTGCCGGGCCTATCGGCGGCATCAGTGCCAGTCCTGGATTCACAAGATCGCTTGGTCGCGACAATGAGCGTTCTATCCCGCTCAGAACAGAAGGCGTTTTTCAGCAAGGCCAAGATTGAGAGGATGATCGAAGTAGCGCACAGCGCAAGTAGGGCGATCGGCTGGCGGGGCTAGCCTCGATGGCTTAGGTCATTGGGCGTGGGGGCACATAATACAGGCAGTCGACCCAAAAACGGAAAGGAAAAGACAGCCGGTTGGTTCAAAACCGCATCGCGGGACATAGCATCCACGCGGGCCAACCTTTGATGAAAATCAACATCCTGACTACCGATATCGGCGGCACCATCACCACCGATGGCCTGGCAAGGGCAATTCTGAGCAAATTTCCGCTTGATCTCTTATTAGCGAATTCATGGGAGTAGAATGTTATGTCTCGCCCTCGCCAACTTCACCTCGGCGCCTTCATGCGGCCGGTCAGCATCCATACCGGTGCTTGGCGCTATCCCGGAGCAATCCACGACGCCAATTTCAATTTCCCCGCAATCAGGCAGTTTGCGCGCAAGCTGGAGGCGGGCAAGTTCGATGCCTTTTTCATGGCCGATCATCTCGGCGTGCTGAACATGCCGGTCGAGGCATTGCGGCGCAGCCATACCGTCACCTCTTTCGAACCACTTACCCTGCTGTCGGCACTGGCCGGCGCGACCGAGCGGATCGGGCTAGTAGCGACTGCATCCACCACCTTCGAAGAACCATATCATGTCGCGCGCCGGTTTGCTTCGCTCGACCATCTGAGCGGCGGACGGGCCGGCTGGAACGTCGTGACCACCGCCAACCCCGACAATGCGAAAAATTTTGGTTATGAAGTGCAGCCGGAACATGGTGGCCGTTATCTCCGCGCCCGGGAATTCTACGATGTGGTGACCGGACTATGGGACAGCTTCGCCGATGATGCCTTCATCTGCGACGCCGAGAGCGGACTATATTTTGATCCTGACCGTATGCACGTGCTTGAGCACCAGGGGCCGCATTTTTCGGTTCGCGGCCCACTCAACATTGCCCGCCCGGTTCAGGGATGGCCGGTCATCTTTCAGGCCGGGGCTTCGGAAGCGGGGCGACAGCTCGCCGCTGAAACGGCGGAGGTTGTCTTTGCCGCAGAATCGAATCTCGATGGCGGCAAACGCTTCTATGCCGATGTGAAGGGCCGGATGGTGAAGGCTGGGCGGCATCCCGATCATTTGAAAATCCTGCCCGCAGCGCTGGTCGTCGTCGGTGAAACAGTTGATCAGGCCAAGGCCAAGCGCGCGCACCTGGACAGCCTGGTTCATTACGAAAGCGGAATTCATTCGCTGTGCGGCATGCTCGGGTTCGACGTTTCGGGGTTTGACCCCGATGGCCCCCTCCCCGAAATTCCGGAAACCAACGCCAGCAAGACAGCGCGGGAAAAGGTTCTCGAGGAAGCCCGGGCGCACAATCTGACGATTCGCCAGCTCGCCGCAAAGGCTGGCAGCTATGCGGGGCTCGCCTTTGTCGGCACCCCTGCGTCGATTGCTGACGAAATGGAGCTTTGGCTGGAAGAGCGAGGGTCAGACGGCTTCGTTGTCATGTTCCCCTTTCTGCCGGAAGGACTGAACGATTTTGTCGATTTTGTCGTGCCCGAATTGCAGCGTCGGGGCATTTTCCGCAAGGAGTATGAAGGTACAACCTTGCGCGATCATTTTGGCTTGCCGCGTCCCGCAAATCGCTTTTTCTAACGCATACACAAGCAATGACGCCGTCTGATATGGACGGAACCCAAGTGCTTTTGAAACCACTGGCGCTTAAGGCGCTTTTGTGGAGGGCTTTGCCGGAACCGTTTCAGATGGCTTTGCACTGATGATATGTGCATAAATTTCATCGATCTCCGCATCGCTCAGCTCAGTCGGGCGGAACGGCGGCATCTCGATGAGACCTTGCCGCACTATCGTACGCAGATAGTCGAGTTCAAGATCCTTTCGCCCGATCAGTGAAGGCACCGGCCGTCCTAGCTGATCAAGCAGCATTGTTCCAGGATGACCTGGGCCTGGATCGTGGCATCCGGCGCACATCAGCGCGTAATTTTCAGCGCCATCGGGTTTTTTGAGCTTCGACTCTTCTGAGCAGGCGTTCAGGGTGGCAAGGAGCGACATGGCGATCAGTTTTTTCATATGCCTCTAACTCAATTAATTTAACGACAGGTCAGGCTGACGCAAACAGCGCGGTCGGGTCGAGAGCCTTCTTGACCCTCGTGTGGAGCGTGGATAGTCCTCCTGAGGCGAACGTTTTGTCGACGGTCGCGCGCAGACCCGGTTCGGTGAAAACCTGGCCGAACCCGGCCTCCGCCTGCGCACCAATCAAAGCTTCGGCACATTTCCGTGCGTGCGCTGCGCTGGTCTTGTCGGAGCCAGCGCTAGGCAGGAATTGGCGGTGATTAGCAGAACGCCAGATGGCGACAGTTTCGCTGATTAGATCGAAACCGTGATCTGCGCACGCGTCGCGTGAAAGCTCATAGAGTCGCATCGCCTCCTCACCATCGACCGGGCTGACCGGATTGACTGTTAGCGCTTGGTCGCCGTTCCAGCCCGCGATGTTCGCCGGCGGGCTCGCCACCGCACCCGTCATCGTCCCAATTCGCCATGACCAAAGTCGGGGATCTACGCCCTTGCCGTCTGCAATGACCTTCGCGCCCGGGACCGATCCGAAGGCACCGTTGACGAGATCCCAAAGGATAGGAACGTTGTCTGGCAGACCGTAGAGCGCACCGTACAGATTCCAGTATCCCAATCCCAGCTCTTCGCCAGCCGCTTTGACGGCGCTCGCCGCCATCGGCCCCTTGCCGGCGTAGTCGCTGCGCTTCTTGCCGAGAAGCGCAGCTTCGTGAAGAGCATTGCCCACGGCCACGCCGTTCGCCACAACCATGTTCAGTTTGAGGGGACCGAGCACATCCAGCAGCGCTCCGAGCCCGTCCTCGCTCGCGACGGTGACCATGAAGGTCTTGGAGGCCGGCGGTGCTGGCATCATCCACATACCGACCTTGGTTGGCACAGCAAAATCAGATTGTGTGAACAATCCGTCAACCCATGGGCCATAGCCGAACTTGAACAATTGCCAGCAGGTGCTCTTGGGCATGGCACCCATGCCGGTGCGGACCAGCTTGCCATCGGCAAGCATGATTTCGAGACCGCATTGCATCAGACTATGATCCGAATAGGGTGTGTAACCCGCACTGCGACCGACGAAACTGGCGGCTACACTCGCGTCGGGATTGCCGGCAAAATCGACCCACAGCTTGATACCCTTGCCCTTGATATAAGCATCAAGCTGGCGGAATGTGACGCCAGGCTCGACCAGGCAATAAGCCAGTTCTTCGTTCACCTCGAGAACCCGGTTCATGCGCTGCAAATCGAGCACGATAACCTGGTCCATCCCGGTTTTCTCAAGTCCGTGCGCCCCACTGCAAACAGGCTGCAGGACGCCACCGGCGCTTTTTGCCGCGCTTAGCGCCGTAGCCAGCTGAGCTTCATCGGCTGGCAGGACGATGCCGATCGGAGAGGCGAGGGCCGTCGCATAGCGTGCCAGCACTTGCGGGGTTCTGTCCACCGCTCCGGCGCCCAGCGCTGCTTCGATTGCTTTCAGTGCAGCCACTTGGCGAGCCTGATATGTCATCGTTGTTTCCCCATTAGCCTATTGCTGAAGTATTTTGGGATAGCGATCGAGATTTCCCGCATCAACGGCGAAGTCCGCTGAACGAACCCCGACCCCGATTGTGCTGGCCGGCTCGCTGTCCCGCCACGAAAAACAGCAAGTCATGCAGCGAAAGATCGTCCAGACAACGGTGTCGCCCTCGTTCCCCCGGTAGTCTTCGATTGCGTCCGTACTCGAACAGCGTGGACAGAGCGTATCGGTCATTGTGCAGCTCCTTGCTGAAGTAATCGGATCGCTTTGCTCAGCGCATCAATGTCCGGGCCGGTCGGCGGATTGACAAGGTGCGCTTCGCCAACTGGGTCGGGTCGCAGATAGCTTGTCGCGTCGATGATCAGCCGGTGGCCCTTGCCAGGCACGACTGCGGACGGATCGATCGGCACTGCAGGCATATTGGGGAGAACGATTATATCGTCAGCGCGGGTACGCGTTGAAAGCGCCCACATAACTTGGTTAAGATCGAATGGATCGACATCGGCATCGACCATGATCAGATTTTTTAGGTACATCACACCGTGCGGCGTGCTCAGCGCCCGCAGGGCGACAGTCTTAGCAAAGCCGGCCATTCGGTTCTTCACTGAAATGATCCCGGTCAAACCATGCTGGTAGAGGGCGTTGACAGCTGTGACCTCGGGAAAGTCCTTGCGCAACTGGGCATATATCGGCGCGGACGTGTGCAACCCGATCAGCGTGTCGTGCTCGGTCCAGCCACGGCCGATGTAGATATTCTCGAAGATCGGATCTCGACGATGCGATACAGCCGTGACCTTGAAGATTGGCGCCTTCCTGACCCCGCTGTAGGATCCCGGGAATTCGCCGAACGGCCCTTCCAGGACTCGCTCGCCCAACTGCATCTCCGCTTCGATGACGATTTCGCTGTCCGCGAGAATGTCGACACCGTTGCCCGACTTGGTCAACCGGATTGGCGCGCCCATCATCGCAGAGGCATAGGCGTACTCGGATTCCTCGTAACCGATCGGTGTGGCTGCAAACACTGCAAGGCCTGGGTGGTTGCCTAGCATCACCGCAATCTTCAGCGGCAGGCCGGTGCGTTCGGCGGCCATGATTTGCCTACCCATGTCGTGCGAGGGAATGGTCATCAGGCTGAAGCAATCGGGGCCTTGCAGTTGCAACCGATAGATACCGACATTCTGTTTGCCGAAATTTTCTGGATCTTCCGGATCGCGCGATGCTACCGAAGCCTTGCCTAGAAAGAAGCCACCGTCGTATTCATTGATGCGGTAGACTGGGAGGATATCGTAGAGATTGATCCCGCTTTCGGTCCGGCACTCGTGGACCGGAGCCTGTCCCTCCGGAACAACAGTAATCTGAGCCTCCGCATCGCCCCAGCGACCTGCGATCTCGAAGAACAGTTCGCGGATCGTCGTGCCCTTCGGGCGCCCAAGTAGCAGCGCAATATTGTCCCACGAACCGTGGACGCCCACCACAGTCCGCTTGCCGGGATAACCGACGATGTTGTCGAATATGATCGCGGGCGCGCCGTTGGCGTCGCGTGAGGCCGCAACCGCGATATTCCGCAGGTCTGGTTCTGGCATCACCCGTTCGCTCCAGGTGATCGCCTGACCTGCGTCCTCAAGAAGTTCCAGAAAATCCCGCAAAGAGGAAATGTCGCGCGCCCTATTGGCCAAGTTGTTCATCTTCGTTTCCTTCTGCCGGACGCTTCAGTGGCCGCTGGTGCTGGCCGAAGAGGACTGGATCGTCACCCATTTCCACTCGGTCATGATTTCGAGATCGGCTTCGGTGCCCTCTCTTCCGAACCCTGAAGCCTTGGTCCCTCCGAAGGGCACATGCGGTTCGTCGTGCAAAGTAGGGGCGTTGATGTGCACCATCCCGCTTTCGGCTTCCCGGGCGAAGCGCAAAGCCTTGTCGAGATCCCGGGTGAAGATCGAGGCGGAGAGGCCGTACTCGGTATCGTTCGCCATTTCGATAGCCTCGTCGAGCGTATCGAATGAATATAACGACGTGACAGGTCCGAAGGTCTCTTCGGAGAAGACCGTCATGTCGGCGGTAACGCCGCGCAGCACTGTGGCGGAGCAGCAGTTGCCGCTCCATTCGGCACCGACCAGCACTTCTGCTCCCTTGGCACGGGCATCATTGACGTGGCTGCGCACCCTATCGCGTTGGCGTTCGGAGATGATGGGGCCCAACATGGTTGTTGGTTCGCGCAGGTCGCCCATTTTGGCCTTTGCGGCTGCGTCGGCGAAGGCTTTCGTAAAGGCGTCGAACACCGGACGTTCGACGTAGATGCGCGATGCGCCCATGCACACCTGTCCTTGATACATGAAAATACTGAACAGCGCAGCGGCAACCGCCTTGTCCAGATCGGCATCGGCGCATACAATCAGCGGACTCTTGCCGCCAAGCTCAAGCGTATATTTCTTGAGGTTCTTGGCAGCGATCTCGGCGATGTGCTTTCCCACGCGCGAAGAGCCGGTAAAGGTGATCGCTGCGACATCGGCGTGGCCGGTGAGTGCATCTCCGATCTCCGCACCATTGCCGTAGACGATGTTGAACAGGCCATCCGGAACACCCGCCTCACGCCACAGCCCTGCGAGCAGATCGGCAAGGCGTGGTGCCGCTTCGGATGGCAGCAGTACGAATGCGTTGCCGGTCGCAAGTGCCATGGCTGATTGCTTGATCCCCTTGATCAGCGGCACATTGAACGGAGTAATGCCGGCAACCACGCCCACGGGCTGGCGCAGGCTCATGCTGAAGCGGCCCGGTGTGTCCGAAGGGATGGTTTCGCCGCGGACCCGGCGAGGTACCCCGGCGGCGGCACGCAGGAAGCCGATGGCAAAGCGGGTCTCGAAGCCTGCCTTGGCGACGGGCGAGCCGACCTCATCGATCAGCACCTCTTGGAACGTCTCGACGTCTCTTTCCAGAATTTCTGCTGCCTTGACCATCCAGCCTTCGCGGACCGCAGCAGGTAGGTCGCGATGCGTACGGAATGCTGCCGCACCGGCCTGCACCGCGCGGTTAACGTCGTCGGAAGTGCCGGCTGCTACCTTCGCGTAAACGCTGTCGTCGATCGGATTGAGGTCGTCGAAATAGGCGCCACCACCTGGCGCTACCCGGGCTCCGCCTATCCAGTGGTCTAAATTCTTCATACTTCCTCGATCCTTGATTCAGGGCGCCAAGCTGCCGTTTCGCTCACGATGTTTCTCGCATCGCCTTGGGCCAAATGCCCTGTTTGCCCGGTGAAAGAATGCCGTTAGGGTCCATCACGTCCTTGATCCGGTGGTGAAGGTCCCACAGTGCGCCATCGTTGTGCTTATAGGTCTTGGCGATCTGGTCCATGAAGGCGAGGTGGGTGCGGTACTCGCCGAAACCACCTTCCGCCGCTTCATCGACCAGAAGGCCGAAAAGGTCGTAGGCGCTCTTGCGCATCGCCTCGTCGGCCCGGTCGTACATGATCATCAGGATATGATGCATATCGCGCCAGCCGACAAGAAACTCGCCGATGTAGTCGAAGCCGTGGTCGTGGCAGCGCCGCTTGATGAGGTTGTACTGCGCGAGTGCTTCCGAACCGCTTGGCGCAGAGATTGGCGAGAAATTGATGTGCCCTCCGCCACCGATCCAGTTCATGATGCTGAATTCGGTCATGTTTGGTTCACCGCGCATCAGACGCTCGCGATAGTCCCAAGCAGGGTCGTTCTCGCGGTCGAGGTATAGCTTAGCTCCGGGGATGCTCATCAGCGCTTCCTCGACGATTTTCCAGTTATTCTCGATCACCGGCGGCGGGCCGTAGAGCGCACCGTAATAGTTCCACATACCGAGATGGAGGTCGGAGGCGATCCGTGCGCGGGCCGAGGGAGGCAGTGGACCTTTGCCGTCAAAATAGTGACGACGCGTGGTCTTGGCCGATGCTTCCCATAAAAGATCGACTGCCACTGCCGCGTTGGGGATGATCTGATTGACTTTGAGCGGACGGGTGATCTCGAAGATGGCCTCGAGATCCTCCTCGCGCTCGTAGGTTATCATGAAAGGCTTGTAGCCTGGGGGTTCTGGCATGAGCCAAATGCCCATCTTAGTTACCACGCCGAAATTGGACTGGGTAAACATGCCGTCGAACTGCGGGCCGGCAGCGTGCTTGGTTACCTGCCAATGTTTTGATCCTGCCAAAGCACCCTGGCCAGTCCGCACCACTTCGCCGTCGGCCAGCACCACCTCCATGCCGCACTGCATGATGAAATGGTCGCCATAAGGGGTGTAGCCTGCACCATGTTCCAGCGCGTTGCCCATCACGCCGCCCCACGCCGGCGCAGCGGGGTCGATCCAGAGCTTGCTTCCAATCGCGCGCAAATGGCGGTAAAGCTGCATGTATGAAACGCCTGGTTCAACGAGGGCATAGCCGTATTTTTCGTTGACTTCGATGATCCGGTTCATGCGCCGCAGGTCGAGCATGACATAGCCGGACTTGCGCGGGGCAGGGCCACCATAAGCGAAATTGCGACCAGTGCCGATTGTCCAGATCGGAATCTTGTAAGCGTTGGCGATCTTGAGGATCTTCTGAATCTGCTCAATGCCGTCAGGCGCGACCGCTGCCGAAGGCAGAAATTCGCTGTCGGCTAGCGGTGAATACGCATCCCGATAGCTCGACAGCGGCAGTTCGTCGACGAAAACCCGGTCCTTGCCGACCGCCCCTGCGAGTTCGTCGAGCGCCTTGGCGAAATCGGCGGCTGCAACCCCCGGGGGAGAAATGCGGCTCACGACTGATGTCCTTTGAATTCAAAGACCCATGACACCAGCATTCCAGGACTGCTGGCAAGTAACCCGCAGATACCTGAATTACAGGTGGTTGAAACTTGGGCAGGCTTGCCACTGATGACGGATTGCAACTGTTGAGCAATCGCCACCGGCCAAGCGTATGTGGTTGCCTCGATCCATCGGGGAGCTCCTTCGGTCTGATGGCGCCATCTGCCGCCCGCATAGTGGTGCTGCCACAAATGCTGCGGGGAGGCACCACGTTCACCCAGCAACTGACCAGCAATCATCGCTGCAGGATCAGATGTGAGCCCGATAACTATTCCGCTGGTCGTTTCGAGTTCTTCAAGCAAGCCATTGAGCGATCGGTCAATGTGGATTACTTTGCCCGCAAATCCGCTGTCAACCAGCGCTGAAGCGAACTGGCGGCTTTCGGGCACACCGCTTTCCTCAACCAGGGTTACAGTGCGGTTCGAGGTCGACGCAAGCTGCGGAAGGCTGCCGAGCCCAACTACAGCGGTGCCCAGCGCTCCGGCTCCCAGCACATCTCTTCGCCTTACAACCCAAGCCATCATGCCTGCCTTTCGATTTTTTGGAGCGGCAACACCGGTTCGGTGTTTTCGCCGGTCAATCCCTGCCAGCGATCCGCCAGATTTTGATGTAGTCCGAATTGATCGAGCACCCGCATGCAGCTGTGATCGATAATGTCATTGAGTTCGAGCGGGCGGTTATAAAACGCCGGGACCGGGGGAAAGATCACCGCGCCCATTTCGGTGCAAGCTGTCATGTTGCGCAGATGTGCCAAGTTGAGCGGTGTTTCACGCGTCATCAGCACGAGTTTGCGCCGCTCCTTGAGCATGACATCTGCTGCCCGAGTGATCAAGTTATCGGACAGGCCATTGGCGACTGCGGCTAGAGTCCGCATTGAACATGGCGCGATCACCATGCCCTCACATATGAAAGAACCGCTCGCGATGCTTGCACCTACGTTGCGGCTGCTGTGCAGCACGTCTGCCGCTTCCTCGAATTGCCGTCGTCCATCAACAAGTTCTTCGCGGATATTGAGCAATGCGGCATGGGACATAACCAGATGGGTTTCCCAGTCCCCCTGGTCTTTCAACATCGCCAAAAGGCGCAGCCCGTAGACCGCGCCTGTCGCTCCGGTTATGGCAACGATAATGCGCTTCACCGCCCTGCGACCCGAAAATCGGCTGGTTCTAAACATCCAATGAAGAGACGAACCGCAATTGTCATAAACCTGACTTCCCTTCCACGACCATTTGAAGGCCGAGGGACAACGGATTACCCACTGTCCCTCGGCACCAAGTATCAATACTGGTACGCTACTTTAAGGAACCATTCCCGAGGACGCGAATAGGTCGCCTCTGCTACGCCACCGACGTTCAGATCGACATAGCCGCCCTGGATGTAGCGCTTGTCGGTGAGATTGGTGACGCCTGCGGTCACGGTTAGATGGTCGTTGGGCATTTTGTATGAAGCGCTCGCGCCGAACACGCTGTAAGCGGGTTGGAACAATTGCGGACTGTTGACTGCGTCTTTGAAACTGCCGCTCTGATAATACCAGTCGCCGCGAATCATCAGCTTGCCATTGTCGTTGTCGAACGCAGTAACATTGGCTGCCACGGTCGACGTCCACTCAGGCACGAAAGCGAATTTCGAGTTTACATTGACTGGGAACGCCGTGGGATCGACTGACCGATATCCGGCATCGAGATAACCCAAGCCGTAATCGATCCGCAGCCAGTCGACCGGAGCGGCCTGGCCTTCGATTTCAAATCCCTTGATCCGCCCTTCGCCGCCGTTGCGAACCTTGGGAGCGATGCCCTCGTTCACGACGATCTGGATGTCGGAATAATCCGACTGGAACAGAGCCAGATTCAAACGCAGCCGCCGGTCAAGAAGTTCGGTCTTGAGGCCGACTTCGTAAGACGTGACGAATTCCGGACGGAACGATGGCGTTACCAGTTCACCCGGGAAGATGCGCTGGCTGAATCCGCCGTTCTTGAAACCCTTCGAATAGGAAGCATAGGCCATGATATCGTCGTTGAATTGGTAGTTTGCCGATATCGCAGGGGTCCACTCTTTGGCTTTTGCCGAAACTTCGATCGCCGGAAGATTGTGGTTGCCGCCGGGATTGAGCGCAGAGGGTACACAGGCCGGATCCGGGAAGCCATTGGGGAGAAGTTGCGGCGCCGGCTGACCAACGAGACAGCGACTATATTGTATAAATACGCCATCGGGATATCCCGGAATAACGCCGGCGGTATAATCGCGGTAGATTACCTGGGCCGAAGGATCGAAGCGCTTTACTTCGTCAGTGTATCGAATCCCAGGGGTTATCGACAGGCGATCAGTCACATCGAATGTCGCCTGAGCGTAAGCGGCGTAACTGTCATTGTCGATCGTGCCGCCGCTGAAGAAATTGGCAAATCCGAATCGCAGTGGCTCGATGTCCTCGCCCTTTTCTTTTAGATAATAGGCACCCAAGGTAAACTTCAGCCTGTCGTCGAGCACGCTTCCGATTACCTGTAGCTCTTGGGATGCCTGCCAAAGCTTGATATTGTTGGTGAGTTGCAGTACCTCATGTGGGGTGGCGTCAAAGTCGTATTCGATCACCGATTTCTGGTCGCGGTAGGCGCTGATCGACTTCAGGGTCACATTCCCAAGATCATATTCCAGCGTCAGGTTCGTTCCCCACAGGTCGAAATCGGATCGGTTAGGTCCGCCGGCCCATGTCGTGTCGATGTCGCCCGTTACCCAGCGAGAGGAGACGCAGTTGGGGTTGCTAACCGGTGCCAATTGTCCAGGTGCACCGCACTGCCCGGCACCGAGGCCAAGCTTGTTGAACCCAAAGTTTGAACTGGGAAAAGCTACCTGACGCCCATTGATGTCAACGACCTGCAAGAGGTCGGGCGAGTCCCGGTTTTCGATGAGGTAGATGGCTGCCTGGGCTTCGCGCCGGATGTTCACGTCGCCCGCAAGGGTTGCAGTGAAAACATCGCTCGGTTCCCACTTAAACGCTACGCGCGCCGAAAAACTGTCCTTATCGCCTTGCCGCCCGCCGTCGAAAAGGCGCCGCTGGTAGCCGTCCCGCGTCTCGTATGAGGCGACCGCCCGCATGGCGAGCGTATCGCTGATCGGAATGTTGACTATGCCTTTGAAGTCTGCCCGGTTGAACCGGCCGGTCGCTGCCTCAAGCTTGAGTTCAAATTCGTTGGTCGGCTGCTGGCTATTGACGATGATTGCACCGCCGATGGTGTTCTTTCCGAACAGGGTTCCCTGAGGGCCGCGGAGAATTTGCACACTTCCGATATCGGCCATGTCGAGTAGGCCGCCGACCGAGCGAGCGACATACACGCCGTCGACATAGATGCCGACGCCGGGGTCGACAGTGATATTGAAGTCTGTCTGACCGACACCACGGATGAAAGCTGTGAGCGATGCACTCGATCCGGAGATGTTTCCGACCGGCTGGATATTGACGTTTGGCGCATAGGACGCGACTTGCGCCACGTTAGCGATCTGCCGATCCTCGATCATGGCACCACTCATCGCGGTGATCGCGATCGGGGTCTCCTGGGCATCTTCTTCGCGTTTGCGCGCCGTGACGACAATATCGTCGAGGCCGCCTTCGCTCTGCTCAACAGCTGTTTCAGCATCTGCCGCTACATCGGCATTTGCAGTATCTTGGGCCAAAGCGGGGACCGATGACATAGCCATAGCCAAACCGCTGCCCGCCAGAAGCAATGTCCTTTTGCCAACATTAAATGTCATTCTATTCATTTTACTCTCCCAAATATTAAATGATTATTTCTTTTATTTTTCCACCATTTATTATTATGCCTATAATTCTCTTTAGAAACTCACGCCCACTTTGCGGGAAGGCTCGTAAATACTGTTGATCGACAGCCACCCAGCCCGTTCCACCACCACCAGATCTGTCCGGGTCGCCGCCGATTCAGGCTCGAACACGCCCATGCTGCGAGTGCGCACAATCGCGACGTCTGCCGAAGCACAAGGAAAGCCAGTGGCAGATAAAGAACGATATGCAGCGACGGCACTAAGTCCCTTTCTTGCCATCACAAACTCTCCTCATTCTAAATTATGTTATTGGTCAGCAAGCAGGTAAGATTCGAGAAAATCGAGGCGGTCATTGCCCCAGAATATTTGATCATCGACAAACATAAGAGGCGCGCCGAATACGCCTCGTTGGTAAGCTTGGGCGCGTATCTTGCGATATTCGTTCTGGCCAGTTGGCGATGTTATGAATGCGCACAACCCATCGGCGTCAAGCCCAGCTTCTTCGGCACAACTTCGTAACTCGTTGAGATCACCAGGATCGATGCCAAGTCCCCAGATTCGGTGGTATGCAGCTGTGACAAAGGCTTCGGACTGGCCGTGGCCGCGAGCGTAAAGCACCGCGCAGTTCCAGTCTGCGCAGGCGAAACTCGCGGGAAATTTCAGTGGCGCCGCGTACTTGACTGCCCAACGCTCCAGATCAGCCATCATGACCTTTATTTTCGGTGCAACTTCACGGTTGGATGGGCCATAGTTGCCAGCGGCAATCTTCGCCTCCGGAATGTCGATCGGCCAATATTCGATCTTGCAGCCGGTCCTCTTGGCCAGGTCTGGCAACTTCAGCTGCGCGAGGTAGCTGAAGGGACTGATGAAATCGAAATAGAAGTCGATCGTTCTGGTCATGCTGCGATACCGAAGCCCACCAGCTTCTCGTAGTTGTGCCAGAACCCAATAATGGCGCCTTCAGTGACCAGATGGTCCGCGTCATCGGGGCGACCCCCACCCATGGCGATGTAAGAGGCCGCGTCGTGTTCGCCTATGATAGCTCTCTGCACTATTTCAACGGCTTCGCCATCTTCCATGGAGATCAGCCCGGCCGGACCGATCAGGTTTGCCTGTTTCTGCCTGATCGCCTGCATCTCGACATCGTCGTCGGCATAGCCAAAATGGGTCCAGACGAGTTCGAAGCCATCGGTGCCCTTAGTCACGATCTGCCTGACAGCCAGAGTGTTCTGGATTTGCTGGAGCACTAGGTTCGGGAAGACAGCAAGGATGACGAGGGTCACACCATCGTCGAATTCCTGCCGACCCTTTAGGAGCGACATGTCCTGAAGCTTGAACTCGGTGTCAAAAGTTCGGGAGTCGCCGTAGGCCTGCTTATCTGCCGCATCGTCGTTACTGGCGGCGATCGAATAAAGCAGTGAATGGCGCTTGTTAGCATCCATCATGCTCTTGCCCGTCTGTGTGGAGCGGTAGAGACCGAAAGTGTTATGGAACAGGTGGAGCAAACTCGCGTGATAAGGGTCGCGGGTGTTCTCCGCATACAGCTTCCAGTTGCCGTGGACATGCTGGCGCTGGTCTCCAAGAACCTTGATCGGCTTGCACATGATACGTTCGATGTGCTCGATCACGATCGGCCCCAGAAAATCACGCAGCGGCTCTACAGTTTCTGAAAAGCTGGCGAAGACCAACCCACCCACAGAATCTACGCGCAGCTTTTTGAGGCCATGCTCCTTCATGTCGAAGTCGCCCGGCATACCGCCCTGACCCTTAAGCCCGCGCCGGAACGGAACCCCGATCAGATTGCCTTCCAAATCATATGCCCATTGATGGTATACGCATTCCAGACTGGGCCGGTTGCCGCGCATCTCGCGGCAGACCAAGGCACCGCGGTGGGCGCAGCGGTTGACCACAACATGGACTTTTCCGTCGCTACCTCGGGTAACTATTACCGGGGTCTCGCCGATGAAGGTCGACTTGAAGTCTCCAGGCTCGGGAACTTCCGCTTCTAGTGCGACGAACGACCACGTCTCACCCTGGAAGATGTTTTCCTGCTCGCGCCTGTAATAGTCCGAATCCGTGAATACCCGATAAGGAACACGGTAGCCAGCGACGTCCGCTGTTTCCGAAGACCCTCTGTTTTTTAGCGCTGTTTCTGCCATAACTATATTTCCATGATAAGGATCAGATTGGACGAACCATCATTGTATCGATGACGTTTGTGTCAAAAACAGCGACCTTCGATATAAAAAGAGGCTGGTCTTCGCTGCAATCGATCTCGTCAATATACTTCCCGGCATTGTATATTTCGGTGTGTCCGTCCGCACGGGTCATGAGAACGGCGTAGTTCGTTTGCGTCGTTATCTTGAATTCATGCGCCGAAACGATGCGCGTCGGACCAAGGATGTGGCGATAGCTGTGGACCGGGAAAATGTTTGCCTTGCGTAGGGAAATTATGCGGTCGACCAACATGCCCTTGCTGTCGCAGAATATTGCGGACAGTGTTAGATTGCGATCATGGTTCTCGCGTGCGATGACGCGGTAGGTGCAATCCGATACGAACAGGTCGGGCCATTTCTCCAGCCGGTCGTCATCTATCAATTCGGCGTGGGTCGCGTTGAGTTCGGTCGCAAGTTGCTGCAAGCGAAGCCGCTCAGAAGTGGACAGGTCCATTTCAGGCCGCTCCGCCCAGTTCGTCGATGCAAACCCAACCATCGTCAATAGCAACGGCGTATGTTTTGACCGGAACCTGACATGGAAAGGCCTTTGCCGCTCCCGTGGCGATGTCGAACGAACCGCCATGAAACGGACATTCGATGATACCGCCATCCTGGTACCCATCGGTCAGCATGGCGTTTCCATGGGTGCACATGTTGTCGGTCACGAATATGTTCCCGTCGACGCAGTACACAGCCAGCGCCGGCATGCTGTCGAGAAAAACACCGACCGGTTCACCATCCTTGACTTCGGTAACCGGGCAAAGGCGTACCTTATTTACCATCGTGCTACGCAATCCTCTGAAATTTTTAGTGTTACAGCTGATCCAAAACCCTCTCACATGAGAGGAATATCCATGCCGTATCCCTGAGCCTCATTACCGTGACCGAATATATCTCGGGTGTAGTATTCCTGTTGGGCGGGAGCCTTACGAGCGCCCCAGCCGAACTCCCATAACCAACCGGACGGGTTGGCGCAGTAGAAGGTGAGAGCTTGGTCGTTAGCATGCTTGCCGAGCTGAAGCGCAACGTCGATCTTCCTTTCACGCACGATGTCGTGAGCAAGGCCAACGTCGTCCAGATCGGTATATTCGAACATCAGATGATTGATGCGCTTGTCCATCGGGCCGAGGCCGAAGGCGATCGAGTGCTGGCGATCATTGCAATGCATGAAGTAAGGCGAAGCGACCATGCCGTTGGGCAGCTGTAGGTGATATTCAACCGAACCGCGTAGGCCAAGCAAACCATAAAACTTTGCGGCTGCATCGACGTCATCCTGCCTCAGTATGCAGTGTCCTATGCCCTCAGATCCGGTCAAGAAGCGCCCGAACATCGCCCGACCGGGGTGGAACGGCTTATGGGCATCGACTTGCGGGCCGTAGAAGATTTCAGTGGGATTGCCACCCGGGTCGACAAGCTTTGCTAGGCCAAGCACGCGGCGTTCGCGCGCCTCGGCCTCGCTCGCCACGGTCACTGCTATCCCAGCGGCTTTCAACTTTTCGACCATTGCCTCAAACTCGACGGGGTCGCCTACCCGCCAGCCAAGGTAGGCTAGATCATCGGTGGCACCTGCATGTAGCACGATGCGATGGTGCCACAGGTCCATCCGGAGATAGATTCGATCGCCTTCGCCGTCATCGACGACTTCCATTCCGGCGACCTCCGATGCGTAGGTGCGCCACGCATCGAGATCTGTCACTGACAAGCCAAGATACCCAAGTTCGGTGACCGATGACATTTGCTGCTTCTCCCCTAAATCTCTGCCTTGGACTCAATGTCCAATGAAACCGGTGTCGCCATTCTTGCGATTTTGACTACCCGATTCTGTCGGTAACATAGCTTAAGATTTCTCACTGTGCAATACGTTGCACATAATAAATTCTCCGTGTATGAAGGCAATGGTTAGGTCTGACAGTTCGATTCGTTGCCTGATGTTTTTCCATGTTTCCGACGATGCGGACGTGGGAAGTTCTCGGAGCTCAAGGATTTCGGGCGCGGCATCTGACTGGAATTTAAAAATGCGGGAGAGATCAGACATGAATGCGACGGAAGAGCTCGTTGGGCGTATTGCAGACCTGCAGGTCCTGCGGGGCCGACTACAATCATGGCTGGTCAAGGATCAGGCACGCGGCATCTATCAAGTTGATCGCGCCGCCTTCACCGATCCCAAGATTTTTGATCTTGAACTCAAATATGTTTTCGAACGCAACTGGGTGTTTGTCGCGCATGAGAGTCAGGTGGCCAAACCGAATGATTTTCTGACGGCAAAAGTGGGCAGGGTACCTGTCATCATTTCGCGTGACAAAGCGGGGGTTCTTCGCGGCATGATCAATGCCTGCGCGCACAGGGGCGCGCGCGTTTGTCGTGAGAAAGCCGGCAATAAGAAGACTTTCATGTGTCCGTTTCATGGATGGACCTACTCTTCCGCAGGTGACCTGCTTGATGTGACAGAAGAGGCCGCGGGTGGCTATGCGCCAAGTTTCAACAGGGCGGATTTTGGCTTGCCGCAAATTGCGCGCGTCGAAAGCTACCGAGGCTTCGTCTTCGTCAGCCTTTCCGACGACGTTTTGCCGCTTGAAGAATATCTGGCTGGGTCAAAGGCGTTCATCGATTTGCTGGTCGATCAATCCCAGAGCGGCGAACTAGAGGTAATCCCAGGCGCAACTCGATACCGTTATCGGGGCAACTGGAAAATGCAGGTCGAAAACGGGCTGGATGGTTATCACGTCAGCACCGTCCACGCCAACTACTTCATGACCGTTCAAAGGCGGGTGTCAGGTGAATCGAAGAACGATACTAAAGCGATCGACTTCGGCAATTTCAATCGTCAGGATGGTGGTTCTTTTTCTTTCAAGAATGGTCACACTGTATTGTGGGCTGACTATGCCAATTTTATGGACAGGCCGAATTTTCAAGTGCTCGACTGGCTAACCGCAAGTCATGGTGAGGAGAAAGCATTGTGGATGAACAAGCGAATCCGCAACCTTCAGCTTTTCCCTAACGTGTTCCTGATGGACCAGACCAGTAGCCAGATCAGAATCATTCAACCGGTCTCGGTTGATGAGACCGAAGTCACCACATATTGCATCGCGCCTGTCGGCGAGAGCGCGGAGGCCCGAGCATTGCGTATTCGGCAGTACGAAGACTTTTTCAACGCCAGCGGAATGGCAACGCCTGACGACTTAACCGAGTTCAACAACTGCCAGATTGGTTTTGCCTCCGGCGAAGGCCGTATGAACGACATGTCGCGGGGTGCGCCGCGGTGGGAAAAGGGCGCGGGCCATTTTGGTGCGGGGCTTGGCGTGGACGCCGTTTTAAGCAGTCCAGCAGTGGCCGATGAAGGTCTTTATGTGGCTATCCATGATGAGTGGGTGTCTCGGATGCATTCGGCGATTGATTGCGAAAGCGCCGAACTGATGGCTTTTGCAGACAAGGAACTGATTTCGTGACTGACGTAGACGCAAGATGGCTAGCGGTTTGCCGTTTTCTCGGTCGCGAGGCTCAAGCGCTCGACGAAAAGGACTGGGATTCCTGGCTCGATCTCTATGCTGAAGACGCGCAATATTGGGTGCCAGCCTGGGACGACCGCGAGCGCCTGACCGCCGATCCGCAAAGTGAAATCTCGCTGATCTATTATCACAATCGGGGCGGGCTGGAAGATCGGGTGTTTCGCATCCGGACTGGCCGGTCTTCGGCCAGCACACCTGCTCCACGCACACAGCACATGCTCACTCTACTATCTGTGGAGGACACGGACGATGCTCTGCATGTACGAACTTCATGGACCGTGACATCTGTGCTTGATGGGGAGGTCACCGTCTATAGTGGAACGGCGCACTACGACCTCGCGCCAGTAGGCAATTCCTTCATCATCAAGCGCAAGAAGACGATCATAATCAACGACGTCGCGAAGACCATGCTCGATGTATACAGCATCTGACCGGCCAATGGGATCGCAAGATACCAAGCCAATTGTTGGAACGATGATCGGCGATCCTGCGGGGATCGGGCCGGAGGTTACTGTAAAGGCCCTTGCAAGCGGCCAAGTTCACGAAATGTCGGTCCCGGTTCTGGTCGGATCATCTGCGGCTGTGGAGCGGGCAATCGACATCACCGGGGTCAACGCGCGCGTTCGCATTATGAAGTCCTTCGAGACGCCCAGTGACGATCCCAGAATCATCGACGTGATCGACACCGGAGCCCTGCCGGCGGGTTTTCTCCCGCTAGGCCAAGATACCGAGGCCGCCGGGCACGCCACGGCGCAGTGGCTTGATGAGCTTGATGCGCTGGCGCGGGACGGGTCGTTCGCGGCGACCATCATGGGACCGATCAGCACCGGGTCACTAAAAATGGCTGGCAAGCTGGACAAGGTTATCAGCCCCACGCCTGGTGAGAGCTATCTCGTTTTGCTGACCGGCCCTTTGCGGGTAGCGCACCTCACCGATCATATGTCCTTGCGGCAAGTGATAGATGTCATTTCCGCCGATCTGGTGGCCAAGGCCATCGGGCAGGTGAACGACGCTATGCGGTCTTGGGGCATCGCTAAACCGCGCATCGCGGTTGCCGGGCTTAATCCGCACGCAATGGGCGATGAGGAGCGGTTGGCCATCGCACCGGGTGTCGAGCGGGCCAAAGCCATGGGAATCGCAGTTGAAGGACCAGTAGCGCCGGATTCGGTCTTCCGCCAGTGTATCGAGGATCGCTACGACATGGTTCTCGCGATGTTCCACGACCAAGGCCATATTGCAGTCAAGACTTGGGGCTTTTCGGGAAATTGCGTGATAATGATGGGGCCTCCCTATCTCCACATGTCAGTTGCCCATGGGACCGCCTACGACATTGTTGGCACTGGCAAGGCGGATGCAGCGATGATGCTCAGCGCGATGCGCACCTGTGGGAGGCTCGCTTCGGGACAGGGATTTGAGGGAGAAGCGAAATGAATTCTCACGTACGGGTAGAGGCGCAGAAATCCATTCCTACAGCGGTCGATTATAAGGTCTATCACGACCCCGAAGTCTTCGCTGCGGAGCAGCGCAATGTCTTCAAGGGTCGCACCTGGTGTTACCTTGGACTAGAAGCCGAGATTCCCAATGCAGGGGATTTTCGGGCAAGCTTTGTCGGCGAAACACCCGTAGTTCTGGTGCGCGGGCAGGAGGACAAGGTTTTCGCCTGGGTTAACCGGTGCGCGCACAAGGGAGCAACTGTATGCCGCTCACTGCGCGGCAATCAGGCTGATGGCGCTTTTGTCTGCGTATACCATCAGTGGGCTTACGACGCCGAAGGAACGCTAGTTGGCGTGCCGTTCCGACGTGGCATGAAGGGCGTGGGTGGCTATGATAAGGATTTCGATCCGGCCAATCACTCGCTCGAGAAGCTTCGGGTGGAGAGCTACAAGGGGATGGTGTTCGGGACGTTTTCGTCTGAAATAGAATCACTCGAGAATTTTCTTGGTCCAGTGATGCGGAAATATATTGATCGGGTTTTTCATCGTCCGATCAAGGTTTTGGGCTACGCGCGCCAGTATATGTCTGGCAACTGGAAGCTCTATTCCGAAAACAGCCGTGATAGCTATCACGGAGCCTTGCTACATCTTTTCTATCCTACCTTTGGTATCTATCGGCAAAGCCAGGACAGCGCGGGAGAGCTTGCCGAGCAAGGCTTTCATAACGTCTTTACCGTGTCCAAGCCCAAGGGCGACATCGACTACACTTCTTTCGGCGACGAAGCGAATCGGGAGATGCAAGGAGCTACGAAGCTGCAGGATGAAAGACTGTTGCAATTCCGGCCCGAAATCGCCGACGATGTCGGGCTGCACATCCAGTCGCTCTTTCCATCGGTGGTTTTGCAGCAGATCCAGAACACACTGGCTACTCGCCAGATCGTGACCCATGGCGTTGACAAGACAGAGTTGGTCTGGACTTATTTCGGCTATGCCGACGATGATGAGGAAACGACCCGACACCGGCTGCGCAATCTAAATCTTGTTGGGCCTTCTGGGTTGATTTCTATGGAGGACGGCGAAGCTGTCGAGCTTTGCCAGCAGGGGACTGTTGGAGCGGAGGGCAAGTACAATTTCATCGAAATGGGTGGGGACGATGTGCGCGGATATTACGCGCCGATGGGCATGGATGAAAACGCTGTGCGCGGATTCTGGAAAGGGTATCTGGAATTGATGAGTGATGCCCTGTCCACTTCTGCTGTGGAGGTGCCCGCATGAATCTCGTCGATCCCGTTCTGCAAGGTGTCGTCGATACCTTGAACGCCTCTTACGGGTTATGCCTTGATGACGGTCGGCTCGAGGAGTGGCCCGAGTTCTTCGTCGAGGATTGTCTCTATCAGGTTATTGCGCGCGAGAACGTGGACAATGGCCTGCCGGCTGCGGTCATGTATTGCGACAGCAAGGGCATGCTGGTCGACCGGGTAGTGGCTTTGCGCCAAGCCAATGTATTCCCTGAGCACTTTAGCCGCCACCTGATTTCGCGGGCAGTGATTACCCCGGTCAACGGCAACATGGTGTCTGCAGAGGCCAGCTATGCTGTGCTGCAAACTCGCAATGACGGGGAAACGCGGATTTATAACGCCGGGAAGTACATCGACAAACTATTTGTGGCTGAAGGATCGGCCAAGCTGGTGAGCCGCACCTGCGTCTACGATACACACCGTATTGCCACCCTGCTGGCAACGCCCATTTGATGGGCGAAGAATTCGACAACCACAACAAAGGAAACAATCAATGAAGCTTTACTATAGCCCAGGAGCCTGCTCGCTCGCCCCGCACATCGCACTCTATGAAACCGGCGCTAACTTCGACGCCGTCAAGGTAGATCTCGGCTCACGCAAGACCGACGCCGGAGACGATTTTATTGCCGTCAATCGCGCGGGTAAAGTGCCCGCGCTTGTTCTGGGGACTGGCGAGACCCTGACCGAGAATCCGGCAATTCTGCTCTTCATCGCCGATCAAAATAGCGGAGCCGGTCTGTCCCCGCGCGAGGGTAGCCTAGGGCGCTACCAGTTGCTGAGTCGCCTCAGCTACCTGTCTTCGGAATTGCATAAGGCGTTCGTCCCGCTGTTCACGCCTGGCACAACGGACGACGCCAAGGCCGCAGCGACGGTCGCCGTAAAAGGTCATTTGGCCGGACTTGATCAGGAAATCGCCGGCAAGGAATATTATGTCGGCGAAGCATTTAGCGTCGCTGATATCTACCTGTTCGTAATCCTCGGCTGGCCCGCCCATGTCGGCATCGACATGGCAGCTTATCCTGCGCTCGGCGCTTTTGCTGGCAAGATAGCACAGCGTCCCTCGGTGGGAGCAGCTCTCAAGGCAGAAGGCCTCATCTGAATTTTTTCGCTGACACTATCGGGAGCAATTGCGATGGTTGCAAATCTTTGGCCTATTGCAAATGCATTCTTTTTAGTGCAATAACAAATTCGGTGTTTTGGAGTAAATCCGGGCGGGTCGGGTTCTTGCAGGAACAAGATTCGTCGGGGTTACCGGAACCAACACAAAAAAGTTCGGGAGAGATATGATCACCGCTTCGAATGAAGTCGCACGCGCCGAGATCGGCAAATCGCTGGTTATGGATAACTGCGCAACCAATTATCATGATGTCGGCGAAGGCGCGGCGGTTTTGCTGGTCCATGGGTCAGGGCCTGGCGTCACCGCCTGGGCCAATTGGCGACTTAATATGCCCGAACTAGCTAAGCGGTTCCGTGTCATTGCGCCAGATATGTTCGGTTTTGGCTATTCCGATTCCAAGGGCCGAGTCGAAGACAAGCAGATCTGGGTTGATCAGTTGGCAGCGCTGCTCGACAACCTTGGCATCGACAAGGTGTCAATGGTGGGCAATTCGTTCGGTGGCGGCATTACCCTGGCTTTCATGATCGCTCATCCAGATCGGGTCGAGCGGGCGGTGCTGATGGGGCCGGCCGGTCTTGAATTTCCGATTACACCCGCGCTTGAGGAAGTCTGGGGCTACGAACCTTCGGTCGAAGCCATGCGCTCATCACTCAAGTATCTTGCATGGGATCACAGCAGGCTGACTGACGATCTGGTCAAGTCGCGATATGAAGCAAGTATCCGTCCGGGTGCGCATGAACCTTACCAAGCTACCTTCGGCGGCCCAGACCGCCAGAGCAATATAGCGATGCTGGCAAGCCGCGAAGAAGATATCACCGCGCTGCAGCACGAGACCCTGATCCTGCATGGCCGGTCCGATCAGGTCATTCCGCTGGAGTCGAGCGTGCGCTTGGCAAATCTGCTGCCCCGTGCGGACCTGCACGTGTTTGGCGAATGCGGCCATTGGGTGCAGATCGAGCGTATGGCCAGCTTTAATCGAATGGTGTCTGAATTTTTTACCAACGGCCTCAAGGGCTGACGGAACAAGGAGAGATGAAATGGCTGTAACTGGAGTACTTCGCCCTGGATACGTGCAACTGCGGGTTCTTGACCTCGACGAGGCCATAAAACATTACCGCGACCGGATTGGCCTAAATCTCGTCAGCGTAGAAGGTGGCCGCGCCTTCTTCCAGGCTTTCGACGAATTCGACCGGCACAGCATCATTTTGCGCGAAGCGGATTCGGCCGGACTCGACCATATGGGTTTCAAGGTTGCGAAAGACGCGGATCTCGATCATTTTGCCGAACGCCTGCTCGACTTCGGCGTGCATGTAGATGTTATTCCAGCCGGAGAAGATCCCGGTGTTGGGCGAAAGATCCGCTTCAATACGCCGACTGCACATGTATTCGACCTCTATGCGGAAATGGAACTGTCCGAAACCGGCCCCGCTGTGCGCAACCCCGATATCTGGATCGCCGAGCCCCGCGGCATGCGTGCGACCCGTTTCGATCACTGTGCGTTGAACGGCGTGGATATCTCCGCGAGTGCTAAGATTTTCGTCGAAGCGCTGGATTTTTCGGTCACCGAAGAACTCGTCGACGAGAGTACTGGGGCACGCCTCGGGATATTCCTGTCATGCAGCAACAAGGCCCATGACGTCGCTTTTCTGGGTTATCCGGAAGACGGTCGGATTCACCACACTTCGTTCTTTCTCGAATCGTGGCATGATGTTGGACATGCAGCTGACATTATCAGTCGCTACGATATCTCGCTCGACATTGGTCCGACTCGCCACGGAATCACGCGTGGCCAGACGATCTATTTCTTCGATCCGTCGGGCAACCGCAACGAGACGTTCAGCGGCGGCTATTTCTATTACCCCGACAACCCGCGCCGCATGTGGCAGGCGGAAAATGCAGGCAAGGCGATTTTCTATTATGAGAAGGTGCTGACTGACCGTTTCATGACGGTAAACACCTGACAATGGAAGGTTTGGTTACAATCCGGACAATCGGACACGGCTTGGCTGCGCAAGCGGTTTCGGCAGCCCTCGCCAAGGGCGAAGAAGCCGGTTGTTCGGTCGTTGCCGCAGTCATCGGAGCAGAGGGCGAGTTGGTTGCTTTGCTTCGCGCGAGCGGCGCACCCTTCCCCTCTTCGCAGATTGCCCAGGACAAGGCCTATACCGCCACCAGCTTTCGGGTTGCGACGCCTGAAGTGTATAAGATGGTTTCGGGCAATCCAGCACTGAGCACCGGGCTAACCGCACGACCGGGAATTGTTATGTTTGGCGGAGGATTGCCGATCGTAATTGACGGCGAATTCGTTGGCGCAATCGGCGTCTCGGGTGGGTCCGAAGAAATCGACATTGCCTGCGCCAACGCTGGCCTTTCCGCAATCGGTGGGGCGCAGCATTAAACGCCTGATGCCCCCATTCATTGGAACGATAGTAATCAAATGACTAGCAAAACGTCTCGACCCGTTACCGACACCATTCTCAATTTCATTGGGGGTTCTTTTCGCAAAGGCAGCCAAGGAAAGACCTTTGACAACGTCAATCCTGCAACCGGGCAAAAAATTGGCACAGTTTATGAGGCAAGCGAAGCCGACGTGGCCGACGCAGTGGCAGCGGCTAGGGCGGCGCTAAAAGGTCCGTGGGGAGAGATGACAACGGCCGAAAGGGTCAAGTTAATCGTCGCGGTCGCCGCCGAAATCGAGCGCCGTTCCGATGACTTTCTCGAGGCCGAAGTAGCCGACACCGGCAAGCCCCGTCACGTAGCATCACACATCGACATTCCTCGTGGCGCGGCAAATTTCCGGATGTTCGCCGATGTCGTAGCGACCATGCCAACCGAATCCTTTACGATGCCGACCCCTGATCAAGGGCAGGCGATCAATTATGCCGTGCGTAAACCCAAGGGTGTGATCGCGGTGATCTGCCCTTGGAATTTTCCGCTGCTCCTGATGACCTGGAAGGTTGGACCGGCTCTGGCTTGCGGCAACACCGTGGTGATCAAGCCGTCGGAGGAAACGCCCCGAACGGCGGCGCTTTTAGGCGAAGTTATGAATACAGTGGGCATGCCTGAAGGCGTTTATAACGTGATTCATGGTTTCGGCGCGGGCTCGGCTGGCGAGTACCTGACCTCCCATCAGGATGTCGATGCCATCACTTTTACCGGCGAGACCAGAACCGGGCAGGCGATAATGCAAAAGGCTGCAGTCGGGGTCCGCGACGTTTCTTTCGAGCTCGGCGGCAAGAATGCGGCGATCGTCTTCGCAGACGCTGATCTCGACAAGGCAATCGAGGGACTTTCACGCTCGGTCTTCCTCAACACCGGGCAGGTCTGCCTCGGCACAGAGAGAGTATACGTCGAGCGGCCGCTGTTTGATGAATTCGTCCAGCGGATGACGCTAGCCGCGCAGACGTTCAAACCCGGCGCGATCGGCGATCCGACCTACCTTGGTCCGCTGATCAGTGTCGAGCACCAGGAAAAGGTACTCGGCTACTACGCCAAGGCCCTGGAAGAAGGGGCGACTGTCGTCACCGGCGGCGGAATTCCCAAGGTCGATGGGGATCAAGCCGGCGGCTTCTACGTCGAGCCGACTGTGTGGACCGGCCTCGCACATGACAGCACTGTAATGCGTGAGGAAATTTTCGGTCCGTGTTGCGGCGTAATCCCGTTCGACTCCGAAAACGAGGTCGTCACGCTGGCCAACGACACCGATTATGGTCTGTGCGCCACGATCTGGACCGAAAATGTCTCGCGCGCGCACCGGGTAGCAGCGGCGATGCAGGTAGGTGTGTGTTGGGTCAACTGCTGGTTCCTGCGCGATTTGCGTACGGCGTTCGGCGGATCGGGCCATTCCGGAATCGGCAGGGAGGGCGGCGTACATAGCCTCGAATTCTACACTGAAACCGAAAACATTTGCGTGAAACTTTGAGATAGAGACCATGGAAAACACGATAGACCCTCGGGTCATTCAACAAGCCGCTGAAATGCTGCGCGGCGCCGCGAAAAGCGGAACGCCCGTGGCCCCAGTTCGCGATCTGATATCGGCGGGCGGTGTGGATGCGGCCTATGCCGTGCAAGAGGTCAATACCCGGCACTATCTCGACAGCGGTCGGAGACTGGTAGGTCGTAAGATCGGCCTTACCTCGCTCGCGGTCCAGAGGCAGCTTGGTGTCGACCAGCCCGATTACGGCATGCTGTTCGCCGACATGGACGTGCCCGAAGGAATACCGATCTCGCTCAATCAGGTTATCCAGCCGAAGGTCGAGGCCGAGATCGCGATTGTCATCGGCCGAGATCTACCGCATCCTGACCTCACCACTGCCGAGATGATCCGCGCGGTGGAATATGTCGTGCCGGCGATCGAGATCGTCGACAGCCGGGTGGCCAACTGGGACATTCGCATTTGGGATACCGTAGCTGATAATGCCTCCAGCGGCCTGTTCGTGCTGGGCGCGGTTCCGCGCAAGCTTGACCGGCTTGATCTGCGCGAATGCGGAATGGTGATGGAAATCAAGGGTGAGCCAATTTCGGTCGGTGTCGGAATTGCCTGCCTGGGCAGCCCGATCACCGCGTCATTGTGGTTGGCACGGGTTATGGCGCGTGTCGGTCGTCCGCTGCTCGAAGGTGATGTTATCCTGTCCGGTGCGCTCGGCCCCATGGCCGGAGTGAAGCGCGGCGATGTCGTGGAAGCAAGAATCAACGGTGTTGGAACGGTGCGGGCAGAATTCGCGGCCGATACCAACTGACGATTGGATGAAAGACAAGCGTATGGCAAAAATGAAATGTGCTATCATTGGCTCGGGCAATATCGGCACCGACCTGATGATCAAGTTGCTCAAGGGTTCAGATGTGCTCGAACTTGCCGCAGTGGTTGGTATCGACCCGGCATCCGAGGGGCTGGCGATGGCCCGGGAACGGGGCGTGGCAACCACGCACGAGGGGATTGAAGGGCTGCGCAAGCTGCCCGTCTATTCCGAGATCGGGATCGCTTTTGACGCGACCTCGGCTTATGCCCACAAGGAGCATGATGCCGCACTGCAGCAGGATGGGAAACTGGTCGTTGACCTGACACCCGCAGCATTGGGACCATTTTTCGTGCCTCCCGTCGATAGTGTGCTCGACAGCAACGTTCGCAACGTCAATATGGTAACCTGCGGTGGTCAGGCGACGATCCCGATCGTCGCAGCCGTATCGCGCGTAACCCCGGTCCATTATGCAGAGATTGTCGCATCGGTTTCATCACGCTCGGCTGGACCGGGAACCCGCGCCAATATCGACGAATTCACACGGACAACGGCCAAAGCGATTGAGGTCGTCGGCGGTGCGGGCCGCGGACGTGCGATCATCATCCTCAATCCGGCTGAACCGCCGATGATCATGCGAGACACGATCTTTACGCTTACCGATCAAGTCGACGAGGACCTTATCCGCCAGTCGGTGCTGGACATGGTGCAGAATGTTCAGTCTTATGTCCCCGGCTATCGCCTCAAGCAAGAGGTACAGTTCGAGCGGTTTGGTTCGAACCAGCCTCTCAAAATCCCCGGCTATGGCGAATTCGCCGGTCTCAAGACCAGCGTCTTCCTCGAAGTAGAAGGCGCAGGCGATTACCTACCCAAATACTCAGGAAATCTCGACATTATGACCGCCGCGGCCAAGGCGGCCGGCGAGCGGCTGGCCTTACAGCACCTGGAAAGAGTGGCAGCATGACTTTTAACCCTGAAACCGGCAAGCTCTACATACAAGATGTCACCCTGCGTGACGGGATGCACGCAATCCTTCACATGTACGGCACCGACAGCGTCCGCACGATCGCCAAGGCACTGGACGATGCAGGTGTCGACGCCATTGAAGTGTCGCATGGCGATGGTCTCAACGGCACGTCATTCAACTATGGCTTTGGTTCCCACACCGACTGGGAGTGGATCGAGGCGGCAGCCGACGTGATCAAGCGGGCAGTGCTGACCACGCTGCTGGTGCCAGGCATTGGCACGGTGGAAGAGCTTCGCCGCGCGTATGCGCTGGGTGTTCGCTCGGTACGGGTCGCCACGCATTGCACCGAAGCTGATGTCGCCAAGCAGCATATCGGCATCGCCCGCGATCTCGGCATGGATGTCTCGGGCTTTTTGATGATGAGCCACATGATCGAGGCCGAAGCGCTAGCGCAGCAAGCGCTGTTGATGGAAAGCTATGGCGCGCACTGCATCTATGTGACTGACAGCGGCGGCGCTCTCGACATGGACGGTGTACGCGATCGACTGCGGGCTTACGACCGCGTGCTCAAACCCGAAACCCAGCGCGGTATGCATGCCCATCACAATCTGTCGCTTGGCGTGGCGAACTCGATCGTCGCCGCGCAGGAAGGGGCGGTTCGGATCGATGCCAGTTTGGCCGGGATGGGGGCAGGGGCGGGCAACGCGCCGCTGGAGGTGTTTGTGGCAGCTGCTGATCGTAAGGGCTGGAACCACGGCTGCGATGTCATGGCGCTGATGGACGCTGCAGAAGATATTGTTCGACCTTTGCAGGACCGTCCGGTGCGGGTCGACCGCGAAACGCTGAGCCTGGGTTATGCCGGTGTCTATTCAAGCTTCCTCCGCCACGCGGAAAAGGCCGCAGAACAATACGGCCTCGATACCCGCGAAATTTTACTCGAACTGGGCAAGCGACGGATGGTCGGCGGGCAAGAAGACATGATTGTCGATGTTGCGCTCGATCTCGTTTCCGCCCGGGCGGCATAGGCGGATGGCAATGGACAAGCTTGCACGATATGCTGAGACACTGGACAGCGCTGCCCTGGACGCCCGCGCGACACCGCAGTTGACTCACAGCGATCCGGATTTGAGCGTGGTTGAAGCTTACCTGATCCAGAAACTGTCGGTTGATCGCCGACTGGCGCGCGGCGAACGCCGGATCGGTGTTAAGATGGGGCTAACCAGCCGGGCCAAGATGCAGCAGGTCGGGGTCGACGAGGTGGCCTGGGGACGCCTGACCGACGCGATGCTGATTGAGGAAGGCGCATCGATGTCTCGGGCACGTTTCGTTCACCCACGGGTTGAGCCGGAAGTGGCCTTCCTTATGAAGGCACCGCTCTCGGGAAAGGTCACAGCGATGGAGGCGCTGGCGGCGGTCGAAGCGATTGCTCCGGCAATGGAAATCATTGATAGCCGGTACGAGAACTTCAAGTTCGCCTTGTCTGATGTTATTGCCGATAACACCTCGTCCTCTGGCCTTGTGATCGGACAATGGAACGATCCAGCCAAGGATTTCTCGAACCTAGGGGTTATTCTCGAAATCGACGGCCATGTGATCGAGGTCGGTTCGACCGCAGCTATTCTCGGCCATCCCTTGCGGTCGTTGGTCGCTGCGGCGCGACTTGTCGCTGAAGGCGGAGAAGAAATCTCAGCAGGCGACATCGTCATGGCAGGTGGCATCACCGCCGCTCCCAATCTCGCGCCCGGTCAAACCGTCCGCACGACGATTCAAGGGCTTGGCTCTGTCATGTTCCAGGTGGAGGCGTAAATGCCGATCATTGAAGTCAATCTGCTCGAAGGGAGATCGACCGAGGACAAAGAACGACTGATTCAGGCGCTCACCAACGCGGCGATAGAGTCACTCGACGCTCCACGTGAGTCGGTTCGGATCATATTGCGTGAAATGGCAGCAGGACATTTCGCGGTGGGCGGCCAGTCGTTTGCAGCGAAGGCGGCCAAAGCAGTTTCGGGCAATGCCTGAACCATACCGGATCCGTATCGTTGGAGGAGCGAAATTCGATTGCGCGGAGAACGAACGGGTGTTGCTCGCGATGGAGCGATGCGGAGAGAATGATATCGGAGTTGGCTGCCGAGGTGGCGGCTGCGGAATTTGCAGGATCAGGGTTATCGAAGGCGATTACCGGACCGGTAAAATGAGTGTCGCGAAGGTTTCCGAGACTGAGCGGCAAGCGGGCTTTGCCCTTGCTTGTCGGCTATTTCCGACCAGCGACCTTTTGATTGAAGTTGTTTGAATTCTAAGGAGAGACGTCATGGCTACACAGTTGAAGAGCAATGAAAACGATTACGGGATCAAGAACGAGTACGGTCACTTTATCGGCGGCGAATGGGTTTCTGGTGACAGCGGGAAGACGATTGACCTGATAAATCCGGCCACAGGCGCGGTGCTGACCAAGATCCAGGCCGGTAATGCCAAGGATATCCAGCGTGCAGTGGCCGCCGCAAAGGCCGCCTTTCCGAAGTGGTCAGAAAGTTCGCCAGCCGAGCGTCAGGAAATCCTGATTGAGGTCGCCCGCAGGCTCAAGGCGCGTCATCAGCATTATGCGACTCTCGAAACGCTGAACAACGGCAAGCCAATCCGCGAATCGATGTATTTCGATATGCCTCAGGCAATCGGCCAGTTCGAGCTGTTCGCCGGGGCCGCTTACGGCCTCCATGGCCAGACTATGGATTATCCCGATGCCATCGGCATCGTTCACCGCGAGCCGCTGGGAGTCTGTGCACAGATCATCCCGTGGAACGTTCCGATGCTGATGATGGCGTGCAAAATCGCGCCAGCCCTTGCTTCGGGGAACACGGTTGTGCTTAAACCTGCCGAGACGGTCTGCCTTTCGGTGATCGAATTCTTCGTAGAAATGGCGGATCTTTTGCCCCCAGGCGTAATCAACGTGGTCACCGGATACGGTGCCGACGTCGGTGAGGCACTCGTGACCCACGAGGACGTCCGCAAGGTCGCCTTCACCGGTTCGGTAGCCACAGCCCGCCGGATCATGCAGTACGCATCTACCAACATTATCCCGCAGACGCTCGAACTGGGCGGCAAGTCGGCGCACATCGTTTGTGGGGATGCTGATATCGATGCTGCGGTAGAAAGTGCCACCATGTCGACCGTTCTGAACAAGGGCGAGGTTTGTCTTGCTGGCTCGCGACTGTTCCTGCACGAATCTATTCAAGATGAGTTCCTCGCCAAGTTTAAGGTAGCGCTTGAAGGCATCCGTCAGGGCGATCCGCTTGACTTTGCGACCCAACTTGGCGCGCAGGCATCCCAGATGCAGATGGACAAGGTTGAGAGCTACCTCCAGCTGGCGACTGAAGAAGGGGCTACTGTTTTGACCGGCGGCAGTCGTAACAATAATCTTACCGATGGGCACTTCATCAGTCCGACGGTCTTTACCAACGTCAATAACTCGATGCGTATCGCGCGTGAAGAGATTTTCGGACCCGTTACCAGCGTGATCAGCTGGAAGGACGAGGACGATATGATGAAGGCGGCCAATGACACGAACTACGGCCTCGCCGGTGGTGTCTGGACCCGCGACATCGCCCGCGCGCATCGTATCGCCCGCAAGCTCGAGACCGGTACGGTCTGGATCAACCGCTACTATAATCTCAAGGCGAACATGCCGCTCGGCGGATATAAGCAGAGCGGATTTGGCCGCGAATTCAGTCATGAAGTGCTTAACCACTACACCCAGACTAAGTCGGTTGTGGTTAACCTGCAAGAAGGTCGTACCGGCATGTTCGATCAGTGATTGCAGATGATCGAGAGTCGGTAACGGAGGAGAAAAAATTGTCTACAAGACTTGATGGACAGGTGGCGCTACTGACAGGTGGCGCCACCGGGATTGGCGCGGCGGTAGTCGCGCGCTATATCGAAGAAGGCGCTAGGGTCGGCGTGCTCGTCAAGGATGACGAGCAGACAGAACTGGTGCGTTCGCGACATGGAGACAGCGTCGTCGTGGTAACGGGAGACGTGCGTTCCTATGCAGACAATTCCCGCGCCGTTGCGGAAACCGTGGCGGCGTTCGGCAAGCTCGATGTGTTTGTCGGGAACGTTGGAATCTGGGATTTCATGGTTCCACTCGAACAACAGGAACCCGAACAGCTCGGTAAGGTTTTTGACGAGATATTCGATGTCAATCTTAAGGGCTACTTTCTCGGTGCCCGCGCCGCCATCCCCGAGCTCCGGAAGGTTAAGGGAAGTATTATTTTTACCGCCTCGACTTCAAGCTATTACACTGGAGGAGGCGGCACTCTATACGTTGCGTCCAAGCACGCTGTGCTCGGGCTTATCAAACAGCTGGCCTGGGAACTAGCTCCCGACATCAGGGTCAACGGCGTTGCGCCGGGTGGGACACGGACCCCGCTCAGCGGTACCCAGACCGGCGGCTTTGCAGAGACGAAGATGGAACAGATGCCCGGGCTTGACGATATGATTTCCGGCATGACTCCGCTCGGAAGGATCGCCGAACCTGCCGACCATGCTGGTCTCTATACCCTTTTGGCTTCGCGGCGGGACTCTTCGTACATGACCGGAACAGTGCTCCTCAGCGATGGCGGAATCGGAATCGGGAAACGTCCGGACGGGTGAACACGATGCCGAGAGCTAGGGTTGTTGGTATCAAGCGCATGATAGGAGGATAGAAGCCATGGCTGAGAAATTTCAATTTTCCGACTTGTTCGTCATTTCGGGGGTTATTGGAGCCGCCCGGTGGAAACCGACGCACCTTGGTCCGACCGTCGCGCCTCCCCAACTGGTCGAATTCGGCGGCGATCTCACAAGAGATCGCGCCGAACGTATGATGGCTCATGCCGAAGCCGGGGGGCTCGCAATTTACGGGATCGGCCAGTTGAGCTACCATCGTGCACCTGTCGACAAGACAGTCGTCTATCCGATCGACGCCTTTTACGCGCATGGTCAATACACGTCGGTTATTGCTACCTTGAACCGCGTTGCAGTTCTGCTCGACAACACCCAAAAGGCGGATATCCAGGAAATGGTTGGCAAGATGATCCGGGTCGATAACTGACTCGGGGGCGCTGGATCACTGTCTAGCGCCCGGCTTGGCATTGTTGCCCTAGGTGCAAGACAGCGCTTGGCGCACAGGCCAATTTGTCGCGGCGGTTACCGCGCGCTGCTCCGATCGAGGAAACGATCTGCAGAGATCGCATGGCGAGACACGCCGGCTTTGAGTAACTCTTCTTCAGCGAGGTCGACCATCGCGGGCGGACCACAGAGATAGGCCTCGCATTGCGCCCGGTCTGGTATTTCGGCGATCTGCTGCGTCACCAGCCCCCGGGCGCCTTCCCAGGGGCTATCCGGTGACTCTTCGGACAGGACTGGTATAAATTCGAACGGCCCATTCCAAGCGGCCTTGAGTTCTCCGATTTCATCAAGGCAATAAAGATGTGCCTGGCTCCTGGCCCCATATAACAGGAAAACCGGTCGTTTCGTGCCGATCGCAAGAGCTTCCTGCAAGATAGCCATGATCGGAGCGAGACCGCTGCCTCCTGCAATGCAGAGCATTGGCGCGGTGCTCGTCTTGAGGTGGAATTCGCCATAGGGAGCTGCCACCATCAACTGCGTTCCGATACGTTCACCTCCGAAAAGCCAGTCGGTGAAAGTACCTCCCGGAACATGGCGGACATGGAACTGCAACTGCAGGCACGACACTGCCTTGGGTGCGAAAGCGAAGGAATAGCTGCGGGGGCCGTCAATACCTGGCGCGCTCAGATCGGCGTATTGGCCTGGGGTGAATGAAAGCGGCCGGTCAAGCTCGACAATGAGATTGATTATGTCCGGGCAAAGCCGGGGGGCTGCGATGATCGTCGCGGAATAATTTTCGACAGCTTGCTGACTCGACAAGGGAGCGTCGAGCGCAATAGTCAGGTCTGACCGCGGTAACGCTTGGCAAGCGAGCCTGTACCCGGCCGTCAGGTCGTCGCGTTCAAGCGCCAGCGCAGATGGACTGAGTTCGCGTATCCTGCCGTCCAGAAGCTTGAATTTGCAGGTTCCACATGAGCCGACTTTACAATCGTGAGGCATCGCCAGTCCTTCGGCGAGCATTGCTTCGAGCAGGGTCTTGTCTCGCGCGACCAGCAACGTCCGAGCTTCGGATACCAAGGTCACCTTGTTAAGCTCGGGTTTTTTCAGGAAGGAGAACATGAAAGCGACCTACTGTGCTGGATTGAGGGTGAAAAGAAAAGTGAGCGTCATCCTTAGGGGATGACGCTCAGGTGGCATCAAGACGATCGGAGGGATTCATCTTCATGCAGGTGGACTGTCGAGCCATTGCGGCCAGCCTGCCAACGCGTTGGCCGCTCGTGCCAGTTTCCGCTCGCTGGGCGATGCAAACCTCAGGTCCCAATCTTGCAGGCGCGGCTGGGCAATGAACCTGTGCCAAACCGGCGGGACCATTCCGCACAGGAAGCACAAGAACAATGACGGCATCTGCGGAGCCTCAGGCTCAGGTTGGAGCTCGTAGAAGGGTGTGTGCCCGTCTAGGTGGTGGTTGATGTGATTGGTAATCTCCACACCTATCGGACGCACGATCATGCCAAGATGGTTCCAGGCATGATGCTTGGCGATGGGCTCGCCCTCGATCCGCAGCAGGCCGTAATGCTGAAAGTAGTTGAAACCTTCGACCATCATCTTGGCGAAAAACATCGCGGCGACCGTTATCAGGCCAGCGGCCGGGCTCGCGAGAATCGTGGGCACTGCGATAATTGCGCCAACCAGCACCAGTTGTAACCACATCGCATTGCGCCAGCTCCATTTCGAATGACCCAGACGCGAAAGGATCTCTGCCTGCTTTTCCCAGGTGTCCTTGTACGAACCCCAAGTTGCCGAAAATACGAAGCTGTAGATCGTTTGCCCTCGCAGAGGAGTGTCGCTGTCCTTCTCCGTATCGAGATGGACATGATGGGTGACAATGTGCGCTATATCGCGATTGGGATCACCATAGAAGGCACTCAGTCCCTTCGCGACAGCGCGCGGAAACCAATGACGACGATGCATCAGCTCGTGTGCGACGGGCAGGGTCGGTACCGCAGAAAGCCATGCAAGGCTAGCTATCGATCCCGCGATCTGCCAACTCGAAGCCTCACCACCGAATATAATGTTTGTGCCCGAGTTAACCGAATGGACGAAAGCCAGATAGAGCGCAATGATAAGCGGCAACTGCAGGTAGATCGCCAAATCAGCGACGGACGAGATGCCGCGTGCACGCATTTTGGTATCACTGGGAAGGGCAATATCCAGCAGCATCAGAACAGGGAAGGTGCCAAAACCGAGCCACACGAACGGTCCGCCGAGAATAAATCCAGCAATCCCGGTCAAAGTCATCAAGGGCACGAGATAATACCGAAGTGCGTCCATTTTCTCTCTCCGATCAAACCGGTCCGCCAACTTGCGGTGACTGGTTAAAATTAGTGCTCACCCGTAGGAATTCCTCCGACGGAAAAAGCATGGGTAGGGGCGCGAATTGCGACTGCATTCGCGTTTCGCGCCCCAGCAAGCCTAAAGGAAGATATTCAAGTTTTTACTGAGCAGAACGTTATGCTTGAGCACGATCCGCCGCTTGACCAACTGATATGTATCTCCTGCTTCGCGCCAGATATCGACACGGCTGCCAATGAGTGAGTCTTCCTCACGCTCATTGCGGTTCCGATAGGCATAGAAGTTGGAATAGACCCGGTATTCGTCTGGCTTTTCAGTCAACTCTACCTCGACGTTCGTGATGATGTGCGTGTATCGGGTGGCCGGATCCTCGGACCAGGCCGTACCGGTTTCCAGCCGCGAAAGCCGTTTCTTGATTTCGGTCAGGTTGTCGTTGTAGTAAGCCATCCGCGTCAGATCGTTGACTTGGTCCGTCGTGTCGCGGCGATAGCGAGTTTCGATGCCCGGCATGTGGTAAAGCAAATCGTCGGCCAGCATCTTGACCCAATCGACATAGTTCTCGTCGTCGAGCATGCGCGCTTCGCGATAGACCGTCTGGGTCAAGGTGTGTGTAAGCTCGAGCGAGGCGCTATGGCCAATCTGCGAGCGTTCCATTGTAGCGGTCTGTGTCATTGCTTGATCCTTTTTCAGAGCGCGAACAGGCCGGGGAGGTCGCGTGTCTCACCAACGCCGGTCAGGCGCGGTTCGGGGCGGTTCGGCATTGCTCCCAGTTTGTCGTTTTCCATCATGTCCAGCCATCGCTGGTAAAAGCCGCGCTGGTTGGCGTCATTATACTGGCCGCGGTAGACGATACCCGGCAGGGTATCGTGGTCGATCTGGCGTGATATGCCGCAGCGGTAGTGCAGGCGTTCGTGGCGGGTGACCACACCACGGTTGACAGTGGTGCAGTTGCTCCAGTTTTCCCCATCGTCCATCTCGAACGTGCCCCCGGGGCCGAATGTCTGCATGACCCCCTTGGTGATCTCATCCTTGATATCATCGGGCATCGCTTTGTTGACGATCACCCAGGTCTTGAGCTCGAACTCCATCGGACCTTTGGGCTGCCACTGCCGGAAGGTGGAAATACCAGGCAAGAACGACACGTTGGGGAAAATCGAGGCGGAGGCGACCGATCCAAATATCTTGGAGCGCATCTCGCCCAGCCGCTGCGCCATCTGGGGACGGATCTTTTCATAGTATTCGAGAACTTTCGGTCGGCCCAAAAGGAAGAGGTCGCCGACTCCTTCGGTGCCGAATTCCCACCCGTGGCCGTTAACGCTAGCATGGTAGGAATTTTCCATGTCGATAGGCGGGAAGGGCTCACCGTTGTTCATCGAGCGGCAGCCGGAATCGTGGGTCCAGCCGGCATGGTAGGCATCGCCGATGAAGTTCTCGACGCCGAACTTCCAGTTGGCGTTCATCACTGACTTGATACAGCCGCCGATCAATTCGGTGCCGCCATCCTCATTGTCGAGCAACATGTCGAGGTACCAACGAAAGTCGCCCAACCATGCATCGAGACTGGGACCATCATCGGCAAAGGTCGCAAAGACAAGGCCCTTGTAACTGCCAACCCTAGAAACCTGCTTCAGGCCGTTTTTCTGTCGATCGATATCGTTTTCGTCGTAGCAATATTCCTCGTGCATGCCTTTCAGTTCACCGCCGGTATCAAAGGCCCAGCCGTGATAATTGCAGACAAACCGGCGGGTGTTTCCGGCATCGGCAAAGCATACCTTGTTACCGCGATGAGGACAGGAATTGAGAAATACCTTGATTGAGCCATCGGGTTGGCGCGCGACGATGACTGCATCCTCGCCCATATGTGTGGTCAGAAAATCGCCAGCCTTGGGCAACTGGCTTTCGTGAGCAACGAACAGCCAAGACCGCGCGAAGATGCGGTACAGTTCTTCCTCGTAGATCTCGGCGTCGCTGAAGATCCGACGATCAAGCCAGCCTTCCTTGAGGTCCATGTAACGTGAAAATTCCGGCTCACGGCCGATCCGCTCAATTCGCATCATTTTTCTCCTCGTAACTTCATCTTAGAAAAACACGTTGATGTTGCTGTCAGGCAGCACCGTATGGTCGAGCGCGATGTCACGCGACGCGAGACACCATCCATCCGCCCGATGTCGCCAATGATCGGTGCGCCCGGCGGTAAACACGCGCGTGAGACCATCGATGCGGTTGCGGTGAATGACGATTACCGAGTGCACGATCGCCTCGTTTTCGGCATCTGCGGGTTCGACTTCGACGTTCGAAACCACGCGCCGCACGAAATTGGGCGGATCCTCGGCCCATACAAAACCGGAGCGCAGGCGATCAATCCTGAGTTTAAGGCGGGCAAGGTTCTCGTTGAAAATAACGCCCGTTCCGACTGCCGTTGGGGGGGACCGATCCGCCCGGAAGCGGCGCCGCTTGAGCTCCATCCTGTAAGTCACATCGTCGCACAACAGTGCCAGCCAATCCTCAAAGCGTTCGGCATCGAGCAGACGCGCTTCGTGATACAGGCGTTGTGTGAGCGCGATGAGACTCTCGAACGGCACCGGAGCGACGCTCAACTCAGGCATCGACTGTCTCCTGCCCGGCTAGCGGGTTGATGTTGTAGGTGGGAACCTCCGCCCAGCTTTCAGCCTGCATGTGCTCTTGCCAGCGGCGGTAGAAATAACGCTGGTTGTGCTCGCTCACCAATCCGGCGGCGATGTCGCCGGGGAAGCCTTCGCGCGGTCCCGAACGGTTGAGAGCCATGTTGGTGAAGACGTCCATTTGTGCTGTCCGCCAGCCACGGGACTGTTCGGTGCAGGCGGCAAGATTATCGCCATCGTCATTGTCAAACAGGCCCGCAAGCCCGAAGGTCAAGCACTGATTGTCCAGAATCGCCGCCTGTATCTCTTCGGGCATGTCGTTTTCCACCATCGCCCATGTCCATTGCTCTATCCGGCTAGGGCCCTTGGGATGGTAGACCCGAAACCAGTTGAGGCCCGGCAGGAACTGGAGATTGGGAAAGATTGTGATGTTGATTTGCGAACCCCAGAGCTGTTCACCGCGCAGCTTGCCCAGCCGTTCGATAACCGTTGGGCGATTGGCCTCGAGATAATTCAGCATTGGCTTCGGTTCGGGGTAAAAGGCGTAGCCCGAAACCCCGTCGAGCGCAGTCAATGCCATGTGGCCATTCATCCCGGCAACCGAAAGCCCGCCGTCCAGGTTGGCGCTCGAATTGCCGACGCTAAGACCAGCAAGGTCCATTGATTGGACTGCCATCATCGCCCCGGCATGCGCCCAGCCGAGATGATAGCCATCGCCGCAGACGTTCTCTACAGGCAGCTTCCAGTTACTGCCCAGTTCCATTTTCTGGGTTTCGCCAACGAGCGACGTTCCGCCTGGCATCGCGTCCAGCCAGACGTCAAGGAAGAACCTTGCATCACCAAGATAATCCTCGAGTGATGGCGCATCCGGATCGAAACAGCCGAAGACGAGACCTTTGTATTCGGCAACTTGCGTCACCGGCACGAGGCCTAGCTTGCTCCGGTCGAGTTGACCGAAATAGGCTTCGTTTTCGAGCGGAACCCCCGCGAGTGCCCCGTCCGGCGCGAAGGACCAGCCGTGATAGTTGCAAGTAAATGCCTTGGCATTGCCACGATCGGCGCGGCAAATGCGGTTGCCGCGGTGGGTGCAGCTGTTGAGGAAAGCCCTGATCGAACCGTCCTTCTGGCGAATGACGATGACATCATCCTCGCCCATGAAGGTCCGGAAATAGTCGCCGGCCTGGGGGATCTGGCTGGTGTGGGCAAGGAAAAGCCAGCAGCGGCCGAAGACGCGTTCAAGCTCCTGTTTATACAGTTCCTCGCTCGAGTAGATTGTCCGCGATTGTCGGCCCGTCGCCGTATCGACCAGTCCGGAAACATCCATCTGCGTCCTCTCCTCCGATTCGCCGCCGCAGATTTCCTGCGGTCAGCCATGTCCAGAATTTTGCTTATTCTATGCATAAACTGTGCCAAATTCAAAAAACCATAGAATCGCTCGCTTATCAAAGATCGCTGCCCTTAACCCCGTTGAAGTTTGACATATTTGTCGATTGCTGGGTGATATTGTGGCGCACAGTGTACATTTTTGTTATGACGAGGCATGAAGCATCTCCCCGCGTACACCGACCTTACCAGCCGGCTCCGTTTTTCGCCCGAGCAGGGCCGCATCTGGCGTGACAGCGAGCGCTGCGTATTGCTGAGTAATTCCGCGCTGGCCATGTTGCGCAACGAACTGGTTGTCCAGCTGGGCTTAGTCAGCGCTCGCCGACTATTCTGGGAGATAGGTTTCGCGGAAGGCGCGCGTTGCGCAGTCGAAGCAAAGCATTTAAGGCCCGGCCGCAGCTTCCTCGATGCCTTTGCGGTCGGCCCTCAAGCCCATGCAGTAACCGGGTTCGGCTGGACCGAGATCGAAACTTTGGACACCGATACCGAGAACGGGCATTTCGAAGGGCGTTTTCTGGTCCATGATTCGATTGAAGCCGGAATCCATCTCGCGACCGAAGGCGTCAATACCGATCCGGTATGCTGGTTGCAGACCGGCTTTGCCAGTGGTTTTGCAAGCACATTCGCGGGCCAACCCATAATCATGCGCGAAATCGAGTGCCAGGGAATGGGCCATCCGGCTTGCCTGCTCCATGGCAAGCCTGAAGCCGAGTGGCCAAATCTGGACGATGTCGAAACGGCTTCCGTTCCACTCGAAACGTTAGGCGCCAATTGCCATGACAATGAATTCGTCGCGGGAGTATCGGCAGGCTTCCACGCAGTACGCAACTTGATCGAGCGGACAGCCGCAACCGATGCCAGCCTCCTATTCCTTGGGGAGACGGGAGTCGGCAAGGAGGTGTTTACCAAGATGGCGCACCGGTTCAGTCTTCGCCGCGATGCGCCTTTCATCGCGCTCAATTGCGCTGCAATTCCCGAAGGCCTGATCGAGGCCGAACTGTTCGGTGTGGCCAAGGGTGCCTTCACCGGGGCCGGGGCCAACAAGCCGGGGCGTTTCGAACTCGCCGACGGCGGCACGCTATTTCTCGACGAAATTTCGATGCTTTCGCCGCTAGCACAAAGCAAGGTCCTGCGGGCCATCCAGGAAGGCGAATTCGAACGTGTGGGCGATACCAAGACCCTAAAGGTAAACGTCCGCCTGATCGCCGCGTCTAACATTGATCTCGAGGTTGCCATGGCCGAGGGGACTTTTCGTGCCGACTTGTACTTCCGCATTTCCACACTCCCTATAAGGGTTCCGCCATTACGGGAGCGGCGTGAGGACATACCGGGATTTATGGAACACTTCCGCGCCAAATATGCCAAGCGTCACGGGCGCAAGGTTGACGGCTTCACCGCACGAGCGATTAACGCGCTGCTGATGCACGATTATCCTGGCAATATCAGGGAATTGGAGCGAATGGTCGAGCGCGCTGTGCTGCTGGCCGACGAATCTGGTGCTATCGATTTGCGACATCTTTTCATCGGGTCTGACAGAATGCGCATCCAAAGCGGACTGACGCTGACCCAGGATGGCCGCATCGACGGATCCGAGCTGAAGGAGGAAGAGCCGTCCTCAATTGGTCAGCTGGTCGGCTTGCTTCGCCAGAATGGCGAGACACTCTCGACCGTAGAAGATGCCATGGTGCGGGCTGCAGTCGAAGCCGCTGGCGGCAACGTTGCGCAAGCGGCCAGAGAATTGGGGCTAACGCGTCGGCAACTGGCATTCCGTGTCGAGAAAATTCGAAGTGACAGATGTTGACTGATTTACAACAAATTGTATATTGTGCAACACAGACCTTAGCTGAGTGTGCAAGGATAAAGGCATGGCGGCGTTCGTGAAATTGGGAGAGATCGAGTGCGTTCGGTAGCGATTGTAGGTGCGAATCTTGCTGGTGGGCGAGCGGCGGAAGCACTTCGGCAGGCGGGGTTTGACGGTCGGATCACCCTTATCGGTGAAGAGCCGTTGAGGCCTTATGAACGCCCGCCTCTTTCGAAAGAACTTCTGTGGAATACGGCGGAAGCTCCGGATAATTTTTTCTTGCAAGATGAGGGCTGGTACGCGGAAAACAGGATCGACCTGCTTCTCAACACGCGTGTTGAAGCGCTAGATTTGAATGCGGGCGGAGTGCGCCTGTCCGGCGGGCCGCTGGTCACCGCCGACAAGGTGTTGCTGGCGACCGGCGGGCATGCCCGCAAACTCAATTTGGCGGGAGCCGATTGTGCCAATGTCCATTATCTGCGCACCCGCGACGACGCCACCAGGATGGCACTCGACCTTCGTCAAGGGGCGCGGGTCGTTATTGTCGGGATGGGGGTGATAGGTGCTGAAGTGGCAGCCAGCGCGATCAAGCTGGGCTGCGAGGTAACCGCGATAGAGCCGCTGGCGGCACCGATGGAACGGGCGCTGGGCAAGCGCTTCGGCCTATGGCTGGGTGAGCAGCACAGCAAGCGTGGGGTCAGGACCTATTTCAACCGGGGCGTCACGGGGTTCAAGTTCGCGGACGGTCGCGTCTCCGCCGTAGAGATCGACGACGGCACCCTCATCCTTTGCGACGCTGTCGTAGTTGGCGTGGGAATCATTCCTGCAACGTCGCTGGCGATAGATGCCGGGTTGACTGTAAACAACGGGATCGTCGTCGATCGTCGTTGCCAAACCAGTAGTCCAATGGTGTTCGCCGCCGGCGACGTGGCCGAACAGGACGGGTTTTTTGGTGGTCGATTCCGTCAGGAAACGTACCAAAACGCGGCCGACCAAGCCCAGGCTGCAGCCTTGGCAATGCTTGGCCACGAAATCGATTACTGCAAGCCGATGTGGTATTGGAGCGACCAGTTCGATCTGAACATCCAGTTCTGCGGACAAATTCCGATACAAGCCGAGGTTGTCGTCCGCGGCGACGTCGAAAGCAACGCATTCGTCGCTTTCTTCCTCTCCGGGGATACCATTGACGGAGTCCTGACTGTCAACCGCGCTGCCGACATGGGAATTGGCAAACGGCTGGTCGAACGGCGGGTGAGCGCCAGTGCGGACCGGCTTGCCGATGCGGATGTTTCATTACGTGAACTGCTTAAACAGGCCGCTTGATGGATGGCAGCGGCGCGGGACCGGCCTATCCGATACCGCCGCCTGCGACGAAGAGCGTCTGTCCCGTAACGTACGACGCTTCTTGCGATGCAAAAAAGCAGATTGCGGCGGCGAGTTCCTCGGGTTCGCCGAAACGGGCCATCGGGGTGTCGCGCATGGTTTGCTCCATCACCCCGGCAAAGCCCGCCTTGACAGCGTCGCTCATTGGCGCCGGATCGCGCGGCGTGACCCGGGTAACATTGACACCCCCCGGCGCAACGCAGTTGATTCGGACACCGCTGGTTTCCAGTTCCAGCGACAGGGCAGCGGTCAGCGCAGCGACTCCGCCCTTGGCGGCGGCATAGGGCACCCGGTTCACGCCGCGTGTGGCCACTGAACCGATATTGACGATCGAACCGCGCCCGGCAGCGAGCATATAGGGCACCACTGCGTGGCAGCACCAAAGAGTCGGCCACAGCGAACGGTTAATTTCTGCCACGATCTCATCTGGTGTATAGTCCCAATAGGGTTTGGCCCAAATCGTGCCGCCCACGTTGTGAACTGCCACATCGATCCGGCCGAATTGATCGGAAACCGTCCGGTAAAGCTCAGCCGCTCCCTCGCATTTCTCAAGGTCGAAAATGGCAGCGTGGACATCGGAGCCAGCGGCTCGCAGCCGATCAACCGCATCTTGCGTGGCTTGAGCTGCGCGGTCAGCGACTATCACAGTCGCGCCTTCGTCTGCCATGCGCTGGGCCGTGGCCAGCCCGATACCCTGAGCTCCGCCTGTCACAACCGCGACCTGGTTTTCGAACCGTCTGCATTTAGTCATGGTCCGTCTGCTCCTCCTTCCCGAACTCCTGCAAGAATACGCAAGGTCGAATGACTATCTTGTTTATATTCGCGCTTTATGTCATGCAAGGAAAAGCGTTACACAATGTAGAACGTCCGAACGCCGCAGCAATAATCACCGGACGCAAATTCTAGGAGAGCGACCAAGATGACACGTACACTTATGGCCCCAGCCGACATCAAAGGCGCATGGGCGATTATTCCCACTCCGGCGAAGGACAATGCCTCGGATTGGCGCGCGACAAATACCGTTGATCTCGATGAGACCGCGCGTGTGGTAAACGGACTTATCGACGCGGGAATTAACGGAATTCTAAGCATGGGCACGCTTGGGGAAGCGGCGACCATGACCCACGATGAAAAGCTCGATTTCATGAAGGCATTGGTCGATGCTGCGGCTGGCCGGGTGCCGATTTTTGTCGGAACCACCTGCATCAACACCCGCGATACGGTCGCGTTAACCCGGCAGGCGCTTGAGATAGGCGCGGATGGCACTATGCTGGGAGTCCCGATGTGGTGCGCGCCCAGCCTTGACGTGGCCGTGCAGTTCTACAAGGATGTCGCTGAAGCCGTCCCTGAAATGAACATTGCGATCTACGCCAATCCCGAAGCTTTCAAATTTGATTTTCCACGTTCATTCTGGGCACAGGTGGCCGAGCTTCCGCAGGTCGTCACGGCGAAGTACATCGGTGTCGGCACCCTGCTGCCAGACCTTGCGGCAATCCGCGGTCGCATCAAGCTGCTGCCGATCGACTTCGACTATTATGGTGCGGCCCGTATGGACGATTCAATCGACGCCTTCTGGTCCAGCGGTGCCGTGTGTCATCCGCTGGTGACAACTACGCTGCGTGACCTCGTGTCGCAAGCGCGCGCGACGGGCGACTGGAGCGCGGCGCGGGCCTTCCAGGCGCGGCTCGGCCCCACCGCAGCGCCGCTGTTCCCGAACGGCAGCTTCAAGGAATTCTCAACCTACAACATCGCGCTTGAAAAGGGCCGGATGGACGCAGGCGGCTGGATGAAGGCCGGGCCGGTCCGCCCGCCTTATCATCTTTGCCCGGAACCCTACCTCGAAGGCGCGCGCCAGTCAGGCAGAATGTGGGCTGAACTCGGCAAGGCACTCGAATCTGAGAAATGATATAAACGCGATAATTTGGGAGAGAGCAGATGACGGAAATAAACCTGTCGTGGCCAAAAAACTATAATGAAGTTCCTAAAGAAGCCTTTGTTCGCGAGGACATCTATGCAGAGGAGATCAAACGGATTTTTCACGGCACCGAATGGCACCCGGTCGCCCATGAAAGCGAATTGCCTAACCCGGGTGATTTCAAGACCTATCGCTTGGCAGGCGTTCCGTTGCTTATCGGGCGCGACGTTGAAGGCGTGGTGCGGGTGTTCTACAACGCCTGCTCACACCGAGGCAATCAACTCGAGACGGCGGTTATGGGCAACAAGACCGAATTTGAATGCCCCTACCATCGTTGGCTGTTCGATACGAAGGGCGACCTTGTCGGGTGTCCCAATCCACGTGAATTTCTGCCCGGCTTCAACAAAGCCGATTATCCGCTCGCCCAGCCTCGGTTCGACATTTTTTTCGGCCTGATCTTTGTGACCCTTTCGGCAGAAACCGAACCGCTGCTTGAGTATCTCGGTGACTCGCAGAATACCTTGCGCGAGCTGCTCGCGGGCGACGGCCGGCTCAAGCTGCTCGGCTACCAGAAAGTTCGTTATGATTCGAACTGGAAGTCGTACACCGATAACGATGGCTATCATGCGCCGCTGTTGCATCAGGCGTTCAAGATGCTCAACTGGCAAGGCGGCAAAGGTCGCCAGTTTGCAGTAACAAAACGCGGCCACATCTGTTTCGAATCGGCACTTTCTGTGGCAACCGGGCCTTCCGTGCTCAAAGACAAGTCGCTGATCGAATTCAAGGGGCAGGATCCTGCGGTCGGATCCCGGATCGTCTCGCTCTTTCCCACCTTTGTTTCAACGAAACATCTTGATGTCATCAATTTGCGTTTCGCTACCCCGATCGATGCGGCGACGGTCGAGGTTCACTACGCCTATTTCGCGCATCAGGATGACGACGAGGACATGGTTCGCCACCGCTTGCGGCAAAGTTCCAATCTGCTGGGTCCGTGCGGTCTGATCAGCATGGAAGATGCCTCGATCTTCCATCGCATCCACATCGGAAATCACACACCAGGGTCGGCCATCTTCCAGAAGGGAGTGCATGACCCTTTGAAGCTGGAATCGGAATTTCTTCAGAATGACGAGAGCGGCAATCTTCCGCGCTGGGAATATTATCGTTCGGTCATGGGCTTCGAAAGGGCGACAGTATGATGCAGACAGATACATCGCTCGAAGCGGCGCTTAACGCCTTGCTGCTGGCCGATGCTCACGCGCTCGACAGCAAGGATATGCCGGGGTGGCTTGGTAATTATGCGGACGAGGAGGCTGCCGCCTACTACTGCCGTTCGGCGGAAAATTCGGAGCACGGACTCGCCCTTGGCTTCATGTACGACGACTGCCGCGCCAGGCTCGAGGATCGCGTCACCTTCGTGAACGACATCTGGGCCGGCACCTTTCAGGACTATCGAACCCGCCATTTCGTCCAGCTCACCAGCTTTGATCGCGTTGATGCAACCACTCTGGAAATGCGATCAAATTTTTCGGTGTTCATGACGCCTAAAGACAGCGGTATCACCCAAGTGCTGGCGGCAGGGCAGTATCTCGATACTGTTCGGCAAGACAAGAATGGCGAACTGAAGCTGTTATCGAGGCGCGCTGAGCTCGATACCTCGGTACTTCCGCGATATCTGGTCTATCCGATTTGACCACGTGATCAGCTGCAGCGACAGATATTTTCCGTCAAAGCGGTAATTAGCGAAAGAATAGTAATCAATGATCATCGACGCCCATGCGCACCTTGTCGCACCCTCGGCCCTCTATGCGCATAGAAGTAACCTTTTGGTGTCAGGGGGGCAGTATGGCAGCAGTTATCGTGCTCAAGTGTCCGATCAAATGTTGGAAGAAAGCGCCAACCAGAACGTAAAGATTATGGACGAGGTGGGAACTGACCTGCAGCTGCTTTCTCCCCGTCCTTACTTGACCTTGAACGGCTCCGCCCGATGGAACGACATCGTCGACTGGACCTGCGACACAAATAACATGATTGCCCGGACGATTTGCATACATTCGAACCGTTTCCGGGGAGTGGGAGCTTTACCGCAGCAAGCAGGGCGACCTGTCGAGTCCCTTTTCGACGAGATCGATCGTGTCGTAAATGATCTCGGATTCGTCGGCGTGCTGCTCAACCCAGACCCAAGCGAGGGGATGAACGGATCGCCACCACTCGGAGATCCTTACTGGTACCCATTGTATGAGAGACTGAGCGAGCTAGATCTCCCCGCCCACATCCACTCAGGGCAATGTTGCAACGGGCGAGAGACCTATGACGAGCATTTCATCGCGGAAGAAGGGCTTGCGATCACCTCGATTTACCGGGCCGAGGTGTTTGAACGTTTCCCCGACCTCAAGTTGATGATCAGCCATGGCGGTGGCCCCATTCCTTATCAGATCGGGCGCTGGCGCTCACATCGCGAAATGGCGAGGGCGCAAGGGAGAATTGCCGCCGACGCACCGCATTTTGACGACATTTTGCGAAAGTTCTGGTTCGACACCGTTCTTCATAATCCCGACTCTCTCGATCTCCTGTTCAAGACCGTGGGCCATGACAGGTGCTGTTTCGGCACTGAAAGGCCTGGATCGGGTGACGGCATCGATCCCGTATCCGGACGTCACTATGATGACCTTAGACCTGTGATCGAGGCTCTGCCTTCCCTGGACGATGCAGCGCGAGCGGGCATTTTCGAAGGAAATGCGCGCCAATTGTTCTCCAGACTTGATGTTTGAAAACTCATTTGCAGTCGATGCTGTTTGTCAGGAACGTCAGGGACAGGTGAATTGCAGACAAGGATTGGTAAGTATGGCACGGCGCAGTATCGAAGTTGAAGGTCTCCACCATTCCGGCAATCCGATCCCCGCAGCCAGTCGAGTAGATCGCCTCGTCGTGACGGGCGGTATTTACGGCATGGACCCGGAGACCGGTGCCGTGGCGCCGGATGCAACCGATCAAGTCCGTTTGACATTCTGGCAATTGGGCCGGGTTTTGGAAGCAGCGGGTGCAACTTTCGACGACATCGCCAAACTGACATTCTATGTAAAGACCAAAGAACTGAGACCCACGATAAACGAATTTTGGCTCCATCAATTCCCTGACCCGTCATCGCGGCCTGCCCGGCACATGCTCGTTTACGACAATCTCCCTGGCGATATCCTTGTGCAATGCGAAGCAATTGCAATGGTGCCTGACGATGCCTGAAGACGCTTCACCCTGGCCATATTTGGCTGCGGCACGGCGCGTTGCGGCTTTTGACACTTGCACAATATCCGACGCGCTCGACAAGCTCGGTCTTCGCGGCGCCGTCCCAGGACTCAAGCGATTGACGACTCAGGGTGAGCGTATCGCCGGCAAGATAGTGACTGTAAAACTCGGGCCCGCGATCGAAGGGCTGCCCAAACGGCATCTGGGTGCTTCTGCGATAATGGCGGCTCAACCCGGTGAGATTATCGTGGTCGAACACCGTGGGCGCACAGATGCATCGGGTTGGGGCGGCTTACTGAGCCGGGGCGCACTTCGCAAAGGCGTAATGGGAGTGATCATCGACGGTGCCTGTCGCGACGTGGAAGAGAGTAGTGAGCTTGGCCTGCCCATTTTTGGCCGCGAGGTAGTGCCCATCACGGCACGTGGGCGTGTCGCTGAGCATGATTGGGGTTGCCCCGTCACGATCGGAAACATTGTCGTCAATCCAGGCGACTGGGTGGTGGCGGACGGAAGCGGGGTCGTGTTCTTCGGGCAGCAGCATTTGGACGAAGTGATGGCTGAGTCGAAAAATATCCATGCGCGTGAAGCAGCCATGATCCTTGCGATAGAGAAAGGCACTCCTCTCGATCAAGTCCTGGGCGCGAACTACGAAGATATGCTAAAATAAGGGGAGGTTATTATGAGCGATGAAGCACTCGTTGCGAAGCTAAATGTGCTAGGTGTTACAACTTTGTCCGATGCATTGGATCGCCTCGCAATCGCCGGCCAGGTGATTGGAATCCTGCCGGTCGCGCGCGGAATGAAGTTTGCAGGCCCGGCCTTCACAGTGCAGATGCTGCCGGTCGGACTGACAAATGGAATAGTCGGAGACTATATCGACGATGTGCCCGAAGGGGCAGTGGTCGCCATCGATAACGGTGGCAAGCCGGACCAGACCGTGTGGGGGGACATATTGACCCGAGTGGCCCATGGCAAGGGTTTAGCAGGTACGGTGATTGATGGCGTTTGTCGGGACAGTGATTGCTGTGTTGCGTTGAACTATCCAGTGTTCTCATCCGGTGTAACGATGCGGACTGCCAAGGATAGATCGACGGCCCATGCCTACCATGTTCCCATTCAACTTGCAGGGGTACGGATCGAGCCCGGAGATTGGTTGGCAGGCGATTCTGACGGCGTCGTTGCAATTCCAGCCGGTCGCATCGACGATGTGATCGGTGTCGCTGAACAGATCGATGCTGCGGAAAAGGCTATCCTCGCCGCCGTTGATAAGGGAATGCGGCTGGACGATGCCCGGCGAGCCGATGGTTATCACGCACTTCAGTCTCGGGTGGCGCGGTGACCTCCCGAAGGCGCATGTTTTAAATCAAATGCTGCGCTCACCTTTCATGCCCCCATTACCCCAACGGGATCACGTTCGCACATAATGCAATATCAGGGTAGCGCCGCAAAGAGGTAGGTAGCAGGCTGATACGCACTGACTTTGCGCGAATGCCAAGAGGCATCTCCAAGTTTGCTGCCATTGCAAAGAGACCACATGTGGAGAGAAATTGCCAATGGCTGCGAGCGGATTCCCGAACAACGTGCATGAGTTTTCGAGCAGCTGTGCAAACCAACGTTCCTCGCACTTTTAATGGTCTCATCATTTATCTTTTGTGCAGCGTCATTCGTAATGCATCACATTTTTAACTGTCACGCGTGGGATGGCTTAATGGCACGGTCCGGGGCAATCAGTCTTTTCTTACTTAGCGTTGCCTGTCTTACTTCCTCACTCTGTACTTCACACCGCTTGAACCTCGATCGGCGACCAACAATCGGTATGAGCGCCTGGCGCTCAACGGGGCTGCCTGACTGCCATGTCATTTTAGGATAAGAGTTGTATATTATACAACATATGGCTATAGTCCGCACAATTGCGCAACGAGCAATTGAACACATAACATGGAACGCCAAACCGAGTTGGCTGAACCCATGGGTTAATTAAGATTTGGGAGATGTGGTATGGCTGCGAGTGTTTTTCCAAAAAGCCAGGAAGAGTATTTCGAGCAGTTGCGGCGGCCGCCCTTACTGGCGCTACCAACGGCCTTGCTTTTCGTTTTCTCGATGGGTGGTATTGGCGGCGTTTGGTATCTGGCATTGACGGGGCAGATACCTATCTGGCTCGGCACCATTGCCAACGGTTTGATCACCTATCTACTTTTCAGCGTGATACATGACGCGGCCCATTTGTCTCTTTCCAGGGTCAAATGGTTGAACGAGACGATCGGAGCGATCGGCCTCTTCTTCTTGTTCCCATATGCCCCGATGGTACTTCTGCGGTGGGTGCACAACAAACACCACAGCTATGCCAACGGCCCACTCGACCCTGATCGCTTCGAACACGAATCGTCATGGTGGCAGGTGCCGTTTCGCTGGACGATGTTTGACGGTGCCTATATTTATTATTTTATCAAGTACGGCCAGAATGTTCGCAAAAAGCACGGCAAGGAACTCGTCGCTTTTTACTCGGGCTTGCTCGCGCTGTTTGTAGCGGCCCTTTATTTTGGATACGGCTTCGAACTCTTCATGTTGTGGTTTCTGCCCTCGCGAATCACGCTGTTCCTGATTGCGATCGTTTTCGTGATTCTGCCGCACTATCCGGCGATGGTTGCACAGGATGAAGAGCCCTATATGGCGACGACGATGCGCTACGGATGGGAATGGCTGCTGACACCGTTGCTGGTTTATCAGAACTACCATCTCATCCATCATCTCTATCCGGAAATTCCCTTTTACAGGATGCATAAGGCATATTTCATCAAGTTCGATGAGATCAACCGTCAGAACATCAGCCGACAGACAGCCTTTGGGGTCAAGCCGGAGAACATGGAGTCCCATCTGGCCTACCGTCAGGAAAAAGACGCGGCATTGCAGCCAGCTGAATAATGGCTGGCCCGACAGGCTGCCCGATCAGATCACTGCCGTCGCCGCCGTGGTTGCCGCTGCGAACTTCCCCTTGCCGCGATCGGTCAGGCTGGCCGACACATGGACAGGCGCTACGCTGCACGAGTTCCCGCCTTCCGCACTGCGCCGATCACAAGGCGCAGGCCAGCCAATCGGCAGCGCGGGCTGGTTAAGGTACTGGAACAATCGACCGGGCGGAGCATCATCCCCAGAAGCTCGAACGGAGAAAGTCCGCTGACGAAGCGTATTTGGGAAGCAAGCAAAGGGGCGTTCGGCAGGATGGCGCAATTTTGCTCAACCATGTAGACCAGCGAAAACAGCAACGGCGAGGATGTCCATTATGAGTGCCAAAGAGATTGGGGGCAGTGTGCCCTCTAATGCCATCCCGGCGGGTAGCCCGGAATTCGACGTCGGGTTTGCTTCAGACACATCGCCATGGACGCCCTATCAGAAGCTGGTGCTTCTGCTGTGCTCCCTGGTGATCGTGCTCGATGGTTTCGATGCGCTGGCGCTCGGTTTTGCCGCCCCGGCGATGCTGCCCGACCTCAACCTGACCAAGGAAGAACTTGCGCCGGTGCTGGCGATCGGCCTGATCGGCATGACCATCGGTGCCGCAATCGGCGGCATCCTCGGCGACCGGTTTGGACGCAAGATAGCCCTGTTGGCCAGCACGATCATCTTCGGATCGATGACGGGCGCAATCGCTTTCGCCAATGGCTTGCCGACGCTGGGCCTATTCCGCTTTATTGCGGGTATCGGTCTGGGCGGAGCGCTCCCTAATGTCACCGCACTGGTTGCAGAGTATACGCCCCAGCACCGTCGCAGTTTTGCGGTTACTCTTAGTTTGGTTTGCATGGCGGTCGGCGGAGTGGTCGGCGGGTTCGTTTCTGCCGAAGCGCTTCCGGCATTGGGCTGGCGGGGATTGTTCGCCGTGGCGGGCGTCTTGCCGCTGGTGCTGGCATTGGCGCTGTTTCTGCTGCTGCCGGAATCTCCGCGATTTCTGGTGACTCGGCCGGAACGGTCGAACGAATTGCGCCAGATCTTCGAACGGATGCGGTTCGACGTGCCGTCGGACGCCGTGTTTATCGATCGCGCCGAATCGGGTGTCAACAAGCCATCGGCGGCAACCCTTCTCCGCCCTCCCTACTTGCGTGATACATTGCTCTTGTGGCTGGCCTTCTTTGGCTGCCTGCTGGCGGTGTTCATGTCGTATAACTGGCTGCCGACCATGCTCGCCGATGCCGGCTTTGACCTTCCGACATCGAGCCGGGGCCTGCTGACGTTTAATGTGGGGGCGATTGTGGCTGCGGTGCTGGTATCCTGGGTGATCCTTTTCACCGGGTCGCGGTTGCCAATGCTGATTATGGCGCTTGGCGGTGCCGGGGGAGCCTTGGCGTTGAGCCGCATGGGGTTTGACCCGGCCGCGCCAAAGCTGCTGCTGATGACGGCGCTGGCCCTGCTTGGTGGCTGTATCGTAGGCCTTCAGGTGATACTCTACGTGCTCGCGTCACACGTCTATCCTACGTTGCTGCGTGCAACCGGGGTTGGCCTTTCGGCGGGAATCGGCAGGATCGGCGCGGTGTTGAGCAGCTTTATCGGTGCAGCGGCCCTGTCCGGCTTCGGCCCGGTGGGCTTCTATTATGTAGTAGCCGCCGCCATGGCCGTGGCGGCGATCGCGTTGCTGCTGGTGGGGAGACACGTCCCCCCCAGCGCGAAAACCGAGGCAACCCCGGCAGCAGGGGCCTGACGCTGAGCGCTGCGGATGGGTTTTGAACGTCGGTCGCGCGCGGCGCAGTCTTGACGGCTACCAAAAAACTGATTGAGCATGATCGGCCCTGCAAGATGCCACGAACACCTTCTTGCCTAAAGTTCGCTCGCTAGCGTCGAGCAGCGGGCACGGATCATTGCGGCCTCGGCTTGGCCCGGCGCGTGTCATCGCCGATTGCGCGAGCCTCCTCGCTGCGAGTACGAAATGGGCGCGGCGCATTTTGCGCGATGAGAATTTGGTGACGAAGTTCCAGAAACAAACCATCGCCGGTCGGACCGAGGCTTTGTTCGCTCTCGAAGGGGAGCATCTTCCGTTACATGCCGTTCTGAACAAGGAATATGGCAATCGGCCTTCAAGGTGCTGATGGGCCCTCGCTTGGTCTCAGCTAGCCCCAATTGAGGAGAAAGGTCACAAATTGCGCTGGCTTTTGGGCGTCAGGTCTGATGACCAGCCTAGCCTGAGGGAACTCGGAATTTGAAGCCTGCAAATTGCTTTATTTCGGTCATCATGTACTCACCAAAAACCATCACAAAATACGAAAAATCGACATTCAAGGAAGCGCATTTTTTCAGTATATTGACTCAAGAGCATCGTTTTGGTTTGCTAACATTGCGTAAGGATCCCCGCACGCAACTCTAGGGAGAGTTGTAGTGCTGAAAATAAAATTGCTAAGTGCCGCTGTTATTGCGAGCATTGGGGTGGATTCAACTGGGCTTTTCGCCCGCGAAGCAACTTTGCTTGAGTTCACAACCGATGTATCGACGAAGTCGGTGGCCGCCCCGACACTGAGCAACAATGTTTTCGATGAGTTGGTTTCTGCAGCATCGCTTGTTGATAGCCAAACCGGTGGCTCTCTAACCCAACAACATCCGGTGTTAGATTTGATGTCTGCCGAGTTTGATGTCCGTTCCCTTTCTTTATCAACCCCGACCCAACCAAAACTGTTCGACCGTTTGCCAACGGCCGGGATTCGCATTCCGATATGGATGCGACCTAAGCGAACGACCCTATCCTCCCATTTTCAATCCGCCGCGCTTTTCAGCAGTAATTTGTCAGGGGGGAGCTTTGATCGATGCGATAGCAGAGGTTTCTCACCCGCTTGGTGGCTCGATTCGAAAGTCGAAGCACGCCGCGCCTTTCACTTTGACACAGTTGCCGCTGTTGCGTGCGAGTATGGTGTGCCAACGGCCCTGCTTGATGCGGTGATCGCGCAGGAATCTGGCTACAAATATTGGGCGATCAGCAGCAAGGGTGCGATGGGGATGATGCAGATCATGCCCGGCACGGCCAGCCAACTCGGCCTTGCCGATCCCTTTAATTCGCTAGCCAATATGCGCGCCGGAGCGCGTTATTTGCGAGAGCAGCTCGATCGCTTCGGGCGCGTAGATCTGGCGCTAGCGGCCTATAACGCAGGACCACATCGTCGTTCGCTGCGCGAAGGGCGTCTGCCGATGATTTCGGAAACGCTCAACTATGTCCGCACGATTATGACCAACTGGACGCGGCTTTCACCCCGCAATGTCGAAATTGCCAGTGTGGATCGCGGGGCCATCGCAGCGGCGGCCGTGACCAAATCGGGATATCGCAGCGTTTCTCTGGTCCGCTATGACAGCGTTGCTACTGCCCCGCCATTTTGAGCGTGGCCGCTATCTTTTAGGAGAACGATTTTTCAGTCGAGCAGCTGCGTTTCGTTTTCGAAGACGCGCTCCTGATGCTTCATGATCGTGTCGATTGTCCGTTTGGCCGCTTCACGCAATATGGCCGGCTTTACGGCGAGTTTGATGCAGCCCTGACGCACCGAAATAACCTCGGCAAGATATTCACGAAAATAGTCGCTGATATGCCGGACATCCATGGCGTGGTAGAGGCCCACGTCTCTTAACCATGCAACGGAAATATTGGCCCGAATGGGGTCAATTTCGAGCGCTGCAAACGCCTTTTCGCGCAGTTCCTGTGTGAGCTTGTTCTGACCGGACAAGACGCGACTAACATAGGAGCGCGATCGTCCCAATGGTTTGACGAGGAAAGTGATGGGTCGGTCCTGGCGCTTGAGCTCATGGTTGATCAGTGTGCGGTAGCCATGTTCTTCCCAGCAGCTGTCAGCTTTTGCCTGCGCATCGGTGATGAAATCAAAAACGGGTAGCTGCTCATCATCCGATAACGTCGTTTCGGCAGCGTGTTTCAGGTTTCTGGTGTCAATGGATTGCATCGTCCCGAGCCTCCCCATTAAGACTATGTTTTAACATAGTTTCAGGAGTCAAGAGACAAAGGCACCCCCCGCCTGTCAATAAAGATCCGATTTGACAGCAATATGCAGCAGATAGGCAATCGCGGTCCGGTCAAAAATCCTTTTCCCAGTGATTTCAGAGAGTTTGGCTTTTAATGCTTCATAGCGCGGACTCCAGGCCGCATGCATGTTCAGATGGATTCTGACGTCGCCTTCAAGAGGCGTGGTTCTGATGAAAACGTCGAAATCATCCGCGTCGAATTGATCCGTCGGCATCTGCTTGCAGCAGGTCTCCAGTGCGCTTCTGAGCGTTGAAAAACGGCAGTTTTTCTTTGTTTGCACCGCGATCGCGTCAGCAGCGATTTCGATAAAACCCTCACTCACGAAGAAGCGGAAGGCCTTGTTTTTCCGATCTGTCACCCCAACCTCCCTTCAGCTGTCTGATCGCTTAGCCGTTGCCTGCCGCTCAAAACCAGCCCGCGAATCGTGCTTTGCCCGTGTTCGAAGGTAGAAGGCGCGTCATTGTGCAACAAGTGGTGCGAGAGGTCGCACCCAGACTTGCATGATCCGCCGATTTTTTCACAAAATCTGCAATGCCATGTGCGCTTTTACGAACGTTGATAGGGTACATCGTGCGTGTATTGGGCGAATCACTTAAAGAGCACGCCCTATTAACTAGTCATTATTGTATCTGCGGGGCCGCATCTGTTCCTTCTGGAAGTCGTAATCATCACGGCGGTTAAGAATGAAGGGAGTTAAACAGATGCAAATCAATTCGAAAGTCTGGGGCCACCGACTGGCCCAAACGGGGATTGCCCTGGCAGCGGTGTCGGTTTTCGGTGCTGGTGCCGCCATGGCTGGCGCCGATGCAACGTTCAATACCGCGCTGACAAGCTTTACCGGGTTTCTGGAAGGCTCAGGCGGCAAGATCATCACCGTACTGTCGCTCGCGGGCGGAATTGTCGGACTGGCATCGGGCCGTTTCAGCCTTGGCCAGGTCGCGATCCCGGTTGGCGTGGGTGTGGGTGCCGGAACCGGTGTCCCCATCGTCACTGCCGCTGTCACAGCAACGGTCTGAACGGTTTCCCTGTCCGGGTGCCTAGATGGTCCGGTCACGGAAACAGCTGAGGGTGGCGCTGCTCATGAATCGATACACAATCCCCGCACATCTCGATGATCCGGAACTGATCGGATTTTGGACGCTCGACGAGTCTCTGGCGATGATCCTTCCATTCACCTGGGGCGTGCTGACACAACATATCGTCATAGGATTAATTATAGCCTGTGCGTGCTGGTGGTTCTTACGCAAAATGAAAGCCGGTCGTGCTGTGTCGTGGATCATTCACACCGCATATTGGTACCTTCCAGGGTCCTTCATGCGGCTCAAGGCAACGCCACCCTCTCACCTTCGTTTGATGGCAGGCTGAGATGGACCTCGGACTATCTCATACGCAGTCGCAGCGGCTTCTGAAGCAGCGCAACCTCCTTGCCATGGTCGCCGTGCTGCTCTTTGGTGCGACATTCCTGCTGACAGTATTGGCCGCAAACCGCGACCGCGAGGTTGTGCTGCAGCCCATTTTGGCAAAGCCACTGACCTTGAGCTCATCGGGCGTGCCGCACGACTATCTCGAGATGGTGACACGCGATGCCGCTTTGCTGACGCTCAATCGGTCGCCCTCCAATCTGCAATATTGGATGGACTCAATTCTTTCGATCACCGACCCACGCACCCACGGCAAAATGCGGGCCGAACTGATGAAGGTTTTCAACGAGCAGAACGGCTCGAGTGTCTCGCAATATTTCACGATCGAAAAGCTGACGGTCGATCCCGAAGCTCTGACCAGCGAGGTCAACGGTATCATGCATACCGTCGTCGGTTCGAAGGAAGTCACGGCGGAAGCGCGCACCTTCCGCTTCGTTTGGACGTACACAGGGGTTTCTCTGAAACTCGCAGCCTTTGGTGCAATCAAGAAAAAGGACGAGAAGGAGGTACAATCATGATCGCCCAATATGCCTGGGGGTGTCTGGGTGCTGGTGCAGCGCTTGTCGCACGTCCTTGCTCATTTGGTGGGCGGGCCGCAGGCGTGATGCTTGTCGGTGTCGGTCTGCTGCTAGTCGCTGGTCCGGCATTTGCCGACCAGTCAGTCCTGGCAAAGGACAATGGACAGGTCGACTGTGTGGCCTCGGCAAAGGACCTGACGCGGATCAGCCTCGATGGCGACCAGTTTGCGTCCGTGTCGAAGATCTCGACCGGTATTCCAACAGAGGATTTCCAGATCGTCAATGAGCCGGTGCGCGGCGACATCTACCTATCGGTGCCCGACGGCTTTTCGAAGCCGCAGCTGTCCTTCTTTGGAACGACGCGAAAGGGATATGTCTATAAATTCCTGTGCAAGGTTCGTGGCGCTGACGCCGAGCAGATATTTATCACCAACGCTAGCCCGTCCGATGACAAGGCGCGCGATTGGGAAGTGCGGACGTCTCCTGATGAAACGGCCGTTCGGCTCGGTCTGGCCATGTACTCCAACCAGTCGATCGAGGGTTTCGACATCCGGCAGACGATACTTGAACCGGTCATGGTCGGTCGTCTGCAGGTGCAACAAATTAGCGAATATCGGGGATCGGAGGTGCGCGGGACCGTATTGCGGGTGCGCAATCTCGGCAAGCAGCCGGTGCTGTTGGACCAGACGATGTTTTCGCCAAGCGGTGCCGTTGCCTTCATGGCGCCGACCCCTGAACTCGCACCCGATCAGGAAAGTGCGGTCTATATCATCCAGTCGAACGGAGGGGCACAATGAAGCTCACCGACATATTTCGCAGGCAACCAAAGGCGCTCGACGCCGGGCTCCCGACGAACGGGGTTAGCCCGGTTGCCGACGCCATGGCTTCCAATGATGAAGTAAAGCGCAAGCAGATGCTCCTCCTCAGCGGGGCAGGTGCTGTCGCGCTAGTGCTCGGGTCGCTCTATATTTTCGATGACGGGAAAAGTGCTTCCGACGCTGATCTCGATGAAAAGGTGACCGAGGTTTCGACCGACGACATGGTCAACAAGAGCATGTCGGAAAAGGAGTGGCGCGCACAAAGTGAGGCACAGCTCCAGTCGATGAACAACCAGATGCGGGCGCTTTCTGCGCGCGCGCAGCAAGCCGATCAGCTCGAACAGCAATTGCAGCGCGCCAATGGCCAAAATGGCGCAATGACCGAAGACACGCAGCGCGTTCTCGGGGCCTATCAACAAGAAAATGAGCAATTAAAGGCAGCACTTGCTGCTGCTCGCCAGTCGCCGGTGATGGGGCTGCAGCCTGGTCCCAATGCCCTTTATGGACGGCAATCTCCGCCAAGCTATGCGCAGATCGGCCCAAAGCCTGTTTCACCACCCATGACGCCTGCCGGGCAGGCCGCAGCTGTTGCGGCTGGGCTCCCCGTATCGCGTGGCAGCGAGGTCAAGCTTGTGTCTTTTGGTGATGCACCGACCGGGACGGGCACGCCGGTGCCCAAGGGCAATACCGTCTACACCGACAGCTCGACCTATCTTCCGCCCAATTCAATTGCGGTCGCCAAGGTCATTGTCGGCGTGGATGCAAGCGCCAGCGTGCAAAGTCAGAGCGATCCCTTGCCCGTCGTGTTGCGGATCACTGGCCCCGCGCGCTCGGTTTACGAGAATGGGCGGCTGCTCACCACGAACATCACAGGGTGCCTGGTCAACGGTGCAGCGCGCGGTGATCTCAGTTCGGAGAAGGTCTATGTCAAACTGCAGCGCATGACCTGTCCGCAACCCGGTGGGCGCTATGCTGTGAGCGACGTGAAGGGGTTCATTGCCTTTGGCGGGAAAACCGGCGTGCGCGGCCGTGTTGTCAGCCGGGAAGGCTCGCTGGTCGGCCAGGCCTTTATTGCAGGGCTTGCCGGGGGCTTTGGCCGGGGTTTCTCGGCAAACACCCAATCACTGTTTCAGGGCACCAATGTCAGCGTTGACGGCAAGCGGCAGAAACTTGGCACCGGCGATATTCTGGAAGGCGGAGTGGGCGAGGGCGTCGCAACCTCGGCCGACATGGTCTCGAAATATCTCATCGAACGCGCCGAGCAATATCAGCCGGTCATCGAGATGCCAACCGGGATCGATGTCGAAATCGTGTTTCTGGAAGGTGTGTTCATCAGCGGGTGAGGAGAAAGACAATGATGTTGAAACAAGTTGCATGGGGCCTTGCCGCAGCTTTGCTGGGAAGCGGTGCCTCGTTGGTCTGGGCGGCAGGAGATGGCAACCAATATAGGGCCTCCGATGCAGACAATGCCGTGCTCGTGCGGCTGAAGCAGAAACTCCCCAAGACGCAGGTCTCACGGGTCAATTGCCAGATTGTTGGCGGTGTCTGCGAGGTGACGGCAGGGGCGCAGATTTTCTATATCGACGAGAGCGCCCGCTATTTGATGATCGGTCGCATTTTCGACCTTGAGACCCGTCAGGACCTGACCGCGGCCAGGCTGGTCGACGTCAATCCCGATCTTCTTATAGGCGGAGCCGCGGGCTCGCGCCGCGAAGCCGAGGCCACCCAGGCGCAATATCGCGGACAGAACAATGCCGCTGGTAAAGGCATGGCAAAGACAATGTCGCTCGCTGGTCTCCCTGAGTCTGGCGGAATCGTCTGGGGCAATCCGACCGGCAAAACGGTCACGGTCTTTTCGGATTTCTCATGCGGCTATTGCAAAGCGCTCTCCGCAGCACTTGAGCAACTCGATGTCCGTGTCATCGAACGGCCTATCTCGATCCTCGGCAGCCGAGCAGTCGCCAATCAGGTCTATTGCGCGCGCGACCGCCGCAAGGCGTTGAAGGCAGCTTATGCCGGACAGCCGATTAGCGACACGCGCAACTGTGATACCTCGGCCCTCGACGCCAATGAACGCTTCGCCCGTGAGAATGGAATCTCGGGTACGCCGGTGTTGGTGCGCGCTGATGGTGCGGTAATCGAAGGCTATCGTCCCAAAGACTATATTGCCAACTGGCTCAAAGGGTCGCGGTCATGAGCCGCTGCCTTACACAAACCGAGCGCCATCGGCTGGCGACGGCGATCGCAAGGCGGTCCCGACTGCGGCTCAATGTCTCAGGGCCGGCTTTGACCGAAGCGCAAGCCACCCTGCTTTGGAAGGCGGTCTGTTCCGAGACAGTTTGCCGTGTCTCGGTTCTGAAAGCCTCACCGCAATTGGGCACGGCCCAAGTCGCGCAGTTCAGACGCGCATTGTCGCGGCAGTCACATCAACTGCTGGATTGTGCCGTGGAGGCCGTCTCGCTTGCCGAAGCGCAGGCCATATGGACAATGGCCACGTCAATCACCCCGGGTCGCGCTCGCCGGGACCGTCCGGGCATCGCGCACCGTCATCGCGCTGCCGGGCCTGCCGTTGCCATGCTGGCTGCACTTCCGCTTGCGGCGTGTGCAACTTTCCTGGGCGGCAATGTGAAGGGCAATTTTTCCTGTTCGGCCCCAGGTGGCACCTGCGCGCCATCGACTGTGATCGACGATACCGCGCTTGCGATGATCCAGAATGCCCGTCCGATGACGCCCGCAGCAAGGCCGTGGTCACAACCACCCATGCGCGGCGACGGCAAGGTGATTGCCGCAAACAATGGCATGGTGCATCGCGACCGGCGCGTGCTCAAGGTGGTATTTTCGTCCTTTGTCGACCAGCGCGGCTATTTGCATGAAGCGCGGGTTGTCCATGCGGTCGCCGATCCCGGGGGTTGGATGCAGCTTGCCGATTCCGGACATACGCCGTCCACCCAAATGGTGAAAAATCCCGCCCAAACTATGTCGATGGAAACCGATGCCGCAAGTACATCATCTGCTCTGGCCGGTTCTCCATTAGCCGGTTGGTCGTTGGAGCAAGCAAGTGAACCAGCAAAAAGCGAGACGAACCTTACCGACCGCAACGCACCGGACCCTGCGAAGGTCGCAGCGGCGCGTGAGCGCGGGCTCGCCCGACTGCCAACAATGCCGTCCGAGATCAAGGCGGCCGTTGACGCCCGGCTGGGTGTCAAACCCGCGCCTACACCGGTTGCCGACCTGGCGGATACGCCAGTCGCCATTGCCTCGGATCCACAGCCTGATCGGTCAGCCGCTGCTGCAAAGGGCGGGGTAGCCGGGCAGGGGACGCATACCGATCCTGCGGAGATGCCGCCCACCGCCAACGCGCCAACCAGTTTCCCCGGAAGGGTGGAGTAGCGGCAATGGCGCACGAAGCAGGCCTTTGGGACCGGTTTCTCACCATGTGCTTTGGCGATGCCGCGCATCCCGAAGGCGAGCGGGGTAGGCTGGGCGCGCCGATGCTGGCCAATTGGGTGCCGTACAGGTCGTATGATGCGCGTGCGCGCATGTTCGTCAACACCGATTCGATTGGTTTTGTGCTCGAGCTTTCCCCGATGATGGGCGCTGATGAAAAGAGCGGCGAGATCCTAACCCAGTTTCTCTCCGACGCCGTGCCATCCGGCTGCCAGATCCAGTTCATCCACTGGCAAAGTCCGAGCATCGGCGAAAAAATCGCTGATTGGGTCATGCCGCGAGTGGTCGCCAAAGGCGTGTACGGCAGAGCGGCTGAGCACCGCGCGCGCTGGCTGCGCCGGGGTGCCTGGGAGTCCTTGTCGAAGGACGCACCCTTTTACTTGCGGAATCACCGGGTGTTTATCAGCCTGGGTGCTCCCCTACGCAGCGGTGTTTCGCCAGAAACCCTATCGAGTGTTCGCGACAGCCTTTATGGCACGCTTCAGTCCCTGAGCATTCCGCACCGCGACGTCTCACCCGTCGAGCTGATCGGCTATTTTGATGATTTTCTGTGTGCCGCCGTCGACAATGGCGACAAGCCCGAGACCTATAGCGACCTTGATCCGATCGCTTATCAATGCGTGCGCCGCGACCTTGAAACGCAAATCACGCCCGACCGGCTGGTTTTTCATGCCGAACGCTTTCGGGCGACCGGCGAAAGCCAGGACGGCGTCCCGATTATAGCCGAGGTAATCCCAGACCAGTTCGACTGGCGCTTTTTCTCGGTCCGCAATTTTCCCAAACAATGGGCACCCTGGGACGTCCAGAAGGTCATTGGCGACATGGTCAATGACAAATTGCGCTTCGGCTGCAACGTCATGACCGTCCTAGGGCTTGTCTATCCCGACGAGGAGAGCGCCACCTCCAAGGCCGGGTTCAAGGTCATGCGCACGACAAGCCTTGCGGATTCCAAATCAGCGCGCTTCCTGCCGAAGCTCGCTGACCAACGCGACGAATGGCAGCATGTCCAGCAGGAGATGCGCCAAGGCCGGAAGCTGTGCCAGGCCTATTATGGCGTCGGCGCATTGTCGCCGCTCGGGCGAGGCGACATCAACGAGCGCATGCTCAAGAGCGTCTATAAAGGCGCTGGCTGGGATCTGATCGATGAGCGCTATCTCCAGCTGATGGGGCTGCTTGCAGCGATGCCGCTCTCGCTTCCAAACGGGCTCAGCACCGATCTTACCCGGATGAAGCGATTCCGCACCATGCTGACCACAACGGCCGCCTCGATCGCGCCGATCCAGGGTGAATATGCCGGTGGAACCATCCCTCATGTGTTGCTGATCGGGCGGCGCGGCCAGCCCTTTTTCTGGTCACCCTTCCAGAACGCTGCAGGCAATCACAACGTTGCGGTGTTCGGGAAATCGGGTTCGGGCAAGTCCGTCTTCCTCCAGGATATTTGTGCCGCAATGGCGGGTGCGGGGGCAAAGGTCATAGTCATCGACGATGGCCGGTCGTTTGAACATACGGCGCGCGCACTGGGCGGAGCCTTTGTCGAGTTCAAGCTCTCATCGGGTTTTTCGCTCAATCCCTTTGATATGATTGACGTCGAGGCATTGGATCATGCCGAAGATGGGGAGGATTACGAGATTGAGTGTCTGGCGATGCTCAAATCGATCATCGGGCAGATGGCGCGGCAGCAGGACCGGTTGAGTGACACTGAACGCGGGTTGATCGATGTCGCGGTTAGCCAGGTCTGGAACACCAACCGGCGCGATGGCACAATCGATGTTGTGGTGGCGGCACTTCGCGCGCAGCCCTCTCCCTATGCCAATGATCTTGCTGATGCGATGTCGCCCTTTGTGCGCGGTGGAACTTACGGCAAATTTTTCGACGGGCCCTGTTCGATCGATCTGAGTGCTGGCCTGACGGTCTTCGAACTGTCGGACCTGGCCTCCAAGCCCGAACTGCGGTCGGTCTCATTGACTGCACTCATGTTCCTGTCGCTGCGCGTCATGCGCCAGATGGACCGTTCGGTCCCCAAGGCAATGATGATCGATGAGGCCTGGCAGCTGTTGGGCGGGGGACAGATGGGACAGGCGATCGAGACCTATGCGCGGACTTGCCGCAAATATGGTTCGTCCCTCATCACGGCAACGCAGTCCCTGAATGACTTTTATAAGTCAGAAGGTTCGCTTGCAGCGCTTGAAAATTCGGATTGGTCTGTGGTGCTCCAGCAGAAGGAGGAAACCATCAACGATCTCGCCAAGCACCAGCGGTTCGAGATGGATCACTATACCGAGACCCTCCTTCGGTCGCTGAAACGCAACGGCGTGGAATATTCCGATGTGCTGATCAAAGGCCCCGAAACACTGGCTGTCGGCCGCCTCGTCCTCGATCCCTATTCCGCGACCCTCTACTCCTCAAGTCCCCGGGTCTTTGCGGGCATCGAAGAATTGGTAAAAGACGGTGTACCGCTTCCCGATGCCATCGAGCGGGTTGCTTTTCCGCATCATCATAAAGAAACCACAAGCGACTTTCTCGAGGCGGCGGAATGATCGCGCTGCGTTCTCGGCAGTTCGCACCACGCGTGAAAGGGCAGGGCATAATGGCCGCTGTCTCGGCGCAAAGCCGCTTGGCCGGCCTGTGCTATGGTTTGTTAAAGCTATCGGGCTGGGTCGTGGTTACGGCCAGCTGCGTGGTCGCGACTTATGCGATCCTGTTTCTCATGTTGGGTGAGTTCAGTGTGGCTGGCCTGGTTGCACATGTCGACAATTTCACGAGTCATTATCTGGCAGCGGACGCGGTCCGTCAGGCGCGGTTCGACGCGAACCTCGCAGCAGTAAGCACCGCCCTTTTCGTCATCATCGGATTTTTCAGGCGGCATTCGCTGCTGCCTCTCAACGCCTGCAAGAAGGAGACGGTTCATGACAGCAGATAAGCGGAGTCCGGGATATCCGGGGGACGGCCCCTTGTTTGAGAGCGTGACAGCAACACCGGCCATGATGGCACGGCGTTCGATCAGTTGGGTGCCTGTTGCGGCGGTCTCGGCGCTGGTCTGCACTGGTTTGTGGGGCGCATGGGTGACGCGCGAACTGGTGGGCAAGGATCAGCTCGCTCCAATGGCCCGTATCCAACTGTCCTCGGTGGTTGGCGAATATGTCCAGGCACAGGCCCGATCGGCAACGCCGCCAGATCAGGTCACTGCAGAAACCAAAGCCTTCATGGCTGAAGTCGAAGGCAATCTCAAAGCCCGGGGACAGAAAGGCCAGATCATATTAGTGGGCGAGGCCGTTCTCGCAGGTGACGTCCCCGATATCACTGCCGAAGTACGCAGCCAAGTGTTTGCCAAGGTACGGATGCCGCAACCGGCCCCGACCCAAGCCGCCAATGTCATGGGTGCGATGCAACAGGCGATGTCCGATCCATCGCTGATTTCTGCTGTGGGGAACGGCAATGGACCACGCAACTGAAAAGCCCAACCATAAGCGCCGTTATGGTGCCATCGCGGTGCTTGTCGCCATCATGGCTGGCACGCAGGCACTTGGAGCCTGGCGGGACAAGCACACGCTCTTCATAAACAGCAGTGCGTCGCTCGCCAATTGGGCCTTTTTTGTCGAAAGGGGCCACAGCCCGCAAAAGGGCGACTACGCCTTTTTCCGGGCACCGCAGACCGCCCTTGTAACCCGGCACTTCGGGCAAGACGCGCCGCCATTTGGCAAGATTGTTTACGGTGTGGCAGGCGACCGCGTGAGCCGGGCGAAGTATGTGGTGACGGTCAATGGTCAGCCAGTTGCCAGGCTGAAACCAAAGACTCGGCTCGGCGAGACGCTCACCCCAGGCCCCATTGGGGTCATCCCTGAAGGTTGCTATTTCATGGCAACGCCGCACCGTGACGGGCTCGACAGCCGCTACGCTGATATCGGCTTTGTCTGCCGCGGCCAGATTATAGGCACCGGAAAGGCGATCCTGTGAGGTCCCCGACCGCTCTTGTTTCCGGGGTTGTGCTCATGTGCGTCTTGACACTCTCGTTTGCGGCCCATGTGCAGGCGCGCGACTTTGGCCAGATGGGCGAGACTTTCCCGATCATCGAGCAGGACCTGCTTGCGACGATCGAGGCGAGGCTCAAAAACCTCGAATCTTCTGGCAAGCTGGCGGCGCTTGAAGCGCAGATGCGCAACCAGGCCATTGCAAGCGTGCGCCGCCCCAAACCCGTTGAAGGGATCAGCGCGGCGACGCGAAAACGCGCATGGCTGTTCGATCCGTCCACCATTGTCGAGAATGATATCACTGACACCACGGGGAACATCATCGCGGCGCGCGGCCAGCGCGTCAATCCGATGACCTTTGTCAAACTAACGCAGGATATGGTGTTTATCGACGGCCGGGACAAGGCTCAGGTCGATTGGGCGGTCGCTGGCTGGAGTCCTTTGAAGGCGAAGATCATCTTTGTTGACGGTTCGCCCTTTGACCTGATGAAACCTTATCAGCGTCGTTTCTTTTTTGACCAAGGAGGACAGCTGACGGCTCGCTTCGGCATCCGGCACACTCCGGCTATCGTCACATCAGCTGGCAACATGCTCAGTATCCGCGAAACACCGGTCAGGGCGCCCGCGTCATGAGCCGGCATGTCCTTCTCGAATTCATGGCAACGCCAATGGCGGCTCCAGAAACCCCTGCATTGCGCAGGCTACGCTGGTGTTGGGTCGCCCTTTGCGCTGGCCTGTGCGCGGGCGTAAGCGGTATCAGCTTCTGGGTTGTTCTGATTGGCCAATGGGCTCCAGCTCTGGTGCTGGCACTCGCGGTCTCAACTCTAAGCGTTGGCTGGTTATATTTCTCTGCCAAAACGTGCGCCGATGACGCCTGGAACGTCCGGGAGCTCGACGAATGATCGCACGTCTCATTCGTTTGTTCTGTGCCGTAATGGCGTGCTTTGCAGCGCTGGCGGCGGTGCCCGCACAGGCACAAAACGTGACTTGCCACGGTAAATTCGTGAACCCGATTACCGACGTGTGCTGGTCCTGCCTCTTTCCCTTATCGATTGGCGGCCTTGATATCTGGAAAGGCGACCGCCCTGACCCCAAAAACCCGTCCAATCCGATCTGCGCCTGTGGCAGTCCAGTTCCGCGTATCGGTATATCGGTTGGGTTCTGGGAGCCGGTGCGGCTGGTTGATGTCACCAACAAGCCGTGGTGTTTTCCCAATCTGGGCGGGATCAAGCTCGATCCGGGCTTTGATATCGGCCATGGTCACGTCCAGGGCCGCTCGCAGATTGGCGGCAAAACCCAGAATTCGTCTCAGTGGCAGTCACATTATTATATTTACCCGCTGCTCTACTGGATGGAGATATTGGTCGATTTTCTCTGTTTTGAGCAGAGCAGCTTTGACGTCGCCTATGTGACCGAACTCGATCCGTTGTGGCAGGATTCATCGCTCACCTCGATCATCAATCCCGAAGTGGCACTGTTTGCCAATCCGATTGCCACTGCCGCCTGTGCTGCCGATTGTGTGCAGGCAACGCGCAAGCTTCCAATTGACCAGTTATTCTGGTGCGCGGGCTGCAATGGGGGGATGTATCCGCTGAACGGTCATGTGGCCGCACATGTGAGCCAGGTGCAGGCATCGCGCCTGGTTGCCGAGCGCATGCTCTACAAGGTGCACCGGCAGGCTCTAGCCTGGGGCACAATGGGCTCGAAGGCACTGTGCAACAAATATCTGATGCCGGTGATGCGCAAGCAGCAATACCGGCTGCAGATGACCAATCCGATTTCGACGACGAGCGGCAGGTTTGCCTGTGCACCGGTCGGGGCCACCACCATCATCCCGCAGACGGGCAAAGCCTATCCGGTGAAGGGCGAGGATTTTGGATATCTGGTCTGGCGCAAGCGCAATTGCTGCATGCTGTGAGGGAGGGGAGCAGATGAAAGCAGCCATTCGATCAGCAGCAATCCTGACCGGTATTGCCCTTGTCTCGGCCGCAGTCGCCCAGACCATTGAAGGCATCGATGTGAGCGCCATCAAGACACAGACCCAGGCCGAGATGAAGGATGCAGAAGCCTTTGTCGCCGGCGTCCTTGATCGCGGCAAGCCATTTGAAGAGGATGCGCAAGAGGTGCGCACAAACGGCCTCGCAGCACTCGCCTCGATCAAGTCTGAAGACTTGCCCAAGGGCGCGCAAGGTGACGTTGATTTTGACGCGCTGATTGCAGGTGCGGCCGCCAATGCGGAAGCGCCGGAAGGCAGCGGGCCGTTGTTCATAGCTTTTGCCAGCCTGTCGATGCCCAAAGAAGCGCTAACCCGGCTGATAGCCGATACATCCCGGGCAGGGGGTGTGGTCGTCTTCCGCGGTTTTCCTGGTAATGATGCCAAAGCTTTTGTGCATGGGCTCCAAACTGTCCTGAGCCGTCCGGAACAACAGGCGCATATCGCAATCGATCCGCGATTGTTTCGTGCGTTCGGGGTGTCAGCGGTGCCAACCTATGTCGCTGTCTCGTCCGACTTTGACCTTTGTTCTGGCCTCAATTGCACGTCGGTGGTGCCAGCGCACGACCGCATGCTCGGCAATGTCACTGTTGAATATGCGCTTGAAAGCTTTGCCGATGGCCGCGGACCTGGTTCTGGCATCGCTGCGGTTGCGCTCGCCCGTTTCCAAAAGCCGAAGTCATGAGGCTGCTGCAGCATTTGTGTGCCGTAATGTTGCTGGCGGCAATGTCGGGTCAGTCGCTTCTTGCGCAGAGCCCTATCTATATTCCGCCGCCGGTCGATCCGGTGGAACCTGTGTTCATGGAACCGGATGTTGAGCCCGGCTTGCCTGCGCCCGGCAACGCGCCGCCACCGGCCAGTCCGGTCCCGATGACAAGTGGAGAAGCTAAGGCGGAAGCAAAGTCGCTCGGTGCCGATCTGCGCGAAGCCTATAAGGATATTCCGCTGGCGCCAGGAGCAGCTGCGCAAATTCCCTTTTATCAGGAAAGTGTTCCTGATGAAGCCGCTTATTACGATAATGATGAGGTCATGGCGGGCGATGGATTTATCGCAAGCCTGTCGAGCGAGGCCTATCAGACCGCCAATGACCCCAATCGCCCGGTTGTACCCGTTACACGCACAGATATCGCGCGCGCTGCTGCCGTTGAGGATGCGCCGCTGGACTATCTTGAAGGCGAAAATCTCAGTTCAACATCGGGTAGCTGCGTGCCTTTACCGCCCGGTGGCGGCGGAGCCAATTATGCCGAATGGACGTGCAACATGGGCGCTGCCGTTGTCGAGCAGCCGCAATCATGCCGCCGCACTTTGAACGTCGAGGAATGGAACGGGACAGCCTATCAATATCTGTGCGTCAAAGGCACAGGCTTTGATTATTGCGGACCTCTTGAAGGCAATACCCAATGTACGCGGACCGAAACCTACACAGTGCCCGAATATGGTTTGGTGATAGACTATTATGATTGCGCACAGACCGTCAGCGACCCGAATATCTATCTTTACAACACAACCATCCTGCCTCCGCCGCCTGGCGCGTTCGAAGTCGCCGACAATGTCTACCGGTGCAACAATGAAGGGCTGACCGCTGCCTTCAGTGTCGATCCGCTCTATGGGCTGATCAATGGCTATGAGACGGGCCTCCAATCCTGCGCGCCGGTCTCGGTCAACACGTCCTGTATCAAATCCTCTGCCGGTGCGGCGGGTGTCGCCCAGCGTACCTTATGCAAAACGGTCAAGTTTGTCGGCGACCCTTTTGCCGGTGGTTATCTGCAATGCACCGAATTTGCTGCCGCAGAAGACATTTATCAATGTTCATCGACAGTTGCGGGCGCGGTCGCTGAGCGCAGCAGCTCTAAATGGTTTACCGAACGATGGAGCGAACCGCCGTGCAGCGTCGATCCTGCGCAGTGCACTTTGGCAAGCGAGCAGTGCACTGCGGGCCTCAATGAAACCCGCATTATTGGCGGGGTCGCGGTCACGCGGAGTTGTTGGGAATATTCCAAAACCTATCAATGTCAGGCGATTATTGGCGGCGGCAACGATTGTGGTGCGCTTAACACCGATCCCGCGTGCATGCTCGACCGGGAAATCTGCCTGGATGATCCCGCAGAAGGGACGTGCCAGGTCTCCGAGCGCGTCTATCGCTGCCCGATTGCCGGAACAACGCCGGAACCCGTGCAATATATCTGCGGTGATGATGTCTACTGCCTCAACGGCGATTGCGAGCCTATTGAGCGGGAACCTTCGACCGAATTCAAGGATGCGGTTGTCGCGCTCAATGCGCTTGGCCAGGCCAATGCAGAATTTGATGAGAACACACTTACGCTCTTCCGAGGAGCACGCGAAACCTGTCACAAAAAGGTGTTTGGTTTGAGCAATTGCTGCTCGGGCAAAGGGGTTCCACTGCTCACGCCCTTTTTGTGCAGCGCAGCGGAACGCCAACTCGATGAAAAGGACGATAAGGGGCTTTGCCACAAGGTGGGCACCTATTGCTCAGACCGGGTGCTTGGCGTCTGCGTGACGCGCAAGGATACCTATTGCTGTTTCCAGTCCAAGATCAGCCGGATCCTGCAGGAACAAGGTCGGCCTCAGATCGGCAAGCCTTGGGGGCCACCTAAGACCGAGACCTGCGAAGGCTTTACCATTTTCGAGTTTCAGCAGCTGGACCTGTCGGTGATGGATTTCAGCGAAGTCTATGCCGAGTTTCAGGATGCAGCACGGCTTCCCGACGAAGCCGCCGCTCTCACCGACATCCAGACCAAGATCCAAGCTTATTATGCGAATAATGGCGGCGGGAGTTGAGCATGGTAGACACCAAACTCGTCACCCTGGGCCGACACGGCCTCATCCCCGATATGTCGGTGATCGAATTTCTTGTCGGCATGGCGCTATGTCGATCCGGCCCTTCGACATCAACAGCGATTGCCGGAGAAGTTTCGAGGTGGCTCGATTGCAAGGTCAGGGTCGCCGAGCTGCAACCATCGCTCACTTCGATCACCCGTCGAGGCTGGGTGCATCTGGATGCGGGTACTTTTGTCATTGCCGATGCGGGCATCGAAGCAGTGAAGGGCTTCTACGCTGCCGTTATCCGGCTGCTCGACAGAGGGCAGCGCTTCCTCGACGTCGGCGTGTTCATGTCAATCATGAAGGATTTTGAAAGGAGCCTTGATCATGAAGACCAGTGATGTTGGCGCGGCTGCTGCGATGGCAGCTTTGTTGTTCGCGAGTCCGGGAGCAGCAAGCGTTGAGGATGGCGTTGAGGTCAGCCATCAGGAAGATGCGCTCTATTGTGCTGAGCGCAAGCTTGGAACCTGGTTTTACTGCGAGAAGCCTAAGCCTCGCCAGACGCAACCGCAGACCTCCTCTGCAATCTCCGCCAAGGTACGACTGACCGCGATCACGGGCCAGCTCGAAGAGATGAAGGCTGCGGCGATCCTCGATCCGTCGCCAGAAAACGTTACCGCCTATGTCCGTTTCCAGCGCGAGCAGTTGGATCGCTCGTCGCTCTTTGCCGATGTCTGGCAGCGGGCCTTGTGGCAAGATCCTGGCCTAGATTACACGCTCCAGCGTCCTGTTTCGACCTTGGGCAAACGCACATGGCTCGACCAGCGCAAGGCCGACCGAGACATCATCCTTGCGCAATTATCGCAGCGCTATGGTGTTTTTTATTTCTATTCCTCGTCATGCGGTGCGTGCGACATTTTCTCGCCGATCCTGAAGGCCGTCAGTGACAAATACGGCCTGTCAGTGCTCGCGGTGTCAATGGATGGTGGCCCGTCTGCGGTGTTTCCCAATTATATGGTCGATTCAGGCCAATATGCGCGGCTCGGGCTCGGCGACCAGCGCCAGGTTCCTGCCCTTGTACTGTTCGACACGATGACGCGCCAGCCCATGCCGATCGGTTACGGGATACTCTCGCAGGATGAGATCGTCGACCGCGTATTCCAGCTGACACAGGTCGAAGCCGGGGGAGACTATTGATGCGCCCACATTCCAGAAACCTCCTCGGGCACAGCATTGCTTATCGGGCGAAACAGATAGGGGCAAGCCTTGTTGCCCTATCCGTTCTGTTGGCCACTCCTACGCCTGCTTTCGCGAGCGTTGATGGCGAGATGCAATCCTTCATGAGCGATATGGGCGTGCAAGCGAACGTCACCGGTCCGATTGCTTATCAAGGTCAGGCAGCGGGCTATTATTCGCTGGGCAATGTCTGGTCGCGCTTTCCCCAGAAAAATGTCCAGCCCTTCAATTTGCAGCTTCCGCATGCCCGTGCTGGCTGCGGCGGCATTGATCTGTTTGCAGGCAGCTTCTCGTTTATCAACACCGCCGAACTTGTGGCAATGCTGAAAGCGACGGCGAACAACGCGCTTGGCTTCGCCTTCAAGCTCGCGATCGACACGATTTCGCCCGAAATCGGCAAGGTTATGGATGAGTTGGCACAGAAGGTTCAGCAGATGAACCAGATGAACATTTCCAGCTGTGAATCGGCTCAGGCACTCGTCAACGGTATCTGGAAAGGGGAAGCAGCCAGCAGCATCGTCTGCGAGATGATTGCCAATAGCCAGGGTGCCGCGAGCGACTGGGCCAAGGCCAGACAGAATTGCAACAATGGCGGGCAGCGGGAGTCGATCAAGGCGGCCAATTCCGATCCAGAGATGGAAAATCAGCCGTCGATGAAGGCCAATTACACCTGGAAGGCGCTGCAGGGGAAATATGGTGCCTTTGACGACGAGTTCAAAGAGTTCCTGATGACGATGGTCGGCACCGTTATCTATGTGCCGGCAGAAACCGACGGCGGCAAACCCCAAATCCGTTACATTGGGCCCGCTGACGCCTCCCTGATCAGCGCGATGCTCGACGGCACCGCGGCCGTCAATTACCGTCGCTGGAAGTGCGATGGGGGTGCCGATTTGTCAGGCCGCTCGACCTGCCTCAATCCCACTCAAGTCGATCTGGTGATTTCTCAAGGGTCAGCGATCAAGCCCCGAGTTCGCGCGCTCATTACCAGTATGGCGAACAAGGCCCGCAATCCCAGTCTCGCGCTCACGGGACAGGAACTGCAATTGCTCGGTATGGCGAGCATCCCTGTCTATAAAATGATCACCGTGAGCGCGGCTGCCGAATTTGGGCTTTCGCAGCAACAAATCAATGATCTTTCCGAAATTGTCGCGGTCGATCTAGTCGGCACGATGGCAAGCCGCTTCATCGAGATCACGCTGAACGCCAAGTCGGATTTTCAGGGTGCGGACCAGGAGTCGCTGAGTGATTGGCGGGAACAGTTGCAGGCCGCCCAGCGCAATCTGCAAGGCATTTCGGCCAAAACAGCGGATCGCTTCGACCAAACGTTCCAGTTGATCCAGCGCACGCAAATGCTCGAAAAGACGCTGCGCACCCAGATGACGCCGCAAATGACCGCATCGCTGCGTTTTTCGAAATCGCTCAGTTCGCAGATGCAGTGAGGAGCCGCACCGATGCTCGAAGTTTTCACGGTCGGCGGCGGCGAGTATCTCGTCAACACCTTCAACGCGGTTGCAGCGTGGACCGGGGCAGGGGGGTTCCGGTCCCTGATCCGTGTCGTCATGGTCATGGGGCTGATCTTTGCGCTCACCGTGACAGCGTTCAACCTTGATTGGCGCGCCTGGTTTCGGTGGTTCCTGCAAGCGACGCTCATTTACACCTGTCTGATGGTCCCTACCGTCGACATCAAGGTCACTGACCGCATCAATCCCGGGCTTGCACCCTCGACGGTCGCAAATGTACCATTAGGGCTGGGAGTGATGGCATCCTTTACGAGCCAGGTCGGTGATTATTTTACGCGTCAGGCAGAAACCGTGTTCGTGATGCCAGCCGCACTTCAGTTCTCGAATGGGGGGATCGTTTATGGTGCCAGGCTCTGGGATAAGGTGCGCAGTTTTGAAATAAAGGATCCCGTCTTTCGCGCCAACCTCGATGCGCATCTCAAACAATGCGTCTTCTACGACATTCTTTTCGGCAATAAGAGCATGCGTGTGCTGAGCGAAAGCACCGACATGTGGACAGAGATTGGCACCAACGCAGCGGTCAATAGGGCGCAGAAATATATGCGTGAGACGGCGGGGACTGTCGACATCGAGTATCTGACATGCGCTGATGCCTATGCCGAACTAACGACGCAATGGGACAGTTACCTCACCGCCAATGTTCCAAAATTTGCGCGCACCTTTTATCCAAAATTAACAGAAGCAGCGGCAAACGCCCGACTTGCCAATGATGTGCCGGTCGTCAGCAATCTCCTCCACGGTAGCGCGCAGACCGCGCCTGACGTGCTGCGCCAGAAATCCCTAGTTGATGCCTTTGCAGCAGCGCAGCTGGATTTTGGAAACGACGAAGCTGATGGTTTTGCCCTTGACCGTGCAGACGCGCAGGCCCGCAATTCGATGACCTCGGTTGCCCAGCAAGCCATGGTCTGGGTGCCTGTGCTCAACATTGTGCTCACACTTGTTTTCTATGCGATGTTCCCGGTGATATTCCCGCTTTTTCTGTTCCCGCGGACAGGCGTTGCTGCGCTCAAAGGCTATCTTGCCGGCTTCTTCTATCTGTCGGCCTGGGGCCCGATATATGTGTTGCTACACATGTTTGTGATGGACCGGATTGCGAGCGAAATGTCAGCAGCCGCTCCGGGAGGCATTACGCTCGCGGGTTGGGGCGGAATCCAGGCCGTCAACCAGGATACAGCCACACTTGCGGGTTTCCTCATCATGTCGGTGCCGGTCCTTGCAGCCATGCTTGCGCGCGGCGCGAGTGCGGCGGCGAACAATGCGGCAAGCTTTCTCCAGCCCGCGCAAAGCGGCGGCGATGCAGCAGCGCTGGAGCGTACCACAGGTAACTATGCCTATGGCGATGTCAGTTTTTCGAATTTCAACGGGAACAACAGGCAGGCCAATCAGTGGACCGAAGCTGGCAATTATTTCGCTGGCGCCATGCGCAGTTCGTTCCGGGGCAATGACGGAGTCACCTATTCCGAATTCGGCAACGGTCGGACCGTGATCGACTCGTCGGGCGGTATTTCGCAATTGCCGTTCAAACCGATGATGACCTCTGGCTATGCAAGTGATCTGCGGATGCAGGGACAGAATTACCTCAATGAAGCAGACCGGATCGAGAATGGGACATCGACCAGTTGGTCATCCTCCAAATCTGCCTTCAGCTCGGCCGTGACCACAAACTCTTCGGTGGCGGGCAAACGGAACGAGAAGGGGAGCCAGTCCGCGTTTAGCAAGGACCATCGGGAGCATAGTGGCACAGAAGGCGCGGTAGTGGTTTCAACGCGCACGTCCACCAATGACGGGTTGCGGATTACCGAGGGGAATAGTGTCAGCAATGCCTTCGTTGCAACGGATACAAGGGGAGTAAGCGGCAGCCTGTCAGTCGGTGGAAAATTGGGAACGCCGCTTGGAGATATTGTTGGTAGTGAAGCCAGCATAGGCGCTTCGGCATCAATGCACGCCAGCCGCGAGAATGCCGATGTTGCATCACGCACTAGCAGTCGCGGTCTCGAGAAATTCACAACTCGGGGGACCGATACTTCTCAAGACAATAGCGGTCGGTTCACATTGGGAGAGAGCGATTCAACGAGCGCGTCCTCAGGAACCTTTGCCCGGGATTCTGCGTATAGTGATAAAAGCCGGACCGAGAGCAATTCAACCGGGAGCGAGAGCAGGGTCAGCGAGGCAGATGAACGGCGAGCCGCTGCGACGCGCTACAGGGAAATCGGCAGTCGCATGGTTGCTGAAGGAAGCTATGCACAAAGCCATGGATTCCAAATGTCATCCGACATGTCTAATCTCATCCAGGAGCGATATCTGGACCTGCGCCGGGAACGTCCCGATCTACATTTGCCGGATTTAGCCAATCCCAACCTGAGCTTGCCCGAAATGAAACGGCGCGATCAGGGCGTAGCGGCTGTCATGTCCGATCTCATGGACGATCTGAAGTCCCGGCGCATTTCGGAGCTGAGCGATGTTGGCGGTATCGGGACAATTGGATCGCTTGGGAGCAACACCGATTTGGGTTTCCCCACAACTCCCACATCGCCTGTGATTCAAGACGCGCCATCTGGCGCTTCCGCCTTGCTCCCCGAGGCTCCCACAGGAAATATTGATGGCAGACCCTTTGCGCGCGAATTGGGGATCGGATTAAAGTCGGGTGCCGATATCCGGTCGATCGATGGTGGGCTGGTGCCAGCCATGGCTGCCGTTGCAGCTGAGGCTGATCGTCTCGGGCTTCCAAAGCCGATCATTACCTCTGGAAATGACAGCAGCGTCCACGAGTCTGGTTCATCGCATTATGACAATCGAGGACTGGATTTTCGCGGACGGGGTTTGACGGAAGAACAAGGAAAGCAATGGGCTTCCAATGTTGGACAAGCTTTAGGGGATGGATATGGAGTACAGTTTGAGATATTCCCCGAAAAACCCAGTCGAAATCATCTGCATGTGACGAAGCGCAGAGGCTAGTCCAAAAAGTGGAAGTAGGCTAAAAACCCGCAAACAAACCCAAAAATCAAAATTCCCGGTAGCCACTTGGAAGTGAAAGACCTTTGGCTATCAGGCAATGGGGTACTTGTCCTAGACAACCTTGAAAAGTCGTGCGTACGATCCGTGTGCGGTTCGATTGCTCGGAATCCATCTTTTCCGATACCGATATAGGTTGAAGGATCGTGTTTCATTTCACATGCTCTCTGAGCTCTAAAAGCTATGCCTCCTCTGCCTTTAAGTCAATTCTCTCCCCTCTTTTTGTCGCGCCCAACGCGGTGTGTCAGACTCCTGCCTAGATCAATCTGAGCATCATGCTGCCCAAGAGTAACCGGATATCACTGGACGATGGACATAAACCGGCGATATATCCGGCATGAATTGAACTGTAAAAGCTCCATTACTTTACGATTTCCTCATTTACAACCGGCATATAAACCGGCATAATAAGTGAATGGATATCGCCAGCATGGAGCCTATGGTCCCGGAAGAGGCGTCAAAAGCGCTGGAGGATGAGGTCGTTACCTTGATTGCCGAGGCAAATCAGCTTGCCGGGCGTATCCATCCGATTCTCCGCGACTCGATTGGCGATCTCGTTCGTTCGATGAACTGCTATTATTCAAACCTCATCGAAGGCCACGACACACATCCGCGTGACATTGATCGTGCGCTTGCCAACGACTTTTCCGCCGAACCCAAGCGTCGCGAACTCCAGCAGGAAGCGGTGGCGCACATCCACGTCCAGCGCCTCATCGATTCAGGCCGAGACCCTGATGTGTGGCCAGCTTCAGCCGCATATGCGGCATGGCTGCACGAGGAATTCTGCTCGCATCTACCACCGGAAATGCTCTGGGTTATCCATCCGGGAACAGGCGAGAGATTGCCGGTAATCCCGGGCGAATGGCGGACCCGTGATGTCGAAGTGGGTCGACATTTGCCGCCCGAGCATGTCGATCTACCGCGCTTTATGGCGCGCTTTGATCGCGCTTACCATGCGCCGCCACTCAATACATTCCGACAAATCCAGACCGTTGGCGCCGTGCACCATCGCTTCTTGTGGATACACCCGTTTCTTGATGGCAACGGACGCGTTGCAAGACTGATGGCGCACGCGCTCTTCAAGCGCCTTGGGATCGGCACGAGCCTGTGGTCGGTAGCGCGCGGGCTCGCACGCGAAGAAGAACTGTACAAGAAGCTGCTCGCCCAGGCCGACGGACCGCGCGAAGGAGATCGTGACGGTCGAGGGAATCTCACGCAACGGGGCTTGATCGCGTTCTGCAAATTCTTCCTCGATAGCTCCATCGACCAGATCCGGTTTATGAGCGGCTTGCTCGAGCCTGCGACCCTACTCACGCGCATCGAGATCCATATCGAAGAGGAAATCCGTTTGAAACGGCTGCAGCGCGGAAGCTTTGCCGTCCTGCGCGAAGCCGTGCTGGCCGGCGAGGTCGAGCGGGCCAAAATCCCCATGCTGACCAATTACGAGGAACGTGGTGCGAGAAACGTCACCGCGGCGCTAGTAGAACGCGGCATATTGACCGCTTCATCGCACCGGGCGCCGCTGCGCCTCGCCTTCCCTGCCGATGTTGCGGAGCGCTGGTTTCCAAACCTCTATCCCGCCAATGCAGGGACACGGTCATGAAGGATATCGTTGTCCAGCTGATCCGTCGGTTTATCCCGACCGCCGCGCACCTTGGTGAGTGGGAGTTTCTGAGCCCGGTTGCGAGCGGCAAACCGGTTGGCTGGCATGAGATGGAGGATTCCCGCCGTGTTCTGATCCTCGCCGATCCGGGTGCAGGCAAGACATTCGAAGCGCTTGATCGGGCACGAAAGATCCGCGATCGCGGTGCAAAGGCCTTCTTCATTCGCATCGAAGCGATCAACGCGACGTTCGAGACGGCATTCGAGGTCGGGACTGCTGCCGAATTTGCAGAGTGGCTGGTATCGAATGAGGATGCCTGGTTGTTCCTGGATTCGGTTGATGAGGCCCAGCTTGAAACACCGCGCGCGCTGGAAGACGCGATCCGGCTGTTCGGCGCGCGCATCCATGATGCCCGCGAACGCGCTCATATTTTCATCACAAGCCGCGAGGATGCCTGGAAAGCGTTGTCTGACCGCACGCTGGTCGAGCAATATCTTCCGTTTGGTGCGCCCTCGGATGAGGCGGCTGCCGAGAACGAGGGCGACAAGGAGGCTACGCCGGACTTGCAGGTCTTTCGCCTCGCCGGGCTGAAGATCGACCAGATCAGGCTTTTTGCCGGGCATTACGGCATTGGAGATGTGAGCGCCTTTGTCGCAGCGATCGAACGCGGCAATCTCATGTCGCTGGCAGAACGCCCCTTTGATCTCAAGGCCCTGATCCGCAAATGGCAGGCCGACCAAGCTCTCGGCGGACGACTGGATGTACTTCGGCGGATGATCGAGCTGCTGCTCGCGCCGCTGTCGTCGGGAACATCGCAGCCGAAAATCGACGCTGACAGGGCGCGCAATGGTGCAAGGTCGTTGGCGGCGGCCGTGACTTTGACCGGCCAAAGCATCATCTGCTTGCCCGACGGCCTGATGAGCGCAGATCGCATCGCGCCGGCTGAGGTGTTGCCCGACTGGTCCGAGGCTGAATTGCAGGCATTGCTGCGTACCGGCATATTCGACGATATCGTCTATACCAGCGTGCGCTTCCGCCACCGCGAGATCCGCGAGCTGCTGACTGCCGAATGGGCAGCAGAGTTGATGAGCAGGCCCGATGCGCGGCCAGATGTCGAGGCTCTGTTCTTCCGGACGCAATATGGCGAGGAGGTGATCGTTCCGCGCATGCGGCCGACACTCGCATGGCTGCTGCTTCTGGATGAAGCGGTCAGGGACCGGGCCCTTGGGCTGGAGCCCGAGATCGCCACCGAGGGAGGCGACCCGTCGCACCTTCCGCTTCCGGTTCGTCAGGCGATGCTAGCCGAAATTGTCGAGCGCATTGCAGCCGAGAAAGAATGATGGACATCATGGATAACACAGCCATCGAACGCATTGCGGCACCGGACCTTGCCTCGGATGCACTGGCCTTGCTGGGCACGCACGGGGACAATGACGATGTCGTGTTTTTCCTCGGCCGGCTGGTCTGGCAGGGCGAGATGGCGGAATGCCTTCCAGCCCTGGCCGAGATCGCGGGTGATCCCGCGCGCGGGCGCTATGCCCGTATTGCATCGATCCGTGCGGTGATGACGGTCGGCGATGAGGCGCAAAAGGACGCGCTGTGGGAAGCGATCATCAATCTTGACGGCCCGCTGGACCGGCGACTGCTCGCTGAGCTCCTCGAAGGGGCTTCGCCGACGATGCGCAGCGTTGAGCTTTTGCTGCGGACGCTTGACCGGCTTGAAGCCTATGAACGCTTCGAGGTGACGGGGCTGAGCCAGGCGATGCATAATTTCATCGACCGCTTGCCGGTGATGGCGGATGGCGTGCCAGATCAGCCGCTCCCCAAGCTCGTTTCAGGATTGAACGCCCTGCTTGATCGAGAGCCTTATATCGAGCGCGGCGAGTGTCATGTTTCGGAGGAATTTGTCTGGGCGATGGCTACGGCGGTTCATGCTGTCGACCGTCTTGTGGGCGCGCGTTCCGCGCACGCTCTGGATCTCGATACCATCGCTATCCTGCGCAAAGTGCCTGCGGTGCGTTTCTGGCGTGCAGACGATGCCTCGGAGTATCGCTCGTCGCTGGGTGAAAATGTGCCCCGCTGGCAGGAGTTGAACGACGCGCTTTACTGGACGAGCGTTGCCGAGCGGCGGAACCATCTGGCGAAGAAAAACGAAAGACTGGTCGATGACTGGCAGATCGCGTTCATGCATCCTTTTTGGGGGTTTGCAAAAGGCGACTTCGACCGTTGTTTCGCATGGGTTTGCGATAAGCCCGAGCTGGACGACCGCCTGGTCGCGCTGTCGCGCTGTGTGACGCTCTTTGTCGAAGCGGACCGGCCCGCCGCGTGGCTCGAGCGACTGCATGCGACGGTGGCTGGACAGGGAGAGCTTGAGGCGGCACTTAATGCCCGGATCAATCCAAAGCCGTCGCCGGCGATCAAAAAGATGAATGCGGATCATCGAAAATGGGAAAAGCAGCGGAAGGTCAAGGAGGAGAAGGAACAGCGGCATCGCGCCGACTGGATCATGGCTCTGAAGGCTGATCCTGATCGCATCCGGCACCCTGCGGGCCTGAAAGCGGGCGAGTTTAGCGGAGACCAGTTTCATCTCATGCTGAGTGTGCGCGATGAGAGTTCCGCAAATGACCGCCAATCGGGAGCCGAGTGGCGCACTTTGATAGCTGAATTCGGCGAAGCGGTGGCCAGCGCCTATCGTGACGCTGCCGTCGCACATTGGCGTCCCTATCGTCCGGGATTGCGCTCGGAAGGCGCCGAGACGGGATCGACTCCCTATGCGCTGATCTTCGGCATGGCGGGTATCGCGATCGAGGCGAGCGAGACCGAAGGTTTTCTGACCAAATTGACGCCGGACGAAGCGAGCCATGCGTTGCGCTACTTCACGTGGGAATTGAATGGTTTTCCGAACTGGTTCGAGCCGCTCTATCGCGCCCATCCGGACATCGGCCTTGAAGCCGTCAAGAAGGAACTCTTCTGGGAACTGGAGCACAGTGCCGCGGATTCACAAATCCACTACGTGTTGCATGACTTTCTCTATCATGCGCCCTGGCTTCATTCTGCGATTGCGCCCTTGATTATTGAATGGCTCTTTGAGCACGAAATGTTCAATGAGGATGGCCTGCGCTATTGCCTCAACATCCTGACAGGCGGAGGTCTTCCACCGGCCGATCTTGCGCGTCTTGCCGAGACAAAGCTTCAGGGTTCGGTGCCCGATAGCCAGCGGCCACGCTGGCTGGCGCTGTGGGTCGACAATGATCCCGACGTCGCCATCCCGGTGTTGGAGGCTGAACTGGAGACCATGAATGAAGCCGATGCGTCCAGCTTTGCACAGCAATTCATTGTCGCCTTGCTCGGTGATCGCCACGGTACTGGCAACAAGTCGGGAGCCTATCGGACTGCAGATCATCTCAAGAGTCTGTACGTTCTGATGCACCGGTTCATCCGGGCGAGGGAAGACATCGAACGGGCCGGAAAGGGCGCTTATTCGCCGACGTTGCGTGACAATGCCCAAGATGCGCGGAACAATCTGTTCAACATGCTGTCGTCGGTGCCGGGTCCGGAAACCTACGCCGCGATCAAGGCCCTTGCAAAGGAGCACCCCGAGCCGAGCTATCGCAAATGGATGGTGCGCCGTGCACGCGAGCGCGCCATTGCTGACGCTGACGAAGCGGCATGGACTGCCAGGCAGATTCACGCCTTCGCGAGCAAATTCTAGCTTTTGAAAGGTCAGCGTTGCAGCAATCGTTCGCTGACGTTCACTATCAAGACAAATGCGCCGTTCCGGCGGCGCAGGTGAAGGCTTGAAGAAGTAGATTAGAAAAGTTAGCCTTCAACTTAGAAATGGGATGGCACGGAAATGATTTAGCACGCCTGGAGATCAGACTATGTCGTGCGCGGGTGCGCGATCAACCACTGAATGCATATATCTGGAAGTGCGCTTTGCCGTCCTGAGCGGGCTCTATATGCCCGGCCAGATTCTCGACCGGGAAGAACTATGCCAAATTTATGGCTGCAAGTCTGCGGTCACTGTCGATGCCTTGAATGTACTCGTCCAGGAGGGATATCTCGATATTCCGCGCCGGGGGATTTTCGGCGTGAGAGTTTGGAGCCCTGTAGAAATCAACGACCTGTTCGACATAAGGGGATCAATGATGGGAATGGCATCCGCCCGCGCAGCCGAGCGCGGCACGGATCTGGAAATTGCGAACTTGGCCCAAACGCTCACGGACGCAACCGCACGGGAATTTGGTGACGTTACAGGCACGGAAGAACTGATTGCCTGCAGCGTTGATGTACAGGTTTCGATCATCAAGATGGCACGCGTCACCACAATTACAGACATGGCCCGCAACATCGGTCCCAACGCTTTATTCCGGCAGAGTATATGGGCACAAAACGCCAAGCAACTGGCTAAGACATGGCGGTCACTGGACAAAATTTGTGCTGCTATCAAGCGCCGGTCACCTGCCCAAGCCCAGCTTGCCATGACTGAATTTGTCGAGGCGACACGGGCAGCCCTTTTGACATCGATCTCAAAACGCGAAGGTACCGCATGGCCCGAATTCCCGACAATAAGGCGAATTGACTGCAATAGTGCCAGAAACGGATGCGTATTCGGCACTGGCGGTCGCGAACCTACGTTGGACGGGCGGGTTATTCCGTTCGGGGTAGGGCAATCTCGATCGTAAGATCAGGCTCAAAGCAACGCTGGCAACGCTTTGAACTCTGCCCAAGATAGGGGCTCACGAATACCCCTGAAAAATAGCGGCAAATCGGAATCGAGCGACCTGAACACCGGCTTCAGCATATCCTGACCGGGTGCATAATTGACCTCATCGTCGCAGGCAACGCTGTTGAAGCTCTCATTGGCTTCCACCACAAATGGGGTAAATGACGCAAACTGGTGTTCGAGTAGTGCCCGTCCCTTTGCAGTATCGCGCTTTTCAAAAGCGTCGATCAGTTCGGTCATGTCAGACAGCATCAACCGAAGTCCCTCCGCTTTCAGAGAGGTGATAACCCGGCGGCGCAGCGCTGGCGGCATGCCGGTCAGCATCATTTTCCGGAAGTTCCTGACCTCAATCGTTGAAATGATCGTATGAAAGAAAATCCACCACCTGATCTGGAAGGCTTCGACCTGTTCGGGGCTGATCGGATCACGGAAGGAAAAGTCGAGCGCTTCGCGCAGGTGAGAGAGACCGTCATCATCGATCCGGGTCATGCATTTATCGATCGCGAGACCAATTAAGTCATGACAGGCTTCAATCAGGTCTTCGTACTGGACCTTTGACCAGTGAACCACGCGGGCCGTGTCGCCAGCCTGCAGCGTAAGATAGCCATGATCATTCAATGCCTGGAACACGCTGAGCACCAGCGATGGCGGCACGCCTGCTGACGATGCAATCTTATTGGCGTCGATCAATTGGCGCGGCGCATATTGCGCAGTGAGAATTCGGTGGCGAAGTTCCAGAAACAAACCATCGCCGGTCGGACCGAGGCTTTGTTCGCTCTCGAAGGAGAGCATCTTTTGTTGCATGCCGTTCATGCCGAGTATCCCCTGGAAAATCTGCCCTGCCTGCGATACTCGCCCGGTCGGACTGTGCAGCGGACGTCGTGGCAAAGCAATAGTCACAGCGCGTAAAATTCGCGGTGAGTTCTTGATTTCTTGAAGTATTTGGTGGCCAATTCGAATGGGAGACCTGGCGAAGCTCAAATTTGCGCTACGTGCTCTTCGGACGGTCACTCGTGACACTTTGCCCGAGGGTAAAGTGTCACACAGGACAAAATGCAATCGTGCGCAGAAAGGGGATTCACAGGATTCACCTTTTGTGCTCAATACTGGTCCATGCAGTTCAATACGCACTTCTCGGGCATTGGCTCTATCTATGCGACACTGGCCAAGGTGTCGGCTAGACCCCGTTACGCGTTTCTGGTTCTTCAACTTGTTACCGAGGCCGCGGATGCCAAGGGGCGGGCAGGGCCGTTGGTTCGAGATGGCAGCAATCACCCGCTCTATCTTCGTGACTGGCTCTGCACGCAATTGCTGCCGCTGAGTGAACGCGATGATCGCCGGTTGGCGTTGCGTGCAAGAGTGGTCAAGACGCTTGGAGGTCGTCTGACTGGCAATTTGGAAGCGGATGAGGCCGTGATTGCTGAAGCTGTGGAAGAGCAGGTGTTGGCTGCGGGCAGAAGCAATATCAGCCGGGCGATTTCCGATCTGGTCAAGGCTGGCTTTCTCAGCCGGCATTATGCCGGTTATGCCACTAGCCATGCGAACCGTGGCGGCGGGCGTCATGCCGTCTACGTCGTCGAACCGCAGATCCTCGCCGCTTTGGGACGTCCCATTGCGCCGATACCACACAGACCGTCAAGGGTACCCGTTCAGGGCCAATTGTTTGCAATGTGAGCGAATTTACCCTGCAATTCTGAAAATATCAGCGTTGCAGGGTAAAATGCATGGTTACGACCATTTGCCGATGAGCTATTCCAGATACGGCACTCTGTGTCATCGAGCCTCTTGGCCACCCAGGAGAGCTTATAATCCGCGTCTTCAACCAATTCTCAACAGCGGTTTGACAACATTTGGACGCCATCATAATGACGATTGGTCGGGTTTGGAATGACGATCAGACGGAATGTGAAGCGAAGAGCCAAGAGGAGATAAGTCTCGAAAATTCGCAATTTGTGCCGCCTAATGCGTGTTTTCTCGGAATTCGGCCTGCCTATGTCGCGAATTCTCGGACCGGTCCCACCAAGCGGCTCGGATATCACAACTTCCCTTCGAGCAGCCCGACCCGTTCCCGGACAAAGTCTATTACTGGGGCAAACCCATCTGCCGCCCAGGCAGGACCAGCGAATTCGCTGTCCAGTGCAGCGATGACAGCCTCGCACAATTGCCGGGTGCGGGTTCGCAAGAACGGGCCGCTGAGCCCGCAGTCAGCGGCAAACTTGTCCCAATGACGACGGTCGAGTTCCTTGAGGAGATGCTTCCCGCCAATCTTCATGGCAAGCTTGGGCGAGATCTCAGGATTAAGAACAGTCGGCAACAGATCGTAAAGCGGCGCAAGCACGATTGCGCCGTCTTTGTGCAGAAGACTGAAGTTCTTGGCATGGGCATCGGCGTTGCCGATGATCAAGTTGAAGATCGCGGCGTCGAGCAGCCGAAGGATGTCGCGTGGTGGGCGGGTCGCCACGCGGCGCAGCAGTGCGAAGCAATCGGGGAAGTTCGGCCCGCCTTCGCTCGCATATTTGCGGTGCGAGGGCACGCCCAGCGCTTGGGCAAAATCCTCCTGATGCAAGCGAGCCAGTTCCCCTAACGGGCCGATGGCCCGGTCGTAGCGGGCGATCAGCAGGAACGAACTGCCGCCAACTGTGCGCATTTCGACCGGTGCGACATCAAGACCGATTGCGCGGGCGAGCGACATGCAGAAGTATTCGTTCTCGGTCGTCGCGGGGAACCGCGTGATCGGAGGCTTGAGGATATGGCTGGTCGGCTGCCCCGGTGCGGGAAGGGCGACCTGCCCGTCGATCAGCAGTACCGGCAGTTTGGATTGCGCGCCCGCGAGTGAGAGCCGCAGCCCGTCCTCGCCCGCCAGCATGGGGCGCAGCGGCAAATGATCGAGCAACTGGATCAGGCGATCATCATCGAGAAGTTTGGGCGCTGCGGCGCTAGGGGGAGTAGGGGCTTCGCCTTCGGGCAGGAGCGTCAAAGCGCCTGCCACTTCACCGCCCAGATGCTCAAGCAGCCGGAATTCATTGTCGGCCGAGACACCAAGCGCGCGGGCGATGGCAGTACGCTGGCTTTCCTCGGGCAGGATGCCGCCGAAGAACGGCTGGCAATCCCGGCGTTGGAATGGCTCGGCCTGCTTGGGCAGCGAGAATGACAGCGCCGGAGCGCGGGGCGCGGCCAGCCAGGCTGGATCATAGGCGAACTGGGTTTCGCCGAAGGGGTCGAGATAAAGGGTGCCGGCAACGCGGCCGTCCCACCAGACGGTGAGCCTGTTGCTCATGACGGGCTCGCGGGCGGGGCGATCTGGACTTCGCAGCCGAGCGTCGTGATGACCTGAAGCACCTTGCCGAGTTGAAGCGTCGGCTTGCCAGCTTCGAGATCGACAATGAACCGGACGCCAACGCCGCTCACTGCCGCAAGCTCTGCCTGCTTCAGGTTCTGCGCCTTGCGTTAGCGGCGCACGAGGAGGCCAAGTGAGATGCTGTCCATATTACCGAGCGGGAACTTAGGCTTGGTTGTAGGCAATTTCAAGCTATTTATTCCCGAACGGGAATATAAGACTTGAATTAGGCGTCATTTCTTGTTCAAATTCCCGACCGGGAACATCAAACGGTGCGGTATAGGCCGGCAGGTCGCAAATTACCGCACCATCTGACCGTGTCCCGGATTTGTGCGACAACACAGGTGGAGAATGCCAGTATGTCATCTCTAGGTCGCACCAACAAGCCCAAAGTGCGATAATATATCTTATGTTAAATTATATCAATGAGTTAGTGCGGCCGATAGAAATTTCGGTCGATTGGCAATCGGTTTCCGGGCGTCACCACTTTGTGCGACGATCCTTTAAACGCCATCCGCTCCGACAGCACCGACATTTCGTCGGCTGAGGCGCGATTGTTCGCATGATATAATGCCGTGCTCATTGGCTCGGTATCGGTCAATATAACCGCAGCGATCGGACTGTCATGGGCGAGGTTCATACGCATGCCTTTAATGAAATGCCGTTCCTCCTCGATGCATTGGCTGAGAAGCGCCAGATCTTCTGAGGATTCATAGGGTATCCAGTGCTCGTTGACAGGCATGAGGGTAAGTTCGCAGACATGCGGGTAATCCGCCCGGCTCATCTCGAATGTCGCACAAATGATGAGGTGAGAGCCCATATTCTGAGCGACCAATTCAATTTCTCGTTCGAAATTGCTCCGCAGCCGCCGCGCCAACATATTGTTGAGGAACAGGTTCCAGTCGGGAAGATGCTTGATTACGGCGCGCTCGCCATTGATCGAAACATCGAAGCTTTTGACCTCACCTATAATCATGCCCAATTGTTTGGTGTGCTGCTGCGCCCGCGCCGTAATCTCGCGCCGCCGCCTTGCAATCTCATATTTTTTCGCCGCCTGAAATGGCTCCGGAATGTAGAGCATTTCTGAGAAATGCTTGCCCTTGGTGATTTTTTGCTCGGCCGCGCGCAAAAGCTCGTTGCGCACCACACCCCATCCCCGTTTGCCGCGCATTTTGGGATGCCAATGGGTGAGCTGCGCCTCGTTCCACAGATAATGAAGAAGTCCGCGGATGCTGAGCTTGGTGCCGTCGGATTTGACCGAAGGCTTGGTTTCATTGGCGGTAGCCATGGCAAGGCGTGCCGGCCCCCGGCTCATCGGAAAGGCAAGCTTGAGTAATGTTTCACCCGTCGCTTCATCATCAATAATGGCTTGGCCGCGCAGCTGGCCAAGGCCGGTCAGATCGTCATGCGGTTCATAATGGTCGCAGCCCGGCGCATGGCTTGGCCCGCTATTGGGCATGCGTTTCAGGTGATATTTATCGAAACGCCGGGCGACATAGACTTCGATCCCTTCGCTCCCGGGCAAGCACATGCACGAGGGACGGATACGCCGCGAGTGCGCGGTCGCGACGCGCGACAGAAATTTGGGATCATCACTCGCAAGAATTTCGTCTGCAAATCTATAGCGCTGCGACATCGCATTTTCCTTTCTCGATCATGTCGAGGCCAATCCGGCAATCGCAAGTGCGAGAAGCACAACACCGATCCCGCATTTCACCAGCGCCTGATGGCGCGCAGGCCTTCCACTGTTATGTCGGCTCCACCTGACCATGAAGCCCGAGCGCAGTCCCAGAAGACCGTCAGCAAGATCAGCGCATCCTTGTAATGTGAACGCCGCCACGCTTCCGGCCACGACAGATTCAAGCGGCAGCAGTCTGGTCGCCAGCCCCAAAAGTACCACCAATGCCGCCAGCGCTGAGATCACCGGTGCAATCGCAATCAGGCTGACCAGGCGGTAGGCCGGAAAGGGCGTTGACCTGACCCTTAGCATTGCCAACGGGCGGAGGCAGCGGTCGCAGCTTTGAACCCAGCGATGCTGAGGCCAGAAGGCAATGGTTGCCCTGCATACCGAGCAGCTCGTCCTGGTTTGAAGTCCTGCGTTCATCAAACTGCCGTCTCAGGACAGCTTTTGCTGGTCTGGGCAATCGACGCAGTCTGACTTGCCGCCCGCATTTCGGCGTGGCGGCGCGTCCTGGCATCCACCGTCCGCGCAGTCCGTGGCCCCGGCATGCCGCTTCAAAGGTGTAGCCAAGGCCATTGCTGCCTCTTTGAGAAGACGAGCCACATCGACGGCTTCAGCATCGCCACAAGGCCAGCCCGGCGCCGCAGCCCGATGTTCGGCTGCATGTTCGGCGATACTGCGCTTCAAAGCCTCGGTCTGACGTTGGGCATTGGTGATGCCGGTCTCAACCTTGGCCAATCTTGAAGCGGGCTCGTCATGCGCAAAGGCTGGAGTTGCTGACAATGCAGCGGCACAGGCAAAAGCAAGCCTTAATCTCTTCATAAGTCTCTCCATCATGGTCATGAGAAAAATCCGGTCCGGCGACCGTAAGTGAGATCGCTGCGCGCGCTGTCGCCAAGCGCGGACCTCCTCACACTCAAGGTCACACCCCTGTCGCCACGGTTGCGGATGTGCAGATCAGCAAGCTCGATCGCGTTGCGCTCAGCCCATTCGCGGGCATCTTGTTCCGAGCCGAATTCGCCTGCCTCGTCATAGTCAAATCCCATCATCTTCTCCTTATCTGATTGCCTTGTCTGTAGGTGGTCATGCCAGGTCGAACCCGAGCTTCTTTTCAGGTACAGGCAGCGCGCGCGGTTCGGGTGGCGGACGTACAGCCTCAACCTTGGCGCGCAGTTCCGGGCTCATTGCAGGCGAGTGCATTTCTGATTTGCGGATCTGATCGGTGGGCTTGGGATCGACCCTGATCTGGCCCAATGCTTCGAGAGCAGAGGTTTTATTGCCGGGGGTGTGACCCAGTTGCAGCTTCAGGCGATCAAGGTTGTCGGTAACCACCCTGATGTCATCGGTCGCGCGCGTGTTGAGGACATTTTGCGTACGTTGTGTGGCAAGGTTTCGTTGATAGGACCCGATGACCTCGATGCTTTCAGGCTTCGTCATGCCCTGCGCCATATGGGCGTTGAGCGCATAGCCCAGGTCGAGTTTGGCGAGCATGGGATCGCCGGCTTTGAGCGTTACTTGCCTTTTGTCTGCCAGTTCGACTGTCACTTCGGCGCGGGCAGCCTGCACGATCCTGGCATAAGTCGATTTCTCGAGTCCGCGCGCGGCATCGCGCGCGCGCCACATGATGGTGTCGCCGTCATGGAGTTTGAGCGCGACCCGTTCGGAGAGCGACATACGGTCATACCGGTTTTGAGGATCAAGACGCTGCGGATCGATTTTGAAGGTCTTGCGACCATCTTTGAGGCTAACCCGGCCCCGCTGGTCGACCCCGACCACCGAATAGCTGCCTTTGCCAAGGCCGATTTCATCAACTTTTCGGCGTATTTCGACCACTTGTCCCGCGCGATAGGTGGATGCATGACGCAGTTCCTCTCGACTGCTATTGACACTCTGGAGCGTCGAGACGTCGTGGCCCTCCCCTGACAACGTCCCTTCTTTGAGCAATCCCGTCTGTACCAGTCGGTTGATATGCGCACGGTCGTCGCGTCCTGCGGTAAATATGGCAGTACGCGCGCGGGCCTGAGGCGACAAAGCGAGCCACATTCCGGCAGCTTTTGCCACATGATCGTTGCCGTCTTCAATAACCCGGCCATGCGCTGCCAGAAGGTCAAGCGCATGGCCGGCAAAACCTTCGTTGGAGAGCCCCGCAACAGCGAGGAGAAGCGGTGAATTGCGCTGCCGGATATTCTCGTCCATCCGCGCCATCGGCGCACCGGCGGCCTGAGCCACGGCAAAGCTCTTGCCCTGCTCGATCGCGGACAATTGCTGGCGATCACCGATGAAATGGAGGCCGTCGACCCCAAAGGCTTTGGCGATCTCGGTCAGCTTGAGCATGTCGCGTGACGAGACCACCGACGCTTCGTCGACCAGCAGAACGGTGTCTTTCAGTTCTGCGCGCGCTGCCACGAATTTCGCGCCAGCTCCCTGCTCTGCGGGGCGGGCAAAGCGGTTGATGAAGGAGGCAATGGTCTGCGCTTGTATCCCCTCGGCACCCTGTCCGCTGCCAGCTGAACCCCCACGAAGATCGGCCACCATCTTGTTCTGGAAGGCAAGACCCAGCACCCGCACGCCTTCGGCGTCGGCAACCCGCGCGACGGCATTGATCATGGTCGATTTGCCCGCACCCGCGACACCCTGGATAAGCGTCGAGCGGTCGCCAGACGACAGGATCATCACGGCGGCCGCCATCTGGCCCGCATTGAGTGGTCGGTCACCCGACACCTGCTGAAGCCGTTCGAGCACAGTCTCTGCGGGCAAAATGACCCGGCCTTCGCCTTTCCCGGTCTGGATATTGTCGAGGATGGCCTGCTCCATCGCGAGCGCTGCAGGCGTTGTCACCAAATCATGATGGCCATCGGCCCGGTCCGTTTGGCCCGGGATGAGCGCGCCCGTGGCGACCAATTCTGTAACGCGCTTTGTAACGCGCTCTACTTCCAGTCCCTGGATTTGGAAACCCAAGGCTGCCTTGATGATCTCGCCGGGCGCAAAGGCGGCTTCGCGTTCCGACAAATGGCGGACGGCCGATGCGACCGCATGTTGGGCTTTGAGTGTCTCTGCTGGCATGAACAAAGCTGCAGCCCCCGAGACCACCAAAGGATCGCTTGGCCGCAGGAGACCGCCGATCCGTTCCAACAGATGCGACATGGTGGTCGAAGCGCCCGCCAGACCTGCGGAATTTAACGCGTCTGCGCGTACGCGTGCAGTCTGGTGAAGCACTTCCCCGTCAAAGCCCAACGCGTTCGCCCGTTCTTTCCAGCTGGCGACCAGCTGTCCGCGATCTTCAACCTGCTGCTTGTCGTCGCGGGTATTGACGACCACTCGGTCCCGCCCTTGCGGCGAACGGATACCGAGTTCGCGCGCCTTTGCGTCAATGACCTGCTGGCGCTTGGAAAACTCGTCGCGAACGTCTTTAGGGACGCCCTTTATCTCAAAGGCACCATGCTTGGCCGCTGCTTCGGTCTCATAGCCGAGCTTTTGCAGTTCGGCACGGAGCGCTGCATGATAGACTTGGCCGATAACCGTGTTGTTCTTCCAGATTTCGCCGTTCCATAGCGCTTTCCAGCTGCCATTTGCCATCCGGGTGACATTGGCGACGACTGCATGGATGTGGCCCTGTGGGTCAAGCGCACGGCTGGTGTCATGAGGAAACAGGGCATAGACGAGCTTGCCGGTCTTTTCAGGTTCGCCATTGCGGTTGCGGTCATAGGTCCGGCCTTCGGCATAGCTGCGCTCGACAAAGCCCATGGTCTTTTCAACCGCGCGCATATTGGCGCCAAGGATGCGATCATCGCCTGCCACATACGCCATGACCGAAGCCGATTTGGGCATCGAGAAAGTGAGGTCGAGCCCTGCCCTCCTGCCCTCGACCTGCCCCACCTTCTCAGCCCCGGGCAAATGACCGTTAAGGACAGCCTCAAACATGTCCTTGTCGACGCTCCCCTCAAGCCCGAGGTCGAGCGCCCCTGCCCCGCCCCAGACTCCCTGTTCCGCGTTCTGCTCAGCGGTATAATAATTGTCCTTGGCAAAATAGGTTGCCGCACCGCCGGACGAACGAACTGGAGCGATGGAATGCATGGCGCTAGAGTTCCTGCCCGTCGTCGAGCCCGTGATCGGGAGCCGATACGCTGCGCTCGGCCCGGCTTTCCGGTTCAATTGCTTCGCTTAGTTCACGCCGCGAGAGATCAAGGCGGTACTGGTTGGGAGCAACGGGCGATCCCGAATGGGGCTCATCCTTGCCAAGGCGGTCTTGCTCTTGCCCAAGGACCGGATCGGATTTGACCTCATTGCTTTGCACAGCAGGGCCGCCTTTATAGATACGGTCGGTCAGCGCCTGGCGTTCGGGTGTCATGTCGGCGGGTGGCGTCGATTTTGCGTCCGGCGTCTTTTCAGCCTCGGCTACGATATCGTCAGTCAAACCGGCGCGGATGATGGGGAACGCCTGCATTGGAGGCTTGTTCTCGATGAGGATGTCAGGGGTCACATTGCCTTCCCGGCCGCCTGCTTCACCATTTGCGTCTTCTGCGTCGTCGTCAGCGATGAAAGAGAGCGGCTCGACATTTTCGCGCGGCTCATAGGGTGCCGCAACGCTGGGATAGTCCTTGTAGCGTAGCTGGATGCGGGCTGCATCGAACCCCTCAGGAAATACGAGGAACCCTCTCAATGAAGGAAGTTTCATGATATCGTCGGGAATGACGAGCGGCTCGACCTGCTGGCGCGGGGTGATCGTGGCCGCATCACGGATGTTTGAATAGCCATAGCTATATGCCTCATCCATCATGCGTACTTCGCGGTGCCCGATATAGTCCGAGCAATGCTGCGCGGTGTCCCTGTCGGCAGTCGCCAGGATCAGTTTGGTGCGGGCCAGAGATGCAAGATTTTGCGCACCATCTTCGCCGTAAGTTTCAGAGAGTTTGGCAAAGCTGTGGATACCCAGCACGAAGGCGCCGCCAAAGCCCCGCGCGGTTTGCAGCCCGTCTTCGATGGCCGGCAAGCGGTGCAGTGCATGGACTTCGTCGAAGAAGAACCACGTCCGCAAATCCCGCGTGCGTGGCAACCGCATCAGCCGGTGGACAGCTACATTCATCCACACGGTGAGCAGCGCACGGTTGAGAACCAGTTCATTGTGGGTCGAGGTGATGAACAGGATGCTTCCCGGATTGTCGGTTCTGGCAACCCAGTCGCAAATCGAGAACGGCGGATTGTCTTCGGGCAGAAAACGCAGCGCCTGTGCGTTGGTGTTGAACACCGCACGGATCGATTCTGCCATGCGTGCAGCCTCGGGCGCTGTCAGCGGATCGGCCACCGTATGTTCGAGCAGCTTGTGGACGTCTTTGAGGTCGGCCATCATCAACCGGCTGGCCAAGTCGCGGTTGGAAGCCTTTCCTGCTTGTTGGAGCCGAATGCAGGTTTCGACAAACAACGTGCGGGCCGCCAATATCCAGAAGGGCTCAGACGCCCCACCATCAATCGGCATCAGCGCCGCAGCGATCGAGCTGAAATCGGCATGGCTCTTACACTCCATGAACACCGACCAAGACGGGCAGCGTTTGTCCATCGGGTTTAGGATGATGTCGGTTGCAGGATTGTAGAAGGCTTCGACATAGGCCCCGGTCAGATCGAAGACGACGGCCCGATCACGTCGCTCACGCATCTGGGCAATCATGTCGCGCATCTGCGTGGTCTTGCCGGTCCCGGTGGTGCCGATGAGCATTGTATGCGATTGCTCGGTGCGCCAAGGGTAGCGCACCCCCGCCAGTTCATACGGGTGGTGGATGCCGCAAAGCTTGCGCTGTACAAAATCCATGGCGAGGACTTCGACCAGGCTGTTTTTGGGGAAGCAGCGCTGCGCCTCCTTTTCAAACTCGGCCATATTATGGGCAGCGATCACCGCTGACAGGTCATCGGCATCGACAAGCATTGCGCCGCGCTGGTGGCGCTCCTCCAATATCCCCCGGCCCCGCTTATGCGATGCACCCACAAACCAGATGGTCAAAGGAACGGCGATGACTGCCGACATGAAGGCTGACCCCCAGAATGCCCGCATCAAACGATCCCAAGCGTCGACCACTGACGGGTGGCTTCCCACCATCGAAATCGGGGCCGGGATCACGTCGCCCGAAGGCAGGGTGAGGTTGATGACCTTGTGGGAGTTGAACTCCATGAACACCCAGCCGCCTGCATAGATTTTCATCAGGATCATCTGGGCTTCATTCTCATGGATCACGAGGAAAGAAGTGATCATGAAAGCGATGAGGAACAGGAAGAACCAGACCGTGAGCGGAATGCGAACCGAGCCGAACCACATGAGATATTCATGGGTGATCAGCTGCGAGCCGCGGGTAAAGTTTCCCGCATTGCGCGGCATGGCCCCGCGCGATGAATGATGGGTCAGCTTGCCCGAGCGGCCCGTATCGGAATAAGTGTCGGGGCTAACCACAAAGCGCACTCGCCCGACGGGCCGCTTCGTCGAGCATCCCTTGGTGATCGTCTTTGTGATCTTTACGGATAATAAGCTCAAGTGCCATGAAGACGAACTCGTCATTCATGATCCGGCTATATTCGGCCTGCGAAAGAATGGCGCTGCGCTCTGCATAAAATTGCAGGCCTTCGCGCATGATCTGGGAGCAAGGTTTTCCGCGCTTTTTGGCTATGCCATTGAGTGCTTCCAACAGCTCAGGTTTGAGCCTGATGGGTACATATTTCAGAGGCATTATCCCAACTCCAAATAGTGGAGCTGGTGGTTCTTACGCTACTCTTTGGTAGCGCCTGTTATGCCCCAGCGCAAGACTCACATAATGTCCGTATCGGGGGCGATGATTGACAGCACAGCCCACATACTAACTCAGAGCTGGTTGCATTTTTTCTGCCTGACCGCTGTGGGCGTTCGAATCTCTCGGTCTCTTCATAAGTGAAACAGCCGGTCCCTGTCACTGCGACGACCGGTCTGTGATCAAAAGCGGACCTATCGCAGCCGTCCTTGAACCGTCGTGATCTGCGGACGATCCTTTAGGTCTCCAGCAGGGGCTGAATGAACGAATGGCTTCCTCTCCCGCCAGAATGCACCTTCTTGGCTGCGCGCCCGACTTTGCCTCAAAGCGGCATCCATGACAAAGATCTTGGCGCGCTACCGATCAGTCTTTTTCAACTCAGGCTGTCAAGACAGCCAATGGCGCAGAGCCACTGACACAGCCCCAAGCGCAATTACGCTCACCGCCCATATCATGACGAACCAGCCAAGGCGCTTCGCTGAGCCCATCAGTGATACCCATCCTCACCCACCTTCCCACGAAACACCCAATAGGACCACGCGGTGTAGGTGAGGATGATCGGTATCATTATCGATGCTCCGACCAGCATGAATACTTGACTGCGGTGAGGGGCAGCGGCTTCCCATATTGTAACGCGCGCCGGTATAACGTCTGGCCAGATCGAGACGCCAAGACCCACCAAACACAGTCCGAAAAGAGACAGCGCCCAGAAAAAGGGCTGCGCGTCCTTTCTCAGTCGAAGGCTACGATAGAAAAGGAACGTCACAATGACCGTTGCCAGCGGCACCTGCGCGGTTACTAGGATTCCGGGAAAACTAAGCCAGCGCTGTTGATATTGCGCCTCCAGCGACAGCGTTGCGAGGCTGATCGCGCCGATCATCAGCAACAGCGCGATGCCGAGGCGTCCGGCATAGGTCACAGCTTGGCGCTGCAATCCGGCCTCTGTCTTCCAGTTGAGCCAGCAGGCTCCAAGGAGCGCATAGCCGATCAACAAGCCAAAGCCGGTCAACACGCTAAACGGTGTAAGCCATTCCCACCAGCCACCGGCATAAGCGCGGCCTTCGACCGTAATCCCCTGGAGCAGCGCGCCCAATGCTATTCCTTGTGCAATGGTTGCGATGACCGAGCCGGTTGTGAATGCCCGATCCCAGAATTCGCGGTGCGCCGGATCGCGCCAGCGGAACTCAAAAGCCACGCCGCGAAACACCAGCCCGAGCAGCATCGCAATCATCGGCGCATAGAGAGCCGGAAGGATGACGGCATAGGCCAAGGGAAAGGCGGCGAGCAGCCCGCCGACTCCCATTACCAGCCATGTCTCGTTGCCATCCCACACTGGCGCGATGCTATTCATCGCGGTGTCGCGGTCCTTGCCTACCTTGAAGAACGGAAAAAGGATGCCGATGCCGAGATCGAACCCGTCCATTACGACATAAGCGACAATGGCAAAGCCGATGATACCAGCCCAGATGACCGTCAAATCCATCACACTATTTCCCCGCTACGCGCATTGCCGGGTAAGCCATCACCGCCAAGAATCTGCGGAGCGGGCGTTATACCTGCGCTTCGGATTGGCGCATCGCTTGGCGGAGCTTCATGCGCTTCGGGTGGCTTTTTCATCAGGCGCAGCAGATACCAGACGCCCATGCCAAACACGGCGAAGTAGACAACCACAAAGGCTAGCAGCGACGCTGCCACAGCCGGTGCATCGAGCGGAGACGCGCTATCAACTGTCCGAAGCACGCCGTAGATCGTGAATGGCTGTCGCCCGACTTCGGTGGTGACCCAGCCGGCAAGCACAGCAATGAACCCGCTCGGTCCCATTGCTACCGCAGCGCGGTGCAACCAGGGCCAGTCATATAGCTTCTTGCGCGCACGCGCAGTCAAACTCCACAAGCCGATACCCAGCATGGCGAACCCGATACCGACCATGATGCGGAACGACCAAAAGACGATACCGACCGGCGGCTCATCGGCATCGGGAATACTATCCAGCCCTTTCATCGGTGCGTTCAAATCATGCTTCAGAATCAACGACGAAGCCTTTGGAATCTCTATGGCATAATCGACCCGTTTTTCCTTGGAATTCGGGATGCCGAACAGGATCAGCGGTGCGCCATCGGGATGGCTTTGGTAATGGCCTTCCATCGCCATCACCTTGGCGGGCTGATGCTCCAGCGTATTTAGCCCGTGCATGTCGCCAGCGAAAATCTGCATCGGCGCTACAATCGCTGCCATCCACATGGCCATCGAGAACATCGTGCGTGCACCAGGATTGGTGCGATCTTTGAGCAGATGCCATGCCCCGACCGCACCAACGGCGAAGGCCGTGGTGAGATAGGCGGCCAGTACTGTGTGGACGAGGCGATACGGAAAGCTGGGGTTGAACACGATAGCCCACCAGCTCGGCCCCGGCACAAACTGGCCGTTGGCTGCGATCTCGTACCCCACCGGGGTCTGCATCCAGCTATTGACCGACAAGATCCAGAAGGCTGAAATGAAGGTGCCAAGCGCCACAGCCAGCGTCGCGACGAAATGCAGCTTACGGCCGACCTTGTTGATGCCGAACAGCATTACCCCGAGAAAACCAGCTTCAAGGAAGAAGGCGGTCAGCACTTCATAGGCCATCAGCGGCCCGATCACCGGCCCCGCCTTGTCCGAAAACACCGACCAGTTGGTGCCGAACTGATAAGACATGACAATGCCCGAGACGACACCCATCGCAAAAACAACTGCGAAAATCTTCAGCCAATAGCGGTACAGGTTCGCGTAAACGCCTTTGCCGGTCTTGAGCCAAAGCCCTTCGAGAACCGCAAGAAAGCTCGCAAGCCCAATCGAGAAGGCCGGAAACAGAAAGTGGAAGCTGACAGTGAACGCGAATTGCACGCGCGCGAGTATTATTGCCCAGTCTTGTTCAATGCTCACGGCTTGCTGATCCTGACAGGCACAAGCGCAACTCCAGCGTTCCCTGTGCGTTTATTTCGGGCGACGATCCAAAGCTCGCCCTTACCCGAAAATCCGGGGGTTACGACACCGCTGAACTGCCCAGGCCCTGCTGAAAAGGGGAGCGGCATGCGCAGAGGAGGTTGGCCCTTTCTACGCAATTCGGCGACCACTTCATAATCTGCCGCGTCCCATAGGCCGCCCGGCGTGATCGGACATCCGCACATCAAAGCCACTTTGGCGGTCAAGGTCGCAGCACGACCTGCGGTCAATGAAGAAACGCCGTCCACTTCGATGGCAAGGCCGGGTAACTCCACCACCCAGTCATTGCCGGGGGCAACGGCAACGCCAGGGACCAACCAGCGTTCGGACGTCGCACGCTGTATCGTCAACGGACGGCCAAGCGGCCCGCGCAGTTCAACCTTTATCAGTGTTGGAACTGAAATATCGAGTGTGGTTGAATAATGTGCGGCTTCCGGCGTTGTGAGCATTGGTGACCGACCAACTGCATCCATGATTTTCTTGGTGTCACCAGTCCCACCAGCGGTAATACCTTTAGCGAGTATTTTGCCCGTCTTTGCGTCGCGCAAGATCACTTCCACACCACCCATCGAATTGCCGATGAACTTCGCGTCCTGGCTGATTGCATGGACCGTCACTGGCGTTGGTTCAGCCCAAACCGGAACAGCCACCAATAATGCCGGGATTAACGCCAACCCCCATTTCATCGTTCGATCCTTCCATCAAGCGCGTATGCGCCGGGTCCACGCGCCCAAATTAGCAAGAGCGCGCCCAATATTGCGATGTTCTTGAAAAGCGGGCCGACATGCGACGGATCAGGCACAACATGGGTGGTGATCGTAACCGGCACGAGCGTCACGAACAAAATCAGTGCCGAGGCCCTGGTCATCCAACCCATAGCCAAGGTGACCCCCGCCACTACGAATGCGAAGCCCGAGAGCCAAAGCAGGACGGAAGGATCGCCAATCATATTGACGGTGCCCGCCCACGGCGATTCTTTCATTCGATCCAGCATCATCTGATGTTGACCAAAATGGCCCAGCCCACCGATGATGAAGATCAGGCTGGTCAGGACGCGGAACAGGAGATCGATCAGCGCCTTCAACTTTGCGCCTGGCTCAAGCCAGCGTTCAATATTTTCGAACATCTCGATCCCCTTATTCTATATCATACTTGCTCAGGCGACGTTGGTGGTCCGCAAATAGGGGCGCAATGTCGTCCATCCTTGCGGGAAAAGCTTTGCGGCTTCGTCGTCCTTGATCGACGGCGGGATGATGACATCCTTGCCGACTTCCCAATCAGCGGGTGTCGCAATGCGGAACTTGTCGCTGGTTTGCAAAGCATCGATCACCCGCAATATCTCCGCAAAGTTACGGCCGACGCTCATCGGATAGGTCATCGTCAGGCGGATTTTCTTGTCGGGGTCTATGATGAATACCGAACGGACAGCAGCCGTCTCGCTCTGTTCAGGGTGGATCATGTCATATAACCGCGCAATTGACAGATCGGCATCGGCGAGGATCGGGAATTGCAGGTCGGTGTTCTGAGTGTCGTTGACGTCTTCGATCCACTTGCGATGCTCGTCTGCGGTATCGGTCGACAAGCCTAGCGGCTTCACGTTGCGTGCAGCAAAGTCGCCCGCAAGCTGGGCGGTGCGGCCCATTTCCGTGGTGCAAACCGGCGTAAAATCAGCCGGATGGCTGAAAAAGAATACCCAGCTATCACCTGCCCAATCGTGAAAGCTTATCGGGCCGTGTTGGGTTTCGGTTTGGAAGTCTGGTGCGATGTCGCCAATGTGGAGAGTCATGTTATTTTCCTTTATAAGTAAAGAATTGGGTTATATTTTTGAGGTGCTTTGTTTTGAATCAGAGTCCGAGCTCTCCCCAGCTTTTCCAGAGCATGTAAAAAGCCACGACCATGACAAAACCGGCAAACACAGTGTTGAGTTTACCCTTGTCGGCCGAGAGTGCTGTTGAGGCGCGTGTGCCGAGCGCGCTGCCAACGACACCCCCCAAAATGAACACGCCAGCCAGTGGCCAATTGACCAATCCCGACAGCGCATAGTTGAACGAGGTGGTGAGGCCGAATGCGGTCACAGCGATAAGCGACGTGCCGATCGCCCGCAAGATCGGCATTGATGTGGAAGCCACCAGACCTGGAACGATAAGGAATCCGCCTCCAATACCGAAAAAGCCCGAGAACACTCCGGTGCCAAGACCATAGCCCCCTACTTTTACGACATTTTCACGGCTGCACTGGGCGCCTTCTACACCTACTTCGCCGCGTTGCCGGAACATGAGAACAGCAACCGCGATCATCAGCAGTGCAAACAGCAACAAGAGCTTATGACCATCAATGCTTTTGCCAAGCGTTGATCCGCCAAACGCTCCGACCACACCCGCAGCGGCATAAATGAATCCGCATCGCCAGTTGACGGTTCCAGCGCGGCCATGATTCCAAAGACCGATTGCAGCATTGGCCGCCACGGCAAATGCGCTGGTGCCAATGGCGACATGCGGCTCCTTCACACCGACGAGATAGAGCAGCAGAGGAACTGCGAGAATCGATCCTCCGCCACCGACCAGTCCAAGAACGAACCCAACCAGCACACCGGAAACGCCGCCAAGCGCATAATGAAGCGTGTCGATCACATTCTTATCCGTTCGCCGCAATCATGTGCGGCTTCACCATCCACTCATGCCCCTTGAGCATTCCGTGCCAGTAGATCGGTGGAAGGATTGTATCCTTGAGCAGCCATGAGAGACGCGACGGGCGGGTACCGTCGATCAGCCAGTTCGGGAAGCTGGGGAGCAGCTTTCCGCCATAACCGAATTCGGCGAGCACGATCTTGCCCCGCTCCACAGTCAGCGGACAACTGCCATAGCCGTCATAGTCGGCGACTGGCGGGCTACCCTCCAGCGCGGCCAGCACATTAACCGCAACGACCGGTGCTTGCTTGCGCGCGGCGGCCATTGTTTTGGCATTTGAAGCCGAGCAGGCATCCCCCAAGGCAAAGACATTGGCGTAACGCACATGCTGTAACGTGGCTTCATTGACCTCGATAAAGCCACTGGCGGCAGCGAGCGGGCTGCTGCGGACAAAATCGGGCGCGACCTGCGGCGGCACGACATGGATCATGTCGAACTTTTCTTCGACGCGCGTGACGGTATCACCGCGTGTCTGCTCGAATGTTGCCACCTTGGCGGGGCCGTCAATGGCAACCAGTTTGGATTCGAAATTCAGATGCGCGTTGTAGCGCTCGACATATTCCATCAGCGCCGGGACATAGACCGCAACGCCGAACAGCACCGCCCCGCTGTTGTGAAACTGCACGTCGATGTCTTTGAGAACCCCGCTGCGCTCCCAGACATTGCACGACAGATACATCGCCTTTTGCGGCGCACCTGCACATTTGATCGGCATCGGCGGCTGGGTAAACAGCGCCCGACCGTCCTTCAAATCTTTGACGAGGCGATTGGTGTAGGGAGCAAGATCATAACGGTAGTTGGAGGTCACGCCGTTCTTGCCCAGCGTTTCATTGAGACCCGGAATGGCATCCCAATCGAGCTTGACCCCGGGGCAAGCAACCAAGACGCGATAAGCAACCGAACCACCGTCATCCAGCAGCACACGGTTATCGTCAGGTGCAAAGCCGGATGCCGCCTTTTTTATCCATTCTACACCGCGCGGCATGACGGACGTTTCGGTGTGGCGCGTGAATTCAGCATCGAAGATGCCCGCGCCAACCATTGTCCAGCCAGGTTGATAATAATGAACCTCGGAGGGCTCGATAACGGCAATGGAGAGCCTACGGTTGCGCTTGAGCAGACTGGCAGCCGTCGCGATCCCAGCGCTGCCGCCACCCACAATTACGACATCATAAATCTTCCCGCCAGATGAAGCCGATGGCATCGCGCCAACCATCTCGAACAATTTGGTCGAGCGAGCGCCTGACCGGCAATAAGCGAGAATTGGTGATGGCAAATCGGCCATTGCCCGCGCCATCGTTTGAGCATCCTCAGGCGTCACAGCGCCCGAGATTGCGGGAACATGGGCAAAGCCCAACCCCAGTCGGTTGGCCGCTTCCTCTACTTTGTCCGCGTTCAACTGGCCTGCTTCTTCATCGTCGGGGCGGTTGCAGATGATTGATTTGAAGCCCTGCGCGACGGCCTCGTTCAAATCGTCCAAAGAGAGCTGACCTGAGACAGAAAATCCCGGCGTGATTTGTTTGAATGTCATGGCGATTTCCTGTCAGCTCAATTGAAATGTGGCTTAGATTTTGCGGCGCGTTGAAAGGCCGAAAGGCATGTAAAGCGGGCATGTCCCCACCAGACTGGTAAGAAAGAATGCGACCACAACCACGCCGAGGATGAGCGCGATCGTTCCCGACAATTTCCCCAGCAGGAACGCCACAGCAATTGCGAGAACGATGGCTAAACGGAGTGCGCGATCTAGATTGCCCATGTTCTTCATCATGACGGTTTTCCTTTTGGCTTGGCTTGAGCTGGGACGAGGCGGTGCAGCCCCATGCCGGCGAACATCGCCGCAACAAACGGCAAGACAGCAAATGGTGCGACCGCGAGGTCGGCGAGTGCGGGACCGGGGCAAAGTCCGGCAATGCCCCAGCCAATCCCGAACAGGACGGCACCAATCGCGAGCGGGCGATCGAGTGTGGCCGTGCCTGGAAGTTCGAATGACGGAGCGGCAAGCGGCGCAGCGAGTTTGCCTTTGATGACCCACGCGATTGCCATCGGGATCATCGCACCGCCCATGACAAAGGCGAGCGTTGGGTCCCATGCGCCAAACACATCAAGGAAGGCTTGAACCCGCATCGGGTCAGCCATTCCAGAAATGGCAAGGCCCGCGCCGAACAGCAGGCCGGAAGTGAGGGCAACCAAGACGCGCATCACAGAATTCCCGCTACGCGCATGGCTGCTACCGTCATAAAACCAGCACCCATGAATATCGCCGTCGCTAACATCGAGCGCGGAGACAGCCGTGAGAGTCCGCAAACGCCGTGGCCGCTGGTGCAGCCCGATCCAAGCCGTGTGCCAAACCCTACGAAGAGTCCGCCGAACACCAGCAACCAGATCGATCCCGGAAACGTCACCGCAACCGGCCCCGCAAATTGCACGATCAGCCATGCGCCAACCGGCAGGCCGATAACGAAGGCACTGGCGACGCTGCGCGGTGCGCCCGTAATGGTGATACCAACGGCGCGGGCAGCAAGACCGCTAACGCCCGCGATCCTGCCGAGGCCGAGCAACATGATGGCAGCCGCCAGCCCGATCATCAGGCCGCCGACCAATCCCTCAACCGGCATCGCATTTGGGAAACCCGGCAACATCACAAGGCATTCAGCGGGATTTTAAGATAGCGCGTTCCGTTTGACTCCGGCTCCGGCAAATGACCGCCGCGCATATTGACCTGTATCGAAGGCAAGATGAGCTTGGGCATGGACAATGTCGCGTCGCGTGCATCGCGCATGGCCACAAAGTCGTCTTCGTCAACGCCTTCGTGCACATGGACATTACCGACACGCTGCGCGCCGACTGTTGTTTCCCAAGCAAAATTGTCACGCCCTACTGCCTTGTAATCATGGCAGTGGAATAATCTCGTTTGCTCTGGCAACGTCATCAAACGGCGGATTGAGCGGAACAACATCCGCGAATCCCCGCCGGGAAAATCCGCGCGCGCAGTGCCGTAATCCGGCATGAACAAGGTATCGCCGGTGAATACGGCATTGCCGATCACATAAGCCAAATCAGCGGGCGTATGACCGGGGACGTGAAGGACAGTCGCCTTTACCTTGCCGATCTCGAACTGGTCCCCGTCTTCAAAAAGATGGTCAAATTCGGAGCCGTCGCGGGCGAAATCAGTGCCTTCATTGAAGATTTTGCCGAAGACATTCTGCACATGGATGATTTCACGGCCAATGGCGAGTTTCCCACCAAGCTTCTTTTGCAGATAGGGCGCTGCGGACAGATGATCGGCATGTGCGTGGGTTTCGAGCAACCAATCGACGGCAAGCTCCTTCTCCCCAACATACGCGATGATCGCGTCAGCAGAGGAGAAGGAGGTGCGACCCGAAGCTGGATCATAGTCCAGTACGCTGTCGATAATCGCAGCGCGTCGGCTCTCGGGATCATGGACGACATAGCTGACCGTATTGGTCGGTTCGTCGAAGAAGGATTTGACTACCGGCATATCCTGCGACGCGCCAGAAATCTGGACGCTGGCTTTGGCAAGAGCCGAGTCGGTCATAAAAAACTCCTATAAATTCATATTTACATAATATGTGTAAGTTATTATCTGGTGAGCGTCAAGAGCGTTGCAATGCAACGACGTTTGTGAAAGGGCATTGGCCATGCAGGATGAACTCAGAACCGCATCACGGCCGCCATTGAGGATTGGCGATGATGCGCCGGATTTTAGTGCCCGTACGACGGCAGGCGAGGTCTCTCTGTCGCAGTATCGCGGAAAATGGTTGTTGTTTTTCTCCCACCCTGCGGATTTCACGCCGGTTTGCACCAGCGAATTCGTCGCGCTCGCTAAAGCGGAAGGTCGGTTTGCGGCGCTCGATTGCGCCTTGCTGGGCCTGTCAGTCGATAGCCTGTTCTCGCACATCGCTTGGATCCGCGCGATCCGCGAGGCGTTTGGCATCACTATCAGTTTTCCTGTAATTGAAGATCCAAATATGGCCGTGGGCCGTGCTTTCGGGATGATCGACGAGACTTCGCAGGACAGCGCCGCGATTCGCAGCACATATTTCATTGACCCCGAAGGCGTGATCCGCGCGATCACTACCTATCCGCACAATGTAGGGCGCTCTGTTGATGAAATGCTGCGGATCGTCGCCGCGCTGCAATGCGCTGCTGGCGACAAGGTGCTGACCCCCGAGGGCTGGCAGCCGGGCGATGACGTGCTGCTACCGCCCGCAACCGCAATGGGTAACGAAAACGATGCTGACTGGTTCTGCAGGCGGGTAGCCGCTCAATGAGCGCGATCTACCAAAGTCGCGCGCTAGCCGACGCGGCAACCGAAAAGCTCAAAGTCTATGCGCAGCCGCAGCGGTTGATGATCCTCTCCTGCCTGTTGCAGGGAGAAAAAACGGTGGGCGAAATCGACACTGCTACTGGGATCGGACAACCCGCACTCAGCCAGCAGCTTGCCGAACTGCGCCGCGCAGAAATGGTAAGGACGCGCAGAGCCGCGAAGCAGGTCTATTACAATTTGGCGGACGAGAAAATCCGTCTGTGCGTGCGCAGCATGGAGGCAATTCTCGGCGATGGTCCTAATCCGGCAGAGGCACTTAGTTCGATCCTTCGTTCAGCCGAACTATCGCAAGGCCCGGCCAAGACGCCTGCGGGTTCGGCAGCCTTTGCCAAGATTGGCTATCAAGCGCGAATATAAATCAACTTTCTGCCTTCCGTCGCAAGCTGATGATGTTTGTTTGGGTCGCATTTCGGTCAGGGCAGCTGGCGCTGGTTGAAGTCACTATTGGCAATTTTCCCGAATAAAAAGGGCCGGTACCATTCGATCAGAGCTGATATGCGGCACGGAGTCGGCGTCCGACCTCTTCAACCGTGATGTTCACCTTGAACTGCTTGGGATCATAATCGGCCTCTGCTGTCGCCCTTTCGACAAAAGACCGCATGTCGGCCGCGACTATATCTGGCAGCGAATAGCGGGATTCCGGGCTTAACAGTTGGAGCAACCGGGCCACGTCATTTCGATGTTTCCGGATGTTCTTTTCATCAATCTTTTCACCGGACTCGCGCTGAGCCGTCAAGTCGAGCCAAGCCCGTGCCTTGAACGGTATGATGGCTGCCTCGTCGAGCACCGGGATGCCATCGACTTCACGCACCATCGCCTTGAGGAAGGCGTAGTAGCTTTCATCGAGCAGGATTGCTGACAGGCTTGCAGCTGCTTCGTCGATCGGCAGCGGTGTGAGGTGCGAATCCGCGCCAAGCTCCAACCCTGCAGGTGCCCTTGAAAACAGCTCCAGCATGGCAGGAAAGTCGGCCGCCTTCGGCTTCTGGAAACGGTAGAGAATCTTTTCACCTTCACTGCGTTCGCGGATCTCGTAGCCGCCTGCCTCGATAAATGCCCAGAAGCGCTCGGCGAAGGCACGATCCAGCGCCTCAACGATCAGGACAATGTCGAGATCTTTGGTTGCACGAAAGTCGAGTCCGACCTCATCCATGACCAGGTCGCAGGCAGCACCTCCGATCAAGACATATTGATGCTCATGGCCCGCAAAATGTGCACGGAAGCGGTCGACCCCGATCACCATTCAAATGTCTCCAACAATTCTTCGGCGGCTTGCGCGACGCGTTCGTCGGGGTTGCCGCGGACAGACAGGTAAAGGGAGAGGCGGTCGATGACACCACTCTCTGCCAGGATGTTCGGATCATATGTCCAAGTTTGAACCTCGACACGGTCATCATCTAATGCTGTAGCCGGTCCGAGGCTTTGCATCTCTTCCAAGCGCTTCCAGCTTGCGGCAAGAACAGCATGTGTTTCGATCCGGGGTGGTGCCAGCATCGTGTAGTGGGCAAGCGCGCTCTCGCCGGCAAGCGGGCCGATTGTGCTCCCCTCCGGACTGCTGACAACACGGACCTTGCGTACAGGAGAACTCAACTGTGCCTGAACGGCGTGCCAGAGTTCACGGCCACCCAGGAGCATGTGCAGTCGCCGCTGCCGGCCGACATGATGGGCCTTCGCCAGTTGTATCCCCTCGAGCTCGTCCAAGGTCCGGCTGATGCTCATGATCGACACATGCAATGCCTCGGCAAGCTCGGTGAGGTTGCAGCCATCAAGCACACGCCCGTCTTTGAGATTATGCCGTTTCATGATCGCAAGAAGCAGGAATTGCGTGGTAGGACTGATCCGGTCGGTATGGGCGATGGCGAACGCCGGAGCGCGTTCACGCAGGTCAAGAAATGCTTCGGGAACATAGAGCTGCGCGCCAGCAGCAATGAACCCGATTTTGCGATCCATCATCTGGCGACGGATTGCGTTTGGTGCATGGTCGAGGAGCAGAAGTACAAGATCTACATCGAGTGTGCGATGCACAAGGTCGCGGTGTTTGAGATAGTCGGCTGTAGCTCCCTGACCGGGGCGCATGTCGCGAATGGCGATGAGCAACAGCGTGCGGCCGTTCAGCGAACCTTGCCACATCCGGTAACGGTCAGTCACAAAATGGGGAAGATTTGTGGGTGCGACTGGTGCGAGTTCGAGCCGCTGTCCGAACGCATCATAGACATAGGCTTGTGCAGCTTCGGCGAGCGCTTCCAATCGGGCCGCAGGGACTTCTTCTAACACCATATTGGCTATTTAACATTACTAGTGTTAAATGTCGAGCGTATTGTTAAATAGGCCGTGACCCTGACCTCAAAGGCTGCCCGAGCCGGTAACGAACGTCTGAATTCCGCCAGCTAGGCCTCCATCTCGAGGCCGTTGCCGCACCCATTTCTGGGGACCAAATAGCATGCAACAGGCGATACCCTTGTGTTCGCCACAAGCTATTGAAATTATAACATATTTAGTGGATTCACGAGAGCGAACACAAGCGGTTCGCACAAGTGCCCACTTGGAGACCCGCAGACTTCCGCCATTCTTGAAAGACGGTATGCCGTGTAGGGTGTGCTCCTATATCAGATTACCCAGCAGAGTAGCTTGTCACTTGTGGAGAGATTGATTTTGCTATGATGCGGGCGTTGACCGGGGTGCCGACGGCCGGCGATCAGGACCGAATGATGTTGTCAGCAAAGCTGCTGGCGAGCAAGCCACGGCGTGGCTCGATGCCGCGCCGTGGCTTTTTGGTTCGCACAAAAAAGGGGAAGGAGCCTTGCGGCCCCTCCCCTTGTCTGCGCTCAGAATGGGCAGTCGTCGGCGTCGAAATCGAGGTCGATACCGGCGGCGATATGGTTAGCACGGGCGTAGTCTGGAAGGTCGAAATCATCCGCCATCTGCCCTGCGATGGTGTGGACGATCCGGTCGATGAGTTCCTGTGTCAGTCCATTATAGTCGCCTTCGTCGATGGCGATGAAACCGGCTTCCTCGTCCTCGGCGATGTGCTGGTCGAAGAAGCTGTGCTGGGCCCGGATCGATGCCGTGCGATAGGCTGCGTCATAAGCGGGCTGATTGAAAACGGCGATATTTTGAACGGCAAGTGCTGACATGATAACCTCCTTGTTGAAAATCGAAGAGGCTTCTTCAGCGAAGATCGGAGCTGGTCCGGGTCAAGGACCGAAGGCCGCTACAGCGGGGCGCGGGGGTGCCGATTTTTTCTGGAACGGAGCGCCAGCGCAGAGGAGGAAAAAATTGGGGGGACCGCGCATCCTTGAGGCGGGCCAGCTCCGGTCTTCATCCTTGGAATTCTTGCGAGAGTGTGTGTTTGGGTTTGGGTGCCCTGCCCGTCACCCGTTGCCCCGGATGTGCGCACGGACAAAAAAGGGGCACCAGACCCGTAAGGCCTGGTACCCCCAGATAGCTGAATGGGTGAGTGGATCAGCCGTGCACCGCCGAACGCTCGCGCAAAACATGAAGCGGCACGCCTGCGGTCCGCAACTTGTCTGCGAGATTGGCCTGGATACCGGTTCCGCTGCACACGATCGCTTCCACCGGACGGAAGCCAACGATGCGGTCATTGCGCACAAAGGCCGCACGGTTGCCCAAGGCACGGTCGAGACGGCACAGCACGACTTTCACGTCATTCTTTGCAGCCCAGCTTGCCGCGATCACATCGGCGCCCTTGTTCTGCGCCGTGGTGGCGAGGATCATTGAAGGAATTCGCACCTTGATGCAGTCGAGATGTTCCCAGATCAGCTCATGGTCAGCCCATGTTTGCCCGCCCGAAAAGGCAACGACGGCCCCTGATGGTGCATATTGTTCGCGCCGCTGTTGGGCCCGACTGGCGATATAGTCGCGCGCTTCAATCATTGACGCTGTGGCTTTTGATGCAACCCGTGAGCCGCGCACCGGAGAGAAGGGCCTGCCGGTTTCGACATGGTAGATGCGGGCGGCATGTTCGCGCATGCATTCCATCGCGTCACGGCATTCGGACAGGCTCCGTGCTGTCATCGTCAGGTCCTCGACCTCGGTCTGATAGACTTCCGACGGGTCCCAGGTCTTGAGCAATTCCGTGAGCTTCTGGCTGGCTGTATCCTCCCGGTCATTGAGCCGCTTGGCAACGACATGGAAGCTGTTTGCAATGCCCCATGCAACCTCGCCTGAGAAATCTTCCATGCGGGTATCGCGGAACAGGTCGAAGACCGTTGCCATGATCATCTCAAGCGCAGCCTGCGCCTTGTCCGGATCGGGCATATCCGCTGTGGTCGGTTCCTCGGCAATCGAGAGGCGGGCCATCTCGGTCTGCTCCATGAACGCGGTGCCATAATCAGGGCTTGCGACCTGCTCGGCATAATGATCGGCAAGATCGGCGAAGTTTGAAAAACGCTGGGACATATAAACCTCCAATTTAAAACCCTCTCATCCCCGATGGATGAAAGATGGAGATCAGCTGGACGCTGGTGCCAGGCAGTCAGGGACGACGCGCGCGCGCCGTCGCGGCCCCGCCCGCCAGTGGGGGAACCAATTTTGTGCGCGGACAAGCGAAGCGGTCCGATGCGCAAAATTGGGGGGACCGCTGGTCCTTGACGGCCGCCAGTACCCAAGCGTCATGCTATGGCGATGAAGCGTCAGCCTGATGGCGAGATGAGAGAGAGTACAAGATTTGCCCGGCACGCCTCTGCGGGCCGGTTAACAGCAAATCACCGCAGACTGGTCAACAAAAACGGCCCCGCCCTGTCAGCCATGCGGCGGCACCGGGCCGCCACGGGTGGCGGCAAAGGCCTCAAGCCGCTCGAAATAGCCCGCCTCGCAGATAGTGAGCACGACTCGCTCATGCTTGGTGAGCGTAACCGGTTGTGTCAGCGCGAGGTCAAGAAACTCGCCGGTATTGTTGTGAAAGCGAGTGAGCGGCACACTCACCCGCACGGGCGGACTGTCCGATACTTTCTCGACCATCTTCGAATCCCCCTGTTTGTCGTTCCTGCCAAAATAGCAATTTTGGCCAATATGGGAAGAACGCATATACAGCCGCACAGAGCAGAAAACAGCAAAAAGCGGCACTGCCCCGATGGGCAGTGCCGCGCTGTACCGGACCAGCCAGCCTAGAGGAAGAGGACTTCCTCGGCGATGATTTCGACCGAGTAACGGTCGATTTGGTCCTTGTCGGTCCATTTGGAATAATGGAGGCGGCCCTGGACTTCGACCATGTCGCCCTTGGCCTTGTGCTTGGCGACGGTCTGACCAAGACCATTAAAGACGGTGATGCGGTGAAATTCAGCGATGGTCTCGGTATAGCCCGTATCGTTCTTGACGGTCTTGCCTTCGACGATTTTGGGCCGGTCGGTGACAAGCGTGAAGTTAGTGATGCTGGTGGTTCCGTTGTTGCGGGTTTCGGGGCTCGATACGATGCGCCCGATGAGAATGACGAGATTTTTCATGTGATGTACCTTTCGATTGTAACTCGCCGGAACTGCCCGACGATGAACATGGGAAGCGGCGAATTAAGGGCAGGGGCGCACCGCAAAGCGGGGAACCAGAAAAGCAAGGAGTGGTGCGGCAAGCCTGCAGGGCTTCCCGGTCCGCTGCTTTTCCGGTTGCGGCCAGGTCCGGTCGCCGCAAGGTTCATCGAAAGGCCTAGGCAGTCGGCGATGATCGAACGAGTCAGGACACGCGTAAGATATGGCCTATCTCTCCGGTCGGAATCCAGCCGAGACGATAGACGTGCCGCAGATTAGGTAAGGATATTCCGCTTTCCTTTGGCCACAATAGATGACTATTCTAGGCTTATCGAGATCCGCCTTAACCACCAAATCGGAATCAGGTATATGCATAACGAAGAGGGCAAGGCCTCAAGGGACTCACATGTGATTCCGGAAAACATCTATTTCTTTGAGGATCGCTTTAACGGCGTGAGTTTTAACCAAAGACAGCAGCTCGCATTGGCCTGCTTGTGCATATTGACGATCATCGTCGGACTCTTCGTGATTTTCAAATTTGTTGTGTAACAGTTTTTGGCGCGAGTTTGCTGCTACACTTCTTCGAATTGAATAGAGCAAGGGCCCGCTCGCGGTTGCGAACGAGCCCTTGCCAAGTACTGGCCGTGCCCGGGAGGGGTCAGGCGTCGACCAGCGGGGGGAGTGCGTCTTCGGTCTTGCTGCCTGCATCGACACCGGCTTTGCCCTTGCCCTTGCGCGGGCCTTCAGCAGTGCTTTCACCCAGGCCATCGCCGCCCTGATCTTCGGGGCCGCCACGATTGTCCGCACCGTCGAACATGTCGCCTTCACCATAGTCAGTGGCTTCGAGCGGGTTCGCACGGCGGCGCGTCGGGCGCTGCCAAGCAACGTTGAACGAGCCGTCGTCCTGCGCGAACAGCGCAATGTACAGCGGGTTCGCCATGCTCGGGTCGTCGATTTTGCCCTGGTAAAAGCTTTCACCGGTAGCGTTGGCGGTAAGCTCGAACAGCGCACCGACCACGACCCACTGGCGGGCGGCGTTCAATGCGACGATTTCGAACTTGGGGGCGCGTGGGTTGTTGCTCATGACGCTGCGCAGACCAACGGTCAGCGTCACAGCGAGCGTGCTCACCTGGCCAATGAGCTGGCCAGCGGCGTTCTTCTTGATCGTTCCGATATTCATCGATTTTCTCCTGATGGATTGTCTGGTCAAACCCTTGCCTGACCACTTTCCTCCACCCCCCTTCCCTCTCGGCCGCAGGCCGATCGCTGCGCATGCGCGCGCACAGACCCACCACAGGAGGCTCCCAAAGAGGGTTTCAAGCGTGGGATCGAGGGCGAAGCCCAGATCGCGCGTCAACCGCGCCGCTTCGAGAAAGTCACTCTTGGCGAGGCCAAATTAGTTTGCCGCTTTCCCAAGACCGGCATAGCGCCCGGGCGCAACCCGATGAAGCGCGCCGTGCGCCTTGGTCACGGCAATGGGTCAGGTGTCGGCCAGACCGATGATGCACTCCGAAGCAATGAGCAGGATGACGCAACGGGGCTAACTTGCGTCGCTGACCGGGCATTTGGACCGACCGATCGGGACTATCAGTTCGGCGAACGCTTCAGATTGTTGTTCACTTTGGAATGTATGGCTCTGGCTGATCAAGATATTGGATGGCGGAGCCTGCCGCATCAGTCGCGGCATTCTGAGAAACGTCATTGGGCAATAGTTCGTCACTGCCAAGCGACGGCGAAGGTCCGTCTCCACGCCATATGCGCAGCGTCTCCGAGGGTATTGCGTCGAGCACCCCTTTGGTGAGGCCCGGCGAAGCGGTTCCGTAGTGAGGCGTGCCTTTACCGAGGATCATTTCTACATCGTAGCCGATCCAGTGAGTCCGGTTGAGCTGGTCAACGACAATCGAGCAGTTGGTCGGATCGGTCATGCCGATTGCGCGTGCCGTGTTCGCGGGCAGCTTAAATGTGCCAGCGTATTGGTCACCCTTGGTCGTAATCGGTGCCACAGTGACGAGCTTTGTTGCGGGATCTGATGAAACCACGAAGCAAGGTCGGGCATAACGCGGGGTCGGGTTTTTGCCGGTGGCCTCATGCCGGAAGAGAAACCGGAAACGGATTATGTCACCCGTCGTCGGGAAGCGTATCTCTGCCGTCGTTCCACTTTCCGGAAGCAAGTTCCTCGTCGGTTGGGTAACCGGCGATAATTTCTTGCGCGCGGTCATCGTCGATATCCTTGGCATTCATGAACGTTGGGGCGGTGAGCTGCTCGATGGCATCCACGGCGTATTTGAGGAAGGTGTAGGAGACGATAGCCGCGCGTGGGCGACGGTATTTCTCGATGACGATCGGACCATCCTGGCATTCGTCCACGGTTTCAGAGAGATTGTCGTGGATTGCGGTCAGGGGTCTATGCGCCATTTGGTCGAGGGCGATTGCTGCTAGGGCGTTCATGTGGGTTCTCTTTTGTTGTTCGTCGTCGGGGCTATACCAAATCTTTTACAAAATTGGAAGTCTTGGAAGTCTTGGAAGACTTACAAATATTCTTCGCGCAATCGGGCTCTGGCTGCTGCACCGAAGTGCTCAGAGTTCCGTGGCGGTGATGGGAACCTTCGCGAGGCGCATCGCAGTGGCGAGGAGTGGACCATCATATTCGGGAGTTTGCCATCCGGCGGGGGACGGCAATCTTGAGAGGTGTTCGACGTGCGACAGGTAGGTGTAGACCTTATTGACGATTTCAATGATGAGAGGTTTCATTTCGGCGTCAGATATTCGCGACAGACGATTCCAAGGGATTTCACCGAAAGAGGTGATAACTTTGACATCCTCAAAGTCCCCGCTTGCGCTGGATGGTGTTATGCCGGTGTGGAGCGTTTCCAGCTGCGTGTTTCTGACGCACTCTTGAACGAGCATCTGTGCGAGCTTGCGCATAGTTTTGTCGTGCCGAGCTGGCTTAGGTTCGGCCCTGTCAGGGACGCCGGCTCGCGTTGTGAGATTCCTCATGTGTTCGGTCCATTTCTTCGTGGCAATCATCAATCTTATGCCTGAGTTTGACCCAAATTGAGTGTCTCCGTCTGTCGCCGTCTTTGTGCAAGCATAAAAAGGGCGCGACGCTGTGGAGGGAGGAGCGCCGCGTCTTCTTTGGACCGCGTGAGTTTGTTGCGGGATTGTACAATGACAGGGATCCGCATGAGCAGGCCCTGCCAAGAGTACCGGCGGTTGTGGATCCTTTCGGGCCAAGCGAGCACCCTGCCCGCTACCCCCGTTTGATCCTCCTCCCCTCTGACGCCGGAAGCTGGGGCGGCGTTAAAGCGCTTCCCAGCGATAGTCCGGGCTGCCCGCCCAAATGAGCCGAACCATATCGCCTTGCACCACCGACTGGACGACATTGGGCCAGAGCGCTGCAATGCAAATCCCGCCAGGGTGCCGCACCGAAGGGTAGATGATCCCGTTATGACCCTGTGCGCGCGCTTCAGCCGCAAGCGCATTGCCCGCTGCATAGCCGCTGGCAGGATCGGGATTGAGCGCCGCATGGCCAACAGCCGTGCGCAGGTCGATGAACAGCCCCGACATGCTTGCGAGCATCTCGCCATAGTCAACCACGGCGTTAAAATCGCCTGTGTCCGCCAGCGCCAAAGTCAGATGATGCCCGACCTCGGTTATGCACGTCTCGAACGCAAGGGCCGCATACCAGGCACTGCGGTTGGCCGGATTGAAACGCATCGGCGCGCGCGGCTTGGCATAAGCAAAGCATGCATTGATGAAGCGCGCATGCGGAACACCGTGGACCAGTTCATCGGGCCCGAGCCCGCCTATCCCGCGTTCTTCGGCGATCAGCCTGCCGCTGGTCGCGCCCTCGATTTCGGCAAGGAGGGTGCGTTCGTCGTCGTCATCGGCCAGAGGTGCCAGCACGGCTTCGCGCAACCGGGCGCTTGCGACCAGCCGGATCGTACGCGGAAAGGCTTCGCGAACCAGCGGTGGCGCTGGCGGCGCGTCAGAGCCCGCCACGCAATGCGTCGATATAGAGCCGGGTTTCGAGCATGCGCGGGATGCCGCCTTCGATCATCGCCTCGACCGGTGATTTCGAGGCAAAGATCGGCCCCCGATTGGGCAATTGTGGCCAACGGTCAGCCATGGAATCGGCAAAAAGCAGGTGCAGACCCTTGAACACGCCGATCAGCGCCGAGGCGCGGGTGAGCTGGTCCTGGCTGAGCGTGCCGTTCCAGGTCCCGGCCTTCATCCGGTCCCAAGTGCTTGTCGATACGCCGAGCAGCGCCGCACCTTCGGCATTGTCGCCGCCCCAGGCCTGGACGAGCCGCAACACCGCTTTTACCGCAGCGGCCGTCAGCCGCTTGCGATCGCCGTCGCCTGCAAAGGTCTGGAGCCCTGCTGGAGCGGTCGGATATTTGGGCCTGAGTGCAGCACTTGCCATAAGAACGCTTCTCCTGATGTGCATATACGCATCACATGGTGCGATTGTCAAGGTTTTGGAGTGCTATGCATCGGCGATTTGGCTCACAGATCTGAAATCCTTCGACCTAGCGTAGGGTCAGGCAAAGCCGCCCTCGGCGAGCCGTTCGAGGTAGTGCCGCACATCGTCAGCGCGGCCGTCGCGCACGAGCTGCTCGGCAGGTGCACCGCCCAACGATGGCAGACTCTGCGACCGGTACCAAGCGTAGGCCGCGTGCGGCGACCCTGCCCACGGCAGGATATGGTTGAGGATATCCTCGAGTTCGCGCAATCGCGCCTGCACCGGGGGCGAGTGCACACGGTCCGAGTTCGCGACGGCTTCGCGCGTTAGCCCCAAAGTGGCGGCCAATTCGGACGGCGTGATATGAAGCAGTTCGGCAACGGCTTGCGGAATAACATCGCCTTCAACCAAGGCATCGGAAAAGATCGAAACACTCATTGGTTAGACATACCTTTCTGACGCCCAATATGGATCCAGCGATGCGGCGATTCTACCGCCTAGCCCAACCGGTCGACGAGATTGACTATGGGTGGCCCGTTCCAACGCCAGAGCACCAGATTGCGACCGGATTCGTGCTGCTGTGACGCATAGATCAGGCCATCGATCCCCACCGCTTGCAAGCGCCCGGCGGTCAATTGGCTTGGCGCGTCGCTGAAACCGAACCAGCGTTGGCGCAGATCTGCAGGCGTCAGGTCAGCCGCTGCAAGCCCGTCGGGCGTAGTCAGGTCGATCACCGTCGCGCCTTCGATGTCAAACGAGCACAGCAGGCCGGGCCGGTCGTAGAGCGCCTGGGTATATTCGGCATAGGCCGTGTGCGGGTCGAGCGCAGAATAAAAGGCAGGGGTGCCAGGCGGGTTGAAGCGCCCGCCATGAAGCCGTGCGCCCTCACCCGAAAGAGGTGTGTGCGCCCAGCGCGGCGGCACGACGCGATATGTCCTCGCCGTAAACAGGCTTGCCGCATCCATGTCGGTCAGGCGTAGGCGCCGTCTTCGAGCGCATCGAGCCAGTGCAACACTTGGGCAGCCTCGCCACCCTGGACGATATCGACCGCGCGCTTGTAGCCAAAGGCGGCAATGGGCTGATGGCGAAACCAGATCACCGCTTTGGCAAGCCCGCCGCCCATATCGCTTGCGCGCGACAATATGGTGGCAATCGGCCCCAATTTGGCCTGGACTTCGGGCGAACCGGGATTGCGCGCCAGCGTGGTCCGGTGGACGCCAGCCAAGTCGGCGACTTCGGCCTGGGTCATGCGCAACATGTCACCGAGCCTTTTGGGCTCGATACTCGCGCCCGCATTGGCACTGAGCGCATCAATCACCGGATCGAGCAGTGTCGCAACCATTTTGCATCTCCAAAACATCACTTTGTGTTGCTATCATGTAGCACGAAACTAATTTATCGGCAAGATCATTGGCCACTTGGCCATAAAAGGTTCAATCCAGCTCTTTCCCCCTCGCGTCTCTTGGGTCCGAAGGGACAAAGCGGGGCGAACACACAAGATCCAGCAAACACCAACACCACCTGTATCGCCAAAGCCCATAGGCCTTGCCGTTACCCGCAGGGCTGAGACCGGCAGCGCTGGGCTCAGCGCGCCAGGCCGGCCGGTCGCATCGTTCGTCCAAATCCCGGCCTCGCGCGTAGGAAAGGTTGCCCAAGCGCGCCCGCGCGCGCCGGGTCCTCCCAATGCAAAGGAACACAGTCTCCATAGATTATATCAAGAGATGACATCTGTTCCTGCTCTCAAAACCAGTATCACCCCCATCTGCGCGTGACGGCCGACAGGCCGGCACGCAAGGCAGAACCGCCGCAACGCGGGAGCCAAACGGACGCACCGCACCAGCGGTGCCGGCGCGCGGGCGCCGGGCAAGCACAAGCGCCGCCCGGTCGCCCGCGCAAAGGCCTAACCAAAGACCGCACCCTCGCCGCCGGGCCGGAACGAGATGCCAAGGGCCAAGGATGCGAGGCACCAGTCGGGCGCAGGTCGACTGGCCCGCACCCGCCAGCCCAGCATCCCGGACCGGCGGGAGAGTGCCCGCGCGGTAACAGACCACGCCGCCCCCCGGCGTAGCGCAGCGTCGCCGGTGGGCGACACCAGCCCGCGCACCTTTGTCCAGCCCAAGGTCGCGCCAGCGGACGCAAGCAGCAGGCAAAAAAATGGCCCCGGCGCGCACAGCGCCGGAGCCAGTACATTGCCCACCGAACCACCCCGCGCATGACACGTCAGCCAAGCTTTGCCTAATATTCGAAGGTGGCAAGGCCAGCAACAATCGGCCCATCACAATCGAGCATCACGCCATAAGCATCGGGAGCCGCCGCCGCGATCGTCGTCAACAGGGCAGCAAGGTCGCACGGAAGAGCATCGCGCCGCTCGAGTGCAGGCCCCAAAGGGATGCGGCATCGATGGTCGGTCGCGTCGCAGAGGATCGGCAGTCCCGCAAGCGCTGCAGCGGTTGACGGCGCAATATGCGCGGTCGACAGGACGATATAGTTTTCGCGTTCAAGGTTCATTGTTCAACTCCTTGTTGAGCCCGCACGGAAAAATATTGTGGGTAATCCAGGCAGTATTCAGCTATGCCGAGTCGGCGACCCGGGGGCTTTTGCGCGCAGGCGTAATTTCCTCTCATCTGAGGCCCGTCTGACCGGCGGGCCTTTTTTGGGCGGGCGGCACGGATTGGCGAGGTGCTGCGGGTGTGCGCCAGCTGAGGGCGCCGTTGCGAAAATGGTACCGAGCCGATCTAAAACCGACGCCCGGATCACCCGAGGTGCACCGGCGGCACACGACGCGGAAGCGCTTCCCATTCGGGCGCATCATCCGCAATCACCGTCACCCGTCCAGCTTCGTTGTCCGTATAGACGGTGGCCGCCTCAAGCGGGCCAAAGCCAGTGTCCTCATTCCAGTAGAGTGTCTCGCCATCCCCGCCGCTGGTGATGAGTACCAGCAGCGGGTCATCGAGATTGGGGTCGATGATATCGCGGATATCGAGCTTTGTGATCTCGATCGTCCCGCCGCCAAAGCCATCATCGCGATATTTGGAGCAGGTCGCCGCCCAGCCAAAGCGTACCGGCAAGGCTGACGCGCAACAGCGCCGGATCAGCTCGGCAACCGCATCGGTGTCGACCTGCGACCCGGCAAAACTGACTTTATGCCCCTCCCCGGTCTCGCCCACCTCGATATCGCAACCAAAGTCGGGATAGTCACCGTCTCTGAACAGCTGGCGAAAGCCCGAATAGGCGTCGCCCTCTCCTTGCGGCCATGGCGGGAATAGGGCTACAAAAGCGGGACTCAGCGGCGGCTGATCGTCACCCGGCTTTGCCGCCGCCAACGCATCGGCGAGCGCGGCAGCCTCGGCGACCAGAGCGGCTTCTTCAGGGGTCACAATTATGCTGAATGCGGTTTCGGTCTTATAATCGGTCATGGTCTGCCTTTCGGTTTGGGCCAGAGCTTAGCAAGCGCGGCGCTTTGCGCCGGGCCATTGGCGGCGCTGCGATCGGCTTCGCGGTCAGCAGCAAGCTGCGCCGCCAGCCCATCGGGAATAACGGCATAGGATGAAGCGAGCGTGATCGCCGCATCGGGGGTCGAAAGCGCGCCCGGCGCTGTCCCTTCCCAGAGCAAAGGCGTGAGTTCGTCGCGGTCGAAAGCAGGTTCGTCGTCGTCGGGCGTGCCAAAGATGATGACGAAGAAAGTACCCAAAGGACGGTCCCAGCCGATGGCGACCTCATAGATCGCCCCGCGCCCCGGCAAGGGCTGAAGACTGTGGCGGCTCATGGATTAAACTCCTGGCCCATCATCAATATTCACTCGCAAGCAGGACGGTGAGCACACGGTGGGTTTTGGCAAGATCGGTCGGATCCTCCGACCCGAAACTCAGCGTCGGATCATAATAATCGATCTTCCAGAAAAGTTTGTGCCCCTGATGCTCAAACACGCCGAAGTCGCGCTCACCATGCGGGTCGTCGTCGTCGCTGAACGCATAGCTGCACACCTTGGCAGCAAGCGCGGCCTGGACGGCGAACAGGCTCAGTGGATCCTCGGGATCGCAAAACGCAGCGATGCAGCCGCGCGTGAACACCGTGCGCGCCTCGCGCAGCTGGCCCGAACGGCACAGGTCGTTGAGCCGCGCGCATTCGCAGGCGCGATACGCTTCATCGGGCGCAGTGTCGGCAGGCATATTGGTCGCCATCGTCATTCTCCTTGGTTGCGGGCAAATGCGGCAGGACAATTGTCCCGACACCCCAGCCTCACCCCCTCGCCTTTTGCCGCTGGAGATATTCAACGAACCGTTGAACACGGTATTTTGGTGAATATCGCTTGACGTGTTCAGCAAATTATGCAATTCAACAAATTGATGAAAATATCCAATTCAGTGAACATTGAACGGCAAGCAGCGATTGCAATCGAGGAATTTCTTGACCAGCTGCCGCAATTCTCGCTCACTCATATTGCCCGAAGCGGAGATCCCGGCAGCGCCGACACCGGCCTCGATATTGTCGTGGAGGGGCGGTTTGCGGACAAGCCATTGCAGCTGATCGTCGAGGTCAAAGGCAACGGCCAGCCCCGGAATGTCCGACAGGCAGCCGAGCAGCTCAATCGGCACCTGCGACAGCACCCGACACAAGCCATACCGGTCGTCATGGCACCCTATCTATCCCGGCAGGCGCGCGAGGTATGCCGGGAAGAGAGGGTTGGCTATCTTGATTTCATGGGCAACGCCCTCATCGCATTCGACGCTGTTTACATTGAACGCGAGGTGCCGGGCCAGCCCGAGGCGGAACGCCGGGCTTTGCGTTCGCTTTATAAGCCAAAGTCAGCGCGGATTTTGCGTATGCTTTTGCGCGAGCCGGGACGCAGCTGGCGTACGGCAGAGCTCGCCGATGCAGCGGATGTCAGCGCGGGCCTCGTCAGCACCGTGGGCGCGGCGCTGCGCGAACGCGGATGGGCAGAGCAGACCGAACTTGGTTTGGTTCTCATCGATCCGAACACCCTCCTTGACAGTTGGTCTGAGAATTACGAGCCGCCGCGGGGAGAGGAGTTCCGTCGCTACACTACGCTTCACAGCAACGGTCTTGAGCTGCGTCTCCGCGAAATGTCAAAAGGACACGATCGCGTGGCGTTGGCCTCCTTTTCGGCGGCGCAATGGCTTGCCCCCTATGTGCGGCATCCCAACACCTATCTGTACGCCGATGAGGCAGGTCTGGCTGCGCTCGATAAGCTGCTCGACCTCAAGCAATCGTCCACGGGCGGTAATGTGGTCATCGTCGTGCCCGAAGAAGATGGCGTCCTCGACGACGCGATATGTGTTGCAGACAATATTGTCGTCACCAGTCCGGTCCAAACCTATCTTGATCTCCAGCGGGCTGGCGATCGTGGTGCGGAAGGAGCGCTTGAGCTTCGCCGCAAGATGCTGGATTGGAAGTCATGACCGAAGAACTACAATCCGCCACACAATATGACGATCGCACCAGCAATGCGGTGCGCTCAGTGCTGGTCGAGATAGGCCAGACGCTCGGAAGTTACCGCGGCAAATTCGCTGTTATCGGAGGTGCGGTACCATGGTTGCTGCTTGAAGACAGCGAGATGAAGCATGTCGGCACCGCTGATATCGATCTCAGCCTGAACGCCGAGGCGCTTGCCGAAAATGACGAATATGCAGGACTTGTCGAATCGCTCCGTGAGCAGGGCTACACAGCTGGCAAGGATCTGAAAAATTTTCAGATGATGCGCACGATCAATCCCGGTGATGGCGGACCACCCATCACCATCGTCGTCGATTTCCTGCGTTCCTTTGATGCAGTGATCGAGAAAAACCGTCCACCGCTTACGGCCGACTTTGCTACCCAACGGGCTTTTGGAGCTGATCTCGCTACACGTTTCTACGAGATGGTTGCCGTCGAGGGTATAATGCCGGGGGGGTGGTAGCAACCGTGTAATGATCGCTATCGCTTCCATTCCCGCTCATCTGGCGATGAAGGGCCATGCTCTCGAAGGACGCAACAAGCCAAAGGATGCCTATGACATCTATTATTCGATCCGCAATTTTCCAGGCGGGATCGATGCGCTGGTCGAGGCATGCAAGCCGTTATTGGGCGAGCAGAGCGCGACGGATGGCTATGCCAAGATCGCCGGCAAATTCAGGAGCTTTGACGATTTCGGACCGACATGCGTGCGCCGGTTCGTAGAAGGATCTGACATTCTGGACGGTCGGTCTCCAGAGGAATGGCAACAGGATGCCATTGGCCAGGTTGAGGCTTGGCTCGTTGCCCTTGGTTTTGTGTCGGAACGCTAGAGCCAAATATTGCTCGATCCTAGTGTCGTTGACGGGCCATCATGTTCCTTATATGTTTTACCCAACTATGGAGAGTGACGTGGGCTACGATATTAACCTGATTTCGAACTTTGATCTCGACATCGCCCTTCGTGACGCAGCCTGCGATCCCGATTTGCGCCCGCCGCAGCGCGCGGTTGCCAATCTGTGCCTCGGCATGGGGATCGACGATGCCTATCTGTCGGTGCGTGAACTCGCCCAAGCAATTGACTGGGTGCACCATGGCGTTCCTGAGGGGCGGGCCAAGCTGGCGGCAATATTGAGCAATGCCTGCGACGATTTCCAGCGCGCGATCTATTATGCGCTCGCCGGACGCGGCGTTGTTGAAATGCTCGATACGCTCGACTGGCTGTCAGCCCTGCTAAAGGCGCGCGGGCTCGTCGCGGCACGTTTAAGCCGCAAGCGGATCACGCGGCGCGACCTTGTCTCGCCCTATGTGGCTGAAGAGCCCGATGGGCCATTGGTATCGCCCGATGCCAGGTTTGTGCTTGGCGCAGCTTGGGCGGCTGACCGGGGGCCTCGTACCTATTGAGGACAGCCAAAGCAGCTCGCGTCGTTATCGGTTTCCCGCAGCATCTTCGTCGGCCCTGCAATTGAGCGTACGCGAAACGATATCGGAGTCCGCCGCGCAATTTGCGAGCACGACCCGGAATGGCTGTACCGGATTGCCGGTGCGCACCACCACCGTATCGCTGTCTGCCTCGTCGGCGACCTGGACGGCGAGGCGATTGGCATTTTCAATGCTGCACAGCCGCGCGCGTAGGGGTGATCCGGCAGCAGACTTGATGCGGGTAGTCATGGGACAGTCCTTCGCGGATGGGATAAACCAATGTCACTGGGCTCTGATCGGACCAGGTACAATCGACCATCGGCGCTCCATCAGGCGCGACACCTTGCACAGGACGCTGGTATCGGGGCGCTGGAGCAGGATCGCCCGCTGCCGCCGCACGACCTCGAATTCACGGCCTTCATAACCGTCACTAAACCGCACCGGTTCGGGGAAGATCAGGCGGTCACCGGTAGTCGGCAGTTTCCGGCCCTTGAGAAGCAGCCGCGCCTGACAGCGTGCGCGCCATTCGCAGGCATAGTCGTTGACGGGTTCTGTCAAAAGATCGAGGATCCGTGCCGGACATTGGCTTTCATGCGGCCCACAACTTTCATCCATATCCTTATACGCGAAGATATAGCCGTCACGCGCTTTGGGGTTCCAACGGGTCAGACAGACCACTGCAAATACCGACTTGGTCCCCTTATCGTCATAGCTTTCGACAGCGGCATAATAGACATGGCCAACCATCGACGAACGCAACACGCGCAAGCCTTTGTCACGCTGCTTGGCGGCGTCAGCCACAAAGCTGAACTGTGCGTCAAGATGGGCTTTGGGCCGGGTGTGCGCGCCCATGCCGGCAGCCGTCATTGATAGCCAACCCATGTTGTATCTCCTTGGTGATTGCGACTGAGACCGTCAGGCGTGTGTGTGTTAAGGAAAATCAGGCGGTTGGAGCCAGTGCGTCCTGCCGGACGGTTTCGGGGGCGAGATAGAGATCACGCCGCAAGAGCTTTGCAAACCGCACGGCGTCGACGGCCAACGCTATGTCAGCAAAATGGTTGCGGTCGCCGCAATAATCGCGCCGCCCGTTGCAGCGGCGATAGAGGATCTCGCGTCCCGGCCCCATCACGCCGCAGTTGATCTGGACATAGAATGTTTCAGTATGCAGCGTGATTTCGCCCGAAACAGCGACACCGCCTGCATTGGCTCGCAGATCATAATCGCCCGGCACCAGCCCGAGTTCGCGCGCAAGTGCCGCAAGCGCAATGCGTGCCTCGCGGTGGAAAGCGCGTTTTGCTTCCGGGTCATAGCCAACGCCGCGCCGCGCGAGCGGGACAAGGGCAGGTTTGGCGCGCAAGTCGGCGATCCGTTCAAAACAGGCCTGCCGCATCGCACCATCTGCGGGATAGCTTGCTGCCGGATCGAGTCCTGAGGCAACCCGGCCCAGATGGCGACCGAGCAGAATGACGGCAGGATCGCGCTCGATCTCGCAGCCTGCATTGCGGGCGTCTTTCATCGCATCGGCAAGGGCTGCACAGGCGCTCTGGATCGTCACCAAGGCATCAGGCTGAAGCGCACGGGCAAAGCGAAAAGCAAGGTCGTAGGTCATTGGAGGTCTCCCCGCCTGATGAATTCAAGCGCGCGAGAGCCTCTCCCCCCTCCCCTCAATTGCGGTGATATGCTGTCGCCTGCCCTTGGGGCCCAGCGCAAGTTCCGTGACTATTCGAACAGTGTTGCGACTTTGGCGAGAACCTCGTCCATCAATGGCGTTGGCAAGGTGTCTACTTTGCGCCCGCCACGTTCAGCGATGTCAAGCACCCGAGGCTGATCGCAACGCACTCTCCCTGTGGTTGTGATACCTGAGATCGTCACAGAGAAACCGATGCGGCGCGCAAAATCACCACCATTGGTGATTGGCAAGACCACTGGTAATTTGGTTGCAGCGTTAAATTCGGTTGGCGAAACAATCAGCACAGGCCGGTGTCCCTGTTGCTCACGACCTTGAGTGGGGTTGAGCGACACCATGTAGATGTCTCCCCTGTTCACAAAAGCTCCTTGCCAACGGCGGGTGCGTCAAGCCATTCGCGATCTTCCGGTGAAGGCTGCTCGAGGTAATCCGATACGGCGAGCAGTTCCGCCAGCGAATAGCGCGGGCGCGGTGACGCTTCGACAACAAGGCGGCCGCCATCGACGATAACCCCTACTGAGGCACCGGCTTTCAGGTGTAGCAAGTCCAACAATGCTGGCGGCACCGCAAGCATCACCGACCCGCCGACTTTTCGAAGATTGGTAACGTGCATTATACTGTCTCCAATAATTATATATTTATATAACATATGTCGCTGACTTCGTCAACATTTTGCCAAATTTTCAACATCGCTCATTATCACGCCGCAATTTTTTGGTGTGCGAGATTGGCGGCGCTGCAATGTCGGAGCCAGCCGACCGCCTGCTCGGCTTTGGCAGCGGCATGGATGATTGCGGTCTTGTCGCGTTCGAGCACGTCAATCCATGAGGCGATATAGGAAGCGTGGCTGTCGTGAAGGCTGGCAGGCAGCCCGAGTTCGGCGGAGATGAAGGATTGGCCGAGACAGGCGACCAGTTCTTCAAAGGCATAGGCCTTGTCGCCAAAGCGCTTTCCAAACTGGCGCTTCAGCCGGTGCTGGGCACCGGTCGCGTGTACACATTCATGCGCGCGCGTCGACCAATAATGGTCGAGCGACTCGAAGTGGCGGGAACGCGGCAGCTGGATATGGTCGCTCGACGGGCTGTAATAGGCGCGGTTGCCACCGTGCCGGACGGGAACTGGAACGGGCTCGAAAAAGGTCTCGATACCCAATCGCTGTTCGACCGGATCTTTCAGGCAATCGGCGGGTTCGGGATGATAATGCGACGGCAACCCGTCAATCTGGTCGGCATTGTAGACCGCATAGCATTTGAGGAAGCGGAAAATCCGGTCGCTTTGCTCGCCTGCGAGCCCCTGCCCGCCTGCCCGCTTGGCTGTCGCATAGTAGACGCTGATGGCATGGTGCTCACCGCCCCGAACTTCGGCACCGAACGCCGCAGCCTGCCGCGCGGTCATCCAGTAAGGGCTGGTAAACCCCCGCGCATCGGCAATCGCCCAGAGGTAAAGGGTGTTGACGCCTGTGTAGGGCTGGCCATTGTGACGCGCGGGCCGCATCCCCGTCGTCGACCAGGGTCGCACCCAAGGTGCGGTCCCGGTTTTCAACTTTTCCAGAATGAGCGCGGTGACGGTGGCGGCCGCGTCGATCTTGCGAAAGCGGGTCATGACACGTTACCTGTTTCGCATTCGCGTGGATGAAATGTGGCCGAACAGCTGGTCCCGTCATATTCGAGTGACAGCACCCTGCCCTTTGGCACCAGCCAGGCAATGTGCCTCCCGAAGTCATGTTTGATCTTGGCAAGATCGCTTTCATCGCCTGCTTTCAGACATTCAAAAGCGCGGTGGAGAGCGGACTGTTCATAATGGTCACGTTGATCATTGTAGCTGCCGGCATCGCTATCGTCGCAAAAGCAAAATCCAGCACATGTGATATAGGCGGCAAGCTCGCTCGGGCTGAGATGACTGTCCCGGGTCACAAGCATGATCATCTCGTCGGCGGTGCCGTATTCGTCAGGATCAGCTTCGAGATAGAGATCGAGGGACAATCTCCTGTACCCACCAGACGACAAGATGAGGTCTAGCGAGGCTTCATCGATGCGCGTATTGACATCGGACAGCCTTTTGGTCTGGTCGAACACAAGAACGGAACCGTCATGCGACAGTTCTGGGCAACAGTCGCTGATTATTTCGAGCGCATCATACCAACGATAGCCTTGATAGGCGGGACGAGCATCGAGCAGTTGCGCGAACGGTGGGGATCCAGCAAGCGCAAGCGCACGGTGCAACATCTGCGCGGTGAACGGATCGAAGGACGGCACAAGCAGCGCATCTGTACCCGGTTCGACAGGGTTTTCGCGTGCTGCACCAAAATATTCATCGGCAGCATCGGGCTGCCACGGCGTGAGAAGCGCATCGGCTTCGGCAAGGTCAATGCCGAGTGTGGCAGCTTCATCCCAATCCTTTTTGGTAAGGCAGTGCCGCCCCCGTTCGCGGATGGCTTCGAATATCGCGGCCTTCACCAAACTGTCGAGCGCAAGACTATGGGGGTTTTCGACCAGCTCCTTGCGGGCTGGAAGCACCAGCTGCAGCTCGGGCGCGTCGATAATGTCGATACGTGCAGACCAGTGGCTATAGTCGGTCTCGACAAGCGAGAAGAGCCGCTGCCGCAGCGTTAGACCGTGAAAATTGATATGGGCTTCATAGGTGGAAAACGGCCTCGGAAAGACCCCAATGGCAAGTCCGCCCACCCGTTTTGTATAGGTTGCACCGTCGAGAAAGCCCTTGCGCGCTTGACTTACACCGTCGAGCGTCACGTCCACTGGTAGATAGCGCGCCACGCGTTCGACTGCGCCGCCAATTTGGCGCAGCCAATCGTCATTGGCTGAAAAGACGATATTGGTGCCGCGTTCGCGCGTGGCGCTCTCGACACATAATTCACGCTCGCCGGTCCAGCCATCCTCAGGGATAGCCAGCCTGAATGCGTCGCCGCCGGTAGACGAAGTGATGGTGGTCGCGCGACCGGCAAGCGAGAAAAAGCCCATCCCTGCCGGATCTTCGCGCAGCGTTGCTGCCGCATCCCAATCGGATTCGCCAAGCGAGAGCAACGCCTGCGGGCTGGCGATGCCCTTGCCATCATCGGCGATGATGATTTTCGGGGTCGGCTCAGTGCTGGTCGAAACCGCGATCTTCGTTGCCCCTGCCCGGCGGGCATTCTGGAACAGTTCGGTCAGGATATCGTCGAGCGACCCGGAAAACATCCGGGTTACTTTGCCGATGGCCGCGGCGGCCACGCGAGCGCGCACAGGTTCATGCTGTGTCATGGTTGAAAGACCTTCATGGAATATGAGGAAGGGCACCGCGCCGCAGGCATGGCGGCGCGGTGTTAAGTGGCGAGGGAAGGCCGATCAGGCTTCGACCAGGTCTTCGACGTCGAGTGGCTCTTCGCCAGCGTCTTCGACCAGCGGTTCTGCTGCACCTTCAGACTCGGCGGTTTCGTCGGCAGGCCCTTCTGCGGCAGGCCTGAACCGGATCGCATCGGGCACCCAAGCCAACGCGGCGGCCTTGACCTCAGGTGCGACTATGGTCTCGCCTGCGAACAATTTCTCGCAGGTCTGCGAGAGATCGCCCTTCTTGCTCGCCATATAGCTCGCCGCCATCGTCGTCCCGCCAATGTCGGTGATATGGCGAAGCAATTGCTGCTTGCCGACCCGGTCAAAATAATTGGCAGCGGTCGGGCGCCAGTGCTGCGCTGCTTCAATCTGCATCAGTCCAGCGAGATGGTCGTGAAGATCATTGCTGCTTGGGCCCTGATGGCCAACGCGCGCGCCACCGATGCTGGGTTCAAGCGATTTGGCGACGACATATGCGAGCCAGCCTGCCTTGGCGTCATCGTCGAGTCCGGCAAAAGCCTCGAAGCGGGCAACGGTCGTTTCAGGCTCGGTCCAGCTGGTGTCGAGTCCGTCGCGGATTTCAGCAAGCTGTTCAAAGGCGGGGGAGGCCGGATAGGCATCGAGATAGCAAGACGGTTCGGGCGCCCGGACTGTTGTCCCACGTTCGTCGCGGCCATAGGTTGGCGTGCGGTCGGCAATGGCGAAGATCAGGAGATCCAGCGCGACTGCCGGATTGACCGCGAGATTGGCCGCCAGAATGTCGCGGCGCTGCACCGACAATTCGCCAATCAGGCGCTGCGAGAGCGGCTTGATCGCCACCTCACCATCTTCGCCCATACCATCTGGATCACCTGAATCAGTGGCGTTGCCGCCTGTCGCCGTCGTGCTACGCTGCTTGCGCGGGGCGGTTTCGCTGTAGAGCGTGGCGTCGATGACGGGCATGCCTTCGGCATCAAGAATGACGAAACAGCCAACGCTCGGCTTGATCTCGTCAGACACGACGCCGGGTTTGTCCTGGATGCGGACCAGTTCGGCTTCGAGTGCGCCAAATCGATCTTCGAGCGCATCGGCATCACCATCATCGTCCAGCCCTGCCTCGAATTTTGTTTCGATCGCCGCCATTTCGTCGGCGATGGTGGCGATCCGTGCCTGTTCTTCTTCGCTCAAAGGAGCGGCTTCGACCTGAACCGGATGCAGCGCTTCCACCGCGGCATGGTCCACGCGGGTGCCGACGAGCGGACGCACCCAGCCATAGCCAGTCTCGGTTGCGACCTCGACCGCGAAGGCCTGAAGCTTTTCGCCCGCGATCCTAAGGGCGATTTCACTGTCGAGCCATTTGTCGCCGGTCTCGGCCTGGAACAGGTCGGATTCGATGCGGCCACCCGCTTCGCGATAAGCCTCTTCCCCCACATAGCGGGCAATAGGCGAGGTCGAGGGCAGCGAAGCGTGCGCGATCATCCGGCGGATGGTGTCGGCATTATTGCCCTGCCAATGGTTCGCCATCTGCTCCCAGACCATCAATTGGCGTTCATGGCCGGCGGTGCTTGCATAGGCTTTGGCGATATCGAGCGTGATCGTGCCTTCATCAAGTGCGGCAAAAATCGGCTCGGCCAGATCGGCAAGGCGTAACCTGGCTTCGATATGACGGCGGGTCAGCCCCAAACGCCGGGCAATGCCGTCAACATCGCTGCCTTCATTGATGAAGTGCTTGAACGCGCGGATTTCGTCGGTGACGGTCATCTTCAATTGCATGAAATTCTCGGCGAACGAAACCTCGCTTTGCTGCGCGGCATCGCCTTGCAGCGACCGGCAATCGACGTTTATATCCTTCGCCCATTGGCCAAGCTCGACAAGCCGGTTCATGGCGCGCAGGCGGCGGCCACCAGCGGTCACGCAATAATGGCCCTTGGGCTTGGCCATTGGAGCAACGACGAGGTTTTGCAGCAGGCCATTTTCGGCGATATTGGCGGCGAGTTCGTCGATGAACAGCTGGCTGTCATTTTTGCGGACATTAGCGGGCGAGAGATGCAGCTTTGCAAGCGGGATCTGGATGATGCTCATGTGGGTTCTCCAATCAGGGTCAAGGGGCGCGACACACTGCAGCGCCACTCCTGCGCAATCCCCCTCCCCTCTTCATTTCGCAGAGCCGCTCAGGTGAGCAGCCGCGCGAGGATCGAAGAGGCCGCATCGAGCGGAACGAAGACCCGCGTCTTGTAGGCGATGATCTCAGTGAAACACCCCATCGCCTTGAGGCCCGGAAGCTGCGCGGCTTCGACGCCCGCAATCTCGAGCCGCTTATGGCCGTTCACGCGCGAAGTCTTGATCGTGGCGTTGAGCGGGTGTTTCACGGTGTAGCTTCGGCCCGCAAGAATGGCTTGCGCAAGCTTGTCGGGCGCAATGGCTACCCGGTCGCTGACCCCGAGCTTGTCGAGCACGCGCTCGACATAAATTTCAGGGATACGGCGCCCGAGCCAGCCATTGCCGGCCTCGTCGAGAATGCGCATCACTGACATATCTTCCTTGGGTAGAGCGCCCCAGACCGGCAACAACAGACCCGTCGCCAGGTAGAGCGTGTCGGCAACCAGCCCATTGGCATCTTCCTCATACTCGGCCTGCCAGGCGGCATCGAAGTTCGCTTCCGACATATCCTCCCAGGCGCTTTCCGCCAGATTGCGTTCGAGAATGAACTCGCTGCGCAAGGGCCGGACCAGCTCGTAACGGATGAGGGTATTACCCTGATCATCCATATGCGGGTGGGCGGCGATACGAAGCGCGACCTTGCGGCTGCGGGTGTTGCGCAACCACGCGATGCGCTTGTCCTGCGTCATGGCCTTGAGCCGGGCAAGCGCCAAGGGCTGGCGGCGGCGCTGCGTGAGGATTTCGAGCAGGTGCGAGGTTGCCCCGGTTTGGGGATCGGTACGGATGATGGTGTCGCCCAAGAGTTCGCAGCTTTCAACAAGGAGTGTTTCTACCCCGACATCGAACGTGCCAGCGTCTTTGGCGGCCGACACCCTTGTTTCGACAAGCGCAATAAACTCATCGAAGATCGCGTTTTGCGTGGCGATGCGAAGCGCCAGCAGCCGGTTGAGCCAGCGCTGGATAGGCGGCAGATCTTCGCTGATGATGCCATCCTTGTCGGTGAGGCTGAGCCCGCTGGCTCGCTCGAAATCCTGGAGTGACATGCTCTGCAGTTTGCCGCGCACCAACAAGTGATACCAGTTGATGAGCGCGGCTTTGGCATAATCGCTTTCAAGATTGTCCGAAGGATCGAACAGATTCTGCCCGCCGGTCTGGCGCTGACCGCGGGTGAGGGCGCCCAATGCATCAAGACGGCGCGCGATCGTGCTCGTGAAGCGCAATTCGCCCCGGCAATTGGTGGTGACCGGTCGGAACAGCGGAGGTTGCGCCTGATGGGTGCGGTGTGTCCGGCCCAACCCCTGGATCGCCCGGTCCGCGCGCCATCCCGGCTCGAGCAGGAAATGTACCCGGCGCGCCTGATTCTTAACGTCGAGACTCGCATGGTAACTGCGTCCCGTGCCACCGGCATCCGAGAAGATCAGCAAGCGCTTGGTGCCGTTCATGAAGGCTTGGGTTTCAACAAGGTTGGAACGGGCGGAGCGGGATTCGAGCCGCTGGCTGCCGTCGGCCGACCGCATCAACCGCTTTGACCGGCCCGTCACTTCGGCAACCATATCGGCACCGAAGCGCAGGATGATGGCATCGAGGGCAGAATGGATAGCCGGCAGCGCACAAAGCTGTTCGATCAGCGCATCGCGCGCTTCTTCGGCCTGGGCATTGTAAACCGCATTGCCGTCGGCATCGAACATTGGACGCGAACGGGTTTCGCCGGTATCGTCCTGATATTCGACCATCTGCCGGGTCGGAAAGGCGCGGGCAAGATAGTCGATCACCAACTCGCGCGGGGAGAGATCGACGTCGAGTTCCTCGCGCTCCTGCGGATCAAGATCGGCAAGCCGCCGGTCGAGAATGGCCTCAGCCGTCGAGACCAACTGTATCATGACGCTGTCGTCCTCGTTCAGATGCTGGTCAATTGCGGGAAACAGCGATGGCAGCTTCATCGACAGCAATATCTGCCCGAAGAAGCGCTGCTTGGCGCTTTCAAAGCGTGATCGGGCAGCGGCCTTGGCCTGTGAATTAAGCGTCGCATCTTCGATTGCGTCGACAATGCCGGTAATCTCGAGCGCTTCCTCCATGTTACGGTGGATGATCGACCAGGCTTCGGAATATTGGTCGTAGACGTCGATCTGGTCGGGTGAGAGATCGTGCTGGAGGATGTCATATTCGACCCCGGCAAAGCTGAGCGCCCGCGAGAGATAGAGTCCGCTGGCCTTTAGATCGCGGGCAACCAGCTCCATCGCGGCAATTCCGCCTTCGCGGATTTCGGTGATGAACTTTTCTCTGGATGCAAAGGCAGTGCCGGGACCCCAGAGGCCAAGCCGCACGGCATAGGCCAGATTATTGATGTCCGATGCGCCCGTCGCCGAAGCATAAAGCACACGCGCTTTGGGCAACCGGTTTTGTAGCATGACGCCGGCAATCCCTTGCAAGGAACCATCCTTCCTGCCCATCGTGCCTTCACCGCCCGCGACCCCGCCCAGTTCATGGGCTTCGTCGAGCACGATGACGCCCTCAAAGTCGGCACCCGCCCAGGCAATGATCTGGTCGAGCCGGGTCTCATTGATGCGCGCTGATCGCAATGTCCCATAGGGGACGAACAGGATGCCTTCAGGCGAGGAGATAGGCTGGTTGATCTTCCATGACGCCAGTTCAATGATATCAGCAGATAATCCGCCGAGCGCTGTCCAGTCGCGGCGCGCGTCTTCGAGCAAGGTCGCGTTTTTGGAGATCCAGATGTGGCGGCGTTTCCCGCGTAGCCACTGATCCATGATGCAGGCAGCGGCTTGCCGCCCCTTCCCGGCGCCAGTGCCATCACCGAGAAAGAAGCCATAGCGATAGCTGTCGCCATCGGCAGTTTCGGTCAGCTGGACGGATTTGGGATCGACGACAAAGCGGCCCGGAAGCTCGCGCGACCAGGCATCGCCTGCATAGACGACGGTTTCCAGTTGCGCTGCGGAGAGGAGTTTCCTTGCGACAATCTGTTCGGGAAGTCGCGGCACATAGGCCGGTTTGGGGGCATTGATCGATGCCATGGCGGCAGATTCAACCAGCATCGTTGGATGCTCGCCCGCATCGGTAAACACGAGGCGCGAGGGGCGATAGGACGAATAGACACCCTGCTGCTCACCGGCAGGTGCGGGTTCGTCGAGCACGGTATAGCCGATATCGGCAACCTCATTGCGTTGCGGCAAGCGCACGATGACGGGCCGCGGCGTGGTGGATTTGACCGAGCGGAAGAGCGAGAGTTTGCTTGATCGCGGTGAAGCCGGGCGGTCCGCAGGAACTAGAGCAGCACGCGGCGGCACCATGGGGATCGCGTCGAGCAGGTCGGCAGGTGTGTCGCGGTTGATTGTGACGCAGGTGAGCGAACCTGGCACCTTGTCGATGACATAGAGGCGCACCGCAACCGAAGTGCCATGTTTGGCATAAGCGCCGCGGTCGAGCCGCAATGACTGGACAACACGCATGCCGTCGAGCGTGGTCCGAAAGACCTGTTCCGTTCGCTGACCCGGCGCAAACCAGTCGGGCATGATCGCGACGGCGCGGCCGCCGCGCTCGAGACGGTTGAGTGCGGAAGCCAGGTGTCGGGCGGCGGCATTGCGGTCTACGCGCCGGCCCAGTGACATCGAGAATGGCGGGTTGATGATTAGGACGCTGGGTCGGGGATCTTCTGCGCGCAGCGACGCGATCCGGGCACCGTCATGCTCGCTGACATCAGATCCTGAAAAGAGCAAGCGCAGCAAACTCGCGCGCACCGGGTCATATTCGTTGAGCTGGAGCGTTGCCCCCGCCCGCTTTGCAAAAGCCGCAAGCAGGCCCGTCCCCGCACTGGGTTCAAGCACAATGTCGGAAGGTGTGATTGCTGCGAGATACGCAGCGAGCCAGGCAATGTCCGCGGGAGTTGAGAATTGCTGTAGCGCATATTGCTCCTCGCTGCGCACGGTTTGGGTCGGCAGACGGGCGACCATCGATGCGATATTGGCAAGCTCTGTTTTCGGATCGCCTTCCTTTGGGCTTTGCATCACCCAAAGACTGACAGCCGCTTCAAGCGCGTCGAAGCTTTGCCGCTGAGTCCAGGCGCCTGTTGCATCATTGGCACCAAATGCGCGCTGCATAGCCGCATTGAGTATGGTTCGAGATATAGCTTCGTCCGAAGTGATAAGGGTGTGGATGTCGCGGGCGGCAAGGTTCAGCCCCTCCCCCAATGTCGTCATCATGCGCATGTCTGGCCTCCTGATGCCCGTACCGATCGTCCGGCACGCCAGGCCCAGCCCCCCTTTCCTCACATAAACAGTTGGTCGGCCCAGTCATTTGCATGAGTCGGCGGGGGCGCATGTTCGACAGCAAATCCTTGGGTCCGATAGGCGAACTCGGCCTTGTACTCGGCGGCCTCGCCCTCGGGATCATTATCGCGCAGCAGGATGACAGTGTGCACTTCGGGAGGAAATCGAACTTGCGGAAGCCGCCTGGCACCCATGCTCGCCCAGGCTGGAATGTCATGCAGTTGGGTGAAGGCGGCTGCAGTCTCGAACCCCTCAGCAAGTGCCACTTTGCCGCCCACAATATCGTTGGTCCATGCCGCGCCGATTGACTGGCCAAGGACGATTTTGGCCGTGCAGCGAGCGGTTGTGGAATCAAGAAATATTCGCTGGATTGCCGTTAGCCTGTTGCCGAGATGCATCCCCACGATGAGTGCTGGTTCGAACGTCGCTGAATTGCCAGCCCCGCGCGGGCATCGTGGATGAAAACGCACATGGTTCAGCGGGTTAGTGAGCCTGCGGGTTTCAAAAAGATAGCGCTCACCAAGTGTTCCAGTGACAGGCTGAGCGTCCTGCCAGATTGACCAATGTGGGTTGCCCGATTTTCTGGTTACCCGCTCGACATGCCCGTTGTCAGCGACCGGAATTGGGATAGTTCGTGCGATGGCCTTGAGCACATCTTCGCTCGCACAGCCGGCAAAGCAGGTGACAAGGATCGAGCGATCTCCCTGCCTTATGCTGAGTGAGGGCGTGCGGTCTTCATGTGCTGGACAACGGCACATTGCGACAACTCCATGCCAGCTGCCACCCAGGCGGTCGACGAGCTGCAAGGTCTGGACTGTAGGCTTGTTGGCAATCGGACGCATAGCGCACCTCCTGCCTTAACGAACCCCCTTCCCTCCTGTCCCAGGCTTATCGTGATATTGTCGTTGGAGCACCCTTGGCCTGAGGTTATATCCCCCTGAAATCAAATCTATAAAAAATACCCAAACGCAGTGCGGGAGTTTTCTAGATTCAGGGATTCTAAGATTCAGGACTAAATTTTCGAGCAACACCAATGCGTTAAGGGGCTTCTATATGAGGCTATGGGGGCTGTAAGGTGAGCGCTCGGGGGCTTCAAAATGTGGAATCGGGGGACAGATCGTGAGCGATTGGGGGATCATGTGAGAAATTGGGGGCGCGGTCGATTCTGAATCAAATCAGCTCCTTAAGAT